>CAZMNX010000001.1:0-145278 GCA_964567825.1 uncultured Candidatus Saccharibacteria bacterium
GTCCGCGACAGACTTAGTCATTGGGTAAGCGAGGTTAATAAGCTTTGGTTCGCCTTCTGTTACTAGCGATCCTCCATCCTTTAGAACAATTGCTTTCAGAGTTTCGACTTCCTTAGGCAAGTTTTCCTCCGCGACGGTGGAAACTATATGGTAACCAAGTTCGTAAACTTGACCACCACCCTCTTCTACTTGTTTTTCGACTTTTTCCATAAGCCCAACATTAGCATAAGTGGCCTATTCAAGCAAATAAGCCAAAAACTCTAGAGGTGGATAAACCACCCGAGGTTCCAGTAGGAAATTAAACCCCAAATACCCTTCTGGCATTTTCGAGTAATTGCAACCTAACCATTTCAGGCTCCTCACCCCTAATTTCCGCGATTTTAGCGTAGACCTGTATTACATACGAGGGTTCGTTGCGCTCGCCACGGTGGGGCACTGGGGCCACAAAGGGGGCATCTGTCTCGGCTTGGAGGGCTTCCAAGGGCACGTTTTTGATGATTTTATCGAAATCATGCACATAGGTAATTAAGCCGATAAAAGAGATGGTAAAGCCTAAATCGATGAATTTATTAGCCCAATCTAAATTAGCCGTAAAGAAATGCAGATTGCCCCTCACTTGGCCGCGATAATTATTAAAAATATTGTAAACATCTTCAAATGCTTCCCTCTTCTTCTCGCCGTCACGAATGTGAAGCATCAAAGGTTTGTTGTGTTTGATTGCAAACTCGATTTGCGTAATAAAAACTTCTTTTTGTTTTTGTTTTATCTCCTGAATTTTTTGGGCATCGCCTTCTATCTTAAAATAATCCAAACCACACTCCCCAATCGCCACCACTTTGGGATGTGCAACTAATTTTTCAAATTCAGCAACATCGAACTCCGGCGCGGCCGTTCCTTCTTTGGGATGCGTACCGATACAAACCCAAATATTTTCATTTTGCTCAGCAATCTTCAAAACCTCCCTTGAATCTTCAAGCGAAGTACCAATAGTAATAGTTCCAACCTCATTTCCCCGCATACGAGTAATCACCTCCTTTTGATCAGTGCCATAATCAACAAAACTCAAGTGGGAATGTATATCAATGTATTTCATTATATTATTGTAATAAAAAATCAGTCTGTTTAACAGGATACATAACCGGAGCACAGTTAGTCATTACTTTTTCCGATCTGGCCAATTTACCCTGAATAGAAATCTCATTCCAAACTTCATTATAACGATAGACGCCCTTGGGGGTTTGAATAAAGTAATGATATTTTTCTATTAAATGACATTTCTCGGCCAAGCGATGACTGGAAAGTATTTGGCCTTTTAGTTGCGAATCAGACAACCATAATTTAAGCTGAATTGGATAAGAAAAAGTATTTTTTATTTTTAAATCAATTAAATTATAAAAAATTGTCGCCCCGGTTCCAAAGGGCACAGTTCGACCACTATCAGGGAAAACGTCCCGAGAATGATGTTTACGCTCAATAATCTCTACTGGGCTGTGTAAAAAAAGCCAGTAAAGCAAGTTCGATAGCTGGCAAAGGCCGCCGCCAATACCCTTAATTACTCGTCCGTCAGACAGCAGCATGCCGTCGACATACCCTCTCTTTTGCGAGGCGGCGCCGACTATCGCCCAAAAAGAAAAGGTTTTTCCGGGCGGAATAACTAAACCCTGCAAAGATTTTATGGCCAGCCTTAAATTTTCAACCTTACCTTTTTGTAAATCAGGATCCGAATCACCTAATTTTCTAAAAAGCGGAGAAGAATGATTGGCAATAACACAATCAAAAAAATCGACACCCTTTTTCTTGCTAATATTCCGATTCAAACTATTTTTAAAATTTCTTAAAAAACGTTTAGTGCCTAAAATAGCTGGCAATAATACTGGGTATTTTAAAGATAGAGCCCGACGACCGGTTTTTTCTTCGCTTAATCTTTTTCTAACAATTTTAAAAATTTCTTCCTGCTTGGATGCTTCTAATTCCATAACTAATCTTTTCTTAGAAACAACGGCACTTCGGGAGTTTTGTTTTCCTTAATTAATTTCAATATTTTTTCAGCCGTCTCTGGCAGAATTGGATTCAACATTCTGGCAATAGCATAAAGACGGACAACTAAATCCTCAATTATTTCGACCCCTTTTTCTTTATCGGTTTTCACTAATTTAAACGGCGTCGTTTCCTGAATATGGCGGTCGGCTTCAGCGATTTTTTGCCAGATTAAATCGGTCGCTTTTTGAATTTCAAACTTTTCTAGAAAATCAAAAAATTCCTGAGGGATACTTTTTTCTGGTACCACAACCGGTTCACTCAGATTTGTTTCCGCCATTTTCATTATACGACTTACAAGATTACCCAAACCATTAGCCAAATTGGCATTATAGGCCTCTTTAAAACTTTCTTTAGTAAAGGGTGAATCTTCAAATGAGGAAATTTCTCTAGCAAAAAAATATCTTAGGGCGTCGGTTCCAAACTCTTGAACAATCTCGCTAGGATTGATAACATTCCCTAAAGATTTAGACATTTTAGCTCCGCCCGCTCCAGTAATAAATCCGTGGTACACTACCGTATCTGTTTTTGATAAACCGGCGGACATCAACATTCCCTGCCACATTACTGACTGAAACTTTACCATATCTTTTCCTGCAGTTTGGATATTTTCACCTTCAGTCCAAAATTTATTGAATTGTTCCATATTGGTCGGCCAGCCCAACGTCGAGATATAATTTACTAAAGCACCAAACCAAACATACATGACCTGAGTATCGTCGCCCGGTATAGCAATCCCCCACGAAAGCCTGTCCTTACTACGTGAAATAGAAAAGTCCTCCATATTTTGGGCCACTTCAACAGCCTCTTTTCTTCGCCATTCAGGAAAAATAACACGGTCATTGGCAAGATATTCCAATAATCTTTGGCGATAATTAGTTAGTTTAAAAAAATAATTTTCCTCTTCTACCATTTCCAAATCTTTATTTGGATGAAGTGGGCAACGTTCATTAACCAAATCCTTATCGGTAATAAACTTCTCGCAACCCACGCAATACAAACCTTTATACTTCTTCTTATAAATATCCCCTCTCTCATCACACAAACGCCAAAATTCTTGTGAGGCCAAAATATTTTCCTTGCTTGTTGTCCTAATAAAATTATCGTTAGATAAATTTAGGATGCTTTTGAGGTCTAAAAATTTTTGAGCGTAGTAATCGACGTAATCTTGAACATTTTTGCCCTCCTTCTGACTAGCCTCCCAGATCTTTTGACCGTACTCATCCGTTCCGGTACTAAAAAAGACTTCCCGACCTAAAAGACGTTGATATCTGGCTAAAATATCTGACTGAACTAGCTCAAAAGCGAATCCGATATGTGGATCAGAATTTACATACGGAATAGTAGTTGTAATATAAAAATTCTTAGACATGCGCTTTATCAACCGTAGCATTTTTATCCCGCTGAACGTCATCGATAAATTCCATAATCGCCGAGGTTATTGGAACAGATAAAATTATACCGAGAAAACCAGCCAGCTTGGCACCAATAATCAAAGACAAAATAACAATGATTGGTGAGATGCCCACAATCTTCTTAACAACTAGCGGATAAATCAGATGGTTTTCAAACTGCTGAATAATCACGAATAGGCCCAAAATCAGCAGACCCATAGTTAAACCGCCATCAATATAACCGAAAAGAATAGCCGGAACTGCCGCCACGATTGGACCGAAAATCGGAATAATTTCTAAGGCACCAGCAAAAACGGCCAAAATCAAAGCATTTTTAATACCAAAAATCATTAAGCCAAGATAGACTAAAACACCGACGAGTACCCCAAGAAGTAACTGTCCTTGCATCCAATAACCAATCTTGCGCTGTGATCTTTTCCATAGATCGATAATGTAGGTCTCATTTTTGATCGGGGTAATAATTCGCAAAAACTTTTCAACTCCATTTTCTTGTACAGCTAAGTAGAAAGACAAAACGATCATCAAGATAAAGGATAGAGCGCCACCGAAAATACTACTTGCGATTCTAATTAATCCATCTGAAGTATTAGATGTAAGTGCCCTAAACTGACCGACTAAATCACTGAGAGCAGATGGTTTTAGAGTGCCATCAGAGATTCCCTCTAGTATTCCCTTACCGCCATTAAGGCCCTGTGAAATACCACTAACAACCTTACCGGTGTCAGAAACCTGAGTGTCATTTAACGGATTCCATAGAGTTAACGTATCGAGATATTTTGGTGCATCACTTAATAAATTGGCGGCCTCGTCCAAAACTGGTGGAATAAAGAAGTATAGCAGACCGGCGAAAACCAAAATAATCACCACATAGGTGGCTAGGACAGAAAAAATTCTTTTGATTTTATAACGAGCCGACCATTTAGTGATTGGCTCAACGGCCGAAGCAATAACAACAGCGGTCAGCACCACCAAAACTAAGTCCAACATCTTATACAGTAAAAAGGCCAAAACAAGGATGACAATACTCTTAATTACCGTACTTGAGCTGATAGTTACGCTAAAATTTCGCTCTGGCTTTTCCATAAAGCTTATTGTAACACAAAATTATACCTATGAAAATCAAAACTTGAGAATGTCCTCAAATGGCTTTTTATCTTGAAAGCGGCCGACAATGGCCAGATTTAAACCAGAATCGACGAAAATTTCATTGGCTAACTTCATAATATCGGCAGCTGTAACTGATTCGATTTCTAATTTTGTCTCTTCGGGTGTTTTAATCTTTTCATTCATAATTTCCTGAAAACCATAAAAATTAGCTAGAGAATTAGAGGATTCCAAACCGAGATACATAGTGCCAGACAAGTTTTGTTTAACCTTCAGTAATTCTGTTTCAGAAACCAAATCAGTTTTAAGCTTTTTTAATTCAGCTAAAATAACCCGAACCGCCTCGCTAACCCTTTCATTATTAACCCCAGCACTAATAGAAAACAAACCATGATCAGTAAGCGCCTCCTGACTAGCGCTAACGTAATAACAAACGCCCATTTCGTCTCTTAACTTTTTAAATAAACGAGAGCTCATACCAGCGTCAAGCACTCCGACTAAAACATCCATCACTTTATTCCTCTCATCATACAAGTCAAAAGATCTTAGTCCTAGAACTAAATGAGCCTGATCGGTTTCTTTGTTAAAAATAGCAACTGCTGGTTTAACCTGATTTTCTCTGACTTTATCCTTTGTTCCCCTACTCAATTTAGGCATAACTGCAAAAGCTTTTTCAATATCCTTAATTATTTTACTTTCGTCAAAATTTCCGGCGATGACTAAAGTTGTCGCAGAGGATGTATAAAATTTATTACGATAATTCAGGAAATCGGTTTTGCCTATTTTTTTAATATTATCTTTTGGTCCGGCAATGTCCCAGCCAGCTGGTTGATCGCCATAAACCAACTCAGTTATAAGATTCTGCACCTTATACTGCGGCAAATCCTCGCGCATATTTATTTCCTCGATAATTACTCCCTTTTCTTTTTCAATTTCTTTTTCATCGAATAGCGGATTTAAATACATATCAGAAATGATGTCGAGCAATTTATTGATTTGATTGTATTCGGCCTTAGCATAATAGCCAGTGATTTCCTGCGAAGTAAAAGCGTTATAGATCGCCCCTATTGTGTCTAGCTCAGTACTAATATCAAAATTATTAGGACGTCTAATGGTTCCTTTAAAACACATATGCTCTAAAAAATGCGAAATGCCATTTTTGTCTTTGGTCTCATATTTCGAGCCGGCCTCAACCAACACAAAAACGGTTACTGTCGGATTGTCCTTCATTGGGACAGTAATCACCCGCAGACCATTTTCTAAAATTGTCTTTTTGTAATTCATAAATTTTAGATCGAACTAAGCTAATTTAGTTTTTAGATAAGACACGAGTTCAGAAATAGCGACCCGCTCCTGCCCACCAGTATCACGATCACGAACGGTGACCATTTGATCTTTTTCCACTGTATCAAAATCAACTGTAACACAGAAGGGTGTGCCGATTTCATCCTGACGGCGATATCTTTTACCCACATTGCCATTATCATCAAACATTACCGCGCCAAACTCTTTTTTAAGGCTTCCGTAAATTTCTCGGGCCTTTTCCACTAGCTGTGGCTTGTTCTTCATCAAAGGAAACACGGCCACCTTCACCGGTGCAATTTTGGGTGCAAATTTTAAATAAGAACGTACTTCATCATTCATTTTATCTTCGGTATAGGCATCAGACAGAATAGCTAAAACGGTACGGTCAAGACCAAAAGACGGCTCAATACAATGAGGAATAAACTTCTCTTTTGTTTCCTCATCTAGATACGAAAGTTCCACGCCGCTCGCTTCGCTATGCTTCTTCAAATCATAATCGGTGCGATACGCTAGGCCATAAAGCTCGCTTTGTCCAAAAGGAAAATCAAATTCAAAATCAATAGTCCGCTTGGAATAAAAAGCCCGGTCAGCATCTCCAATTTCATTTTCGTGAACATGTTGCGAATTTAAACCAATTTCCTTAGTCCAATTTATCATCTCCAGTCGAAAATGTTCGAATGTATCTGACCAAGACTTAGGGTTAACTAAATATTCAATCTCCATCTGTTCAAATTCACGACTTCTAAAAGTAAAATCTCGTGGGGCAATCTCATTTCGAAAGGCTTTACCAATTTGTGCCATACCGAATGGTAACTTAGGATGAAAAGAATCGACAATATTTTTATAATTCACAAACATACCCTGGGCGGTCTCAGGGCGTAAATAAGAAATTGAATCCTCAGTCGTCATCGCCCCCACATTAGTTTTGAAAAGCATATTAAACTGCCTTTCCTCGCCCAATTCCCCATTACAGTCTGGGCATTTCTTACGATCTGGAATATTATCGGTTCGCCACCTTTTCTTGCACTTTTTACACTCAGCTAAAGGGTCAGAAAAACCGGCCACGTGCCCTGTCGCCTGCCAAACTTTTTGATTCATCAAAATTGCGGCATCAACACCAAACATATCCTCGCGATCGGTCACAAACTTTTTCCACCACAAATTTCTAACATTATTTTTTAAAGATACGCCCAGTGGGCCGTAATCCCAAGTACCGGATAGGCCTCCATATATTTCTGAACCCTGGTAAATAAAACCGCGTCTTTTACATAAAGAGACGATCTTTTCCATTAATTCACTATCTTTTTCAACTTTTTTTGCCATAAATACAGTATATAGATTAGAAAATTTTTAACAACTATTTGATTACGTTCTCAAAATCAGCTCGGAAATAAGGGTCATTACTCAAACGAGTATTAACCGCCGTAAAGCTATCCGCCACCGTTGTTGAAGTAAAGGTATCTCGCGCTTCAAGTCTGGCCGCTCCAATCAAATCTGGCGATGAATCGATTTGGCTAACGCTAGGCAAGAATGAAAGCTGGAACGAAACTTCTCGAGCTGGGACAATTCGACCAGCGCCGGCTAAAACATTACCGAGGTTCCAGGTCAATTCTCGAGTATCCTCATTGTAACTTATCTTTTCCTTATCAGGACTAATAACATTTAGCCATTTAACATATGGTGGTAAAACGGCTGAAACTTTAGCTCCGGAAAGATTGTTTAAAGGGTTAGTCACCGTCCAAGTAATAGTATAAGTTGTTTCTTTCTCGGCTTTAGGGGGAACTGGTCCAGTATTTTGAAATGGTCCGACATAATACAAAGACTTAGCAAACAATTGAGGGTCTGAAGTAACTTTAATTCTATTGACTGCAGAAAATAGAACATCTTCAGGGCTGCCGCCATAATCAACTCGGCGACCCTTAACCGATAAATTTAAAGTAATAACTGGATTACTCAAACCTGAACCAGTCACTGAACCAGCGCTAAAACTCTTAAGCTCAAATTTACTTTCTCCTGAATCGCCCGGGCCAAGAAGTTTTAGTGAAACATTAGTATTCTTATCGAAAGTAATCGTATTATCAATTGAACGATAGAAACCATCTTCAACTTGAACCGAGGATTTATCAACCGCATTACCACTTAATTTCACAACAATAGCTACGTCAGAAACCTGATAAGGTAGATTATTCTGCCACTTAATCACTACCTCCACCTTTCCACCAGCCGAAGCGATATAATCTGAAGTATATTGATCATTAAAGAACATATCGGCACTAACAAATGGTCGACGGATGATGACCGATGAAAAAGCTGAGGTAAAAGCCGAATCAATAGCCAAATTATCAGCTTTAGATTGTAAACCAACACTAAAATTAAAACCGCGCTCCTCACCCTCCTGACCGTTTAACGTTCCCGATATTTTTATGGTCCTCTTTTCACCTGGGGCCAAGTCCCCAATCAACCATACATTATTCTTGGAAAAAAAGTTCGGCTCGGACTTGGTAAAATTAAAACCAAATGGATAATCAGCTTTTAATAAAACCCCCTTAAGAATAGTTGGCGAATTAGAAGTAATATCCACGTTAAGATTCACAACCTGATTGGTGTTCACTTCTTTGGAACCAGTCACAACGATACTAACTGGTGCCGAAGCCAATAAAACAGAAACGGCTTTATTTTTATTAAACTGCGAATTAGAACCAGCAATCTTATACTCTAAAGTTATACCAATCTCTTTTTTCTCATTTTCAGTACCGAACAAAACGACACTTAAATTTTTCTTCACCGTCTGGCCTGGAGCGATATCGCCAATAAATTCCTGAACACGCTTGGCTGGCAAGGAAGTATCGGTGGCTAGTCTAGCCCCCACCGGAAAAGTAACTCCCAGATCAGCGCCAGAAAGCTTAACGCTGTTATTATTCCTAATCTCAATTTCAAACGGCAATAATTCCCCACCGGCGATAGAAATTGGAGCTCGAACACTAATATCAATATTGTTACCAGAAACGATATTTCCGCCACCCAAAAACTCATAGGCCACCACCGCCAAAGCGATAAGAAAAAAAATAATCGAGCCAATTAAGATTTTTACAGAAACCGATAAGCCCCTCTTCTTTTCATCAAGCTCTATCGATTCGTCCTTTACCTCAAATTCTTTATCGTCCCAGTTAGAATTAGCGTAAATTTCACGATTGAGTAATTCGTGTCTTTTTACTTTTTTAGTTACCCGATCTTCCCTTTCATCTAGAATCTTCTCCAGCTGACTTATTTTGCTTTTAGGATCTTCGTACATAAATTTCGTCAAGTAATTATAACACTTTCCAAGTTAAATCAGAAGTTAGAGGTGGGTTTCAGCCAACGACTTATTTATCTCTGTAATGGCCTGGGTTCTTAAGGTGGCCATGGTCGACAACAGCTCAAGGGTAAAATATGGCGAGCTGGTGAATTGATCAAAATCAGCCAATTTTCCGATATAACCCAATGCCGATAAAGTACGAAGGGCCAAAACACATTCGAAATTTTCTAGATTTTTATTTTCTAAATTTTCTTTAGCCAAAAAGTTTAAGCCTTGCAGCAAACTATCAAAAAGAAACTCGTTCTTTTCCTCACCATGAAGTAAACGCAGAAGCAATGAAAAAATTCGCGAGACTAAGAGAAACTCTTGTTTCCTTAAATTACTCGAATAGTCAGTCAGTTTTTCGGACCCAGTTAATCGCCAAACTTCTCTTCCCCGCACCAACGAAACACGGGCCAGAGAAAAATCAACCAACCCGTAACGTAATTTCGACTGAAGATGGCGCACCCCTTGAGCGCTAGCTTTAATCAAACCAAAATCTTTTGTAAAAAGATAATAATATTTATTAGCCTCGCCAAAATTAACACTTTTCAGGACGAAACCCTCCGTATTATAAATAGTGTGTGACATTATCTTACAATCTTTAGACCAAAACTTAATTCGTCAACTTTAATCGGGTTGGCCGTCTCGTCTTTAACAAAAGAAATACTTTTGAGTAGAGTTGTTTTTTTAATTTCTGTTTCAAATTTTGTAACTAATTCTTTTCCGGCCGAATCGGTATCGATCCTTAAGGTGACGATATCGCTTGGATTTAATTTTTCCTGCTTGCGTAATTCCTGAATCGCCCTAACCAATTCACGCATCTGGCCTTCGGCCTTAAGTTCCGGTGTTATATTCAAATCCAACTCAACTTCTGAGGTCAGCTTTGAATCAAAAACAACCTCTTTCACATTTAACTCATCCTGAATAAGACCAAGATAGCCGCCCAGATTTTCGACTCCAAACTTTTTGTCTTTTACTCCCAACTTAAGCAGCGGTTGTCTAACTTTAATATTAGCTTTTGACCGCGCTTCTAGTCCCAAGGTGACAATCTTCCGAACTTCGTCCATTTCAGTAATTAATTTCCCCTCTTCGACACCAGTCTGGCGAATCTCAGACCAGGAAGCCAAATGCACGCTCTCTTGCCCGTCGCAAGCTTTAGTTTTCTGATAAAGTTCTTCTGCATAAAAAGGCATAATAGGAGCAATTATTTTGGCAATCTCCTCAAGTACATATCTGGTAGTCTCAATCGCTTGACTTCGCTCTTTTAATTGATCTGATTTAAAACGATCACGCGAACGGCGCAAATACCAAGTTGAAAGATCGTCAACAAAATCGGCAATTGGCCTTGTGGCTCGATCGAGTTCGTATTTATCCAAACTAGTTGTCACTTCTAAATGTAATTTATTTAATTTGGCCAGGATCCACTTATCCAAAACATCATCGGCCACTGGATAAAAATTCTTCACTGGCGCGGCGGTATTTTGGCTGTACATTTCATAAAAAGAATAAACATTATCTAATCGCATCAAAACTTTCTTCATTATTTCATCAACTCCCCTCTCGGAAAATCTCAAGTCTTCAGCTTTCACCACTGGCGAAGAAAGCAGATAGTAACGCAAAACATCAGCACTGTATTTATCTACCACCTCCATTGGATCCGGATAATTCTTTAGACGTTTAGACATTTTTTGACCATCTTCCGCTAAAATAATTCCATTCACAATGACATTTTTAAATGAGGAAGTATCAAATAAACCAACCGCCAAAACCAGCATAGTATAGAACCAGCCGCGCGTCTGATCCTGCCCCTCAGCGATAAACTCAGCCGGAAAACCAACGCTTTTTCTAAATAAGCCCGGGTTAGGATTAAACTTTTCCAAATTCTCAAAGGGATAATGACTCTCAGCAAAAGGCATGGAGCCAGATTCAAACCAACAATCAAATACCTCCTGTACTCTTTTCATTTGGGCGCCACAAGTACAGGTAAAAGTAATTTCATCAATATACGGCCGATGCAAATCTAATTCAAAATCATGATTGTGAGGAATTGGCGCAAAATTTAATTCCTTAACTTCAGAATTTTTAATAAAATCGTGAGCTTTTTGCCTTAATTCAATTGTCTGTACCCGATCAAGACCAGCAACACCGGCAAACATCAAACAAACAGGCGTATTGTGACTAACAATTAAAATGTTTTTCCCCTCATGCTTTTTATTTATATCGTAAACAAACTCCGTCATTCGATTCTTGATTTGTGTATAGTTTTCACCACCAACTGGTGCCTTATCAAATTTTTCAATGGCCGATTCAAATTGGCGTTGATATTCAGCATCGCTTTTACCATCTAATTCTCCACCGTAAACCTCGTGAATTCGATCATCAGTAATAATATTCTTTGGATCAAGATTAAGTTTATCGGCAATAATTTTGGCTGTTTCCTGAGTTCGAACAAAGGGTGAAACGTAAATCAAATCTATCTTTTTGCTTTTTAACTTTTCCGCCGTTTCAATAACTTGTTTTTTACCTAAATCGGTTAAATGATGCGGTCGCTTTGGATCAGAACTAATTACGCCCAAGACGTTGTTATCGGCTTCACCATGACGCACCACAAAAAAATTATTCCGCCCACCAGTCCTCTTCTTTATATCTTCAACTGAACTTATAAATTCCTTCTTTTCACATTTTTCACAACGCCAAACTGGTAACGGCGATCCCCAATAGCGGGAACGAGAAATCGCCCAATCCCGCGCCCCCTCTAACCATTTACCAAAACGGCCATCTTTAATATCGCCAGGTACCCAACTAATCTTTTGATTTGCCTTAACTAATCGATCTCGGAATTTAGTGACCTCGACAAACCAAGAAGAAGAAGCGTAATTTAAAAGTGGAGTATCACAACGCCAACAATGAGGATAGGAGTGAATTAATTTTTCTTTAGCAAACAAAGTTCCCTTACCGGCCAAATATTTAATTACCTCAACATCAGCTTTTTGATGATCTCCTTTGGGTTTAACATCCTGGCCGGCAAAATCTTTTACTTCGGCCTTGAATTTACCATTGGTACCAACGTGTTGGATGAACGGCAAATTCTTCTCCTTACCTAAGGCCATGTCGTCTTCTCCAAAGGCTGGAGCGATATGTACGATCCCCGTTCCATCCTCGGTCGTCACGAAAGTTGCGCCATAAACCTTAAAACCATTTTCAATATTCTTAGTCTTATTGTTGTTATAATAATCGAAAACCGGCTTATAACTTTTACCCAATAACTTCTCGCCTTTCATTTCCTCAACAACCGCATAATTTTCTTTAATTGCTGCTAAGCGTGATTTAGCTAAAATAAAATGATCGCCCGAAGGCATTATTTTTATTTTGACATAATCAACTTCCGGTCCGACAGCCAAGGCTACATTACCGGGTAATGTCCAAGGAGTAGTTGTCCAGGCTAGAAAATAGGTATTTATCTCGTCAACGACGGCGAACTTCACCGTTACTGAAATATCAGTGATATCTTTATAGCCCTGATTCACCTCAAAGTTTGAAAGGGTAGTCTCGCAGCGTGGACAAAGATGCATTGATTTAAAGCCTTCGTAAACTAAACCTTTTTCATTAAGGCGATGAAAAATCCACCACACACTTTCGGTGAAAGATGCATCCATAGTCTTATAATCATCCTCCATATCTACGAAACGGCCCATTCGCGGCACAATTTGTTTCCAATCACCCACATAAGCCATAACGCTCTTTCGGGCCGCAGCGTTAAACTTTTCAATACCGTATTCCTCGATCTCTTTTTTGCTTTTTAAATTTAATTCCTTCTCGACAATGTTTTCCACGGGTAAGCCATGACAATCCCAACCCCAGCGCCTTGGCACATGAAAACCGCGCATGGTTTTATAGCGACCAACCAAATCTTTCATGGTACCGGCCAGAATATGACCATAATGCGGAGTACCTGTGGCGAATGGTGGACCATCGTAAAATACATACTCACCCCTTGGAGCGTCTTTTTCTAACGATTTTTTAAAAATATTGTTTTTTTGCCAAAAAGCTAGAACCTCTTCCTCTTTTTGAGCCCGCAAGCTTTTCATTATTTTATTGTAGCAGGTAAAGGAAAAATGGGCAAAATTACATCTTGTCTGGCACTTTCATGCCCAATAAGTTTAGGCCATTCTGCATGATCGAAATGAAAGCAGAAGTTAGAGCAATCTTGTGTGAAGAAGCTGGATCAATTTTATCCACAATCTTTCCTTGTCCGTAAAAAGTGTTAAACTCTCCGGCGAGTTGTATCAAGTACAGAGCCAAGTAATGCGGCGCGTATTCTCTACCCGCTCGCTCAACCACTTCTGGAAAACGATAGATTATCTTTTCTAAATTATAAATCTCTGTTCCAACTTTTTTATAATTAGCTTTCACTTTTTCTTGCTTCGCTTTTTCCAAAATCGCTTTGGCGCGGACACAAGAATATTGCAAGTAAGGACCAGAGTCTCCTTTTAGATTCAAGATCTCGTCCCAATCGAAATTAATATCGCCCCTAGCTTCACGTTTTAAATCATTAAATTTAAGTGCTCCCATCGCCACGATCTCAGCAGTTCCTTTATTTATCACCCCCGCCCTCTCCACGGCTTCGGCAATCACATCATCGAGCCAAATCACGTTCCCCTTTCGGGTGCTCATCTTGCCTTCTTTAAATCGATATAAGCCGTGGGCGACGTGTACACGCTCGCCATCTTTAACATAACCGAGAAGTTTTTCTGTCTCAAAAAGCTGTTTGAAGTGCAAGCTCTGCTCACCACCCACTTCATTAATAATAACCACTTCCTGACCATATTTCTTCTTACGCCATTTATCAGTTGCCAAATCGCGTAAAGCATAGAGCGATGAACCATCACTTTTCAAGAGCATAAAAGGTGGATATTTTTCATTGTCAAAAAAAACTAAATAAGCCCCTTCGCTTTCACGGGCGATCCCCGCTTTCTTTACATCATCAATCACGGCCGCCATTTTATCTTCAAAAAAACTTTCACCGTAAGACGTATCGAACTTAACATCTAGCACTTTATAAATTCGCTCAAACTCCCTCATCGAAAGTTTAATGCATTTTTGCCAAATCTTTTTGGCTTCTTTATTACCTTGCTCAAGTTTAGTAAACCACGCCCGGGCTTCATTTTCTAAAGTTTTACTACCTTCCGCTTCTTTCTCCGCCTCATCGTGAAATTTCACATACAAATCCACTAAATCTTTAATTGGCTTTTCTGATTTTTCAATTACCTCCAAACTTGACCATTTTTTCAGGGCTACAATTAATTTACCAAACTGTGTCCCCCAATCACCAAGGTGATTATCGCGAATAACTTTGTAACCAGAAAAATCCAGAATATTAGCCACGGCATCACCAATGATGGTCGAACGCAAATGCCCTACCGTAAAAGGCTTGGCAATATTAGGCGAAGAATATTCGACAATCACTTTTTTGCCCTTCCCCACTTTATTTTGCCCAAACTTTTTGCCCCTTCTTAAAATCTGTCTAGTCTGACTTTCAAAAAATTCTGGCGCTAAATAGAAATTGATAAAGCCGGGACCCGCCACTTCAATTTTAGAAATTTCAACAAATTTTATTTGGTTTGTTTTCTCGACTAGCTCCTTGGCCAATTCTACCGGATTTTTCTTTAGTTGTTTAGCCAAAATCAGAGCCACATTCGTCGAATAATCGCCCTGAGTCAAAACGTCAGGATGCTCCACGGAAAAATTGGTTTGATTTTTAACATCAAGCCCCAACTCTACTAATACCTTCTTTATTAAATCAAAAATTTGCTCCTTAATCATCGTCAGTTTATTTTAACATAAAAACAATTATTATTTAGCGGTCGATGACTCCCCGGCGAGATGGCCGGTCGTCCAACAAAGCTGAAGCGAAAAACCACCAGAAGGACGGTCGAAGTCTAAAATATCACCAGCGAAATACAAATTAGCATAAATGGTAGAGCGCATCGTCTTAAAATCGACTTCTGAAAGATCTAATCCCCCGCTAGTCACCACGGCCTTATCCAAACCCAACAAACCACCCACCGTCATTTCAAATCTTTTAAACTTTTCCACCAACGCCAAGCGGGCTTCGCGAATAATTTCATTCACAGGAATTTCTCCATCAATTTCTAGTTGCTTCAACATTATTTCATACACCTTAGTTGGAATTTCTTTAAAGACCAAATTTTTAATCTTTTTATTTAAGTTTAGCTCAAAAGTCTTTAGCATCATCTCATGCATTTTATCCAGTCCAACTCCCGAGAAAAAATCGATAGCAATCTTGACCTCACCATAATCTAAATACTCACCAATTTCTTTGCTCATATTCAAAATGGTTGGCCCGGTTAGACCGACATGAGTAAAGAGAAAGCGCCCCTTTTTGTTTAAAACTTTTTTCCAATTCTGAAAAAGTGAGTCCTGATCAATGATCCAGGCCGAAATAGTGGCATGATCGACAGGTATTCCCGCCAAGTCATTAATCCAATTTTCTTTAATTTTTATTGGCACCAAGGCGGGATTAGAATTAATCACTTTGTGGCCTAAATCTTTGAGCCAAGTAAAACCGTCGCCAGTCGAACCTGTCTCCGGATGACTTTTACCACCAGAAGCCAAAATAAAAGATTTGGCTTTTATCTCTTCTTTCGAAGTTAAAACCACCGAAGTGATTTGCTTTTTGGTCTTTTTAAATTTTAAAACTTCGGCTCCAATTTTAAATTCGACTTTATTCTTTTTAGCAAAATCCACTAGCGCATTTAAAACGTCCTCGCTTTTATCACTAACAGGAAAAACTCGGTAGCCGGGTTCAACTTTAGTTTGTAAACCTAGATTGTTAAAAAATTTTATTGTTTCCGGTACGCCAAATTTAGAAAACGGAGTAAAAAGAAAGTTACCCTTCTTGCCATATTTTGAAACAAAGTCTCGATGATTGGGATTAGCATTGGTGAGATTACAACGCCCGCCACCAGAAATCAGCAATTTTTTGCCTAAAATCTCATTTTTTTCCAGCAAAATAACCTTCGCCCCCTTCTCGGCCGCCACCCCCGCCGCCATCAAACCAGCAGGGCCACCACCGATTATGCAAACATCAAAAATAGTCATACAAAAAGAGTAGCACAAAACACTCTAAAAAAGAATAAAATTTGGGATCGTGCTAAACTTTAATTAGGTGCGTTGTTCCTTAACACGGAGGTTGATAGTATGAGCATAATTCCGAGTCTGAGAATAAAAGGTTTCGAATTGCCTCACTGCATCGTCCAGGGTGGAATGGGGCCCAGAATTTCTGGACCAAGACTGACACGAGCCGTTCACGAAGCGGGCGGTTTGGGAGTGCTGTCGAGTGCTGGCTTACGGGATATCTTGGGCATAATCAATAACCGCAAATACACGACGTATACTGCCGTTCGGGAAGAGATCGAGACGGCCATGGCCGGCGGTTATCGCGCTGGCCTGAACGTTATGTGTGTTTTGGGAGAAAGTTATGACGAAACGATCCGAGCAGCGCTCGACGCCAAAGTGACGGCGCTTTTCCTGGGTGCAGGTGTACCCAAGAAAATTGAGAACCCAGGTGAAACAGCCTTGGTTCTGATAGTCTCGTCTGGTCGAACCCTAAGCATCATCCTAAAGCGCTGGCGTCAAAAACCAGATGCAATCGTGCTCGAAGGCCCGCGGGCCGGTGGGCATTTGGGCTTTAAGTTCGAGGATGTTGGCAAGCCTGAATTTGCCCTGGAAAAGATTCTGCCAGAAGTGTTGGCGGTGGCGGGCGATATTCCGGTTATCGTCGCTGGTGGAATATTTACCCACGAGGACATCCTGAAGTTCCTAGCAATGGGAGCCAAAGGCGTCCAAATGGGAACGCGGTTTTTGGCCACCATCGAAAGTGGCGCAACCGACGAATTCAAACGACAAATCGTTCTATCTAACGAGGAGGACATACTAGTCACAAACGGTTCGCCTTGTGGCTTTCCGTTTCGGGTACTAAAAGATTCGCCGGCCTATCAGGAACTGATCGCTGGCAAACGTCGCCCACGCTGTCGCATGGGCTACGTCCTCGGCAAAGACGAGAAAGGAAACTACACGGTTTGTAAGGCTCATCCAAACAATCCACTCAATCAGCAATACTTCTGCATTTGTGATACTCTCCGCGCGGCCCTCGGCCTTGCGGGTGATGAACCACCAATGTATACGGTCGGCAGTAATGCCTACCGAATCAAGGAAATAATCTCGGTCGCTCAACTGATGAAGGAGTTGGTTGAGGGCTAAGAAGAGATATCCGCCATCCCCGCCCCCTGTTCACAAGGGGCGGGGATTTTAATTTATTATCACAAAACTCACCAGGAAGGATCAACGCAGACAACGAACGGGAAGAACACCCGCTTGTTTACTATAAGATTGAAAAAATGTCACTCCGCCCACGTTAGCCACATAAACAGACTCACCTTGGTTAGACTCTGTACTTGACCAATAACCATAACCGTTCGTCCCGTTAAAACCTGTAACGGTTGGAGGATCCGTGATAAATTGAGCATCTAAACCAGCTGTTAATTCGTCTTCAGCTGGTAAGTACCAAGTACCCGCTGGATATCCATCTTCAACTAAAGAAGCACAAGCATCAGCTTGGGGATAATCACCAGCCAAATTAGCCAGAACTGTGGTATTTGACTCACCATCAGCCGCACTCGTCGCTCCGGTTATAATACTTTCAGTTGACCACTTATTTGCATTAATAACTGATGACCAACAATTATCATCGGCCGCTGAATGAGTACACAAATCTTGCCATTTGGCATAGACGGTAATATTTCCAGCCACTGAAGTACTGTCGGTAAATTGGGTTCCCCCACCGTCAATTTCGGTATACCAACCTTCAAAGGTATTGCCACGCCTAGACGGCTCAGCTGGTAAAGTAATAGTTGCTCCGGGAATAATACCACTCACCGCTGAAACATAAGTTCCTCCGCTGCTGTTAAAATTTACAGAATAGGTGGAACTATAGATTCCAGTGATACCAAGATAGGTTACGTTCGCGACAATATCGTTCTCGTCAATAAGATTAGATAAAGCTTCATAAATATTCGTCAAGGACTGTCCCGAATCAGCCGGACCAGAGCTTGGGGCAAAAGTGTGATTGGGGGTAGTAATGCGATTATTATTAATAATCAAATCATAGATGTCTGCCAGGGTATAACCGGTCGAGGTTCCGGCCAAAGTGGTCGGAGAAAATTCTTTGGTCGTCGTGGCGATCGGGGCTGGGGTTTGTTCGCCAGGGCCGACATCAAGATAAATATGGCTGGTTGGTGCTAAATCCTCAGCTTGGATTAAATTAGCTAAAGTAATATATAAGTCAGAAACAGAGTGCATCGAAGAACCAATTGAATCAGTCGGCGAAAGAGAGTGTTCACCGGCAAATGGATTATTATTAATAAGGTCATAAATATCATCAATGGAATACATCGTAGAAGATGGAGTATCTGTATTTACAATATTACCAGCCAACAAAAAATTACTAGCAGCTAAGATTGCCAGACCAACTAGACAAAAAACAATGATTTTAAAACCAAACCTCATTTCTATATTATAGCACTGTTTAAAAAATTATTTCCCGGTACTACCAAATCTACCCTCACCCCGACTAGATTCGGACAATTTTTCTACTTCTTCCAATTTTGCAATTTCTACTGGCAAAACAATTAGCTGGGCAATCTTATCCCCCTTTTTAACTAGATAAGACTTTTTACCAAGATTCACCAAATGAATATTATATTCGCCACGATAACCAGCGTCGTACACCCCACCCATGGTATGTAATTCAGCTTTTGAGACACTTCCTCGATCTTTAACTATCACGGCATAGCCATTGGGAAAATCTAAAGCAAAACCAATAAAGAATATATGATGTCCTCCTGGTTTTAATTCCTTATCTTCCAAAGAAAAAACATCCATCCCCACATCCCCTGGATGCGCATACTTCGGCAACACCGCTTCTGCATTTAGGCGTTTAATTTTTATTTTCATCCGCAAAAAAAGTTTTAAAAAACTCAGTTAACTCGTTTGGTAAGACATATTTTTTTAGCTTAAGGTGGTGGTTGCCTAACAACATTGCTGAAATCTTTTTCCCCGGTTCGAGTTCACGATACAGACAAAGTATCTTTTTTGCTTTTGATTCGGCATAACCAATTTCATAACCCACCCCAAGACTTACCTTAGTAACCTCCGCCACAACAAAGTCACACTCTTCAATCCATTCGATATCTCTCTCATAAATATATTTGTCGCTGAGCGCATCTTCACCTCGAGCGGTTAGGTCCGCTCTTCCAACATGTTCAGTCAAGACGGTGCCGTATTGAGAAAGAATTTTAATTAGTTCAAAATATATATTCTGATCATCACGTCCACCACGAATAGAGCCGGCAAAGTATATCTTCATAATTTATTTTCTTAATACGTCGTCAATCCTTTTGGCAAGTCTTGCCATATCTTTTTCTTTAGCTCCACGAGTCGTTTCCCCAGCGGTGCCGAGGCGAATACCGGATGGATTCATAGGTGTTCGAGTCTCATTCGGAATGGTATTTTTATTTACAATAATCCCCGCTTTCTCCAACTTATCACTGGCCTCAGCCCCACTTATTTTACCAGTATCCACCAAAATGAGGTGACTGTCTGTCCCGCCAGAAATAATTTTCCAACCTAGCTTCTTCAGTTCTTCCGACAAAACTTTAGCATTTTTCACCACTTGCGCTGCATACTTTTTGAAAACCGGGGTACTCGCCTCTTTTAAAGCGACGGCCACCGCGGCAATCTGATTCATATGCGGCCCACCCTGAAGCCCGGGAAAAACCGCTTTATCAATCAAATCACTGAAACTAATCTGATTCCCCTTCGCATTAGTCTGTGTTTTATCTTTTCGAGAGAAAATCAAAGCGCTACGCGGGCCGCGTAAAGTTTTATGAACCGTCGTCGTCACCACATCGGCATAGTCAAACGGTGAAGGATACACGCCACCAGCCACCAAGCCGGCAAAATGAGACATATCCACCATTAAAATAGCCTCACAACTATCGGCAATCTCTTTAAACTTTTTAAAATCAACAATTCGTGGATAAGCAGTAAATCCGGCAATGATCATGTTTGGTTTTTCGGCTAAAACTATCTTTTTTATTTCAACATAATCCAAAACCTCGGTGTTTTTATCTACCCCATAAGCCACTTGAGTCCAAATTTTTCCGGTGGCCGAAACTTTATGTCCATGAGTTAAATGTCCGCCGTGATCAAGAGACATACCCATCACCTTTCCTCCCTGTGGTACCAAGGCCAAATAAACAGCCAGGTTAGCTGGTGAACCAGACAAGGCTTGCACATTCACTGCCCATTTTTCTGGAGATAATTTAAACAATTTTAACGCTCGCTCTTTACATAATTCTTCGACTTTATCGGTATATGTCTGTCCTTTATAATATCGTTTACCCGGATAACCCTCCGAATACTTATTCGTAAATCTTGAACCAAGTGCTTTTAACACATCGTCCGAAACATAATTTTCCGAAGCGATCAAAGAAATAGTCCTCTTCTGCCTCCCCTCCTCTGCCTTTATTAATTTTTCAATTTGTTTATCTTTCATGTTTTTTAAATTAAAGCCCTAAACGCTTTTTCAAAATTTCAAAAATTTGTTCATGAATTTGTTCTGGCAATAAGCAGTACATCCCCTTACAACACTCTACCTTCACCCAATCTTTGTTGGCTTTTTGTAAAGCCAAGGCGCTATTCCTTGATTCTTTTAAATGAATAAGATTATCTTCAGCGACGTCCTTTCGCCCACCCTTTAAGTATGATTGTTTTTTTCTTTTGGCCACTTTTTGCTTTAACCAATACTGACTGACTTCAAAGGGCACATCCAAATACACCACCAAATCTGGTTTAGGAATACAAAACACTCCGTATTCCATTTTTTCTAGCCAAGCTAAAAATTGTTTCCTTTCCGCCAAACTTTTTATTTTTCCCCCTTGATGAATTTGATTAGCGCTAACATAACGATCAGCTAAAACTGTATAACCATGGTCAATCCACTTCCTGATTTCTTTACTGGACTCGAAACGATCTGCGGCATACATAACGGAAGCCACCCTTGGATCCATTTGGATAAAATCTCCATAAACACCAGATAAATACTGACCGATTAATTTACCAAAAAAGTTATTTTCATATCTAGGAAAATCGACGGTCTTAACCAAGCGGCCCTCTTTTTTAAGGCGCTCTTGAAGTAAACGGACCTGTGTCGCCTTACCGCTGCCATCAATACCGTCAATTACAATCAATTTTCCTTTTTTCATGTTATTTCTTTTCCTTAATATCTTGTAAACCGCGTCTAATATCCCAATCATTTAAAGAAAAGTCGCCGTGCACAGCTAGATCAGGAAATTTCTTTTTCAAAATTAAGCAAATTTTTTGTGCAATAGCCCTAAGTGTTGGATGCACCATTTTTCCGGATCGTAGTTCGGCTACATAAATCATCGCGGGCAAACCATAAGAAACATCACAAACAACATTAAAACCCATGGCCACATAATATTGTAAATCTTCTTTTCTTACCTTTAATTTAGTAATAGCTTTTATTTGGTCTCTGATAAGTTTTCTGGCCTGCTCTCGAACGTCTACCGGCAATTCATTTAAATACCAATTATTAAATCCAAATTTGGTAGTAAGTAATGGCATACGACAAACTCCATTACGGTGCCTTTGCAAATCTCGAAACGAACCGAAGTCCAAATAAAATTTAGAGTTGATAAAACCTAAGTCTGTTAAAAAATGCGGCAAATTAGTTTTTTCTGGTCGGTTTTTGATTATCTTCTTATAAACAACTAGATCGGCATTCTTAATTTTTGTTTCCAAAATAAAATCCCTGTCCAATTTTTTTTCACCGAAATAAGAAAACTGACTCATTAATTCCTTACGATAAACTTCTTGAGCGGGATATAATTTATGACTAAAACTACTTGGATATTTCTGTTTTAAGGTATTGTGAATTTGAGCAGCCACTTCCCTCACCTCAACTAATGGGTGATGAGACAACAAAGCTAATTTATCAGCTGCCTGACGTAAATTCGTATGCCAACTAAACTGCGTGGTAACACCAGCTGGCAAAAAGCCCCGCATGATATCGAAAATTCGAGCCTTAATAGCTTTAGTGTAAACATTTTCATCTTCCCCTTCTTTTTTGGGGAATCTCTCTCTTAAGAGTTGTTCAACGGCACTTTGATTTTCAATGTAAAACTTCATCCAGCTATCCAAAATTTTTTTAGACTCTTTTGTGACTAAAGGATCGATTAGAGCTCGTTTCGACATATCAATATAACGCGAGCTGGTTTCCTGTCCAGAATAAAGTGGCCAATCCTCTATGGCTTTAGCCACCAGCATGCTAACGTCTTCAATAAAAATAGTCGTACTGCCACAATCGGCAATACTGGCATGGCCATAACCGACATAAAATCGTTCCATAAATTTACCAGAACCTGAAGCTTTAACCTTTTCGGCGTGGACCACGACACTCTCGGCGCTGCGCGAATAAAGCGCCTGCATCATAGCTACATCCTCCGGATTAAATTCATCGTAAGCAAAAATTTTCATAAATTATTTTAAGTTGTCGGCGATTAGCTTATCTACTTGTTTATATAAATCTTCAAAAGAGCCGTTATTATCAAGTTTTATTTTTGACTTCACGATCAATGGGGCAATGGTCACTTCCGTAAAGAGACCGGCGTCTTTTTGAAACTGCTCCCAGGTTTTAGTCTTATCGTCTTCGTTCTGACCTCTTTTTATTAATCGTTCATAACGTGTTCTAGCCTCAGCCTCGAGACCAACCAGAATGAAACCGGGGTTGTCCTTCAAATGTTCATAATCGGCCTCCCGGCGAATATTTGGTAGGATAAAAATTTGCTTATCACTTTTTGCAATTTCCGTGGCAATTGTTTTTGATAAAATATCGCTGCCGAAATTATCGATTAAAATTTTCGTCACCTTAACCATATGTTCGCGGTCAACCGGTAAATAAAGACGATTTAAAATATCCCGCATTGGCTGCGAAAAACTGACCGTCTCACCGCCATATTTTTTTTTAACGTAATCGGCGACGGTGTCCTTTCCGCTCGCGATTTGACCGGCTAGACCAATAACTAATTTATTCATCTTACTTTACTTTTTATTATGCGTGTACTGTCGATACTTTAAGCCCACCAAATTAAACATCTTTTTAGAAGCAATAACTGAAGAAGTTTTCTCATATTTGTCGCTTTCAAAAATAACTTCTTTAATTCCATTCTGAATTATAGTTTTAGCGCATTCATTACAAGGAAAAAGAGTGCAGTAAATTTTACAACCTTTGGTAGAATTGTTGGCATTATAAACAGCATTCTCTTCGGCGTGGCAAATATAGGCATACTTTGTATCTTCATACTTACCTTCTTTGTCCCAAGGTAAAGAATTGCCCGATATTCCTCTTGGCCAACCATTATAGCCAACACCCACAATTACATTGTCCTCTGTCGCGATAACCGCACCGGCTTGAGTTGAAGGATCCTTAGATCTATCAGCAATCACATGAGCAATTTTCATAAAACATTCGTCCCACGAAAGGCTGTTATCTCTAGGTTGTTCCATAGAACTAATTTTACTTTATCCCAAACAAAAAACAACTCTTGTGTAAGAGTTGTTTTTTGTTTGTAATATAAAATTTTTATGATTTTCTAGCCCTTAACCTCGATACCCATTGAACGGCAGGAACCTTCGATGATTTTCATGGCCGCGTTGATATCATTAGCGTTTAAATCGGGCATTTTCTTCTCAGCGATAGCCTTAACCTGGGCGCGAGTGATAGTTCCAGCTTTTTTCACTAATTGCTTACCAGAACCAGCCTCAACACCGGCCGCTTTAAGAATCAAACCAGTAGCTGGCGGAGTCTTAAGCTTGAAATCGTAGGAACGATCTTCGTAAACGGTAATTTCTACCGGCACAATGTCCCCCATCATCTTAACGGTGGCGGCATTAAACTTCTGAACGAAATCCCCAATGTTAATACCCGCCTGACCCAAAGCCGGACCAACTGGTGGAGCCGGATTAGCCTTACCGGCTGGAATCTGTAACTTTAATTTCTTTGTAATTTTTTTTGCCATGTTTTTATTTTAGCTGATTTAGAAGCGAATCAGTGTTATTAAATTACTCTAAATTGGTCGAATTTGCAACATATCAAGCTCAACGGAAGTTTCGCGACCGAACATCAAAACCAAAACCTTAACCTTACCTCGATCATTATCCACCTCACTCACCTTACCCTCCAAGTCCTTAAATGGACCGTCGGTAATAATTACCGCATCATCAACTTCTAAACCACTATTATGCTTAACGGTGGCGGCATTCATTCTTGAGAATAGATTTTCTACTTCCTCCTTACCTAGGGGTACCGGATAAACTCCAGAACCCACGAAACCAGTGACGCGTGGAGTATTTCGAACCACGTACCAGGAATCATCGGTTACGATCATATCTACCATCACGTAGCCGGGGAAAATTTTCTCTTCCTCTTCAATTCTTTTACCGCCCTTCACTTTTATTTTCTTTTCGATTGGCACGATCACATCAAAAATCTTATCGCCCATGTTCAGCGATTCAATTCTTTGTTTTAAGTTTCGAGCCACCGCATTTTCATAACCAGCGTAGGTATGAATCGCGTACCAATTTCTACCGTCTTGAATATTTTGTTTAGCCATATTTTATTCAGAGTTTATAAATGTTAAAACTAGATAGTAAACTTAAGTGCCATGGTAAAGAGGAAATCAAAGGCTCCTAAAAAGGCTGCGACGACGATAGAAAAAACAACGACAATAACAGTAAAAAGTATCGCCTGGTTTTTTGACGGCCAAGTGACATGTTTCAACTCTCCCCTTGTATCTTTCAAATATTCTCCAAGTTTACTCATGTTTTTATATTATTTTATTAAAAAACCCCGCCTTCGGGGTCTTTTAATACTACTACATAGTTAGAAATAAAGCAAGGACTATCTAATTTCGTAAGTTATAACAACGCTTGATGTAATCTTATTCTCCCCGGTTGGAATTTCTGGGCTAACTCCACCACCCATACCCATTGGAGCGGCGGCCATCACCTTGGAATCCATTCCATAATACATTGGATAGTTACCATTTTCCGAGAAACTAGTAATTTTTACCAATTTTACCCCCAATTCATCGGCCAAGACTTTGGCTTGAGCCCGAGCATCTTTAATGGCTTCGTCGCGAGCCTTGTTCTTTTCGGCATCAATTTTATCAACCGAGAAAGTTAGACCGCTGACATCAGTGACTCCAAATTCACCGACGCCAGATAAGATTTCGCCAACCTTAGGTAACAAATCTTTATGAATCTTTACTTCAACAGTTTGGGAGACGGTGTAGCCGGCCAAAACCTGTTTACCACCATAAGGATAAGCTTGAGTGACTTTGGTGTAATCGTAACGAGGATAAATACTGTAATTGATATTCTTAATATCTTTTGCCTCGATGCCCTTAGCCTTCAAAAATTCCATAATTTTGTTTATCTTGGTGGCAGATTCTGTTTGGGCTTTCGAAACATCGGCATTCTCAGCAGTGACCCCAAAAGAAACGGTCGCGATATCTGGTATGACAACCACCTCCCCTTTACCAGAGACGGTAATGGTATTTACAATCCGATTATCACCACGCCAATCGTGCCCTCCGCCAACACAAATCCTAACAACCAGTAAAATTACAACAATAACTCCGACTATTTTCCAAACTTTTTGACTTTTTAAAGTATCCATATAAAAAATTAATTAAACTTATAAATTAACCGTTACCTCTCTATTATAACATATCAGACGATCGGGCAAGATCAATATTACAAGCTACTCGTAGCGCAAAGCTTCCATTGGACTCTTCCTAGACGCCTGGCGAGCCGGATAAATACCGAAAACCAAACCAACCAAACTGGAAACAACGAGGCCAAGAATAGCGGCGCTCCAAGGAAAAGTGAATTGCCAATCCAAACCTCCATAGGTTCTAATTGCTAGCGAAATCAAAAATGACAATACTGAGCCTAAAATAATACCAATTAAGCCACCTAGGCCGGTAAGAATAACTGCTTCAAGTAGAAATTGAGTCAAAATATTTTTGTCGGTTGCACCGATGGCTTTACGTAAACCAATTTCCTTTGTTCGTTCTGTTACCGACACCAACATAATGTTCATAATACCAATACCACCAACCACAAGTGAGATCGCGGCGACAGCGGCCAAAAAAGCAGTCAAGGCGCCCGTAATCGTGCCGAGGGTCTTGGCAATATCCGCCGAGGTGGTCACAGAAAAATCATCTTTGTCTGGATCGGTAATGTTGTGTGAATCCCTTAAGGTACTTTTAATATCCTCAACCACCGCAGTAAGATCCTTCTCCAAATTTGCTACCACTACGATTCGGCTATAGTACTTGGTACCGGTAATATATTGTTGAGTCGTAGTGTATGGCATGAAAACAACATCGTTAAAATTCGACGAAACGCCATTTTCTGGTAAAACACCGACAACCTTGAACGTGGTATTTTTAATTCTGATCTTTTGTCCAATTGCTTCGTCGTCTTCAAAAAGACGCTGCTTCACTTTATAACCGATAACCACGCTCGCCGAACGACTAAGCACATCATCTTTGCTAAAGAAATAACCCTTATCTGGAATAATATTATAAATCTCTGGCACAAGTTCGCTCGAGCCAAAAACAGCCACCTGGTAAACATTACTGCCATAAACCGCCTTGCCGGCGCCAACCACCATTGGCATTACATATTTCGAATTCGGCACATTCGCCTTGCTCTTGATCAAATTAAGATCTTTCTCCTTCAAAGAATCGTTCATGGTGGAAGCGGCAGTTGAGGGGCCGAAAGAAATCTTGCCGGGTATGACAACCACCGTAGTTGCACCTAGGCCCTTAACCTGACCGAGTATAAGATCTTGAGCCCCAGCCCCAAGAGACATGACCAAGATAATTGAAGTAATACCAATCACAATACCCAAAATCGTCAGAGCTGAACGACTTTTATGGGTTCGCAGGCCAGTTAGGGCCGTTTTAATACTATATTTTAATTTCATATCTTCATTATACCCCCTTATCACTATTGAGGAAATTCATCTAGCAATTCACCAGAGTAATAAAACTCATAAGCTAAGCGACCGAAGCTGTAAACATTACCGTCAATATTAAGCTCGGCTCCGCCCATCTGCGGATTTTCTTTCGGTTTTGAGTGACCAAAACCAATATTATAAATTGTGGCCAAGACCTCTGGTCTATTAGAAATATCAATTCCCGACTTCTGCCACTGTGTGATTATTTGTTTATTAAAAAGAGCGGCATATAAGTAAGCATAATAGTGATCACGCGGATCGGTGATCCTTTTAAACCGTTCCTGATTTATATTTACACTATTAAAATCTAATTTATTTTCGTAATCAGTGCCCAAGTAAAAAACTGAATCTTTAGCTTTTAAGTTAGACTCAACTCTTTCGGCCGTTTCTTGCTTAATCCCCAAAACACCCCAGGAAAATTGGCTCATACTCGCTAAAATTTTAACTGGCGAGATAACCTTTTCAAACCAAACTCGATCTGAATAGAACAATCTTAATTGTTCAGCCACAAGTTGTGATACCAAAATTCGGCTCTTAATCCCCGTTTCCTTTTCAACTCGCTTAATCGTTTCTTGATCTTTTATCGCCCCAGATTTAAAGAAAAACCATTCAGAAGAATTGGCAAACAAAAATAAACTTTTATTATCGGCTAAATTAGCCAGTGATTCGAAATCTTGTTTACTAATATTTTTACTTACACTTTCAGAACAAAATGGCGGCTGACCGGAAACCATATTTAAATTCTTTATAGCCACATCAAGGTTATTCTGGGCTAAGTCTTTTTTATCTGTTAAGGCTAAAGTTAAAACTCGCCAAAATGTTGCCGAATAATCCTTTTTTAATCGCTTCAGGGAACAATAATTCACACCGTTAAAAAACGGATCATTTAATTCACCTTTTGCGACAAGGTTGTGAGTGTTCTTACTATTCTCCCAAAAAACTTCGGTCTGTTTATCAATAATCCCTTCAGTATTTGTTAAATGTAGATTTACACCGAAATAAACGGCCAGAAAGCCAAAGCCAATAATGGCAAAGACGAGGACCACCAATTCAAATAAAAATAGCCACCAAGATTTTGATCTTGAGCCGGATCCTCTAGCTACGATTTCCAGACTAATTTTTTCTCGCTCGGCCAGAGTGAGATGTTTAAAATGTTTATCTTTCATTTATTGCCTATTATCTTAACATATTTTTTAATGCCTGCAGCTGTATATTCAGCAAGTAAATCAATAAAGGCGTCGCGCTCAGGTTCAGCTCTCAAAGGTTTTTCATAAATGTAACCATATTCAATCAACATGGCTGGTTTAGTTAAGGTTCCGGCGGCACCAAGGGCAATTAAACTTTGATCCTCAATTAGACTGTCTTTTTGATTATTAATAATTTCTGGAATCAGAATCTTATCGAGTTCCTCATAAATATTCTCGGCAACTAATCGCGAGGTTGAAGCATTTATTAACTGTTTTTCTGGTATAAAAATAGTAAAACCCTGAAAAGTACCTGGTAAATTCATGTTTGGTCTTTCACTATCATTAAAATGCAGATGCAAAACCACATCAACCCCGTTTTCATCTGACCACTTATTCACACCATAAAGCTGAATAGCGGTTTTTTTATCAACACTTGAATGAAAAGCTTTGTCTGGTACGACCACTTTCTCACCAGAAGACATCAGTAGATTATCCTCAGCTTGCTTCTGGTTTTTGAAATCGATGATCTCTTGTTCCTGATTCTTAAAGTAATCGGCGAGAACCAGATCCCACTGCTCATGGTTCCTAGCTACAATTACCCGAAACTCTGGATCATTTTTAAACAGATCAGCAATTTTATTGGCAATCATTACAACCAAATCACGTTCATAAAGATCTCGATATTTAGCGCCACCAGTGTCAGTATCGTGCCCGGGCATAATTAAAATAGTGAAAGGTTTCTGGGTCTCAGACACAGCGGGTGACAACTCGGCAGTTACCGGCAAAATAACCTTCTTTGAATCTCGATTAAAATAAAAAAAAGCACCAAAAATACAAACGAAAACTATTATTAGCGAAATAACATATTTCATTTTACTTAATAAACTGCTCGGTGTTAATTCTACGATTTGCTACTTTAATATCACTTTCAATTGAACCGTCGTGAACCCGAATAATTCTCTCGGCGTATTCCGCGGTATAGGTTTCATGGGTGATCAAAATAATGGTATGGCCCTTTTCCCGATTCAGTTTTTGTATAATCTCAATCACCGCCTGGCCAGATTTCGAATCAAGGTTTCCCGTTGGTTCATCGGCAAAAATAACATCTGGCGCACAGACTAAAGCTCTGGCAATTGCCACTCGTTGTTTTTCACCACCGGATAGCATTGAGGCCTCGTGACTGATCCGATGAGCCAAGCCGACCGATTCAATGGCCTTGGTGGCTAATTCATCCCATTTCGATTCTGGCTCGCCAGAATAAAGTAACGGTAATTTTACATTTTCCAAAACAGTTGAGTGAGCCAAAAGATTAAAGGCCTGAAAAACAAAACCCATTTTTTGATTACGAATCTTGGCAATTTCATCGGGAGCATAACTTTTAACGTCCCTAGAATCGAAATGGTATTCACCGTGAGTATAACCATCAAGTAAGCCCAGCATTTGAAGCAGGGTGGATTTACCTGAACCAGAAGGACCCATAATCGCCACAAATTCACCCTTATTTATTGAAAAGGAAACATTTTTCAGGGCTTCGGTTTTGGCCCCTTCATTATCATAAACCTTCCCAATTTTTTTAACTTCGATAATTGGCATTTAGTATTTAACTAGTATCAAACTACTTAATGGTATTTACAGCCACACTCTCACCCGCTTCTAGCCCAGACAAAATTTCTGTCATGCCATCTGAACCCCTTAGGCCAGTCACGACTTTCCTTTCACTAGTTTTTTGATTACTCAAATCAACAACGGTAACATACTTACCGTCAGTTTGAGCCTTAACGGCTCGACTAGGCACAACCAAAACATCGGCTCTTTGATTCGTTAAAATATCCAAGTTAACCGTCATGCCAGAACGAATTCGATCGTCCTGATTAGTAAATTTCAAAGTCACTTTATAAGTTGGCACGCCATCGATCATAGTGGCCGCTGGGTCGATCTTGATGGCTGAGGTTTCAAAAACAACATCTGAGCCATAGGCATCGAGTGTGGTTTTGGCCTTATCATCAATCTTAACTTTAGCAATATCGGCTTCGGGCACAAAAGTTTCCACTTCATAATCGCCATAAGAAATAACCGAAATGGCTTTCTGATTCATTGGCACAATTTCTCCTAATTTTATTGGAATGGCTGTTACCACGCCACTGATTGGCGAGCTAATGATCGACTTATTTAATTCAGCCTGAGCGCTAGCCACTTGAGCCTGAGCGACTTCTAATGACGCCTCGGCGGAAAGCAATTGCCCGTCAGTTGAACCAGCCTGCTTGATAGTTAGTTCATTTTGAGAGATCTTAAGGGCAGATACAGCGGCCTGATAGGTATTGTAGCTAGCCGTTAAGGTTCCGATAGCTAAGTCAATCGAGGTGCGGGCACTAGAAACATTCAGTTTCCAGGTATCAATCTGAGCTTGTGAAGTATAGGCTGACTCTGTGGTCAAATCGTTTACCGCTTCGGCACATTTATCGAGCAAAGATTTTATTAAAACTAAATAGTTTTTTGCTTCCAAATAATAAACCTCTAAATCAGACTGGTCGTTTAACTTCGCTAACGATTGATACCAGGTGTTGAGTCCGTCGGTTAAATTATCCTTACTCTTTTCAATGTCCTCGCGGAGAAAGTTGTCGGTTGGAAAACTTAATTTTGAATTATATCGAGCCGGATCAGTAAACAACGAATAAATTTTATTTCGCAGGGCGTCATCAGCTTTGGTGTATGAATCTTTGATACTACTTGTAAGGGCAACTTTAGCCTGGGATAAGTCTAGGGTCGACTTATCTACCCTGGTCTTTTGAAGGGCCAACTCCTCGGCTCTGGTTCCAACTTTTACATCACCATACTGAGCTGAAGCTTTTTTAAGATTGGCTTTCGCTTGATCAAGATTGGCGACCAAATCAGCATTAGAAACCGAAGCCAGAACTTGACCAGCGTAAACTTTATCGCCCACGGCAACGTTCAGGGAGGCCACTCGCCCACCTCTTTCAAAAGCCAAATCAACATCTGATAATGGTTTAACATTACCAGTTACACTGACTTCCTCCTTAATTCCACCTCTCTCCACTTTAACTGAATTAATTTGGGTATTAGTTGAACCACTTTTTAAAGCCCAAAAAACAATGCCTAAAACAATAACAACTATTAATACCGACCAAACCTTATGCCTTTTTATCCAATTCCAAAAATGATTGAGTTTTATTTTCATATTGCAAATTATAACATAGAAACGAGGCTAGTTAAACCAGCGGGCAAAAATACCGGCCGGTAATAATCTTTGTGCTTTTGATTCTTCAATAGTTAATTCGCCAATTTCTATTTGACCACTAAACTTTTCGACAATTGGTTGTAGGCCGTTCTGATAAGCGACAGCCGAATAGCCAGAGGCATAACCGTTTACGATTATAAAAAGTGGTTCTGAAGACAAAATCTGTTGGCACGATTCTAATAATTCAATTAAATCTTCCTCGATTTTCCAAATTTCATTTTTTGCCCCATGTCCAAAGGCTGGCGGATCCATAATAATGGCGTCGTATTTATTCCCCCTTTTTATTTCTCTAGCCACAAATTTTTTAGCATCGTCCTCAATCCATCTCACTTTTCCACCGGCTAGGCCGGAAATTTCCGCATTCTGTTTCGCCCAAGTGATAGCGCTTTTCGAACCATCCACATGCACCACTTCGGCCCCAGCCGACAAGGCGGCCAAAGTTGCTCCGCCGGTATAACCGAACAAATTCAAAACCTTTATTGGTTCTTTTCTATCTACTTTAGCCTGTTTTATTTTTTCCTTAATCCAAGTCCAATTTGATTCTTGCTCCGGAAAAATTCCCACATGTTTAAAGGGGGTGGGTTTGATATTAAATTTTAAACCCGCCATATCAATATTCCATTCCTTCTCCATTCCCTCTCTAAATTTCCATCGGCCCTTTTCATCGGTACGTAAGAAAATAGCATCGGCTTGTCTCCAAAACTTTTCATCAAGTTTTTTTGACCACAAGGCCTGTGGATCGGGTCGGCGTAAAACATACTGGCCAAATCGTTCCAGCTTTTCGCCCGCACCAGAGTCTAGCAATTCATAATCCTGCCCAGCCTTAGTCTTAAGAAGTGAAAATTTATAGTCCATAAACATCAATATAGCAGAAAAAAGTTTAAAAAACACCCTCGCTACGGTTGAAGCCGATGCGAGGGTATTTGGTGCCTAGGGACCGAGGTCCCAAGGACTACGGTTGCGGAATAGCGAAGCGATGATGGCACTCGGCAAACCAGGTGCCGTCGCACGAGAAGCGATTCAAGTCAGCCCTGAACTCGCCGTCGCCCTGGTACGCGCACGCAACAAAACGTTCACCATTCGCCCTGAACGGAACCATCAGCGCACCGTCCTTGGGGATCCAATCCTGATGATCCTCCACGAACGTCACCGCTTGGTCCTGTTCATAGAACAGCCGATCAGCAGGGTTCACTCCCAGGATGTCCTTGTAGGTGCCGTCTTGGACCAACTCGAAAACGTCCGTCGGCGTTTCACTCGTCGGCAAGCCTGGAACGTTGGTTCCATATCGCACGAAATCTGGATCAAGACGGCCTGTGAAAAGGCTAGCCGAACCAGCAAACGTGCGCTGACCGCTCGTCGCGCGAGCTGTAACTGTCTGACCGGCGGAGATCAATCTCAGGTACGCGGGGTTAATAACCGACTCCTCCAGTATCTTCTGGAGGTCATCAGCCACAACCGCCGCGCTCCGCCTGCCATCAGAGACAAGCATGTTGATCTTAGCCTGCAACCGGAACAACCGCACCAACGACTCATTGTCATTACTCATGACACTACTCCTTATTTGAACGAACTGCGATGACTGTTACTCACAGCCATTTCCGGCACTCTACCGGACCAGCCACAAGAATCATCTTGCTTAGTGCTATTATACAGCCAAACACGACGCCTGTCAACATCAAAGATGTTCTTTTAGATAAACCTGAAAAATTCTGGTGGAGTTAATTAAAGGTAAAAAGTCGGTTAGGAAGTTATAAGCCGAAGCACCGGTTGGGGCCAAAATACCCATAAAAACCAAAGCTAGACCGATCGAGTTCGTCGTGCCCCAGATAACAAAATCCTGCCTAGCAATCTTCATCACATATTTTGAAATTTTGATCATTTCTGGCACACGAGAAAAATCGTCTTTCATAAGCACAATATCAGCTGATTCAATCGCCACATCATAACCAATTCCGCCCATAGCGATTCCGATATCAGCTAAGGATAAAGCCGCTGCATCGTTAATACCATCACCAATCATCGCCACTTTATAATCTTTATTCAAACTTTTTCTAATATATTCCAATTTTTGCTCTGGTAATAAATTGGCATAATAATCCGTTACCCCAGTAAGCTCCTGCATTCTTTTGGCTACCCGCTCATTATCACCGGTGAGCATAATTACTTTTTCTACCCCCAATTTCTTTAAATCAGCGATAGATTTTTTAACATTTTCTTTCACTTCATCAGCGATCACAAAATAACCCTGGAACTGTCCGGCATATGCAACTAATGTAACATTCAAACCCTTTTCTTCTTCTGACTCAATCTTTGACAAGTCTTCAGCCGATAATAAAACTTTATTAGTAGTCAAAAAACCAGCTCGGCCAAAAATTAACTCCCCACCTGGAAAAGTTGCTCGCATACCATTGCCACTCACTTCATTAAATGATTTAGGAACTTCGACTGATTTTAAATTACTCTCCTTTATAAAATTAACAATCGCTTTAGACATGGGATGATCAGACATTTCGGCACAAACTAAAATCTGGGCCAATAATTCATCACGTCGGTCAGAAAAAGAAACAAAATCATGAACTTTTAATTTACCCTTAGTTAAAGTTCCGGTTTTGTCTACAAAAATAACCTTAACCATCGGTAAGGCTTCCAGATAACTCGTTCCTTTAATAATCATACCCTTACGAGCCGCAAAACTAATAGCACTTAGAAAAGTAAGAGGCATCGCCACAGCGATATCATCAGCACAAACCACTAAGAGAACAGCCAGGATTAAGGTGAAATTATGAGTTGAAAAGTAAATAATTATTGTTCCCAAGAAAATTGCCACCAGGTACCAAGTCGCAAACTTTTCAGCCGTCGTATGAATTTCCGGCTTATCAATCTGGGCTTGTTCGACCATGCGAATAATTTTCTCCAAAGTTGTATCGCCCGCGACTTTTTCAGTCTTGATTGCCAAATTACCACTAACAACCAAACCCGAGCTGGCCACCTTGTCACCCGCCGCTTTATTTACCGGTATCGATTCTCCAGTTAAAGATGATTCGTCGACTGAGGCCTGACCAGATAAAACCACTCCATCAATCGGAATTCTTTCCCCCAAATCGACTAGGACTGTATCGCCCACCACCACCTCAGCATAATTAATTTCCAAAATTTCGCCGCTGCGCTCTACTTTAATTTTTACCGGTTTAAGTTTGAGCAGACTTTCTAAACTTTTTTTAGCCTTTGCTTCGTTATAGGCTAAAAGTAATCGAGCAAAAGTCAGCATTAAGTTGATGAAAATGGCCGACAACCATTCTTTTTCAACCAAAGAAAAAACCAAAGCAATGGCCGCCAGAAGATCGATTGTCACTTTTCGGCTAATCACAACTTTTATCGCGCTCCACACAACAGGTAAAGTACCGATAACCGCCACTAATAGAATAAGCGGATTGTAGATATCAATATTTAAAACCCTAAGTCCTTCTAAAACCAGAACAATCAGCAAAAAAGCCATCAGGGCAATATCAAAATAGACGGCACGAAGGTATTTCATCAATCTATTTTAGCACACAAAGATTATTTGTTCAGCTTCACCGCACCCTCACGCAGTACCTCGATTTTATTGTCCTTAATTCTAACCAGAGTTGAGGGTAAAGAATCTAAATCTCCACCGTCCACGTAAAAATCCACCTTATCACCGAAATATTTCTTGGCCTCCTCTAGGTTTTTCGCCGGCGACTGTCCCTCCAAATTTGCACTTGGCGCCACCAAGGGTCCAGTTTGTTTGAGGACTTCAATCAAATCCCTCTTATCCGGCAAACGGAAAGCATTACATCCTTCTGGTCGACGGATATGTTCAAACTTAGGACTATTATAAAACATTTCAACACTAACCTTACCTGGCCAATATTTGTTTAAAAACTCACTCACCTCGGTTGAAAGTTTTATACCAAAAAGATCTAGGTCAGCAATTGAACTTATCAAGACAATAAAACCTTTGCCATCGGATCGATTTTTAAGCTGGGAAATTCTAGTGACTGTATTAGGCAAATCCGCCCGACCAACAAGCCCATATATAGTGTCGGTTGGAATAACTCCTATCCCGCCATTTTTAAGAATTTCGGTATTTTCTGGAGACATTTTTTCTTATTCTAAACCGGTTCCCCCCTTATTTTCTTTTCCTTCAGTGTAATTTCTGATCACCTGGAAAGCCCGCTCGAACACTTCGCGATAAATTCCATGATGCACACTCTCTAAATCAGATAAAATGGCGTCGTGATTTACTCCCTCATCTTTGAATTCTGGATTCAGTAATCTTTTAAGAATCGCGAATTTGTAAATACTGTCGGCCAAGCTCAGTTGATAGGCCTCATCAGCCTCTTTATTCTCAGATTCCGGTGTTTCGCTTTTTCCAGCTTCTTCAAGCCTTCTGGCCTCATCCATGCGAGCCTCGTATTCTGCACATTTTCGGGTTAGTTTAGCCACAAGTTCTGGATCGTCTGGTAATCTAATCGCCGCCGGTGCCGATTCTGCGCCCTCTTTTCCTCCTTTAAACATTCCAAACATAATTTTTTAAGTTAACTGATAAAAAATAATTATATCAAAAAACATGCTATAATGGTATTAATAAACTCACTTCATCGAATCATAAACACTCCACCTTTCCAAACCAAGCGCCCAGGCTGAAAAGCCGCGCAGTTTATTTTGTTTAATTAAAGCAATTTTTTTAGCTACACTTTTAGCATTTTCATACCAAATCGTGTAGCCCTTACCGTCCCGACTCCAATAATGAAAATAGGGGGCCTGCTCAGTTGTATCATAACCAAAAGTAACTTTGTATTTTTTAAAAACATTTTCGATTCCCTCGTTGCCACCAATTCCCGTTCGCTTACCATCTAGGTCACGCCATTGCCAATAATATAAACCTAGGCCCAAAGAAATTTTCTCGGGCGGAATTTTAGTTAAACTAAAAGCAACAACCTTAGTTAGCCAAACATAGCCGGTCACCGGACCTTTAGAATAGGGATCATCATAGGACATCAAACTAATAAAATCGGTGCTGGAAGCCAGACGGGCATAATCATAAACACCAATAATTCTTTCCCATAAATTTTTGGGGTAATCTGGTGGATTTTCTGAAATCTGAGCAATCACCGCCACGCTTAATTTCAAATCATTTTCACTAAAGACCACGTAGGCTCGTTCAATGAATTCAGAGAAACGGTCACGGTAAGCCAGTTCCATCTGTTCAAAGTCAATTTGCCAACCCCAATAACCAAAGTCCTTGGCCTCCTGAACCAAATCTGCAATCAAAACATCCTGCCGAGTAACATCATCAAGGAAATCACGACTAGTCGTGGCGTGAAAGTTACCGTTAGTTAATAGCGGCATCACCTTTATTTTATTAAACTTAGCAAAATCTAAAAGATCCGCCTTTACCGAGCCAAAAAGTTTTCCCTCCTTATCAATTGCATAATTCTGAGGAGCAAAAACGTCAATCGGCCCCGGATGAGCAAAGAATGATTTTCGGGCGTTCGGCCCTTCGCGAAAATAAAATAATCTTTCGTATGTTGCCGCCTCCACAACCCCTCCTAAATAAAAAAAGAAGACAACAATTAATAACAATTTAAGTGAAAAACCCCTCATTTCAATAGCATAACATAACACCACGTCGTGGAGAAAATATTTCATAATAGATTAGGCCGCCTTCTCTTCTAACAAAGCATCCATCTGACTCTCAATCCTATCCATAGACGCCTTATAGTCAGCGTCACTTATTAAATTTAGGTCGTGTCTAGCTCTTAATATATCCCTCTCATCTCGAGCAAGTGACATCCTTTTTTCTAAATCTTCTTTCTGCAACCGTTTCTTCTCTTTATCTTGCTCACCTTGTTTTTTTGATTCTAATTCATCACGCTTAGAATCGCCCTGATTCAACCAGGCTTCAACTTCTAAAGCCTTATTACCTACCCTAGCGGTCATTTCATGAAATTCAACTTGGGCCACTTCATCATTCATTACTTCCATTGTCTGCCCCTCTTCTTCTAACGTATCATAAGCCTGATTAAGAAAATCAAGTTCTTTCCTTAACTGAGCTGGATCCATCCTAGATAAAACATCGTCAGTCAATTCATCTATTTTGACGTCTGCACCTTTAAAAAGTGCGTCGAGCATCTCTTCTTTTTCTCCAGGTTTTTTTATATTATCAATTGAGCTCATATAATAAAATATCATATCACAAATGGGGTGACTACTGGGAGTTGAACCCAGACAGAGAGCTCCACAAGCTCGCGTGCTACCGCTACACCATAGCCACCATATTACCGCCAGATTAACTATTTATACTCTGGGGCAGACTCTTTTATACCACTTTTATGGTTAGCCTGTCTAGCCAAAGCGTATAAAAGACTAGACAGACGATTTAGATAAGATAAGGTGTGCTCCCCGACTTTTACCTTCCCCTCTTCCGAAACGCCAACAACGCGGCGCTCAGCGCGGCGGGCTAATGTTCTAGCAAAATCAAAATGAGCCGCCAATTCGGTACCACCCGAAACAAAAAAGGTTTTAATTGGTGGTAATTCTTTTTCAATACTATCTACAATCTTTTCAATATCCTTAACTTTTTCTTCGACGATTTTTTTATCAGCCCCAGCCAATTCGGCCTGAATCATAAATAAATTTTGTTGAGCATTATTTATTATTTCTGATAATACCAAATCCCGCTGGGCCAGAACCTTACAAATTCCCAAAAAAGAATTTGTTTCATCTAAAGTTCCAAGCGCCTCAGCGATCGCTGAGCTCTTAGAAATTCTTTGGTCACAACCAAAAGTCTTAGTCGTGCCTTTATCGCCTTTTCTGGTATATAACATAGGATAATTATACTCCTTTACTGTGCACGGGAGAAGATTTGAACTTCCAAGCCCTTGCGGGCGCTACCACCTCAAGGTAGTGCGTCTACCAGTTTCGCCACCCGTGCAATGCTGGTAATATAGCTTAAAATTAAACAAAAATACAGTGTCGCCACTGTATTTTTGTAATTATTTAGTTTCAGTTGGAGCTTCAGTTGTTTCGCTTTTAGGTTCTACTGGCTCCTTAGCATTAATGATATTTTTCATCTTACGACGAATTTCCTTGGCCGCTTTTTCACGAACATTATATAGTTTTGAACGGCGGGCTTTAGAATTTCTAACAATTTCAATTTTTTCGATATTGGGAGAAAATAAAGGGAAAATTCTTTCGACTCCAACGCCGTCTATTACTTTTCTGACGGTCAAAGTACCACCCGCTTCATCACCGTGTTTACGAGCAATGATCATTCCTTCAAAAATCTGAACACGAGACTTATCGCCTTCCACAATTTTCTGGTGAACGCGAACAGTATCGCTCGCTTTGAGGTTTAATTTCTTTCTTTCTTCGATGTTTACTGATGAAATTTTCATTAGGCTAATCTAACACAATTAAGCTTTTTTCGCAAATTTTACTGAACCCTAAAAAACTCCACCGCTTTTTGAAAGTCCGACGGATAAGGAGCGACGATTTTCATTACTTTTCCCTTACCGTCATCGGTTGGTACTTCAAATTCAATCGCATAAGCGTGTAGGGCCAAACGATTAATGAAAGAATCAATTGGTGACTTGCGATATACCGCGTATTGTTTATCTCCAATGATGCCGTGCCCAGTATCGGCAAAATGAACGCGTAACTGGTGCGTTCGCCCGGTTTGCGGATTGGCTTCAATTAACGAAATCTTCTCCTTTCGAGCTAAGGTTTTATAGTGAGTAATTGCTTCTTTGGTTTCGCCACGAACCGCCTTGCCGGTGGCGCGTTTACGAAAATCGCTTTTATTACGACCAATTGGCAGATTAATAATTCCCTCATCGTAGCGCACGTCACCATAAACTACGGCATGGTAAAACTTTTCGATCTCCCTTCTAACAAATTGCTTCTTTAAAAAATCATAGGTTGCCTGGTTTTTCGCCACCAGAACAATACCCGATGTCTCGCGATCAATCCGATGGACAATTCCCCATCTTTTTATTACTTCACCAATACCGAGCTTAAGTGGCTCACCCACATTTTCAAGCTTAGGATATTTTTCTTTGATCCAATCAGTTAAAGCTAGCTCTTTAGTTCGACCATCAGTGTGCACAACCAAACCCGACGGTTTATTAACCGCCAGCAAATTTTTATCTTCATATAGAATTGGAACCTCCATGTGGGCGATACAGGACTCGAACCTGTGACATCTTCAGTGTAAATGAAGCGCTCTACCAACTGAGCTAATCGCCCGTTTCTCCCAGACTGTGCCCCCGGTAGGAATCGAACCTACATCAATGCCTTAGAAGAGCACTGCTCGATCCATTGAGCTACGAGGGCAAAACCAAGGGACCACCAGAATATAACAGCTTTAGAGAGATGGGTCAACTATTCTGGGGCCGTCCTTTATTTTTTGAAAGTCGGCCTGCCTAGCCTCGAACAATAACAAGGCTGATTGTAATTTTTTAAGATCTATCGTTTTCGCTGCCGTCGGTTCCGTGATCGGCTCAGATGCTAAATAGCCGCCACCGATTTCATTACTTAAATAAATTTTCCAAGCATAAAAAGAAATGAGAAACATTATTACCGTAAAAACACAGACGATTATTTTCCAATCTCTGACGTAAGATCGATTCGAATACACCGCCGCTTCAGTTTTTACTGATTTGGGGTGTCGCCTGAAAAACTTTTTAAAAGTAATCTTTTTCATTATTATTTAATTTTTAAGTTTACCGACAGAAAAATCTAAATCCGCCGACCAGATTCGTTCTCCTTTTGTTGAGCCCAAATCAAAACTATCGTTAAGCGAAACGCTATTTACAACCACTACTCTTGGTAAATTTTCAACTGTTTGCAAAAAACGATAAACATTCTCCCAACGCCCAGAGAAATTGACCCTTAACCGAAGAAGATTAGCGGTATCTGAAGCGCCCAGCTCGCCAGAATTCTCATAACCAACGAAACCAATTGTTTGAATAACGCCACTGGTTTTGGCCAGTGCTTCAAAATAGCTAATAAAGTCAGCTGTTTCCCCATTACCACTACCGACAAAGTACTGATCTAGTTTTTGTCGCTCGGCGACCGAACTCGCAATCGAATCTCTTAGGTTCAAATCTCGTTCCCTCTCGGCTGATGAAATCATCAGTTGTTTAACTTTATCGTTAATACCAACAATCTTGCCGACCAAAAGATTAGAGAAAATTATCGTCAGTGTAATTGTTAAAACAAAAAAGATTATAACCAGAATAAATATTTTTTTTGAATAATTTAACTTCATATCTCGGTTTTAATATTTATCGTAAAAGGAATATTCGAATCTCTAACTAAATCAGAAATTGGCGAGTCAACGACTGAATAGCCAGCTCTGGTTTTTAAATCATTAATAAATGTAACCAAGCCTTGGCGATTTTTCGATATGCCACTAACCAAAAACTGGATCTGGTTCTTTTTTACTAAACTAAACGATAGTCGATTGATCTGAACATTAGCATTCCGACTAGTAATAATCTTGGCGAAGTTGGTTGAGGCGATGGTGTTGTTCCGGCCATAAGCCTCAACCATTTTAATCTCGTCCAATGTTTGGGTTACGATCCTCAACGCACTTTCACCAATATTCTCTTTATTTTCAACGTTAATAACCGTCTTAAATTGATCGCCAACCAGCTTGTCTTTTTGACTGACAGAAGCGTAGTAAGGAATAACGTAAGCCAAAAAATAGACTGAAAGTAAGGCGGCCATTAAAATAACCGCGGTTCCAAGTCGGAGAAAATACTCTGTTCTAATTGTCTTTTTTTGTTTTTCGGTTATTAGATTGGCCATAAATTAAGATAAACTAAGACCATTCACCGCTGCATAATTTAATGAATCCAGATAACTTAGCTCCGGTGTGTATTGCTCTAATTTAAAGTTATTTATCCAAACATTAGCTAAGTCAACCTTTAAATTCAAATTTAGAGACAGGTATTCTGGTAAACCAACAATCGTAGCTTCTTGACCACATAAAATGATCCTATCTACTTCACCGACAACATCTTCACGTTCGTTACAGTAAAGGATAAACTTATACAACTCATCTTTGATGGCAGAAATAGTATTAATTAAATAAGAAAAAACTTCCATATTTTCCTCGTGGCTGTTATAAAGTTTCTCTTTCTTTAGCTTCGAGGCTTCAGCCGGGGAAATCTTAAAATATTTACACAAAGAATCGGTAAACGCCGAACTACCAAAATTAATCGAGGAGGTTTGATAGACGACACCGTTTACAACTAAAGATAAGATGATATTAGACTCTTTAATGTTTACCAAAACGATAACCTGCCGATTTCCCTCTTTAATTACCGCCCGGGCAACATTGTTGGCTTCACCACCAAAAAAAATAGGGGTTAGGCCCGCCGATTCAAAAACTGCCTGCCAGTCCTCAATAAATTTAAGCGGCGAGGCTGTAACAACAACATCTAGTCCGCTTTGTGATTGATTTTTAGGAACAATATCGAAATCAAAAACTGCCTCCTTAGAAGAAAGGGGAATATTTTCCTCAAGCTTAAAATCTAAAATATCGTGTATCTCCTTAACTTCGAGCTCCGGTAAATGGGTTTTAAAAATATAAGTTTTTTCTTCTGGAATAGAAAATCGGACGCAATTAACATTGGTTCTCTGTCTAATTTCCTTTAGCGCCTTAATTACTGAGTCTCTCTTAATAATTTCACTATGAATAATTGACCCTGCCTCAAAATCAACTTGGCCATACTTTTCTGGCAATAGGCCCTCAGCTCTATTTTTAGTTGAAAGAAAGCAAAAAGCATTATCGACCAATTCCAAAGAGACCGCGGGCATGGCTAAAAATTTCGGGGGGGTAAAAAACTTTGAATAATTTGCTTTATGGGCCATAGTATTTCTGGCCTTATTATAGCATTTATTTTTTATTTTTAAACCATTCAAAAACACCAGGTAAAATCGAGACAAAAACAATCAGCAAAACGATCGGTAAAAAGTATTTTTCCACTCCGGGAACAAGTTGACCGAGAAAATAACCAGATGTAATGATAATACTGGGCCATAATACACCCCCGATTATATTCCAGAAAGAGAAACGCTTAAAAGTCATCTCACCAATACCGGCAAAGATTGGGGCAAAGGTTCTGATCACGGGGATAAAACGGGAGATAACCACGGTCTTGTTACCATACTTCTCAAAGAATCTTTTGGTGTCCTCTAAGTGTTTACGATGAAAAAATAGAGAGTCGGCTTTCTCAAACCAACGATGACCAATCGTTTTCCCAAAACCATAACCGACATAGCCGGCTGAAATGGCACAAATAATTGATCCGAGAAGCAAAATCGGAAAGTTGAATAAGCCCTGAGATGCTACAAAACCAGCTGTAAATAGAAGCGAATCCCCCGGTAAGAAAAAACCAAAAAATAGGCCTGATTCAACAAAAACTATAGTCAACACGCCGAATAAACCGACCACCTGAATCAAATACATTATATCGAAAATGTGCGGCATCTTATTTAGCTTTAGCGCCCGGCTTAACATCGACTCCAACTTCAAAAAGTGAAAAGGCCTCCTCCCCGCCCCCAACCGCCAAAACCATGCCATTACTTTCCAAGCCCATTAGTGATCTTGGTTCTAAGTTAGTAACAAAAGCACACTTTTTTCCAACTAGGATACTTAAATCAGGAAAATATTTAGAGATCCCCGAGACAATTTGACGGGGCGCACCTTCAGCAAAATCAACAGACAACTTCAGAAGCTTCTCCGAATTTTCAATTTTTTCAACAGCTAGGATCTGGCCAATCTTGATTTCTACTTTTTTAAAATCGTCGTAATTTATTTTTATTTCATCAGTCATAATTATTTATTTTTATCAATATAACTTTGTAAAATTATCGCCGCTGCTGAAGCATCGATCATATCATTTTCCCCAGTAATCTGGCTTGCCTGAATTGAAGTCATAAATTCTGGCTCGAAAATAACTTTTAGGCCGATTAATTCCAGCTGTTTTCTAAAACCATCGATCTTCCACATGATCTCATTAATTTTCCCATGAAAATCACGCGATTCGCCCATCACCACTACTTCCACATTATTTTTAATACACAAATTAGCTATATTTTTCAATAAATCACTATCGTTGGTTAAAACAATTTGAGGAAAGGCAATCCTTCCTTCATCATCAGACATAGCAATCCCCACTCTTTTTTCGCCAAAATCAATTCCTAGATATCGCATCTCCCCATCTTACACTAAAACAAACAATCAATAAATATGTCAAAGGGGTGGGGCGAATATTTCGCGCCCCACCCCCCTTTTTTTCTTCCTGCTTTCTTTGTACAGACAGACGGCTCAACCCTGCCGGTCGAGGATCTGCCGGAGCCGCTCGAGCATCTGCTTGGCTGCTTCCTCCATGGCAATCTCGGAGTCCTCGGCCGGAATGTGAACAACCTTCCACCCCTTGCGCAGCCCGAGGTTGTTGTGCCCATCAGCCTTCGGAACCGTGTCCCGCACGCCACGCCAGAAGATCTGACGTGCCATCGAAACTTGTTCCGTGACGTAACGGTTGCGCGTAACAGCCGCCTCAATCAGACACCTCGCTTCGGCTTCAGATGAAGCCCTGACCTGATGGACCGGCTTGAGCTCCGGCACCCGACTGAGGCGCTCGAGGACCACGCCGACACCCAACACGACCGGAGAAACGATTTCCCCGATGATGGTCTCCTCACGTTCAAGGCTAACCAGAGGAAACCTTTCCCCCTCGACCTGCGCCGCACTCACCTCCGGCCCGGACATCGCTCGGCGCAAATCGCCGAAGAAGGTCAGCGCCAAGTGATCAGGCGTCTCAAACAAAGGTGTCGACGAAGCTCGACCACTCGGAGAAACCACCAACCAGCCGTCGCGCAGGGCGATGTCGTTCCAATTCCCGGGGAAGGTATGCAATACCCCCTGCCAGAAAAGATCGTTCATCATCACGCGAATAGCGTCGATTTCTGTCTGCCGCTCCTGGTGGCTGACCAAGGCCTCAAAACACGGGCGTTCCCGCCGATAGGTCTGCGTGAAGCTTTCCTCCTCGTCGAGCATGAGCAAGCGAAGCCGCTCGCCTTCACAGTAGAAGTTGCGGATCATGGGATCCATCATCGTCCCCACCGAAAGCTCGCCGGGCTGATACTCCCGGTCTGAACCGCCGGTATCGACCACAACCGCAGTGTTGTTAAAGATCCGACGCGCAGACTCGAACACAGACAACTTGGTAGTCATCGTATTTCCCTCGTTAGACGTTACAGTTCGGTCACACTTCTAATTAATAGACTAATATACAACTAAAACTATGTCAACATATCTAAAATAAAGAAATGCTAGCCAAAAATCTCCTTAAAATGCTCTGTCAAAATCTCGCTTTTTTCCTCTTTATCTGCCTCACTTATTAAATCCTGCCACTCCTTGGCGGTAGAATATCTTTCTTTAACGTGAACCTCAGCCTTGTCTTTCAGATTATTTATATTTAAAGCTGGATGACCAGCTATGGCCGATACCACTCCAGCTGTTCGGGAAATTTTTTCATCGGCTACCGGGCGGAGGTCTTCTGGTTCAATATAAAATGTATAAACCATACTTGTTGGAGCTAAACATTTTCGTAAAATTACCGATATACCATCTTTAAATTTAAATCTGGGATTTTTTTTACCAATTCTATCAGTACCGCCAGTTGGATACAGTAAAACAATTCCCCCGCTTTCAATGTGCTCCTTTATTGTTCTGATAAAAGATAGGGCCTCGGTCGGATCATCAGTCGCTTTAATTAAGAGCTCTTCACCCACAATTGGTGCAAAAAAATTATAGTTCGATTCATTGATAACAATTTTTAAATCTTTTCTTTTTAAGGCATTTAGAATGGTAAAAGTATCATAATAACCAGGATGATTAGCAATAATAATTCCAGCTTCAGTATTCAATTTTTCTCTAGCCTCAGTAAAAGCCGCTTCATCAGACTGCTCGAGAGCGTAAACCGGTTTCAGTTTTGCCTCTTCTAAAACTTTAGCGCCTGTCGCTTGAAAACCACCCTCAGCCAAATTGAGCTGCAAATTATCCGCCGCTATCTTATACAAATCACCTTTTAATCCCTCCATGTGTTTTTATTTTTCGCTTAAACATAAAAATATCATACCATTCTATCAAGTTAAAAGTCATCAACGAAAAATACTTACCCGCAGGTCTTTGGATAGAATGGAGATTTTAGACAAATGAAAAGGCCTCGCACACAAGTGGCGTGAAGTGTGCGAGGCACCCTTCATCCCCCGTACGAGGCCGTAGCGAGAAGATTCTTGGTTCTCTCAGACCATTTACCAGCCACCGCCCTGCAACCGCCTGGCCACAGTTCTCGGCTTTTCGATGAAGTCGCTCATATCGCTGCCCTGGTAAAAGGGGCGATACTGATGTTCCTTCATCCAGTCAGCCAAGGCAACGCACCGATTCGCCATACCCATGACGATGGCGTGCGAAGACGGAACGGCTGGTGCGCTCCATCCTCGACGCTCTTGCCACCACCGCACAATGCGTGAGCGAGCCTCGTGCGTCCAAACCGCGACGTTGCGTTCCCACTGGAGGCGATCGTGAATCTGATCGGCCGCTTGCCGAAAAAGATTCACAAGCTCTTCTGAGCTGAGTGTCTTCCACTCTTGTCCGCCGTGTATGGGTACCCCCTGAAAGAGGGCCTCGTAACGCCTGACGATGGGGCCGGCAAACGAAATGTTATTCGTGTCCGCGCTGCTCACCAACTCAATCCCCCCACCCGTCTTCTTGTAACGAATTATCTTCACGGTGAATCTCCTGTTCTATCCGTTATTTCAACACCTGACTAGAACCCTATATATAACTCTAGCATATTTATTATAAAAAGTCAAATGCGGAGGATATGGGACGACGTTGGAGCAGTATTGATAGAAAGTGAAGACGAACCGTGTTATTTCTGATATACAATCTTTAGACTTTTAATAGTCACTCCTGAATGCGGAGATGAAAAAGAAATTTTTGATAAATAGATTTTTGATAAGCCAGCAAATAGCGCATTAAAATCATCCTGTTCGTAGTGTCGAATAACCCTTTCAATTTTGTTATTCTTGTCGTAAGAAAAACCGACACTATCTTCCCCTAGGATTTTTTTAGCAATTTGATATCTACTTTTATAGTCGGGTGAATAGGTCGCATCACAAAGCCACAGATATCCTCCACTTTTTAGAACGCGTATTATTTCTTTAGCGGCAGCTATTTGCTTTTTCTTAGAAATAATACTAGCAAAGACATACGGAACAACGACCGCATCGAATGTCTCATTGGCAAAAGGGAGTTCGTTAGTTATGTCTGCTCTCTTATAACTAATATTGCCATTTATCTTTTTACCCTCTTTTAAGGCTTTCACATTTAGGTCAACCCCAGTAACCGTATATCCTTTTCTAAATAAAAAATCAGAGACTTTCCCTATTCCACAACCGACATCGAGAATATTACTTCTCACCTTCAGGTGGTTGGTCAATTCTGGGCCGGGAAATACTGTCCCTGATAGAATTTTTTCGGGTTGAATATTTTTCCAATATTCTTTATTAAATTTATCACTATCCATCGAACGGCTATTGTAGCAAAATTTATTTGCGGAGGATATGGGACGACGTTGGAACAGCTTTAAACAATCGTTCCCCCACGGATAGTCAGGGTACGAGTAATTGATATCTTTTCGATAAAATAGCGATCGTGAGAAACTACAATGATAGAGCCCTTATAATCGACCAACGCGCTTTCAATTATTTCTCGAGAAATAATGTCGAGATGATTTGTCGGCTCGTCCAAAACGAGTAGCTCGTTTTCTTGATTTGTTAATTTAGCGAAAATAAGCCTCACCCTTTCACCCAGACTTAAATCGGAAACTTTTTTAAAAATATCCTGTCCACGAAAAATAAAGGCGCCCAAGATGGCCCTAGGATCCCTTGTCGTGCCAATTAATCTATCAGTGTTTAAGAATTCTTCAATTACAGTCTTATTCGGGTCTAAGTTTTCATGCTCTTGGGCAAAGTAACCGATATGAACTTTTTCACCAATTCTTACGTTTCCCTCATCTAGCGCGAGGTCGCCGGCTATTATTTTAAGTAAAGTTGTTTTTCCCGAACCATTATCCCCGGAAAGTAAAATCCTTTCTCCTCCTCTTACCTCAAGATTGATTCTCCAAAGAATATTTTTTTCGGCAAATCTTTTGGTCACCTCTTTAACTCTAATTATAAGTTTGGAGGCAGCTGTTTCTCCTTTTAGGTCGAGCCCCCGAATCTTATTGTATTCTCTTGGCTTGATGATTTCTTGACTGTAAATTTCTCTTTCTAATCTTTTTTCCATCGCCCTGATCTGCTTGCCCTTGGCAGGATCTGGATGCACATGTGCCTCTTGTTTTTTTAGAGCTAACCAAAGTTCCATCCGCTTCTTTTCTTTTTGCTGTCGCCAATAATTATCCTCCTGCCTCAAAAGCTGATTGTTCCTCTCCGTCACGTAGTCACTATAACCTCCAACGTATTGAGTAAATTTATGATTTACAGGATTAATTTCTAATATCTTACTTACACAGTTATCAAGTAATTTTCTATCGTGAGAGATTAGTAAGATTGCCCCCTTAAAATCCTTAATGAGGCTTTCGAGCCACTCTACACCCTTCTTATCCAAATGGTTTGTCGGTTCATCAAGTAGTAAAATGCCGGCCCCTTCAAGTAATATTTTTGCTAGGGCTAGTCTGGTTTTTTGCCCTCCGCTTAATTTATTTACTAATGTGTCAGTTGCTACCTTGCTAAGCCCAACTTTTTCAAGAATTGATTTCGCCCTACCGACGCTTTCGTCGATTGATAGGAAACTCTTTATTGTGTCAGTACCCTGATGGGACGGTTGTTGTGGCAAATAGCCAACTCTTTCGTGATCTATCTGAACATTACCCCCATCTGCTTCTATTTCACCAACGATTATCTTCATAAGGGTTGATTTACCAGAACCATTTGGTCCAACTAAGCCGATTTTATCTTTTTTGTCCAAGGTAAAAGACACCTTTTCAAAGAGGGGCTCACCTAGTATCGATTTTGTTATATTTTTTACGGTAATCATTTTTTTGTTAAGAATTAAAAAAAACCAGCTAGTGCCGGTTTTTCAAAAAAGATGGTTAAACGCTAGAATTAAGTTAGTTTTTTTGAAATTTTACCCAGCACAAAACAGCCTGAGTAGTTGCTCCCTTAAAGTTCTTGAACAGAATGTAAAATTTGTCTTTCATGACGTTTATTATAGTACTACAAAAACGCACTAATTGCAATATGACACCTAAATATTATTGGCGGAGGAGGTGAGATTCGAACTCACGGCACCCTTGCGAGCGCGACAGTTTTCAAGACTGTTCCTTTAAACCACTCAGGCACTCCTCCGTGCTTGAAATATTGCCATATTTTAAGAGTATTTTCAAGCTTAAATCTTATTCCGCCTTATTCACTTTATGCCCACCGAATTTATTACGCATAGCGGAAATTAATTTACCAGCGTAAGTTGGTGTAGTGCGTGACTGCTCACGGACCTCAAGCGCATTCTCCAAGCTAGGCATCTTACCATCAGCCTCAGCTAAAAGTTTTTTCATCTCCTCTTCCGTCTCCCCTTTTGGCACATTACCAGAAATAGCATCCAGGTAACCGGTCTCATTAAAAGATTCAGCCAGCCAGGTCATTAATTTACTGTCCACAATACTACCGTGAGAATAAACTTTAGCAACTTCTTTTAAATCCACATTCAGGCTGGAATTCTTTATTACTTCAAAACCTTCGCCAAGGGCCGACATCATGCCATATTCGATCCCGTTGTGCACCATCTTTACAAAGTGGCCGGCACCGGAATTTCCCAAATAAGCAAAACCTTCTGGCCCAGCTAAATCTTTAAAAACATTTTTAGTGTATTCAAAACTTTCTTTATCACCACCAATCATGAGGCACGCTCCATTTCGGGCCCCGCCCATTCCACCAGAAGTACCACAATCCATAAAACTCACGCCCACCTTCTTTAATTTGGCGTAACGAGCTTGGGAATCTTTATAATAAGAATTACCGCCGTCGATCACGATATCGCCCTCATTTAAAAGTGGGGTGAGCTCGCCAAGCACTTGATCCAAGGCTTCACCAGCGTTCACCATGAGCCAGATTACTTTCTTTTCTGGCAATAATTTTACCAACTCAGAAACTGAAGACGATGGCGCCGCTCCAACCTTAACCACTTCTTGCATTTTTTCCTGAGTACGATTAAAAACTACCACTTCATATTTATGATCAAGTAAATTCAAAACCATATTTGAGCCCATGCGGCCGAGACCGATAAAACCAATTTTTAACTTTTCCATATAATATTATTTTTCTTATTCCAATCGGCTAGTTCTTTTGGTCCAGAACTACCAATTGGATATTTATAAACTTCCAAATTTCGACGGTCAATTTTGTCTACCACCTTCCAGGCTAATTCGACTTCATCATTTCGCACAAAAACCGACTGTTCGCCAGACAAGGCCTGCTCTAATAAAACTTCATAAGCCTCCGGGGTATTCTCGCCATGTGTGCAATGATGGCAATATTCCATATCAACAGTTTCAACCTCAAAACCTCTTCGTAAGGATTTGGAATTAAGTTCAAAAGAAAAACCCTCTTCTGGTTCAATTCTGATAGTTAGATAGTTACTGTCGGAAGGGCAGGTTTTTGAAAGCAAGCAGTCTACTGGTTTAAATCGAATATGAATTACTGCTTCTTTCTTGTTCATATTTTTACCAGAACGAACAAAGAACGGCACTCCCCGCCATCTCTTATTATTTATTTCCAGTTTGGCTGCAAAAAAAGTTTCTGTTCTAGAATCGGTGCTGACTCCTTTTTCTTGAGCATAACCCTCGTACTGCCCCAAAATTAGATCTTTAATTTTTGTCTTCTTTAAAACTTTTACTTTCTGATCACGCAAATATTCGCCGGAAAGAAACTTTGGTGACTCCATGGCCACAAGTGAAACCATTTGCAAAATATGATTTTGTAACATGTCTTTTACGGCACCGTATTTATCAAAATAATTACCACGATTTTTGATGCCGAAATCCTCATCACGAATAATTTGTACGGAGTCAATGTGCTTATTATTCCATAAAGGCTCAAGAATCCGATTGGTAAAACGCAGCAAAGCAATATTCCCCACTAATTCCTTACCGAGATAATGGTCCACACGAAAAACATTTTTTTCAGCAAAAACTTTATCAATGCTTTTATTAATTTTTTGAGCCGAAGACAAACCATCGCCAAACGGCTTTTCGTAAAGTACTCTCTCCCATTTATTATCTTTACTATTTACTAAGCCAACCTTCGCTAAATTCTCACTGGCAACCGTAAAATGTTCAGGTAGGGTGGCGAGATAAAATAAACGATTTCCAGACAAGCCCTCTCTTTGTTCAATTTCTAAAATTTTATTTTTTAAACTTTCGAAATCAGCCGTCTGATCAAAATCTAGTCTCTGATAATAGGCCGAGTTACAGAGTTTGGTCCAAACCGCCTCGTCAATATTTTTAATATTTTGTTTGGCCTCAGCTAGAATCGATTGAATCGAAACGTCTGAACGGGCCACGCCAATCAGAGCCACTTTAGAAATCGTATTGAGCTTAAGAAGAGTATATAGAGCCGGAATGAGTTTTAACTTAGCCAGATCCCCTGTCGCTCCCATGATTATAAAAGTAAAATTCCTGTCCATATTATCTATATCTTACCATAAATCTTATAATGGTAGCCGTAACAGTCCCCTTTGGCGATTCCTTTTAAATTATCAGTCCTAATAAAAGTTTCACCCCACTCCGACGGGCTAACGTTCATGATATATTTATGATCTCTTAATAAATAACTTATATCAGTATGGTAGTCATTAATTAATATAGTCTTTACTAAAAAAATATCTTCAAAATGTTGGTGAGCGGCGATAATTGGCCGGTGTTTCTCCACCCATTCGTTGAGCCAGCGACTGGTCACAAAGGCAGTATTTAATTTTTCATATTTTGCTATCTGATTTTTAATCACCTGAACACACAAACTCTGCTGGATTTGATCCCCATTTTTTTTATTGATATCAACAATATCCGACAAGCCTAACAAAATAAAAACAGCAAAAACTAAAATAAAGTAAGCAGCCTTGTTTTGAAAAAAAATCTTTTCTAGAACCAAGCAAATACACAGAATAAAAATGGGGTACATTATGAAAAAATAACGCCAGGCGAATAGGGGTGTAATCAAAGTAATAATAGAAGGAAAAGCGAAGCAGACACCGAGACCAATAATTAAAATTCTTTCGGTCAGGTAAGAGTTACTATTTTTATGATCTTCATTTTTTCGAATAAAATGGCTCGCAATAAAATAGGCGAATAAAATCAAAAATGGAATTACTAAAATATCGTTTGACGACATTGCACTAAAAGTGGCATAAATATCACTAAATTTTGTCGGTGGCATCCAATTGCCATATGACGTTCCATTAATTTTCCGAATAATTTGAACCAAAATAAAGAACCAGACCGGCAAAGCCGCCACAAAAATTATCAAATGTGACCAGATTAATTTTTTAGAATCAACGATTTTCTGCCTAAATTTATATAAGATAACTACATTAAACAATAATACGAATACTCCAAAAATATGAGTATATAGGAGGGCTAAATTGGCAAAAATATAGCCCGGTCTAGAATATTTTTTTGGTTTAAATAATAAACTAAATAAAAAGTATAGGGAGATTACGGCCAAAAGAAATAACAACGAATACATTCTCGCTATTTGGGAGTAGGACATATGAAAAATAGAGAGAGAAACGACACCGGTAGCCAAAAGTGCGGCTCTTTTACCAAAAAAGTCCAGGGCAAACTTAGCAAAGACAATAATACCGATCACTCCAAAAATTACTGATAATATTCGCAAGTTAATTTCAGACATACCAAAAATAATACTGAAAAGTTTAGCTATATAAAAATATAAAGGAACATGAACATCATTGTACATTTGCACATTCATGTCTACAAAACCTCTACCGATAATATCGTAGGTATACCATTCATCATGCGAGAATGGAAAATTTAGAGGATAGATTCGTAAAAATACACCGAAAGCGACGATGACACCAATTGCAAAATAATAAGCTTTTTTCATTAGTATTTATTGCGTAAAAAATTATACTGGATGAACAAAAAATCTCTTAAAGTCAGCAACGTGTCCCGCACTGGTCGCAAACTCGAAGCCCGGTCATCTTTCCATCGAATCGGTACCTCCAGTATTTTATAATCATAAAATTGCGACACAGCCAAAAACTCCAAATCAAAACCAAATCTTTTAATTTGTTGTTTACCAAAAATTTCTTTGGCAACCTGGCTTTTCATCAATTTAAAACCACATTGTGTATCCTTAATATCCTTAATAAGGGTAGAACTTAAAATTGAACCCGCGCGGCTGATTATTTTCCGATAAAGGGGCTGTTTCAGTTCGATTACGCTCTCCTTTAGCTTTCGTGAACCAATTACAACGTCAAATTCACCAATATATTTTTGTAGGTTTAGAAGTTCTTCGATCGGAGTAGAACTATCGGCATCCGTAAACAAAATATATCTTCCCCTACTATTTTCTATCCCAAGCTTGACCGCATTACCTTTTCCTTGATTCGGAATTACATCAATTTTTTTCAACACCGCTGTGTTGAATTTAAAATCCGACACTTTTTTCGAAGTATCATCCCTAGATCCATCATTCACTACTATGACCTCGCACTTGTGGCCAAAAGATTTAAAAAAATTATCAATAGATGCCAAAGTTCGGAGAATTCTATCGCCTTCATTATAGGCCGGAATCACAATCGAATAATCAAAATCATATTTCACTTCTAAAAATTCTTTTTTTTCAAAAATTTTAAAGGTCCAACGCTTATTGCCCCAATAATTCCAGTATAAGACCAGCAAAGAAGTGATTATTTTAGCCAAGATGTACCACAGACCAGCGACAATGTGTAAAAAATACATAAGCAAGAGGGTGATACCCAAACCAACCAACGAAATTATCAAAAATTTCAGATATTGGTGGTGATAAGCCTTGCTTTTATTACCAAAAGTCCAGAGCTTATTCCAAATGAAGTTATTGGTGGCCGCCAAGATAAAGGAGATGGTGGCACCCCAAATGACGCCAAAACCCAAATATTCAACCAAAACAAACAAAAAAACTAGGTCAATAATCGTACCGGTAGTCCCCACCACACAATAACGAATCATTCGCTTAATTTCTTTCATGTTTGTGTGAAAATAATAGCATATTTCAACAAATTTACCCAAAGAACAGGCTTCTTAAGCATCTTATTGCAAGGTAAATACCGATTATGATACAATTGTTAGATATTAATTATTTATTACTAATCTTAATCTAATGACTAAAGTCCAAAAGTATCTTCTGCCCATCACTCTAGTTTTAGCAATCATTTTTGGTGTTTCTACTTCTCTTTTAAAAAGTAAAAATCCTGGCGATGCCATAAGTAATCTCGGCGCCGCCGTCGTCTCAACTATGGGTTCGGGTAGCAGTAGTTCAAGGTGGACATGTGATCCAGGTCCCGATCCAAGTGGGTGTGTTCCAGGAACGCATATAATGAAAACTTTCGTATTAAGGGGCTGTGGTTGGACCCAAACATATGAAGGCTGCTCAGTTAGTTGTGGTGCAGATCCTATGCTTCCCTATCCCAATCCTATGTCGCGCTGTTCTGGAATTAAAACCATAACAAAAGAGTATAAAAACTGTAAGTGGGTAGACGGTAGTCCGAAGTGTGAATATAATAGTTGTTCTTTGGCGCGAAAACCTAGAAATGGCTGCGCTAACAATGTTACCTTAACATCTTGGAATCTGGACCGAGCTTCCTGCTCGTGGAAACCAGTATATTTACCCTGCAGTATGTATGGTCTGACGAGATGTGATCCAAATATTACAGCTGAAAATAAGTGCATCTAATGGATAAAAAATACCAAAACTTTTTGGAGGTGCTAGGCCCAAAAAATGCTCTTATTATAGGTTTGGTTAGTGGAATATTATTAATCAGTACTATCGGTTTCATTGTTCTTGGCTCCATGGCCCTAAACGGCGGAGTAAATTGCTCAGCAAACATTGATACTGATCGACTAGCGACCGACAACGCCCAACAGCCTTTGACAGAGGCCCCAAAAACCGACAAACCAAAAGTGGAGTTGTTCGTCATGTCTTATTGTCCGTTTGGATTACAAATGGAAAAAGCTTATTTGCCAGTCATGGAACTATTGGGTAAAAAAGCTGATATTGATATAAAATTCGTCAATTACGCCATGCACGAGAAGAAAGAAGTTGACGAAAATACCAGACAGTACTGTATCCAAAAAGAGCAAACCGAAAAATACACCAACTATCTTAAGTGTTTCGCTTCAACGGACAAATTTGATACTTGTTTAGCCGGTGCGCAAATTGACGAATACAAACTAACGGCTTGTATTACTAAGGCTGACAAAGAATTCAAAATTAGCAAATCTTACGACGATAAAGCTAACTGGCTAGGTGGACAGTTCCCCGCGTATCTTATTCATCAAGACTTAAATGTTAAATATGGCGTGCAGGGCTCCCCAACCCTAGTAATTAACGGAGTTCAAGCCGAAGCCGATAGAACCCCAGAAGCGGTCAAAACAGCCATTTGCAACGCTTTTAACCAGAAACCAGCCGAATGCTCAACAACATTAAGTAACCAAGGTTTCCAGCCAGGATTTGGAACTGAAGTTGAAGCTGCTGGACCTACGGCTGCGTCAACAGACTCATGTAATTAAAATTAATACTGTGTTAAGATTAGTGGGTTTATTACTAATCTTAATCTAATGACTAAAGTCCAAAAGTATCTTCTGCCCATCACTCTAGTTTTAGCAATCATTTTTGGTGTTTCTACTTCTCTTTTAAAAAGTAAAAATCCTGGCGATGCCATAAGTAATCTCGGCGCCGCCGTCGTCTCAACTATGGGTTCGGGTAGCAGTTCGAGTAACGGGCCTTGTTCGAATGGCAGGCCATGTTGTGGCGGTAGGCCGTACTCTGGTTTCGAACGTTGTTGCAATGGCGTAATATACGATAGTGAATCTTGGCAGGGCATTAATCCAGATGGCAGTATCAGTGACCATGACCGAGTTTGTTGTGGTGGTAGGGTTGTGGTAGTTGGGAATGATAGTCGCTGGGTAGGTACTATATGTTGTCAAAATATCAATACTGTTAAGACTTATAATCGTCGCCATTGGGATTGTAGCTCCACGGGAATATGTCTACTAAATGAGACCAGAGTTTGTGGTGGTTGCGCAAATCAGCCTAATCCACTAGAGGCACCTTATTGTGTTCAATATGATACGGGGGCACATATGATTCACCGCACATGGAATAGTCAAAGATGTGCTTATGGTGATTTCCAATGGACCGATTGTGGTCCTGGTTCTCGATGTAATAGCACAGGGACAGCTTGTCAAAGATAGTTTTGTTTTGGTGTCTGATTTTTATGCTATAATAGTGTGAGTATGGAAAAAGTATCACTTACTTGGCAAGCACCTGAATATAGTCATTACAAAAGGAGTACTGACTGGTTTTGGGCGGTGGGAATTATTACTATCTGCATTGCGATATTAGCCTTCGTTTTTCACAATGCCCTTTTTGGAATTTTAATTTTATTATCTGCCGGTATCTTAGTTTTTTATACTATTCGTGAGCCCGGCACGGTTGAGTATGAAATAAATCAACGCGGTATTGTAATTGGTAAGGAATTACACCCCTATCTGACGATCGAAGCTTTTTGGATTGAAACTCGTACCGGTGAACCAAAAATAATTTTGCGTTCGAAAAAAAATGTCTTGCCTTACATTATAATTCCCCTCCATGAGGAAAGTGTAGACGATGTCGCCTCGGTTTTATCTGAATTTCTGGAAGAAAAAGAATTGCAAGAACCGGCCTCTCATAAAATCATGGAGTATTTGGGTTTTTAGTCTTCTTATGTTAAAGTCTCTTTTAAGCTCCTAGCGGAGTAATGCTCTCGTCGTTCAATGGATAGGACACTTCCCTGCGAAGGAAGAAATCCAGGTTCGATTCCTGGTGGGGGCACCATAATAAAAAACCACCCATTCATTGGGTGATTTTTTATTTACTATTTTTTGCTATAAGTTTGGCTAATCTAGATTTCTTTCTTGAAGCCGTATTCTTGTGAATTAAGTGGGTCTTGCAAGCTTTATCTATCGCCTGATAAGCGGTAGCCAATAAAGCCTCAGCTTCTTTAACTTTCTTTTCTGATACTAGTTTTTTAATTTTCTTAACTGTCTCAGAAATCGCATCTTTTCGGCGAGCATTAAAAAGTGCCTTATTTTTTGAGGCGCGTAGGGCTTTTTTGGCTGATGAAGTAATCGGCATTGATTTATTTATAACTTAACTGTCTGCCTAACTTAACATAAAGTTAACTAGAATGCAAGAAGTGTCCTTAGCGAATAATCTTGTAATCCGACTTCTTTTGTAAAAAATGAGGTAGATTAGCAACGACAATCCACTGAAAAAATAACCTCCACCAACCAACCCGCTCGAATCGTCTGGTTGAGGTTAGGACCGTTTTGGTTTGGAAGAAAACAAATTTACCAAATTTAAGCGCTTGTTTAAGAAACTTCAGGTCTTCCCCGGCCGATAATTGTTCATCAAATTTAATATTTCCAAGAATAGAAGACTTTACAATTTGAATTGAATAAGAAACCTTAAATAAGCGATGGCACAAATCATAAAAGGCAAACCACAACTTCGCCCTATTAGAAAAAGGATCGGGTTCAAGTGAGGTCGTGCCCGCAACATAGTTCTTCGAATTATTATTCTGCAAAAAAATATTTAAATCATTTAAGAAATCTGACTTCAGGACGGTGTCGGCATCAAGAAAAACCGTCCAATCGCTACCAGCCTTTATCATGCTGATGCCAAGATTTCGCGCCGCCGAAACTCCTTTTTTCGGAGAGGAAATAACTTCAATATTGTTGCCAGCAAAAGCCCTGGCCTTTTCAAAAGTTTTATCGGTTGAGCCGTTTTCTATAGTTAAAACAGTGTACTTGTCCTTAGGATAATTGAGCTCGGTCAGATGTCTTAACGTGGCCTCAATATACTTCTCCTCGTTATGGGCCGGGATAATTATCGAAAAAAATAAGTGCTGATTTTCCATATAACAGTTTAGTTATTTTCTAATTTCTTGCCTAAATATTTAATATATCTAAAAATTAAGACAATAATTACTAGGCCGGCGGCCACTAAAAATATCTTACCGGCCACACTTGTAATCTGCACATAAAGATTTCCGAAATAAAAGCCGATAGCGAGAAGCACGCCGGACCAAATCAATTGACCGAGGACATTAATAAACACATAGCGCCAAAAAGGAATTTTTGACAGGCCGGCCGTAAATAAAACAACGATGGCAAAGCCTAGGCCGTTACTAATCTTAGACAAAAATAAAACCGGATTTTTGTACTGGTGAAATAAATCCGAAGCCTTGGTAATGTGATCCTCAGTAATGTTAAAACGTTTACCAAAACGGGTGGCGAAGCCGTGGCCATAACGAAATCCCAAATAATACCAGACCACATCTCCGATCAAATCTCCCAACATTAATGAAACATAGAGTGGAATTAGGCTAAAATAGCCAGCAAACAATAGACCGCCTAAAAATAGAGACAAAAATGGCCCCTCCAACATGGCAATAATTACTACAACAGCGTAAATCAAGATCGAGTGACTTAGACTAAACGCCAGGAGGTATTCGTGCATAGATTATTTATCACTATCAAACTTATCCTCAATCGTTTTGATTTTCTCGTGGAGTTTGGTAATAGATGTGTGAATCTTTTGAGTCAGAGTTGGCGACTCGATCGAAACAACGGCCGCCGAAGCAGTAATTGGTACGACATTTTCAACCGTTCGATCATAAAGATAAGCACCACCGCCCATCAAACCAAAAACCAAAAGGGAGAGGCTCACCTTGGTATAAAGCATGGCTCGTTTAAAATCCTGAACACTAGTTTTAAATGGGGATTGGTCCTTAGCCGGCTTGCGAATATCGATATGAGAAGTTAAAAATGGTTTGTTAAAAAAGATTGTCCAAAAGAAGTTCATTGAGTACTTATAGCACATGGTCAAAATCCCCTCCTCTTTAAGACGACGGCCGGAAGAATAAATTGGTAGCTTGAAAGTAAAAACTACGGGACCAAGCGGATTTAATTTTTTTGCAATATGAGTATCCTCACCCCAAAAGGAAAAATCCGGATTAAAGCCGCCGATCTTTTCTAAGGCCGAACGACGAATCACAAAGTTTCCACCTTGTAACAAGGAACTGATTCTCAAAACAAAACGATTAACAAAGTAGAAATAATAATCGATCAAATATTGTAATCGAACAATTAGATTCGAATAGATCGGTAGATCATGAAAGATGAACGGGCCACTTAAGGCGACAAGCTTGGGATTTTTTGAGAATCGATCCATAACCGTATCGATCCAACCGGGAGTGAGGACCGAATCAGAATCGATATTAGCAATCAAATCGCCAGAAGAAGCAAGAAAACCAGCCTGCCTAGCGGCCGATAGACCCTTCTTGGGCTCATCAACTACTTTTACCCCAGGAAATGAAGAAGCAACCTCTTTGGTTCGATCAGTACTGGCATTATTAACCACAATTATCTCCATATCATATAGCCCTTTTTGCTTTTCCTTAAGCACGGCTTCAAGGCACATTGGTAGATATGCCTCCTCATTATAGGCCGGTATAATGAAACTTAATTTCATATCTATAGTATACATTAAAAATGGTTTTTTTCAATTGTCTAGACCAGAAGCTTTTACCATAAAAATATGTATAATTAGGCTTATGATCTCGCAGATTACTGGCAAAATAATCCTAAAAACCGAAAAATATCTCGTTATTGATACCAATAATATCGGTTATAAAGTTTTTAGTACCAGCACCCTTCTAAATCAAAGCAAGTTGGAAGCTGAAGTAAGGGTTTGGACCTATCTTGCTGTCCGGGAAAATGCCCTAGATTTATACGGTTTCGCTGGTAAAGATGAATTAGATTTTTTTGAATTACTCATCACCATTTCGGGCGTCGGGCCCAAAACAGCTTTGGGAATATTGAACGTAGCAACCGTTAATTCTCTACGTAAAGCGATTTCCAGCGGCGAAACAGCCCATCTCACTAAAGTTTCGGGCCTAGGTAAAAAAATGGCTGATAAAATTGTTTTAGAACTAAAAGGAAAATTGGGAAGCTACGAAGAAGTGAGTATGGGACTTAAAGAAGAAATCGATGCCCTCGAAGCTCTAAAATCTTTGGGTTACTCCCACAAGGAAGGTCGCGAAGCGCTTCAAGAGATTGATAAAAGCATTACCACCACCAGCGGACGGGTCAAAGCCGCCCTAAAACATTTGGGTAAAAATTAGTAAAATAAAACTATGATAGAAAAAGTTTTGCGTCGTATCAAAAAAATAATTCCGAAAAAAGTCTTTACCTTTTTTCAGCCAGCTTACCACTATAGTCTAGCGCTGGCTGGAGCTTTAATTTATCGCCTTCCCTCTCGAAAAATTAAAGTGGTAGCGGTGACCGGTACCAAAGGAAAAACTTCAACCGTCGAACTCATTAATGCCATTTTGGAAGAAGCAGGTTTTGTTACAGCTCTAGCTAGTACTTTGCGCTTTAAAATCCGAGATGATTCAAAACCAAATATGCTTAAAATGACCATGCCTGGTCGGTTTTTCATTCAAAGATTCTTGCGCCAAGCAGTCGACAAACATTGTGACTACATTGTACTTGAGATTTCTTCCGGTGCGGTTTTACAGTATCGTCATCTGTTCATAGATTTAGATGCTTTAATTTTTACCAACATTGCACCGGAACATATCGAACAGCATGGTTCATTTGAAAAATATTTGGAAGCAAAATTAAAAATTGCTAAAGCACTAGAAAAATCACCCAAGAAAAATAAAATCATTGTCGCAAATATTGATGATAAAGAAGGACACAAATTTTTGGCCATTAATGTTGAAAAAAAGGCCCCCTACTCTCTTAAAGATGGTGAGCCAATAGTGTGCCACGAAAATGGTAGCAAATTTGTCTGCGAAGAAATTGAAATCGAGTCTAAATTGCCTGGTAAATTTAATGTCTATAATATGTTGGCCGCTATTTCTTATACTCGAGCCCTCGGCATCACCATGGAGACAATCAAAACTGGTCTAGAAAAAGTAACCGAAATAAAAGGCCGAGCCCAAAAAATCCCAAATAATTTAGGAATAGACGTGGTTGTTGATTATGCCCATACCCCAGACTCACTTAAGGCAATTTACGAAGCCTTTCCTCAAAAAAAGATTTGTGTTTTAGGAAACTGTGGCGGTGGTCGTGATAAATGGAAAAGAAAAGAAATGTCGGCAATTGCTGATAAATATTGTTCAGAAATAATCGTGACCGACGAGGATCCCTATGACGACGATCCGTTGGAAATCGCCCAGCAAATGGCCGCCGAAATTAAAAATAAAAAACCAAAATTAATTATTGATCGCCGTGAAGCCATCGCTTCGGCCATAAAACTTGCCCAGAAAGGCGATGCTGTATTAATAACTGGCAAAGGTACCGATCCCTATATCATGCGGGCTAACGGTAAAAAAGAGCCCTGGAGCGACGCGAAAGTGGCCGAGGAAGAGATTAAGAAGTTAAGCTAAAAACGGTCGCCTTCTTTTCAAAAAAATTAGTCAGGGCCTTAGCTGTCGCCTCGGCCATTTTGTCCATAAATACCCGACGCATTTCTTTAGTTCTTAATTTGCCTTCATAAATGTAGGCGTATTCGATCAAAGCACTTAAAGTGTCCGAGGTATTAAATCGCCCAATTGCAATTAAATCCTGATCCTGAACAACGCCCGCTGATTCTTGGGGCATGGTACTTACACCACTAACCGTCGATAGACCAGACAGTAAATCATTGGCCAGTTCAATACTAGAAGTGGAATTTGAATATTGTTTTTCTGGTACATAAATAGCGAAGCCACTGAAATTTGGTCGACCGTTTATTTTAGGATTATCATTAAAGTGAATGTGCAGGGTAATATCAATTTTATTCTCATTGGCCCACTTATTTATTCCATAAAGGTGTGTTGCAACCAAAGTCGGCGCGCTATTATGTTGAACGGAGTCAATTAGATTTATTCTCCCCTCGTTCACCAGGGTCGTCATCTCCTTTTTCTGTTCGTTTCTCCAATCCTGAATGGCCGCTAGATTATTGGTAAAATAATTATCTAAATCAGTGTTCCATTTATTAAAATCACGAGAAACAACGACTTCAAACTTATCATTAGTAGACAAATAAGCTTCTAGTCTTTGCGCCAGGGCCACATTCAAATCTCTTTCAATAATCGATCCGTACTCTGCCCCACCATAATCTGGCTCATGGCCCGGTACTAATAAGATCTGAATCTTACCTTGGCTCGGCGCATTATCATATTTCAAAACTACCTCTTTCACGGTTTTACCTTGAGAAAAGAAAACAGCGGCATATTGTGGAAAGGCTGCGGTGAGTAAATTAACGAGAAGAACGATCATCGCCAAAAGACAAAGTAAGCCGGCAATGATCTGTTTTTTGGTCATTGAAATATTATAGCAAAATTATATTTACCTGTAACGCTATTTTACTTTTTACAGCATTGGGCTTAAACTAAAAATATGCCTGAATTACCCGAAGTCGAAACCCTAAAAAGAGAGCTGGAAAAATCCTTGATTGGAAAGAAAATAAAAAAAGTAGAGATACTCTGGCCCAAGGCGGTCTCTCCTCTTTTACCAGCGACATTTCAAAAACACTTAGTTGATCAAAAGATAACCGGCCTAAATCGCCGAGCTAAGATGCTGATCCTAAATATCGGCAAAGAAAAACATCTAGCCTTTCATTTAAAAATGACCGGCCAACTCATTTTTGTTCCCCAAAATGATGAAATCGTGGGTGGCGGCCATCCAACGAACGATGTTCAAACACCAGGTAAGCACACTCGCCTAATCTTTTCGTTCAGTAACGGCGATCATTTGTATTTTAATGATTTACGTAAATTTGGTTGGTCACGACTTTTAAATAGGGAGGAACTAAAAAACTCAACTAAACATTACGGCCCAGAACCACTCGGCCCCGATTTTACACTCGAACATTTCGAAAACATTTTTAAAAGATATCCTGGACGCACAGTGAAACAACTACTTCTTGATCAAACCCTAATCGCCGGTATTGGTAATATTTATGCCGACGAAGCCGCCTTCCTTTCCGGAGTTTTACCGATGCGAAAAGCCGCTAAAGTCAGCCCGAAAGAACTGAAGGATTTGCATAAAAACATTATTGCCGTCCTGAATTTGTCCATCAAGCACAAAGGAACGTCTTCCAGAAACTACCGTCGCTCCGATGGCACTAAAGGTAACTTCGTCAATAAACTTTTTGTCTATGGTCGCAAAGGTTTACCTTGTAAAAAATGTGGTTCTTCTATTCAAAAAATTAAACACGTCGGTAGGGGTACGCATTATTGTTCGAGGTGTCAGAAGTAGTTTAGATTTCTAGCATCCGAAACATCGCCACTCCAAAAGCCACCGAGACGTTAAGGGACTCCTTACTTCCCAGCATGGGAATCTCGGCAACCTTGTCGGCTAGTTTTAGAATTGACCTGGAGACGCCGTCAACTTCATTGCCAATCACAAAGGCCACTTTTGAACCCTTAGTGAATTTTATTTTCTTATAATCCACTGATTTATCAGACTGTTCAATACAAACAATTTTAAAGCCCTCTTTTTTTAATTGTTTAATCACCCATAAAGATTTCGGGAAATATTCCCAATCAACGTTTATTTCAGCACCCAAAGAAACTTTGGAAATGTCTTCTCGTAACCGCCCAAAACGATCCCGTGGAGTGGGAGTGGTACCGCAAAGTATAAGCTTGCTAATATCCAAGGCATCGGAAGTTCGAAAAATTGAGCCCACATTGAAAGTGCTGCGGATATTATCTAAAACCACGATGGTCTCAACCTTGTTTTTTGGTGAATACTTCGACATCTTTTCATTCTAAGCTTTCACTAAATATTCGCAAGTAGTTAAAAGTTGATAACTTTGCTATAATATTTTCATGCCTCACACCTTCAATATTTTCCCCGAATTATTTTCTTTTTCTCTAATTGCACCAAGTATTTTAAGGGTTATTTTGGGTTTGCTCTTTCTCAACCTAGGCTCACTTAAGCTCGGAAAAGAGCGATCGGGATGGGTATCCTCGTTTAAGCTTTTAAATATTCACCCAGCCGGATTCTTCACTGGTCTACTGGGAATTGTTGAAACAGTTGGTGGCTTTTTACTGATAATCGGTGCTTATACCCAGCTTACCGCTTTAATTTTGTTAATCATTTCAATCTGCGAACTAATGATCGAGTACCGAGAAGAATCAGTTCTCAAAAGAGATTTTGTTTTCTACTTACTACTAGCAACCATTTGTGTCTCACTTCTACTCACCGGTGCCGGTTTGTTTGCGGTGGATATTCCAATCCTATAAAAACGTAAAAGGTCCGGCGCGATGTGCTCGCGCCGGACCCCTCCCTAACCTCCACCCAGACTCTTACTCTGTCTGGTATTCCTCGATGATTGTAATGAACGAATACCGCTTGACCCCATAGGCGTAACCACGCATGATGTCCCTCATCCCCCGATACTCTTCGCGATAGCCGAAGTTGAACGAGAAACGATTGTACCACCAATAGTAGTACCAGCCTTCAGTCTGCACGAACTCGCGCCAAGCCTGCGGGTTGAACTGGACGAGTTTTGCACTGTAGCCCCGCCCCGCTGAAGTTATTGCCACTCGCATAGGCCGAGTGTCAATTCGTGTCACCCACACCCAAGGGGCCGACACGTGCCATCCGCCTCGTTCTTGTAACCACATCTTGCCATTGAACCAATTCCTGGCAAGGCCAACCTGAGTGAGGTCGGTGTAGTTCAGAAAAGACAGATAGAAAAGCAGGACAAAGGCCAGAACGGCCACAATCTTCCTTTTCATTTTCCACTTCCGACCGAGGCGGTAGGCACACCAGCCTGACTCGGCGCAAGCTCTTTGCCGACGATGAGAAACGGGCAATCCCGCCCAGCTTCACTGTCAAACGCGTAGCACCGAAGAATTTCCGCCAGGTCGTTACGGCTGTCTCCAGCCTTCCGACCATGCCAGCGCAGAAAAACGTCGAGGCCCTTCGGATCAAACTGCACAAGCTTGGCATTCAGTACCCGGCTGCTTATGCTGCCGACACCCCCACCACCCGACGACGTTCCGTTGAGCCCGCCAGTGATCTGCACCTGAATTGGGCGTAGATCGATCGCGTGCACGCTGTAATGGAACGGATTGCGGATGAAGTAGCCGGTGCGATCAAGATGCTCGATCTCTCCGGTGTACTTGTTGAAGGTGAACGGAAATTCGTAGTTGTCCACGAACGTCACGAACACGACCCGGAAGAACAGCAAAGCGATGAGCGCAACGCCCAACGAAATGCCGCCCCAGACCAGGACGCCCGACAGGCTGATGCGAAAACGAAACTTGCTCGATGTATCATTCATCTCGAACCTCTTAGTTTTGACGAACACACAGATCTCTTGGCGAAATACCAAGTTTAATCTCCGTCGCAAGGTTATCACACAATAGACTATTTGTCAACTGTCCGCCCAGTTGGAATCGAACCAACGACCTTCTCCTTAAAAGGGAGCTGCTCTACCAGCTGAGCTATGGGCGGATTGAAAAGAATATAACAAGAAAAAACCCAAATGTCCAATAATATTCCGACTATACAATATCAAAAAAGAGGCCGGTGGTGGGAATCGAACCCACACACCGCCTCCCATATTTGTTCTCCACCTCCAAACTAGATGTCTGTCGAGCCCCGTTCAGCCAACGCCGACCATAACCTCCTGTGGCGGGAACGACGTCAGCATCCAACCCGCCCGGAGGCCAAGTGAGGACGTCTGCTCGCCATCGAGCATCTTCTCGACCACCCCCGCCCAGAACAGATCGGCGGCCAAGTCACTGCGAGTTCGCGCGCGTTCCATGGCGACCAGAACCTTCCTGACGTAACCGATGGAGTGCGAAGCCACGAAGGCATTCATACCCGTCTTGTCGTTCATGAAGGGAATCTCGGCTTTGGCATCGTCCCGAATCTGAGACGAAACGTTCCAGAGTGCCCGCAGAGCTGGATCATCGATCGTCGCCATTTCGGCTTCGCCCTCTTCGAGTGGCGAATCCACGTCAAACGAAGCTTCGGCCGCCGTTCCGCTGTCGCCCTTCAGAGCTGCAGTCACCTCATCCAGAAAGTTCGGATGGGGATTCTTCACGTCACCACCGAACTGACCGAATAGCCCGTCCTTCTTGGCGAACACCCGGAACCCAGAGCAGATCACTCCCTGGTCGAAGATGCCGCGCATGGCCGGCAACTCGCGCAAAATGCATTCCCAAGCGAAACGCATCAGCAGGTTGCCGTCCTCCCTCGCCCGCTGCGCGCTCTGAATCCGCCTGCCGAACTCGCCGAGATTGGGCAGACTGATCAGGCCGCCGGACAGCGACTCCATCACTTTCTCGCGACCGTAATGGTAGAACGCCCGCCCCATGGGATCGGTCAGGACACCGATCTCCTCGTAACCCCCTGGGGCCTCTGTTCTATTGACAGTGCAGATCTCCGACGGGACGTGCCCGTTCAAAATCTCACCCACCAAAACGAACGCCGACTTACTCTTGCTTGTGCTCATGGCACTGCCTTTCTGGTCCAATAATGTGGACCGATTGACTAACCAACAACCGAACAGACATCAAAAAACTACTAAACCTAAAAAGGAGATTAGCACGAATAATCTATTGTGTCAAAGCGGCATCAATCTGGGCTTTAAGAGTTTGCAGATCCGTAACCTCTACCCCATTTAAAAGCAAAAAGGGTGTGTAGTCCAAAGCCAAAGCCTTGGCATCATTCAAATCAGCCTGAATAAAATCAGCAAATTTCTTTTGATCAATATCGGCTTTAAATTTTACAATGTCTAAACCAACAGTTTTAGCGTAACTCACAAAAAGAGCCGTCGGATCTTTTATCTCGGCCCAATCATTTTGATTTTTGTAAAGTAATTCACTCATTTCCCAATATTTACCCTGAGCATTTGCCGCCTCAGCAGCTTCGGCTGAAGGAAAAGCATTAATGTGTTGAGATAATGGAAAATTACGATACACAAAATTAAAATTGGGGTTGGTTTTATAAGAATCGGCAATTTGTTTTACAAAAGGTGAAACCGTAGCACAGGCTGGACATTGAAAATCACCAAACTCTACTAAGGTAACTTTCGCTGTTGTTGTACCAGTCATGTGGCTATTTGGTCTAACCAACAAACTAAGGTCGCGGGCCTTACCATCATTAGGCTTCGGAGCAAACCAAATAAAAGCTCCGAGTAAAACTACGCAGATAACGACAATGCCAACAATCATTTTTACTTCACTATTTATTTTCATATTTTCGATAAATTAAAGTTAAACCGACAATAATAAGTGAAGCAATTAAAGATAAAAATGGAATGGTAATAATGCCGAACAGTTGTAAATCAACATCTGTACAAGAGATGCCGTCTCGGCAGGGAACAAAATTTTCAGGAATCACTCCCCAATACAATAAATTATGAAAAAGGGCGACCAGAGTGGCCAAGATAGACAAGGGTAAAATGTAGCGATAAGCTTTGGCATCCTTATAAATAATCGCCACGGCACTGATTACAACTAATGGGTAAACTAAAATTCTTTGATACCAACACAAAATACACGGTGCCCAGCCCAAAACATCGCTAAAATACAAGCTGCCCAGGGTGGCTAATAAAGAAAGGGCAAAAATCGAATATAAGCTATATTTTTTAATAAAAATCATAACCTTTTGATTATAACAGGTTTGAAAGATATGGCTAGATTCTGGCCAAAAAGACTTTTTCCAAAATTTTATCTCTCAAAATTTCCTCGCCAACACCGGTATGTACCAAAACACCCTTATCCAAAATATATGCCCGATCAGTAATTGCTAAAATAGACTTTATATTGTGCTCTACAATCACAATCGCCATTTTCCTCTTCTCGTTTATCTCCCTTATTTTTTCAAAAACTTCCTTAACGACTTTGGGCGCCAAACCGAGCGACGGTTCGTCTAATAAAAGTAATTTTGGATCAGTAATCAAACCTCGAGCGATAGCCACCATCTGCTGTTGCCCGCCAGATAAATTTCCGGTTTTTTCATTTAACTTCGCTTTTAAATCTGGAAATAAAGCTAAAACCTCAGCCAATCTTTCTTTTAAAATATCACGGTCGTTTATCGTAATGCCCCCGAGTTCTAAATTTTCCTTCACGGTCAAATATCTAAACACTCTTCGGCCTTGAGGCACAAAAGAAATACCCATTTTTACCACCTCGTGTGAAATTGGTTTAATCACTTGCTCGTGCCAAGAAACCTTTCCCTGAGCGGTTTCCACCAAACCAAAGATTACTTTCAAAACGGTAGACTTCCCCGCCCCATTTGGCCCCATCAAGGCCACAATTTCCCCCTCATCAAAAGACAGCGAAACATCTTTCAGAGCATGCACCCCGCCAAAATTTACACTGATGTTTTCGAGCCGCAGTAGTTGTTCGTTATTCCGCATAATACCTATATCTTAACTTGCTTTTCTTCTTCAACCAAGTCCCAGATCAAATCAAACTTTTGCTTTTCACTAAAAGCGATCTCTTTGCTTTCTATCATTAATACCACGAGCTCTTTGCCTCCACCAAAAATAATCACTCGATCATCGTATATTAAAGTTGAGGTATTATGATTATATTTTGTCGGCAAATATTTTACCTCTCGCAATTCCTTCTCGTTATTCTCCTGGCCTACCCACTTTTTTGTTTTATCAAATAGATCATCAAAAAAAATCCCCCTCATAGAAATATTCATCTTAACCCGCCTAGGTAGATAATGATTTAAGTCGTACTCCTCACTTACGACCTGATGTAATTCTTTTAATGACCCAATATAACGTAAAACTGCGCCGGGCGTCTTTAGGCTGTCCTCAGCTACCACCTTAAAGGCCTCCTTACCTTCATACAAAACTATCTTTGGTTGATAAGGTTTACTGCTAGCTAAGGCTTTAAACTGAGGCAATAAACTAGAAAGCTCTTTGAGTCTTCGCTCTTCTCTGGTGAAAAACATCTCGGGTTTGGTAGCAATAAAGTGCAGGCCGTCTCTCATTTTTAAACTACCCATCAAACCCCTTGCCTCCAATCCTTTAAATGTTAAATAGGCCGTAGAACGCTTGATTTTAGCCCTTTTGGCGATAGCGGACATGCCGGATTCACCCAGCTCAAGACTGGCCAAATACAAAGAGGCCTCTCTTTCTTCTAGGCCGTAATCCACTAATTTTTTAAATAATTCTTCCATTGTCGTTATTTATGACAACAGTATATCACAGCCAATTATGTTGTAAAGCCCTTTATCCACAGCCTATTTTAGAAAGTTAAAAAGTTTACTTTTATCGTATAGTCATATTTCGTGACTTATTGACAATTTCTATTATAATTACAGAGTTATTTAATAGGATAATTTAAAGACATGAAAAACAAAATAATTATAAGTATAGTCGCCATTGCACTAATAGTCTTTGGTTTTACAATACAGAGCACAAGAACAGAGACAGCTCCGATAAAAATCGGTGTTATTCTCCCTCTAAGCGGAGATCTGTCTTTTATTGGCGAGCCGGCTAAGTATGGCGCGGAAATGGCTTTGGAAAATTTCAAAGACACTAAACATAAATACGAGTTGGTCTTTGAGGACGATCAGTTTGATGGAAAAAAAGCCGTCACAGCTGCCCAAAAACTAATTTCGGTTGATAAAGTAAATGTCTTGGTGACCTTTGGTTCATCCGGTGGTAATTCGGTGAAACCACTAGCAGAAACAAATAAAATTCTGCACTTTACTGTCGCCTCGGATCAAAAGATCGCTGATGGTAAATATAATTTTAACCATTGGACTTCCCCAAAAGAAGAAGTCACCACCATGGTGGCTGAACTTATCAAAAACAATATTAAAACTGTAAGTATTTTGACAATGAACCAAGACGGTATGATTTCCACAACCAATGAACTAAAGGAGCAATTAAAAAATACTAATATTCGAATAATTGATGACGAAAAATTTAATGTCGGGACAAGAGACTTCAGAACTTTAGCTGCTAAAGTTAAGCTAAATCAACCTGAACAGATCATCATGGTAAACTACTCTCCTGAGCTTGAGATACTTGGTAGACAAATACGAGAAACTGGCATAAAGGTTCCCATGACGTCCTTCGAGGGCTTAGACGCCACCACCGATCCAAAATTATTTGCTGGCTCCTGGTATTCTACCGCCAGTGATGTGACAGAAGCCTTTAAAAATACATTCAAAGCTAAGTATAGTGTCGCCCCAATAGTAGGAACGGGTAATGTTCACGACGTTATATCTATGCTTATTACAGCGACTGAAAATGTTCGAGGTTCGGTCACAACAGAAAAAATCGCTTCGGAACTATTAAAAATAAAAGACTTTGACGGTTCTATCGGTCGTATCTCCATGGATCAGAACGGTTCAGTTGTATCTAAGGCAGTCATAAAAACTGTGGTAGCCAAATAAGACACAGCTACTCCCGAAGCTCCCCATTCCCCCAGGCGATCTCGAAGACCATTTTCATCATATCGTGAATGATTTGGTCTTCGATGATTACCCCGATAATATTTAGACCGCCAAGTTTTACAATTGAAACTTTATTTTTGCCATAAATAGTAATCTCGGCTTCATAAGGAAACTTTTCGGCTGGTATATAGCGTGCCTTGGGCCACAATTCTTTTTTTATATTCTCAAATACCTCTGGGCTGTAAGACCGATTCTCTGGTGTGTCAGGAAGAATCCCTCTGGTAGTAATATTCAAACGCTCCTTTGCTTTAATAAAAGCTTTCAACTGTATTGGGGTCATAACATTTTTAAATTTATCAGCATTGGAAAAGGCCATCATCTCATAATTACCCTCTCGAGAAACTGCATCATTACAAATATTTAAAATAGTGTCTGGACCCTCGAAGAATAAAACTTTGGGACGATCGGCCATCAAAGAAAAGATTTCTTCAATATCCGGCAAGATTTTTTCGATTCTCTCTAAACTCGACTTAGCCATTTCAATTCGACTATTGGAATACTGGGCAAGTTTATGTGGTTTATCGATTTGATAAAATATTTTATTTCTTTTTTCTACTTCATTAACCAAACCTCGAACCGATAGTGTGGCCAAAACATTATAAGTCGTGGCCCGCTTTAGGCCACAGTATTCAGCGATTCTGGAAGGATAGGCCCCACCGAGCTCAAGCAAGGACACATAAACCAAAGCTTCTTTGTCTGTAAAACCTGTACTTTCGAGTTTTTTAACTAGAGATTGATTCTTTATTTGCATATAAACAGTATATCAGGTGCCAAATTTATTGTCAAACTAAACCGACAAAATAACCCACCTAGGCCTAAATCCTATTAAAATAAAGCTATTTTAGCCTTATTTGTCATTTGCTTCACCTAAAGTATTGACAACCGTGTATACTTGTATCAGAACAAGCACGTTGAAATTTCGGTCAAAACAGGCTTATTAATTTAAAAATTAACATTTAAAACATTTATGAAAAAATATCTTGGAATTATATTAGCAATTATTGTCGTCATCGTCGGTATCCTAATCTTTAGTCAAAAAGAAACTAAATCACAAACGAGCGAGAAGCAAACGGTAAAAATCGGTTTGAGTCTTCCCCTCTCTGGTGGTGTCGCCTTTCTCGGTGAACCAGCTAAGAAAGCAGCCGAGCTGGCCTTGAAGGATGCCGGCAAGACGAAATACAATTATGAATTAGTTTTCGAAGACGATCAGTTCAGTCCAAAAATTGCCGCGAGCACAGCAAGTAAACTCATCAACGTGGACAAAGTTTTGGCGATAATCGAATTCGGTTCTGGTACCGGTAATGCTATCAATAGCATTGCAGAAAAGGGACAGACAGTTGAATTCGCTCTTGCCTCTGATCCAACGGTCGCTAAAGGAGTGTACAACTACGTTCACTGGACTCCGCCATTCAAGGAGGGACAATTACTGGCACAGGAGTTGATCCAGAGAGGATACAAAAAAGTATCAATTATTGATACCAATCATCCCGGTCCTTTAGCGGTTACTGATGCAGTAAAAGAATTTGTAAAAGGTTCTGGTGTAGAGATTGTTTCTTATGATCTAACAAATATTGGAGAGAAAGATTTTAAAACAATTATTACTAAAATAAAGAAAGCTAACCCAGACATTGTTATTTTAGAGATGTTCTCACCAGAAATTGAAATCGCCGCTCGTCAAATGAAAGAGTTGGGTGTAAATATACCCGTTACGTCAGTCGAGACATTTGAATGGAGCAGCAATCCGGAATTGTTTGAAGGTTCCTGGTTCGTCTCAGATTCAATCGTGCCGAACTTTACCGCTAAGTTTAAGTCAGCTTACGGCACCGATCCACAAGCCGGCTCATCTTACGTCTACGACTTGGTCAGCCTACTCATCAAGCTTCAAGAGAAATCGGACACCGTGATCGCGCCTAAAGATCTACCGGCGGCCATCACCCAAATGGGTGACTGGAATTCTCCGGTCTTTGGACAGGTAAAGATCGACAGTGAAGGTTTCTTCATCACCGAACCATCGGTCAAAATGATCAAGGATGGCAAGGTTATCTCGGCCCAATAAGCCAACAAAAAACCACCCGCATCATGGGTGGTTTTTTGTTACTTCCCCAAATACGCCTCGATGACTTCGGGCTTAGACAGGACACTCACGGGCTCACCCTCGGCCAATAGTTTGCCGCTATCTAAAACGATCACATGGTCGGACAGGTCGCGAATGAGGTCCATATTATGCTCGATCAGCACCACAGTTTTGCCCTGAGTCCGCAATTCCTTTAAAAGACCAGAAACGATTTGAATCATCTCGGGAAACAGCCCAGCAAAAGGCTCGTCAAAAAAGATCGTATGCAAACCATCATCTTCTCCCAAATCCATCGCCAACACTCGCCCGATTTCTAATAATTTCCTCTGCCCGTAAGATAGATTGTGAGCGAGTTCATTTCTTTTTTCCCACAAATTCACTTTTTTCAAAACTTGCTCGGCAATATCCAGATGAAATTTTTTATGCTTTTCAAAAAGAGATCCGAAGACGCCCCTCGAAGTAATCACAATCAAAATATTGTCCAAAACCGGCATTTGTTCGAACAAACGCACGTCTTGAAAGGTCCTGGTAATGCCAAAACTGGGTATATCAAAGGCTTTGATTTTTTTCAAAACGGTATGCTCGCCCACTTTCACCAAACCACTATCATACGGAGTAAAACCGGTCAGCAAATTCACCAAGGTTGATTTCCCCGACCCATTTGGCCCAATCACGCCGGTGATTTTTCCTTCGGGAAAAGAAATAGATAGACCGTCCACTGCCTTCACTCCCCCAAAGTGCTTCTTGATATTTTCTGTTTTCACAATCGGCATTCATACAGTATAACAAAAAACCATTGACAGCAAAATCACGTTTGTTATACTTTAACTACTTACGGCCTTCGGGCTCGGAACCACCTTTACAAGAGGTGGTTTCATATTTACGTTCTTTATCATCAATGACGTCTTTCATCCTGTTTTTTATTTCTAAAAAATTTTCCTCATTAATATAACCGATTTTATCAATCAATCTCTTGCTATCGATTAACTTTATTTGAGAAAGGTTGACTGTATTCTTGGTCTCAACACTAAAAACATCAAAACTGAAATAGTACTTCCCCAATTTGTGTTGTGAAGTCAAAGAAAGTCCCCAGAAAGTTTCGGCATTAAACTTTTTGAATATTAAAACCGGTCTTCTAAATTCATCGCCCTTCCCATCTTGTTCATATCCGACATTCAGACCTAAGTGACACCACCAGACTTCTCTAGTGCGAAAAAACACATTATCTATGTCTTTCAGATTGATAATCTTTTTCTTCTCATTCCACCGATCAAAATCTTTCCCCATATCGCCCGACAGTCTAACACAAGAAAAAAGACAGATTTTAAACTAAAATGTGGATAAATCGAGGGAGTATTTTTTGTGAGGTACTAGTACTTCACCCAGCCATCCTTGGTGTAAGTTTGAAGATAAGTTTTTCTGTTTGAATTACCCAAATTATCAAATGAAAGCTCCCCAGCCGCACCGTTCATCTTGATCTGACGTAAGTTGTCCGCCACCTCCTTGGTATTATTTATATCTTTGCTTTTTTCTAGGGCCCATTTTAAAGCATAAACGTCATCATAGGCATAAGTAGCATCGGCAATTAGTAAGTCCACACCATAGGCTATTTTGTAATTCTTTTGAAACTCAATCGCTTTTATATTATTTGAATCTAAATCATAGTTATTATCTACCACCCTCATCTTTACTAAAGTTTCTTTAAATTGCTCATACATAAATGGTAAAACATATACAGTGGAACCCGAATACAATCTCTTGTTATCCAGACCAAAGACTTTCAGTTGTTTGGTTATATTTATAGTCTCAGACCCTGGAAAACCATAAACCACAATGGCGTCAGGATTAAAAGATTTGATTTTCGCCATTTGAGTCTTAAAATCTAAATCTCCAAAGCTAAACATTTGATCTAAAAACTGAGAACTAACAGCTTCGGATTTAAGCCCGGCCAGAAAGACCTCGGTATCACCAAAATTTACAGCCATAATCCCCACTTTTTTCATGCCATCATTATTCAAGGCCTGACCAATAGAACGACCCACTTCCTCCATATCCCAATAATCCCTGAACACGTAGTTACCTGTCCCAACTCGAGAAACGGTGGCTGTAATATAAAGAACTTTATTCTGTTCCGCCACCGGCGCCGAGGCGAGTGACTGGCTAGAAAAAGCGGTAAAAAGATACCTTACCTCATCTATATTAATTAACTTTTGTACAGCACTAACAGATTTTGTAACATCGCCCCAATCATCCTCAAAAAGAACTTCCAGTCTCTTTCCATCAACCCCACCATTACCGTTAATTTCTTTTACGGCTAATTCAATTCCCCTTTTGTATTCAATACCATAAGTAGAAAACTGCCCCGTTAAAGGATAGACAGCTCCGATTTTAATAAAATTATTGTCGTTTGATTTTGTAACACCAGTCAGGACAGCTAAAATTACTATAACCGTTATCGCCGACCATAAGATGTACCTTGTTTTATTTTTCATCACATGAGTATTGTGCCACAACATCGCCATCTAGTCCTTATTTTAGAATAAGCAAACAATACATTTTAATTATAGCTTGTATATAAAGCATATTATGCTATACTAAAGTCGTCCAAAGTTTGGACTTATTATGAATACGCTAAACAAATTGATCCGGTACGGCCTCAGCAAATTCGAAGCCACCGTATATCTAGACGTCCTTTCCCACCTGGATTCATCTGCTTTTGCTATCTATAAAAGAGTTGGGCTACCAAAAACTAGCGTCTATCATATTTTGGAATCGTTAAGAAAACGAGGCCTGGTAGAATCTTGGAAAAAAAATAACATCCAGCACTTTTCAGCTGGTAGTCCAAAAAGACTTCTATTTGAGCTAAAGGAAAAAGAAGATCTTCTACAATCCCTCGTTCCAGACCTCACTACTCTTTCCAATCAAGAAAACCAGACCAACTCTGTAAAAATGTACGAGGGAGCGAATAATTTAAAAAAGGTTATGCGGGAGGCATTAGAATATTGCGCAAAGCATAAAACCAACAGCATGCTAACGGCCGCCACAGATTCCATATCGTCCGATATGCCAAAATTTATGGATGACTGGCTCAAAGAAAGAGAAAAAATGAATATCTTTGTAAAAATGCTTATACCTAAAGGCAAAATACCATTAGGCTTTCAGTCAAATAGCCTTCGAGAAACAAAGTTTCTACCAGAAAATTTCTTCCTACCAGGCATAATAAACATTTATGGCAACCGAGTAGATCTGTTCTCATTCAAGAACAATAAAATAAACTCTGTGGTCATTGATTCCGAAGCCTACACCGACCTGTTGCGTAACTTCTTCTTGCTTACTTGGAATAACGCCGAGAAAACAAACTAACCCTACCTCACACATTTCCCGCCTTCAATCTTAGTCAACACCAAATCTCGCTCGACGACATTGTTTTTGTTAAAAGTAATGTCGCCATAGACCCCTTCAATTTTGTTTGTTTTGAGATATGACAGAGCCTTTTCGGGATTATTATTGGTTGCCTTCATGGCGTAAAGCGCCGTCAAAGTATTTTCGTAGGCTAAACCGTAAAAAGTCGAGTAGCTGGCGCCGAGTTTTGATATAGGATATTCATAACTGTAATTACCGTCCAAACTAAATCTCTTATCAGTCAAAACACCAGGAAAAGTACAAGACAGGTAGGTCAGATACGGAACCTTAACTCCCAAGGTCGACAAATCAGCAAAAACTTGATTAAGAGACGGACCATACCCCACGACAACCAAGACATCTGGTTGAAACTTCTTTATCTTCAAAGCCTCGGTCTTGAAATCGGTGGTTGTCTTTTCAAAAGAAAAAGTTGCCACCGCTCGATCCGAGGCAATCGTCTTCTGCCATTCGTTTTTCCAAATGTTTCCAAACTCATCATTGATGTTCACGATGGCTACCCTTTTCCAATTCGAATTAGCATTTACCTGCTTACTCACATCATTTAATGACGGCACTAAACCTTGAAACAAATAGGTTTTGTCTTTAGTCAAACCATAACCAGCCGCATCGGTAATCAAAACGACCTTGGCTTTTTCTGCGAGTGGCGCCACCGCATTGGTCACCCCACTTAAACCAGTCACAGCAAATTTTACTTGATCTATCTCGAATAGTTTATTAGCTGCCGACACCGCCACCTTAGGATCATTAGCTGAATCCTCTAAAATTAAATCAACTTTTATGCCAGTTTGCTCTTCAAAATGTCTCACCGCATCTTTTACCCCCTGAGCCGAAAGCTCACCAAAGATCGCTGAAGGGCCAGACAAAGCATACAAAGCACCAATCTTTAAGGTTCCAGTTTTTGTTCTATTAAAACCGAAATAAACGCCGATTACTAGTAAAGCTACAACGACTAAAGCAATAATTATCTTTTTCATACTTGCATATTATCAAACAAATGGTAACATATATCAATAAGCAGTTTTGTCGGAAAATATCGACATAATTGTGATAATAATCACAATGAATATTCAGGAACTAGAAAAAATCGGCTTAACAGGCAAGAAAGCGAGAGTTTATTTAGCAGTCCTAGAGGTTGGCCAAGCTACAATTATTCAAATCGCTAGAAAGACCCTGATTAAAAGAACGACTCTATATGATCTGGTAGCCGACCTAACAGCCCAAGGCTACTTATCAGAAATTAAAAAAGGTAATAAAAATATTATCATCGCCGAGGATCCTGCGGTTTTGATTAAAACTTTCGAGAATCGATTGGACGAGGTGAGAGACTTAGCGCCAACTCTATTTAAAATCTTCAACTCCGTCACTTCCCGCCCCCAGATTCGTTTCTATGAAGGAGTCGAGGGCATAAGGCATATGATGGAAGAGGCTTTGGTAATGAAACAAAAAGAAGTTCACTATTGGGGCCCGGCGGATAATATTATTGAGATTTTGGGAAATGTTTATATTGATAAATGGTTGAAAAGAAGAGTCCGAGCGGGTATCCAGACTCACGGCCTCCTCACCCAAAATGCCCCACGAGGCTCAAAACCGTTCCTGAAAACCGATAAAAACGCCTTGCGTGAGGTGCGTTGGCTATCCACCAAAACTATTTTTGATGGCATCCTCTGGCTTTATGATAATAAAGTGATGTACATCGCTTCGGCTAAGGATTCCTTTGGCTTCATCATCGAAAGTGACAACTTCACCCAATTTATGAAGGTTATTTTCCAAAGTATGTGGGAGACAGCGAGGGAGGATAGGTAGAACAAAAAACACCCAGGAAGGGGTGTTTTTTGTTTACCATAATCAATGTCCCGAGTTTAGATTTTTGTAGGGACACCTTTAACTAGCTTGAAGGCTGATTCAACGATTGGTGCCGCACCGTTATTATCAATAGTCACTAAACCAGTTGAACCTTGATAATTTGAGATTTTAAGGAGACTAGATTTTACAGCACTCGCAGTAATCTCGCCCTTAATACCCGGCAATACCTTGGTCAACAAAATATTTGTTGCATCGTAGGCTGGGTGTGTGGTCAGAGGAAGAATTGGACCTCGACCAACTAAAGCCTTAAACTTGGCGTCAAAAGCTGCAGCTTGACCGTTGGTTGCATCAGCATCCCAATAAGCGAAGGTCGTTCCTTCAGCCTTACCATCTGCCAATTGCTGTGCTATTGGGCTAGTAATAGTACCAGTGGTGTAGAAAGATTGTTTCATTCCTAAATCTCGAGTTTGTTTCATAATCAAGCCAGTTTCATCATGACCCAGCAAAACCAAACCCTCAACATTCCCCGTCTTAAGTTTTAATAATTGAGTTCTAAAATCTTTATCTTCATAGTTGAATGATTCGATTTGTACTTTACCACCCTTACTTTCAAACTCTTTCTTGAATGAGTTCGCCACAATCGCCATGAAAGTATCTTTGGTTGAATACATAATACCGGCGCTCTTTTTACCCTCGGCCGCCATCTGATCGGCTAGTGAAATACCAATTGATTCGGTTTCTGTCGCTAAACAAAACACATTTTTGGAAGCATTAGCCACCTCCTTATTACAATCCAGCGGATTAATTATTACGACCCCATCCTGAGCCGCCTTATCCATCACCGCGAACAAACCGCCATAACTAGCGACTAAAATAACTTTTACTTTATCGACGTTCACAAGCTTCTCGTAAGCTGAAACCGTATTCTTGGTTAAGTACTGATCGTCTTCAGAAATTAGCTCGACTTGTCTACCATTTACCCCGCCAGCCTTGTTAACATCGGCAACCGCAATTTCCACCGCTTTCACCGCGTCCATACCCAGCACCGCTGATGGACCAGTAAGCGGACCAATGTAACCAATCTTGATTGGCTCAGTTGTGCCGACAGGTGAAACTCTGCTAAAATACATACTAAGGCCGATAATCACGATTATTAGAACGATAATGCTTAATGTCTTTTTCATATAAATTATTTGTTATTAAGATTGATAAACTTGACCGTATATCCATCTTAGCATATAATATATTAATTGTCAACCAAAAAGGGTGACAATAATGAGTAAAAAGACAAAAAAGGGCTAAAAATATGAATATTTCCAAAGAAATTCAAAAACTGCTAGACCTCGATTTCACTCCAAATGAGGCTTCCGTCTACTCAATCCTGATCCAGAGCGGTTCGACCAAGGCAGGCGTGATAATCAGCAAAACCGGGCTCCATCGTAACCTAGTTTATACCGCTTTGGATCATTTAATTGCCCGAAAAATCGTCTCGGTTCAGGATTCCAAGAGCGGGCGAGTCTATACCGCTATTTCACCAAACATTTTAATTGAGGAGTATGACCATAAAAAAGAATTGGCCGAGGAGCTAACAAAAAGTTTTAAACAAAAAAGTTTTATCGGCGATCAAGAAATTTCTGTGCATGAGGGCAATGAAGACTATTTAAAACTTTTGACTAGTGTGATCAATTCCCTACCCCAAGGCTCAACCAAGCTCGTTTTGGGTACTGGCGGGGCGGATTTTATGCGCCATACCATGTTGTCGATTTGGGACAAATACCATGAGGTAGCGAAAAAACAACAGATAAAGATAAAGATGCTCGCTTACGGCGAACAAAGAGGTGCCCTAGAGAAAGTAACGGCCGCCGAAGGAATTTACAACATTAAATACCTGCCAGCTGATACAGAAAACCCCGCTGGTATTCATATTTATCCCGAAATAAATACTGTCTTAAACATTATTTACTCCACTGAATTCCAACCAGTTACGGCCATAAAAATCAAAAATAAATCCTTAACCCAGGGTTATCTAAATTTATTCAATAATCTGTGGAAGGAGGGAGAGAAGTAAAATTTGACAGTAAAATCACACCCGCTATAATGATTGTAATAGACGTGAACGGCATCCTAAATGGGTGCCGTTCGTTTTTTATAAATCTGTACGTTTTAGGTGCTCTCGGAGGTAAGTGAAATCCATAAATTTATCCCCGGCAAATCTCCTAATTTCTTTCGCTGTTCTTAGCCCACTAGCTAACACCATAACTTTTTTCTCGTCAACATTACGTAAATATTTCAAAACGGGCAAAAAGTCTCCGTCACCAGAAAGTACAAGAACCTGCCCAAACAAACCCCTATCACGCATTAAGTAAAAAGCCATTTCCACATCACAATTTGCTTTACGTTTTTTACTACCAGCCTCATCTTCATAAATCTTTACCGGCTTCAAGACAAGTTTGTACTTAAACTCTTCCAGTTTTTTATAAAAACGGACTTGTTTTAGATGACGTTCGAGAATAGTAAGTTCAACATTAGTAAAACTTTTGCTATTTTTCTCAACATAATCTATAAGGTATTTTTCTAGATCCGCCAAAGAAACGGTGTCGTTTGTCAGGTAATCAAAGGAAAACTTGTGAATTTCTACACCTCCAAAATAATAGATTTTGGATACTCCGAACTTACCTCGGAGATATTTATGAAGTTTTTCAAAATCAATTTTCCAACCCAAACTTTTCTCCCCTCCATAGAATAAATTGGATGCATCAATATAAGCGAATGTTTCCATATCGCCAGGCAGTCTAGCACGAGAAAAAAGAGGTCCTGGCGAAGAACTGTGGATAAAAACAACCCTATTTTACAAGGAAGGAGACCTACTACTCGTTTTACAATTTATACTCCCCAACCAGCCCCTGTGGCCTATATAGCATAAGTAAGACTAAGAGAAGACCGTACACCACTTGGCGCATTTGGGCAGCGACATCGGTGGGAAAACCAACGAAACGGAGAATTTCGGGGAGAAGAATGAGGAAAATAGCGCCGACGACTGAGCCTTTCAGGCTGGCCATACCGCCGAGGATAATGATAGCGAGAATAAAGATACTTTCGTTCAAACCAAAAGTGGAGGGGTCAATAAAAGTAATATACGTCGCAAAAAGTCCACCAGCCAAACCGGCCATCCCAGCGGTAATAATAAAAATAGTTAGTTTAAATAATTTGGTGTTGTAACCAAACACCGATAAGGCTTTCTCGTCTTCTCTAATACCTTTCAAGACTCGGCCAAAAGAGGATTTGGTGATTCCTAAACTAATTAAATAAACCAGACCCGCACCAACGATCGTTAGAATCAGAAAAGATAAATTACTACTTAATTCAAAGCCAAACAATGACGGCCGATTGATACCGGGAATGCCGAGTGGGCCGCGAGTTAAACTTTCCCAATTTAGAAAGATGCTGTAGATAATAATGTTGAAACCAAAAGACACTAAAGCATAGTAATCATCTTTAAAACGGCTCAAGATCAGGCCAAGGAGGCCCGCAATGAGCCCCGCCAGGATAATCCCCACGAGCAAGGCTAGAAAAAAGTTCCAGCCATATACCGTCATCAGAATCGCCACAGCATAGGCGCCAATGCCATAAAAAGCGGCGTGAGTGACGGAAAGTAACCCCGTATACCCCACCACCAAATTTAGTGAGAGTGCTAGTGGCACATATATTCCGATTAGAATGGCGAGATGAATAAAGTATTCCATTAGTTTTAGATTATATCTTATTTTCTAACTTCAGACACCAGCCACAAGGCACTAAATAAGCCACGCATGGTATTTGAGAACTCTTTACTCTCAACAATAAAACCAAAATTTTCTTGTGGAGTAGAAATAATCGCCACTTTATTATCATAAATAAAGATCGTCTCTGTGATGTGTATGCCTTCAGGGGCAATTCTCAATTCTCGCATTATATTAGTTTGGTAGATATCCTCCATTACTTCAGTATTTTTCATTCGAATACTCTTGGCAGTAATGTTCTTTTCAACCCTCAGTTTCAACCATTGATCAATATAATCTTTTCCCACAGTGTCGATAACATCTTTCCCCGATCCAATATATAAATATTCTCGGCTTTTAACTTTCAAAACATCGTCAAAAATACCCTGAACAGCTTTTTGACCCGAAAAATACCTCATAGTTGGGCCGTCTGTTTTCTGCCTGAATACTTTCAACAAATCCCCCGACAGTCTTTGGGCAATTACCATCTGAGTCTCAGCTTGTTTTTTCAAAATCTCGGGAGATTCCGCCTTATATTTAACTTTCTTCGAGCCAGGCACGACCGAAACTAACCCTTTTTCTAATAATTCATCCAGAACGAGATAGCAAGTTGGCCTTTTGATTCCTGCTCTACCCGCTAATTCAGAGACAGAGAAAGTGTCCAGTTCTAAGGAGCGGACATAGACGATCGCCTGTCTTTCTGTCAGCCCTAATGATATAAGTTTATTTTTAGATTCAATAAAATCCATATACCGACCATATTAGCAAAAGCCGAATAATTTGTCAACATCTGTGACAACTTATTGTAAATTAGACAGTAGCGTTGTTTCTAGCCACATTTTAGTGTTATGTGTCCCAGTTTTTGACACAAACCAAAGAACCTGCTATACTTTAAATAGAAAATTATAAATTATTACATAATATAAATGAATAAAACATATAAAATAGCGTTGGCGATTGTAGTCTTGATACTTATTGGATCTGCTTTATTTTGGAACGCGGGCCATAAAAGCAATAATGTGGCGGTTGGTGCCATATTATCTCTAACTGGTCCGGCTCAATATTTTGGTGAGGAAACCAAAAAGGGCATGGATTTGGCTAACCAGGACGGCGCGGTGAATTTTGTTTACGAGGATAGCCGATCGGATGCAACTACGGCGGTCTCGGCTTATAACAAACTTAAATCACAGAATATTAAGGCCGTAGTCCTATCGCTGAGCAATGTGGCCGAAGTGGTTGTTCCCCTAACCGAAAAAGATCAGATATTTTCTGTACAAAATCTTGTCTCGGCTAGAAAGGTTCAGGGTGATATGTCGGTACGGTTTTTCACCTCGGCTGAACAAGAAGCGCCAATCATGGCAAATTTTGCGGCGAGTAACCTGAAATTAAATAGGGTTGCGATATTAGCCAGCACCGATGCCTACGGTAAGACTTACGCTGAAGTCTTCAAAACTACTTTTGAAAATTTTGGTGGTCAGGTCGTCATAAATGAAAGTTATGACAAGAAAGACCAAGATTTCAAAACCCAGCTGGCAAAAATAAAGATTTCTGATGCCGAAGGTGTCTATATCATTGGTCTTGATACTCATTTGGTCAGTATATTCAAGCAAATGAATGAGCTTGGATTAAAACAAATTAAAATGACTAATTGGATAATGGCCTCTCCAGGCGTTCAGGCCAAAGTCGGGGCTAATAGTGAAGGTGTGTATATGACGACCCCAGATTACTATATTGCCGGCAATAAAAAAGTGGCTGATTTTACCGAAGCTTATCAGAAGAAATATGGAACGCTCCCAAGTGCTTACTCGGCTATCGGTTACGATACAACTAGTTTGTTTAGGGAAGCAGTAAAGGGCGCAAAAAGCTCTCAGGATATTCAGAATAATTTCAAAAATATCAAGAACTTTGACGGCTTGATGGGTAAATTAAATGTAAATGAAAAGGGAGAAATAACCATTCCGCTTATTCCAGCCAAGATGGAAGGTGGAAAGATGGTTGTGATAAAATAAGTATCTTCACAAATAAAATAACAAAAAACTAGCCTGTAATGTGGGCTAGTTTTTTGTTATCTTAGATCCTATTAAACGCTATTACTCCCCCAACTTCACAAACTGACCGTCTTTTACCGTCTTCATAAAGATGTTTCTGGTCACGTCTCCGTTTTGATCAAAACTAAATTTACCAGAAGCACCGTCGAAATCTTTTATTCCGAGGAGAGCTTGTTTAATTTTGTCAGTATCAGTTGCTCCAGCCTCATCTATTGCCAAAGCTATAACTTTAAGAATGTCGTGTCCAGAAGCGACGAAAAAGTCCGCTGTTTTACCCGCACCACGTACTCGATCTGCAAAACCTTTTGAAATTACGGAATCAGACTCGTTATACATGAATGGGTAAATTATTCCCTCGATCTCTTTTGGATATTGTTTGAGCAAGGCACCGTTTTCTGTCGCCCAAGTAGAAACATATTGAGCCTTAATACCTAGCTGATTAGCCTGAGAAATCAAAAGTCCGATAGAAGGCCCAGAGTTATGAATATCAAAAATAACATCTGGGTTTTTTGGTTTAATTCTTGTCAGCTCGGTGCGCACATCCAAACCAGGCGAGGCAAATTGCTCATCCGCCACCACCTGGCCACCAAGCTTCTCAAACTCCGCTTTAAAATCGGTATAATGTTCTTGAGTAAAAGCCGCGGTTACCCTAGCAAAAGCCACGGTCTCTACCCCACTCTCCTTTAGATAGGAAGCTAAAGGTTTAACAAGTTCTGCCGTTGTGGGTATTAACCTAAACATATAGTCGTCCTTAGTAAAGACATCTAGAGATGAGTTTGGCGAAATTACAATAATTTTCTTTTCGGTAGTATAAGGCAATATTGTCAAAGTGGTTCCATTCCAGGAATCACCGATAATCACCTTCACACCATCAACGTCTATCAGTTTTTTAGCAACGGTCAGCGCAGTGGTATTATCGGTTTTACTATCCTCAATAATCAAACTAACTTTTTGACCATCAATACCGCCATTAGCGTTTATACCAGCCAAGGCTAATTGCAAACCATTCACCAATTGCTCGCCAAAATAAGCTCCTGGGCCAGTCAGAGAGGCAATAACACCAATCTTTAACTCACCCTTATTACTTGGCTTATTAAATAAGCCAAGACCAATGATAGCAATGACCACCAGCACTATTCCTAATATTAACCATTTCTTATTCTTATTTTCCATGTAATTTATAAATCTTAATTAATAACAACCCTCGACATAGATAAGGATACCATGTTATAATATATTAGTCACATTTGTCTTTACACAAATTGAAGCTTGCAAAAAAGCCTTTTGTAATATAGACTTATTTAGTCGATATTTTGTCTTTTATTTCCGACATATCCAAGAAAAAATGCAAATAAACAAATATAAAAATGCCCTGATTGGCTTTGGTCTTAAAGAAAACGAGGCAGATGTTTATGTTACAGCCCTCAAATTAGGCCCCACCCCCATCCTCCCCATCGCCCGAGAGACCGGCATAAGACGAACTACCGTGTATGAAATAATAAAGTCTTTGATTGCTAAAGGACTGATCACCGCCGAACTTAAGGGGTTCAAGAAACTTTTCTGTGCTACTCACCCCAAAAATTTGATCTCTATTTTTGAAAATAAAAGAGAAACACTAGAAACAGTGATCCCAAGCCTAACTACCCTTTACAAGACTCAAGGCAATACTGATTCAATTAAAACTTATGAAAGCCTCGAGTCTATAAAGTCACTCTATTCGGAAATACTGGACAATTTTCGTTCTGGTGATTTTTGTTATGTAATTGGTGATACTGACAAATTTATCCAGAACGACCCTAAATTTTTCATGAAATATGTCGAGGAGAGGGCGAAGAAAAATATTGATATCAAACTTATCCTATCAGACAGTGAAATGTCTATCGAAAGAAAGAAGTATGCGAAAAATTTTAATTCGCAAATAAGGCTTTTACCCAAAAATACTGTTCTGTCAGCAAATTTTACGGTGACAAAAAACCTTCTTTTGACCCAAGCTGTTGGTGGGGGTCAGTTGGCAGTGACTATTAATAATCAAGAAATTATAAATCTCCAAAAGAACCTTTTTGAGGTCCTTTGGAATTCCTTGCCAGAATAAACTATTTTACCTCTACGAAACCACTACCATTCCAAGTCTTAACCACCTGTTCCAAATCAAATGATCCGTCGCCCAGATATCTATATCCTCCAGATACGCCAGTAAAGTCTTGCCTCAATAGCTTCATAACCCCTGTATTTAGGCCGTCTTCTTTGATGAGGGTATTGGCAAGTTGGGTCACAGCATCGTACAGATTATCCCCAGCTGTGGCCGGATACATATTATATTTGGCAAAATATTTATTTAGAAAATCAGCATTTTGATCTCCCACAAACAGTTGATTATCTAGTGCACCCTCGGCAATCTTTATCTGGCCTGAAGACTCAAAATTTAAAATGCCAACTAATGGCACTTCCCAGCCAAGGTCTTGAATTTGTTTAGCAAACGAGCCGACTTGGGGCGATAAATAAACAATCACTACATCAGGTTTTGCGGATTTCAATTTGGCGATTGCTGTTCTGAAATCATTTTCGCCCTTAGCCACTGATTCATTGGCGACTATCTCATAACCAAGAGTTGGTAGCCTCTTCGCTGTTTCATCAGCGTTAGCTTTTGGTCCGTCAGCCTGATTCCAAATTATCGCTATTTTTTTGTATTTATCTTTTAGAATAAGGTTCTCTAGGGCGGTTATAAGTAACGGTGAACTTGGCACATACCTAACTACCCACTTCTTATTTAGATTAATATCTGAGGAATTACCCAAGCCAATCATAGGAATTTCTGCCTTCTCGGCCACATACGAAGCAGCAACTGAAGCGGCTGAACTATATGTAACTAATGCTCTCACTCGATCCACCTGAATTAATTTTTGGGCGGCCGAAACGGTCAGCTTTGGATCTAGTTGATCATCCTCAAAAATAATTTCAATTTTTTCTCTCACAGCAGGAGAAAGATCAGCTAAGGCCATCTCCACCACCTTTTTACTTGCCTCTCCGGCCGCCTGAGCTGGACCGGTCAAGGGAAGAATAACGCCAATCTTTATGGCCTCATTATTTCTGGGGTTTGAAATAGTGCCTAAATAAAACACCCCGGCAACGACCACCACCAAAATAACGACAATACTTAATGTTTTTCTCATATTATATTTTTATTATTAATAGAACGACACGTAAAGCATATCAAGTAAATAGTATTTAATCTATAATAATTAGACGATTATCTTACTTTTACCAAAAAACTCTTGCTTTACATAGTTTAAAATGCTAGAATAAGTAGTCATAAATGATGACTTTTTATGCAAAATACAAAAACAATTAGTTCATTGGTAGAGCTTGGCCTAGATAAAGAAGAGGCAGAAATATATCTATATCTCACAAAAGTGGGGTCTAATAAGAAAGAAAATACGGCTTTTGCTATCGGGAAGAACCTAGGCATACCCAGAAGCTCCGCCTATTTATATATAGAGAGGCTCATGAATAAGGACCTGGTTTCATCCTACAAAATTAACAACAAAAAACATTTCTTAGCCGAAAATCCAAACAGGATCGAAAAATCTTTAGATAAAAAGAAGGAAATTCTTGGTTCAATAGTTGCTGACATAAAAAATATGGCCGAGAGTCAGGAAAAGGATTTTTCCACAAGGGTATATCGCGGTTCCGGCAGTTTAGAGCGCGTTTATGATGAAATTTTTGACAAAAGAGAGATGGCGAAATTCAAAAATATTTATGTCTTGACCAATACCCTACTCAGCAAGCTGCTACCCAAAAACTTACCGATAGAATTAGATAAAGTAAAAAAAATAAACAACATTTACACCAAAATGATCCTTATCCCTGATAAATCAGATCTGGGCTCCTATTTCCAAAGCGACAGTCACCGAGAAGTACGGACCTTACCAGAAGGTTCTGTCTTCAACGGTTCTATTTATATTTATGGAGACAAAATGGCCCTATTTTCTCTAGACGAAAAGGACCCACTTTCTATGATCATAGAATCCCCCACAATCGTACAGATGGTCAAATCTTTCTTTTTGTGTACTTGGGAGCTACTAGACAAAAAAGTTTCCTGATAAGACTATGGCTACAATATCCCATCAATATAAACACTGAGTTTAAAAACTTCTACTTCCTCCCGAAAATTCCTCGCGCACGGAAGAGGAGAAAGATAATGAGTAAACCAAAGGCGATGGCGTCTTTCCACTCGCCGGAGATTTTCCAGATACCGAAATTTTCGACAAAACCCAGGAGAAAAGCACCGAGGATACCGCCAGACAAACTGCCGACTCCACCGATAATTGAGGCGATGACTCCTTTCAGAAGCAGGCTCATACCCATGGTTGGCTCGAGTCCGGTGTCAAAACCAGCCAAAATTCCGGCATAGCCAGCAATCGCCGAACCGACAAAGAAAATAATGCCGATTACTTTATTAGTATTGATGCCGACGATACGAGAAACTTCTTCGTCGTCGCTGACAGCCTTGATCGATTTGCCAAACAAAGTAAATTTCAAAATAATTCCCAAGCCGATGGCGATAACAAAAACGGAAATAAACATGTAAAGCTGAATGTCGGTAATAATTCCTCCACCGATATCAAATATTTTAGAGACGCTGTTCTGGCGGCTTAAGGTTTGAAACTGGCTAGTGAATAAAATAGCGATAATAGCTTGGATAGCCGTGAGCAGGCCGAGAGAAGCGACCAGCAAAACCATATGTGAGCTTTTGCGGTTCCGTAGTTTGCGATAAACCAAAACTTCGGACAAATAACCAAGCAAACCAGCCACCAAAACTCCTAAAATAATACTGATTATAATCGGCCAACCTAAAATTTTCGTTAAAAAGAAAACGGTATAACCGCCGGCCACCGCCAAGGCACCGTGCGCTAGATTAAAAAACTTAGTCGCACCGTAAATTAAGTTGAAACCAATCGCCACCAAAGCATATAGCGATCCGGCAATTAAGCTGTTGGCAATAAGTTGGGGTAAAATATCCATAGAATATTACATAATTGCAAGGAAACCGCCGTAGCCAATGATGACCAGTAGATAAATCAATTTAAAGACTTTTTGAGCCCAGGAATGAGGATTACCCTTTATATTAATGGCGGTGTAGACGATCATCAAAATAGTAAACAAGGAAAAATAACCATAGGCCAAGTTGGAATTAAATTTAGCCGCCACTAAACCAATAGCGTTTAGAACAAAAAGATTTCCGGTGGTGTTTGTAAACCAACCAAAGACATCCCAAACATAGGTGTCCTTCCAATAACCAATTTTAGAATAGGCTAAGCTGGCGACATACAATAAAGGTATAGCTAAAACCAATTGGAAAATTACTAACTCGGAAAAACGATTGGGGTCTAGAGTTATTATTAAGGTTAGGACAAAAAATAACGAACCCATCATGAAACTGTTGATGGTCACCTTATTAGCGGACTTTTGGGGATTGGTACTAAATAATTTTATAGAAGGCATAATTTTCTTTATTAATAATACTTAATCTAATACACGCCGAGAATTGGTAAAACTCCGAGAAAAACGATCAGAGAAATATGAACAATTTCTCTAAAAATTCTTCGTTTCAAGTTTTGGGGCTTATAGGAAACGACGATACTGGCTCTAACCAGGGTAAGTGCCGTATTGACCCCAAGAAAAACTAGGGAAATATAGACGGCCGAAATGAAAGAAAGCAAGAGGCCAATCGAGTTTATAAAAAAACCATAAGCGATAGTAAAGCTAATAAAACCCAACTTTGTCCAACGATGAGAATCGGAATAAACCGCTTCTTTTATTCTGGCTAGCAAGCCACACATAAAAAATGGGACAGCCAAAACTAACTGTAAAGTAAAAAATGGATTGCTAGAAATTATTTCTGGTTTAATTGTAGCGACTAAACCAAAAAGGGTGATGCAGATACCGAGCAAGGTGACATCGATCAGGTTTCGAGTGTCGGTTTTAAATCTACTTCTCTCCTTCTTTTTTAAAGCATCGTCTTCTGGCATGGTTTAGCTTTGTAAATCTAAATCCTCGAATGGAGTAGCAAGACCTTTTGGTTTAAAATCTGGCGCCACCTCTAGGGCCGCCACCATCGTCCTCCCATTTTCGATTTGTCTTTGCATTAATAAAATAGACTCGTTTAGCTCATGAATTGCCTTCTCCTGTTCTATTATAAGCTGATTGACGGTCTCGATCGCCTCAAGTCTAGATATCTCATGAATATCGTCAATACCGTCATCACAAGTATCGATGGTTACCGTATCACCAGAATAAAGAACCTTAACGCTACCTCTCTCACTATTAGTCCTAAAAATGGCCATTTTATTTACAAATTTTTCTCCTGTTGGTGCGGCTTCGTTCATTTTTATTTAAAATTATTCTAATAAATCAATTTTTATAACTCCATTCTACTCTCCCTGCTTTATTATGCAAATTTTAAAGAGCTCGACCGAAGTCGAGCCCTGTTGATAGTGGTTCCGGACATATCAGGTCCGTTGCAGAGTAATCTGCGTAGAAGTTAGGAAAAGGACCGCTAGTCCTTCATGAGGATCTCGAGCGCCGCCGCCCAATCCTTGGTGCCGTCCGCGTTCATCGGCGCGTGCATCATGACCGTCTTCGCCCCATCGATCTTCACCGAGAAGGACGAGTAGTAGTCAAATGCCGCCGAGAACGGATCCGCGTGATGGTTCAAGTCGGTGACCACCGCAACAAACTTGGCTCCACGATGCGCCGCCTCGACCATGAGGAGAACACCGTAGGGAACGAGCTCGCCGAGCTTGAAGTTGCTGCCCATTGTCTTGGAAGACATCGGGAGATGCAAGTCCGTGAGAACGACGTCGAACTTCTCGCTGCCGAGAGTCTTCATCGCTTCCTCGTAGCCCGTCGCCGTCGTGAGCTTCTGTCCGGCCAGGCCAGACTTCGCGCTCACGATGTGTGTGGCCGTATCGTCGATGACGAGGATGCGGAGAGCATCAGGGCGGAGAGGAACTGCTTCCTCAACCACTTTGGCCACCGGAACTTCCAGCGGTTGGAGTCTCGCACGAATCCCGTTGATGACATCAACGAGACCAACCAGGATATTCACCGTGGGGATGATCAAGCAGTTCTCGGGCAACCGCAAGCGCTCCTCACGATTCGACAGCCTGAGGCAGGCGTACGACTTCTCCTGGCTGTACCCACGCTCAATCTCACGCACGTCTGTGAAGATGACGAGATCCGCCTCGTCCACCGTTTCCACGAACACATGCGAAGTTTCGTTGCCGACGATCGGCAAGACCTGCTTGATCGAGCGTGGGAGGGGTCCGTCCTCCATCGCGAGACGAATTCGAACCGGTCGGTTTGTTGTTGTGCTCATTGGCACTTTTCCTTTCTGTTGTTGTAAAGATCTTTTCCGTTTCGTCCTTTTGGACTCATCAGGTAAAGTACTCACTTTACTACGGAGGGGCATTTACTATGGCGCCCCAGATGCCATGAAAGTTTCTTAGCACTTACAACAGATGAAGGTCCCTAGTCCCGCTTCGGATCGGCCCAGAAGATCGCGTAGGCGATCATTTCCGGGGTGACGTTTGTCACCTGGCCGATCTCATCGAAGTACCACGGAGTGGCCCGATTCAGGTCCATACCATCGGTACAGACGATGAGACCGAGCTTCTGCCGACTCTCCTGGCTCATGTCCAGGGCATTCCCCGCGATCATGAGCTTCCAGCCGGTGGCCTGCAGGAAATTCTGCAGATCGCCAGCCTTGATCGGAACGACCAGCCGGCCGTCCACGTACCGAACGCACCGCTCCTGAGGAACGATGACGTCGGCGGCCGCCTGCGCCTCGCCGCATCCCGGACAGGGCTTAGCTCCGCCCACCGAGACGCGGACCAGAGCCGCCGCCAGAAACAAGCCGACCCCGACCACCGCAATCACCCACAGGGTATCGCAAATGCGCTTCATCATGACTTTCTCTCCCTTTATTTCAATCACCTATTGATCGCGTTGTGCGACCCGGGGTAGGTGAAACCCCACTGTCTAGTATGATAGCATACTTTAGGCTAAAAGTCAAGCACTTTTTAAGGCCCTAGGGAGGGAGTGTTTATAGGGCTAAGATAAAGCGTTCTAGAGCCACCGCGAAGTCTATTTCGCCACGATGAGCCTCGTGATACATATTAAAAAGCTGTGAGGACATCTTTTTGAGCTTTTTTGAATCATAGTTTCGAAATTGCTGATCAGAAAGCATCTTTTTAACTTTCCAAAAGAAAATGCCGTGCACCTCTTCCGATGGCACTTTTTCCGCTAAAGCATCTTGATACAAAGTCCACAATTCCTTTTTATTTTTATCGCCTAAAGCATTAGCAAATTCAAAAAAATCAATCTTCTCCCCTTTTAAGGCTAGGGCCTCTTTTTTATTTAATTTTTTTTCTGGTTTTACAAATTCCTCAATCTTATTATTTTCACTCTCATATTTCTTAAATTTCTCCAGTTCTTTTTTATTTAGCTTACCCTCTAAAAACACAAAAAAGTTTGGCGAGGTGCTGATATCCTTTATTTTTCCCAACAAAACTTCCCCGGTCTCTTCTTCATCACAAAGGTGATCAGCAAAAACTAAAGTTTTAGCAAAAAACAAACCCTGACTGGCGATCAATTCATCCAGCTTACTTTCTGAAAAATTCTCGACGTTTAATTTAAAAAAACCAGCATCCGCATGCTTCTTTTTAGCGGCCACAATATTCTTTTGGGCCACATTTCGGGCCTTGGCCGTGTCGGTACCGTGGAATAAGAAAAACATGATTTAACTATAACCTATTATTTAACTTTTTCCATCTCGCCCCAATTGTCCCCAATGGCAATTTCCGCCACACAAACCACCCCCTTAGTATCCTTTGGGTCAATTACACTTTCCATTATTTTCTTAATTTTGGGAGCTAAATCTTTAATTAATTCTTCTTTTATTTCATACACCAGTTCATCGTGTACTTGTAATAGTAAATGAGCGTTAGTGGCACCGAGAAACTCATCCACCTTCACCATCGCCAATTTTACAATGTCCGCCTCGGTTCCCTGCACCGGCGCATTGATCGCCATACGCTCGGCCATCGCCCGCATGAATGGTAATTTCGATTTTAAACCCTCAAAATAGCGACGACGACCAAAAAAAGTTTCGGTGTAGCCGGTACGTAAAGCGTCGGCTTTCACTGAATCTAAATATTTGGCCAAACCAGAAAATTTAGCAAAGTAATCATCGTAGAACTTTTGCGCTTCAGCGCGATCGGTACCAAGATTTACCTTCAAAGCCGAAACGCCCATCCCATACATGATGCCGAAGTTAATTATTTTCGCTCGACGACGCATTTCTTTATCTACCTTCTCAAGTGGCACGCCAAACACCTCGGAAGCGACCGCCGTGTGCACGTCCTCTCCTGTTTTAAAAATCTCAATTAATTTTTTATCGCTCGATAAAAAAGCAGCGATTCGTAATTCGATTTGTGAATAATCAAAAGCGACTAATTTATAACCAGGCGTGGCACAAAAAGCTTGGCGAATTTCTCGTCCCAAATCCGTTCTATTCGGAATGTTTTGAAGATTTGGATCAGCCGAAGACATCCTCCCTGTTGTGGTCCCGGTTTGTAAAAATTTTGCGTGCAACCTACCATCTTCCGCCACCATATTGGGAATATTATCAATATAAGTGGAGAGCATTTTTTGCAATTCGCGATATTCCAAAATAAGTGGAATTATGGGGCTCAAATCCTTCATTTTTTCAAGCTCACTTTCTTTAGTTGAAACCTTACCACCAGCCGTTTTTTTCTGATTCTTCACTTTCAAACCCATCTTCACAAACAAAACTTCCCCCATTTGTTTTGGTGAATTGATATTAAATTCCCCACCAGCTAAATCCCAAATTTTCTTTTCTAAAATTGCTAGTTCTTTATGATGAGTGACTGAAAGTTTATTCAAAAGTTCTTTATCTACCACAATTCCACGATTTTGCATTTTCTCAATCACTGGAATTAATGGTTTTTCAATCTTGTCAAAAACTTTGTCTAATTTTTTATCCTTTATTTCTTGCATCAAAGATTGATGCGCTTCTTTCAAAGTTTTCTTGGCCGAAAAACTTAAAATATCATTCAAATCTGGACTCGTTAGAGTTGAATTAATAATCCACAGAGCAATAGCTGATTCCTTAAGCAGCGCCTCGTCAATAATTTCTATTACTGAATCCTTAACCTCGTCCACTAAACTCGACTGGGTTGGCACGGCGCCCATCACCTCTTTAAATCTCGCACTCAATGTTCTGAACTCCAAATCAATCCACACCTTCGCAATTTTTTCAAAATCCAAATTTTCCTGCCAATTTTTAGCTGGAATTTCAAACTCAATTGGCGCATCTTTGCGAATGGTACCGAGCATTTTAGAAAACAAAGCCTCTTCCTCACCCTCTTCGAGTAATTTAAAAATTCGTTCGGTAATTCCGACTTTTTTGAAGGTCTCTAGTGCCCCCTTAGCCTTTAATTTTTTATAAATATCTTCGATGGTGCCAAAATTTTGAATTAGAATACTGGCCGTTTTTTCACCAATGCCTTTAATACCAATAATGTTATCTGATGGGTCACCACGCAGACCTTTATAATCTGGCAAAAGTTTCGGTTCAAAGCCAAACCTTTCCAGCACCGCCTTCTCGTTGTAAATGATAGTATCTTTAATACCCTTTTTTAAAGTGTAAACTCGCACTTTGTCGTCTACCACCAATTGCAAAGTATCCATATCGCCCGAAGCGATTACTACTTCATTTTGTTTAGCATTTTCTAAATCTTCAGAAATTATTTTAGACAAGGTGCCGATCATATCGTCGGCTTCAAAACCCTCTTTGGCAAAAATAGGAATATTTAGGGCTTCAAAAATTTCTCGCGATCTTTTTAATTGCGCCACGAGAGCATCATCGGTTTTGGCGCGGCCGGCCTTATATTCTTTATACGCTTCATGACGGTAAGTCGGTTTCGGTAAATCGTAGCAAGCCAAAATATAATCCGGTTTTAAATCGTCAATAATCTTGATCAGCATAGTCGACAAACCATACAAAGCCCCCGTCGGCTCGCCTTTACTGGTCGCAAAATCTGGCAAGGCATGATAAGCACGATGAATAATCGCGTGAACGTCGAGCAAGACAAATTTTTGAACTTCTTTCTTAATCACGATTAAGGTATTATAGCATTTTCAAAACTTAATCTTGTCACTGTAAATATGGATAGCTACTTCCTTCATCAATGATCCAAACGGAATCGAAATCCCAATCGGTGAAAGTCTCCTGTTGATACATGGCTGAGGTTGTGGTGCCTGTACCCAGAGCACTTTCCAACATTCCTGAAGTTTCGATATCCCAAAAAGAATAATTCACAGTACAACCAAAGGAAGAAAGACCAATTAGACCTCCGCGACCATCTCCGTCTCCACCAACAATCAAACCAGTAGAGTAAGAATTACTAATACTAGCCATGGAACACTGCCCAGCTAACCCGCCAACAGCACTAGACCCTTCTACACTCGCCAAAGAATATGAATTCGTAATTCCACTATGACTCCCGATCGATCCGACCAAACCACCAACAGCATTCAACCCATTAACACTACCGGTCACATATGAATTTAAAGTGTCAGAATCCGCCAGTGCTCCAACCAAACCACCTACCGCGTTACCCCCAAAAATATTTACATCAACTAAGCCTAGATTAGAGATACTGCCCATTGAAAATCCAAAAAGACCGACGTATCCAGTTTCTGGTAAATTGATAGTTAAATCGGATATTGTATAATTTTGTCCGTTTAAAGTACCGGCGAACTTATTTGATGGATTGCCGATCGGCTGCCAATCTGCTCCAAACTCATCATAACCGAAGGTATCAACATCGAGATTATTATTCAAAACAAAATAAGAATTTATAAGATAATATCTAATATTATTCAGTTGAGCCCAATTACAAATCTGATATGGGTTACCTTCAGATCCATCCCCTCCACAGAACTCTGGGGAGTATTCTCCGGCCACCCCTAAATAAGTTACCCCCTCTGCGACAAAAGGGGCTTTATCAACACCAAGCTGAGACAACAACTCGTAAATTTGAACCAAATTACACATGGAATTATTTGGAGGACCAGAAGGAGAACTGGCGTGGGCGGCGGCAGTCGTGGTGGTGTTGTTGTTAATCAAATTACAAATATCTTCTAAAGAATAACCAGTGGGATCACCGGGTGAACCGTGGGGAGTGAGAGAAGAAGCGATGACACTAGTGGTGGCATAAACAGGATCAGGATTTCCATAATCACCAGTGACTCCGAGGTAAACAGTACCGGTAGCCACATTTTCTCTTTTAATTAAATTTGCCAGGTCAGCATAAAGTTGCGATATGGAGTATGAAGAAGTGGCTGTGGGTGAAGTAGTTGGAGAAAAAGAATGATCACCCTCTACCGCTGTATCAATACTATGAATCAAATTATAAATATCAGTTGTTGTGTAATACATGGGCCTGACTTCTCCGGTGTTATATGCAAACTCAGCAACAACAAGAACAGTAGACAAGATCAAAATCAAACAAACAAAAAATATTACTGAGCTAAAATTAGCTTTCATGAGAAAATTATATCACTCTGTGGTGAATTTTACATCTATATATAGACCATATGAGTGTCACCACACTATTTCCCGCTCGTTCTCCGAGATAAATTTAAAATTAAGTCTGATTAAATCTTTTGGCAAGACATCAATCACCCGCTCTGGCCATTCTAATAAAATTAAATTGCTTTTATCTTGGAGTATTTTTTCAAAACCCAAAACCTGTAACTCTCTTCCGGAGTCAAGACGATAAGCATCAATGTGAATTAAGTTTTTAAAATTATTTTTACCGTCGAGCTGATATATTTTTTCAATTACAAAAGTTGGACTGGTCATAAACTCATTAATTCCCAAATGGCGACCGAGAGCTTGCGAAAAAGTGGTTTTACCAGAACCGAGGTCGCCAAACAAGCCGATGAGGGTGGCCGTTTCCTTTCCCTTTTCTAATTTAATAATCTTACTTAAAAAATCACCCGCAATCTTATTCGTCTCTTCTAAACTTTTACTTAAAAATTTCATCGCTATATTTTAGCATAAAAAAAGGAGCGCGCTGGGAGATTTTCCTCTCCCAAACGCGCCAGGCCCTTAGGCCTTCACCGTTGCCGTGGTGGTAATTGGGGCAACAGCCCCTGGAACTCCTGGCCCGATGGGGACTGACTGACACCAGCCTGAGACCCGCCACCACTCGTTCCCCAACTCCAGTTCCCGCTGGTGTGCCAGGTACCACCATTGTATGGCACAACCGCCGCGCCATTGCCCGTGCTGCGGGCTTTGTTGTGATAGGTTGTCGTTTCCTTGATCGTACCATCGGGCAGGGTCACCCGCTCGTAGGTGGTTTCCCCGCTGTTTTCGGATTCTGACACCTGTGGTGCCGTCATGCACCCGCCCGCCAGCACGAGCCCAATCATCGCAAAGAACACTGTCGTTTTCATATCGCATCCCCTGGTTAACCCACACTATCACTCGGAATTTCGAAAACTACTATTCCACTATTATACACCCAAACGTCTTTCCTGTCAAGCACAATTATTCCCCCTAAACCCTTACAGCTCAAGCCTATTTTGTGGTATTATATTGGCATGACCACCTTTGACAATGAAGACAAGCAAGAAAAAAGGCTTGAGGAATTACGTAAAAAAGAAGAGGAGGATGTAGTTCAAATTTTGGCCACCAAATATGGCTTGGATTTTATTGATCTTAGACCAATTCCAATTAATACCGACGCCCTTCGTTTGATTCCTGAGGATCTAGCTCGCGAAGCTAAAATAGCGGCCTATGATCGCGTGGCTAAAAAAATTCAAATCGTGGTTTTCTCTCCAAAAAATGAAAAGGCGGCAATTATTTTAAAGAAACTAGAAGCCGACGGTTACAAATTACAGATCAGTATGGCCACCACGGCCAGCCTAGAAAAAGCCTGGGAGCGCTATAAAGATTTATCTTATGCCGTAAATAGCACGGCCGGAACTTTTGATATTTCTACCGCCCAAGTGACCGACTTCATGGCTAAGATAAAAAAAATTGAAGATGTTTCTTTAATCATAAAAGATATTTTGGCCCTAAAGAAAGCTTATAAGATTTCCAAGATGATGGAGGCGATGATCGCCGGGGCTCTCGCTCTCTCGGCTTCCGATGTTCACGTCGAGCCGGAAGAAAAATATGTTCGAATTCGTTTCCGACTTGATGGTGTGCTCTTAAATGTTTTTGATTTCGACGTGGAAACCTACGAGCTTCTACTTTCTCGTATTAAATTATTGTCGGGAATGAAATTAAACGTCAAAAATACCTCCCAAGACGGCCGTTTCAGTGTGAAAATTTTGGATAATGATATTGAAATCCGTTCCTCGATCTTGCCAGGAGCTTACAATGAATCCATTGTTATGCGCTTACTTAATCCTAAATCCATCGCCGTACCACTTGAAGAATTAGGTATCGAGGAAAGAACTTTAAACTCACTCATGGAGCAAATTAACAAGCCAAACGGTATGCTTTTAATTACTGGTCCGACTGGTTCTGGTAAAACCACGACCCTCTATGCCTTCATGAAAAAGATTTCCACTCCGGATATTAAAATAATCACGATTGAAGATCCAATCGAGTATCACTTACCGGGAATTGTTCAAACTCAGGTGGAAGAAGAAAAAGATTACACTTTCCTATCGGGTTTGCGCTCAGCCTTAAGACAAGACCCCGACGTAATCATGGTTGGAGAAATTCGAGACAGTGAAACGGCCACCATTGCCATTAACTCGGCCCTAACTGGCCACTTGGTTTTTTCAACCCTACACACCAACACGGCCGCCGGAGCCTTCCCCCGCTTAATTGATCTCGGAGTTAATCCAAAAATTATTTCTTCCGCAATTAACGTCGCAATGGCCCAAAGATTAATTAGAAAACTTTGCCAAGAATGTAAAAAAGAAGTTGTGCCCACAGAAAAAGAACGAATTTTGATCGATACCACCCTAGCCTCAGTTACTGATAAAAGTTACTTAGCTAATTTACAAACAGAAAAGATTTGGCAAGCGGTCGGTTGTGAAAAATGCCACAAAACCGGCTACAAGGGCCGAATTGCTATTACAGAAATTATCTTAATGAAGAAAGAAGTTGAAGAAGCAATTATAAATAATCCGTCCGATAGAGACATTAAGGCCGCGGCCGCTTCGCAAAACTTATTGGACATGAAACAAGACGGTATCATCCGAATATTAAAAGGAACCAGCTCCCTAGCCGAACTCGGTCGTGTGATTGATATTGAAACAAAGGAAAATTAGAGCTTCACTTCGCTCTTTTTTCATGCTCTATTTTTTAAAGCCTTGATTTTAATCTAAATAGTTCTAGTATAAAGAGAGAGGGATGTTCCAGAAGATAAATGTCTAAGCAATACTTTTAATATTAGATACCAAAAGTTAAATAGGTCTCAAAGGATAGGTTTCGCAAAGCATCCGAAGATGTGAACCAAGCCGTCCTTCTAGAAAAATTCGTAAACCGCGCAAACGATCCAATTGCTTAGACATTTATACTCTGGAACAAACAAAAAAGCCCCCAGAACATGACATAGGCTTCTAACAGTAAGCTTAGCATAAAACAAAAAATATGTCAAGCAAGAATAAAGATTCAAACCCAGTCAGCCAAAAAAGTGAGGAAATTAGCCCTAAAAATGGTGACGCTAAGTTTTTGGATCAAACCTTAAGACCAAATACCTGGAACGAATACATTGGTCAGAAAAACATTAAAGACAACCTCAATATTTTACTGACCGCGGCCGCCCAACGAAAACACCCGCCCGAGCATTTACTTTTTTATGGTCCACCCGGGCTCGGTAAGACCACTTTGGCCCATTTGATTGCCAAAGAAACTCGCGCCCAACTAAAAGCCACCTCTGGTCCGGCCATTGAGAAGGTCGGCGATCTCGCTTCCATTCTAACCAATCTCTCACCGGGTGATATTTTGTTTATCGATGAAATTCATCGCCTAAATAAAACGATCGAGGAGGTCCTCTACCCCGCCATGGAAAGTGGCTCGCTTGATATCATTATTGGTAAGGGTCCCTCAGCTCGCACAATCCAGCTAGACCTGCCACCATTCACTTTAATTGCGGCCACCACCCGCATTGCCCTACTTTCGGCACCACTACGCTCTCGTTTTTCTGGTGGGGTCTTTAAATTGGAGTTTTATACTAATGAAGAAATCGAAGAAATTATTAAACGCTCGGCTAAAATATTAGAAATTGAAATCGAGGACGCGGCGAAAAAAGAAATTGCCAAACGAAGCCGCTTTACTCCCCGCACCGCGAATTATCTTTTAAAACGCAGCCGTGATTTAGCCCAAATTAGAAACAGCGGTCTTAGTAAGGACATAGTGATGGAAGCGATTAACATGCTAGGCGTCGACGAAGCCGGCTTAAACGCTACCGACCGCGCCCTACTTACTATTATCGAAGAAAAGTTCAATGGCGGTCCGGTAGGGCTAAACACCCTCGCCGCCGCGCTCTCTGAAGAACAAGCGACGATTGAAGATGTGTATGAACCATACTTGCTTCAATTAGGATTTATCGAAAGAACCTCGCGTGGGCGAACCGTTACCGAGAGGGCGAAGAAGCATTTGGGGTTGAAGAGTGGGAATAAGTTACTTTAATTTTTCTACTATTTGCATTAAAACTCCGTTTAAATTACTTCTCACCTCATTATTCCAAAATCTAATAACTATATTTCCCAGACTTTTAAAATATTCTGTTCTCTCTTGGTCATATTCATGATTATTTAGGTGCTGACCACCATCTAATTCAATTATTAATTTTTTCGCTGGACAAAAGAAGTCGGCAACAAAATTTCCAATGCTGTGTTGGCGTCGAAATTTATAACCCCATTTATTGTTTTTTAAAACGCTCCACAAAATCCTTTCTTCTTCCGTAAGTTTATTTCTAAGTGACTGTCTGACTGGTCTAAAATATTTTTTATTATGAATACGAATAATCATCGCGGAGTATCCTAACAAACCACTATAATTATTACAACCACCTCCCCCTCGAAGACTCGGGTACTCCTCCTTATCCAAGGAGGAGAAAGAGGGCCGGCAACTGTTCCTCTTGATGTATACTAAACCTCAGTCGAAGTTACTCCTCTTTCCCCGCCTTGGATAAGGCGGGGTGGCTATTCTGATAGCCGGGGCGGTTGAAAAATTTTAAAATGAAAACCGCCCAGTTGACCTCTGGGCGGTCTTCTGAGCGGACACATGCAAGTTAGAACGGGCTCGGGAGAGTCATCATCCCGTAAAGAAACAGTGAGAAAAGAACCACAACAGTCACCGTCGCCGCCCAGCAGGGACGTACATTTTTATTACACTCGGCCATATCACCCTCCTCTTGTCGAAATTTTCCTATCAACAATTATACGCCCGCTTATGGTTTTTGTCAAGACTATTTTCTACCCTTAGTTTGAGCTATATTTAGCATAATATGAGCGGACATAATAAATGGTCAAAGGTTAAGAATAAGAAAGCGGTGACGGACGCCAAGAAGGGTAAAATTTATACCAAAATGGCGAAAGTGATTGCAATCGAGGTAAAGAAGGCGGGAGGAAATATCAAATCCCCCGGTGTGGAAGCGGCGATTAAAAAAGCTCGGGAATTTAACGTTCCAAATGATAATATCGAACGTGCCCTAAAGAAAGGTGCCGATAAAAATACCGCGGCGATGGAATCTATTTTATACGAAGCTTATGGTCCGGGTGGTGTGGCGGTGATGATCGAAGTTTTAACGGATAATCGCAACAAAGCGGCGGCTGAAGTAAAACATATTTTGGTTGAAAACGGTTCGGCCTTAGCGGCGCCAGGTAGTGCGTCCTGGGCTTTTGAAAAAAGCATCGAAGAAGGTTTTGTGCCAAAAATGATGAATCCAATTTCCGAAGAAGATGGAGTTAAACTCGACGCACTAATTGAAATGCTAGAAGATAATGATGAGGTGCAGGATGTTTATACTAACGCGGAATAGTTTATTTTTCTGAGTTATACTATTAATATGAAAATAATCGCCATCGACCCCGGATATGAACGCGTGGGAATTGCTATACTTGAAAAAGTTTCTGGTGGGAAGGAAACTTTAGTTTTTTCTGAGTGTTTTAAAACCTCGACTAAAGAATCGGCGCAGGAGAGACTGAGACTGATTGGTGAGGAAATTTCTGAGTTGATTAAAAAGTACGAACCAGTGGCTTTGGCGATTGAAACCTTGTTTTTTAAGAATAATGCTAAAACAGCAATGAAAGTTAGTGAAGCGAGGGGGGTAATGTTATACGAAGCGGCGAAAAACGGCCTAAAGGTAAGCGAATTTACCCCGCTCGAAATCAAGGTGGCCGTAACTGGCTATGGCAAAAGCGAAAAAGAGCAGGTTACCGCCATGGTTAAAAAATTAATACAAATAAAAAAGGAGCTCAAATATGACGACGAATACGATGCAATTGCCGTTGGCCTAACCTATTTTGCAACGAGTCGGGCCTTAAATTAAGTTTTCCACAGCCCCTCCCCTTTAACACCCCTTGCAAACTTTTTCAGCCGTGCTATTAATATAAAAATATTGGGTTTATCAAAAATAAAAATGCCTAAGAAAAAAATTAGCAAAAGCAAAAATGAGGTAGAAGACAAGAAAGAGTCCAAGGACCTACTTGGCGACGAAGAGGCGCCAACCGGCGAGGACGCAACGATCGATCCGGCCATTCTTGAAGATACTTTTACTGACGAGTTCAGTGAGTATAATGATGTCGACGCCTTCTAACAAATAAAAGCCCCGCTCGGGGTTTTTATTTTACAATTACTACATAGATCAGTGTAAATTCTTACACTTAAAATATACCGCATTTGTGATATAATGATCAAAATATGACACACAAAAGAACCAAACGGTTTTTTCGCTTTGTAGGTAAACATCTTAAAACAATTATTGTTTCTCTATTTAGTCTTGGCTTCGTTTGTCTTGGTTTATTGGCTTTTTGGTTTTCAACCTTTAGAATGCCAGACTTGCAATCATTTGAAGATCGCTCCGTGTCCCAAAGCACAAAAATATACGACCGAACTGGTGAAGTTTTACTCTTTGATGTAAATCAGGATATAAAAAGAAAGGTGGTGGCTTACGATCAAATCTCCAATAATCTCAAAAAAGCTACCGTGGCAATCGAGGACGCTGATTATTATAATCATGGTGGAATAAAAATCACCTCGATCATTCGGGCGGTGTTGGCCAATCTAACTGGAGGCTCATTTAGCCAGGGTGGTTCAACCATAACTCAACAAGTTATTAAAAATTCATTATTAACCTCTGAAAAAGCAATATCCAGAAAACTAAAGGAGTGGGTTTTGGCTATTAAGCTAGAAAAAATAATGACCAAAGATGAAATCCTGTCTATTTATCTTAATGAGAGCCCTTACGGTGGCAGTATTTACGGTGTTGAGGAGGCGGCCCAGACTTTCTTTAATAAAAAAGCGGCTGATGTTACCCTAACAGAAGCAGCCTACCTAGCCGCCATTCCAAATGCCCCGACTTATTACTCGCCTTATGGCAATAATAAACAAAAGTTAGACGAAAGAAAAAATTTGGTCCTACAAAAAATGCTTGATAATAGCTTTATTACCAAAGGCGAATTTGATGTTGCAAAAAAGGAAGTTGTTGTCTTTCAACCAAGAAACGGAAACCACATAAAGGCGCCCCATTTTGTGGATTATGTAAGGCAGTATTTGGAAAATAAATATGGGGAAAAAGTTGTGCGCGAAGACGGTTTAAAGGTTATAACCACTCTGGATTATAATTTACAAAATAAGGCTGAAGAAATTGCTAAAAAATATGCTTTAGAAAATAAGAAAAATTTCGATGCCGAAAACGATGCCTTGGTAGCGATTGATCCAAAAACTGGCCAGGTTTTGGTTATGGTGGGATCCCGAGATTACTTTGACAAAGAAATTGAAGGTAATTTCAATGTTGCAATCGCCCATCGCCAACCCGGCTCATCGTTTAAGCCCTTTGTTTATGCAACCGCTTTCAATAAGGGCTACACACCGGATACGGTGGTTTTCGACTTACCAACAGAATTTCAAACAACCTGTGAGTTAGACGGCCGCGCAATCGGTGATACCAACCCCGAGGACTGTTATATGCCAAATAATTATGACGGTAAATTTGTTGGCCCAATTACTCTAAGAAACGCCCTGGCTCAGTCAAGAAACATTCCAGCAATTAAGGTTCTGTACTTAGCTGGAATCAGCGACTCAATCGATACCGCTAGAAACATGGGTATCACCAGTTTAACAAATAAGGACCAATACGGTCTTACGCTTGTTCTGGGTGGCGGTGAGGTGTCGCCACTCGAACTAACCAGCGCTTATGGTGGTTTTGCCACTGGGGGGATAAAAAACCCTTACGCTTCGATTTTAAAAATAGAGAACTCAAAGGGTGAGGTTTTGGAAGAATATTCCGCCCGCCCAGAAAGGGTTATGTTAGAGGAAACAACAAATAAAATTACAAGCATTTTAACGGACAACATTGCCCGAACCCCAATGTTTGGTGCCAACTCCTCACTTTATTTTGCCGATCGGCCAGTAGCAGTAAAAACCGGTACCTCAAATGATTTCCGCGACTCTTGGGTTGTTGGCTACACCCCAAATCTAGTTGTGGGCGCCTGGGCCGGTAATAACGATAATCGCCCGGTAAACAAAAAGACTTCGGGTATGGTGGTGGCTCCGATGTGGCACGCCTTCATGGTTGAAGCCTTAAAGGATTTACCAAAAGAGTACTTTACCGAACCAGAACCAACCCCCAAAGACATTAAACCGGTCCTTCGTGGCTTTTGGCAGGGTGATGATTTTTATACTATAGATAAAATTTCCGGGAAGTTAGCCACCGATCTAACTCCAGAAGAAACCCGCCAAGAAATTTTTAATCAGAATGTTCACGACATACTATACTGGGTAGATAAAAATAATCCATTAGGACCAAAACCAACAAATCCGGAAAATGACCCCCAGTTCAATCGTTGGGAATATTCAGTAAAAAAATGGGCGGCTTCTCAATCTCTAACCTACCCAATAAAACCCACCAGCAACGACGACGTTCACACTGAAAGTCGAAGTCCTAAAATATCAATCCTAACCCCGACCAATAACAGTAGTTACGGTACGGATCAAAAAATTACGGTTCAAATCGGCGGGCAAACAACCTATACACTTACTAAACTAGATTTTTACATTAACAGTCTTTATATTGGTTCCTCAGATAAAACACCTTTTCTATTTTCGTTCAATCCGGGTGAGATTAAATCTATTCAGGATCGAAACACTCTTAAGGTGGTGGCGACCGACTCAGTTTATAATCGTGGGGAAGCCGAAACTACTTTCTTATTAAGAAAATAATCCTACTTAGCGAATATTTTCTGGCCGCCTTATCCCCTTTTCCTTTATTTTATTTAAAATAGACTCTTTTTTAATAAAAAGAGTATTTTTTACTGCCGGTGAAGCATTAATAATTAATTCACCGTTTCTAAAAATCAAATCGTCTGTTTTAATTTCTAAACCAACAACTTCCTTTATTGATACAGAAACAGTTTCTTTAAAAGCCTGTTCACTTAGGCCAATCTTTTTAAACTTCTCTAAATAATCACCAATATTAAACATAACTTAACGATTCATTGGCATCACTAAATAAGTAAAAGTTTTATCAGAAACACCCCTAATCACCATTGGTTTATTTAAACCATTGAAGGATAGAGTGACACTGTCTGAATCAATCGAAGAAAAACAATCAATAATGTATTTATAGTTAAAGTTAATATCTACCGCTTCGCCATTAATTGTTGCCACTAACTTATTTACATTTTCACCAATAGTTGAATTTTTTGTTCTGAGACTAAGAGATTTTTCTTCCGGATCAGCTTTAATGTTTAATTGATTAAAATTATCGGAAAAAATATTAGAGATTTTAAGAGTATTAACTAGATCTTGTTTAAGTAAAATGATCTCGGTTTTAAATTCTTTAGCGATAATTTGCTTATAATCTGGGAAAATACCGTCTACAACCCTAGAAACGATGTAATTATCTCTATATTTAAGCGATATTTGATTTTTAGTAAAATTTATTTCTAGATTTTCTTTTTCATCACTGATAATCTTTAGTAAATCGTTCACGTTTTTAAATGGAATCAGTAATTGTCCAAAGTCAGAAATGTTTTTTGCTTTAATTCTTTTTTCAGCTAAACGGAAGGAGTCGGTGGCGGCAAAAACCAAACTATCACCATCGGTATAAATATAAACACTTGATAATTCCGGTTTAATATTCGAAAAAGAGGCACTGTAAGAAACAGCTCTCAAACCTTTAATAAAATCCTGTGAGTTAATACTGTAGGTTGTACCGTCCTTTATTTTTGGTATTGTAGGAAAATCTTCATTTGGTTGACATTTAATTACCGCCCGGCTATTTGAACTCGAAATACATAGATTACCCTCCTTTTCTTCAATTAGTAAGTTACTGTCGTCGGTTAAGTTCGATAAAAAACCATTCAAAACCGCACCGGGCACTGCCGCCACCCCTTCTTTAGCCACCTTGGCGGCAATTACCACCTCAATACCCAAATCTAGATTAGTTGATTTTAAAACCAAAGAGTTTCCCTTAGCCTCAATTAGGATGCAAGAAAGTACTGGTAGGGTCATATTCTTACCCGTTACCTTTTCTGTTTTAGAAACCGCTAAACAAAATTTTTCTTTCAAGCATTCGACTTTCATGTTTTTATTTATTTAATTTATAAATGATAGATTATTACTATTAGGGCTGTGGATATGTTAATAATTTTTTTAAAGCTTATTTCTGAACATATTTTAGAAATCTTTTTTCTTTCCTTGTTGATAATGTTTTAAAACTTTTTCTCTAATTAAGATTGTTGTTTATTTATTAACCACTTATTAACAAATAATTCAGTTTTTTCCACAGGTAATTCATTAATTAAGCATCGATCGCAACTGTGAGATCTCTCTAATTAATGATGAATCGGTTTTTAAGTCTTCTTTCACTTTTTCATACGAATGCATGACTGTGGTATGGTCTTTTCCCCCTAGCTTTTCCCCAATCGTTGGATAAGAAACATCAAAATCTTCTCGAAGGATATACATTATTACTTGTCTTGGCTTAACGACCGCCTTTTTTCTGGTCTTTTCATAGATTTCTGCTTCAGTTATGCCATAAAACTCAGCGATTGTCTTAACCACATCTTTAATCGAAGAGCTTTTCTTTGGTTTGATGTTGTTTTTAATTAAATCCTTTATCTCATTTATGGTTAAATCCCTTCCTTTTAGCTTTGATTGGCAAATTATTGAGTTCAAAACACCTTCTAGTTCTCGAATGTTTCCTTCAACCGACGAAGCTAAATACTCAATAATTTCTGGCGATAAAGAAAAATTCATCATGTTCGACTTAATCTTGAATATTTGGATGCGAGACTCGAGGTCTGGGCTGGGTATTTCCACGATCATTCCTGAATTTAGCCTTGATTTTAAACGGTCTTCTAGGCCAGAGATGAAGTTTGGGTGTTTATCAGATGAAAAGATAATCTGTTTATTATTGTCGTAAAAACTATTAAATAAGTGAAAAAACTCCTCCTCCATTTTTTGTTTGCCAGCCAGGAATTGTATATCATCAACGATTAAAAGATCATACTTTCGATATTTTTCTTTAAATTGATTCATTGTCCCCCCCTGGATCCCACTAAACAGATCGGTCATAAATTTTTCGGAGGTTAGGTAGAATATTTTTTTATTAGGGTTGGCGGTTTTTATACAGTTTCCAACCGCTTGAATTAAGTGTGTTTTGCCGTGGCCTGTTCCACCATAAACAAACAAGGGATTGTAGATTGCTGTCCTTTTGAGTATGGCTTGGGTGGCGGCATAAGCCAGTTCGTTAAATGGTCCAACCACGAAGGTTTCGAAGGTGTATTTTGGGTTTAGGTTGTCCTCCTTATTAATATAAAAGTCTTGCAGTGGTAGCTCGTTGTGATTGATGGGGGTGGGTACATTTTTCGCCACCTCCTTCTTGGGTTCGTGTTTTACCACTAAATATTCTACCCCACGAATGTGTTCGCCAAAATTACGTAGGCTTTTTAAAATGTTTTTATGGTACTTGTTTATTAGCCAATCTTTAACAAAAACATTTGGTACACCCACAAAGACCACCCCACTCTCTTGTTTGACGATTAGGGTATCTTTAAACCACATACTAAAATTAGCCTTAGAAATTGATAGTTCTATTTCGGCGAGAATACTATTCCACAACTTTTCATTATCCTCCGTCATGCTCATCTGATTATATACTGAATTAAAAAATCGAGAAGTTGCCGAAACCACTACTTTATGTTTATAAGTTGTTGAAAACATGGGGAAAAGTTTTCTATTTAAGGGTTGACGTGGGCCGGTAAATAAACTATACTCGTTAATTATGTCATTTACATATAATCCAAAGAAAGTAAAACGAGCCAAAAAACACGGTTTTTTATCTAGAAGCCGAACCTCTTATGGTAAAAGAGTCTTAAAGAAGAGAATGCAAAAGGGCCGAAAGCGCCTAAGTACGGTCTAGTTTATATGCTAATTACTAAAAAACGGGTTAAAAAGGAGCTTTTCCCGTCTATTATCAAGGGAGGAAGGACTATTTCCAGCCCTAATTTTTATATTCGATTTCTTGAGCAAAAAGAGTCAAAAACTAGCCTCTTTTCTTTTGTTGTGCCAAATAAAGTAGTTAAAACTTCAGTTGGACGCCATAAACTTAAAAGGAAAATGTCGGCGGTGGTGGAAAAAAATTTTAAAATAATCAAAAACAACCTTATTTGTTTGGTTTTTGCTAAAAAAAATCCACCAAAATTAATTTATCTTGAGATCGAGACTGAATTACTCAGCCTGTTTAGCCAAATATAAGTGTTGAAAGTCGAAAGTATTTAGGCTATACTCACTAAATGTTTTCAACCGCATTCAACGCCGTTTTATATAGACCGCTTTACAACGTTTTTATTGGTTTTATTGGGGCCTTTCCCTGGATTGATGCCGGTGTGGTGGTTATACTGTTTACAATCTTTGTTAAATTAGTGCTCTTTCCCCTATCTCAGAAATCAGTTCGCGGCCAGATTGAGATGAAGAAGATTCAGCCAGAAATTGATGAAATTAAACTAAAGTATAAAGATAATAAACAAGAGCAGGCACTTAAAACAATGAATTTGTATAAAGAGAAAGGGATTAATCCATTTTCTGGTATTTTCCTAGCTCTGATTCAGTTGCCGATTCTAATTGCTCTATATATGGTTTTTTATAAGGGCGGACTAGATGTAATTCACGCAGATGCCCTATATTCATTTATTAAAGCCCCTACCGAGATAAATAAGGTTTTCCTAGGGATGTTTGATATCACCCAAAAGAATACAATCCTAGCGATTGTGGTGGCTCTGGGGCAGTTTCTACAGATTAAGTTCACCCTACCAGCCATGACCAAGCCTTCTGGCGACAAAAAAGACTCATCGTTTCAAAATGAATTAGCTAAAAGTATGAATATGCAGATGAAATACGTTATGCCAGTCTTTATGTTCTTTGTGGCCAAGAGCTTTGCTTCGTTGGTTTCCCTTTATCTCCTAACTTCAAGCGTCTTCGCTATCGGTCAGGAGTTGTATATGAGAAAAAAGTTAAGTAAAGAAAAATAAAAACATGGAAACAGAAAAAGCCAAAAAAATAATCTCGGAAATGTTTAACTTACTTGGTTTGGGGGCGGAGGAAGTTAATTATCGTTTAGATGAGAAAAGGGGCCATGTTTTTTCTGTAAAAAGTGCCAGCTTTGACGCCGTCGCCGAAAAGAATAAGGATTTAGCCAGAGACTTGGTCTATGTTTTTAAAAGGATTTTTAATAAAAGCGCTAAGCCGGGTGAGGAAATCTTTAAGTGCACCATAGACATTAACGATTTACAGTCCAAGGCTGATGCCCATGTTAGAACTAAAGCCTTAAATGCCGCCGAAGAAGCCAGAAACCTTAAAACCGATGTCTTATTAGAGCCAATGTCATCATACGATCGTATGGTTGTTCATAGCACCTTAGCTGGGCAAACAGATATTACTACCGAATCGGCCGGAGAGGGCCGCGAACGCCGGGTGAAGATCAAGTATCTTTCTATTTAGTTGTTTCTTAGGTCTAATGACCAGAAAGTTAGATCGGTTTTATTGGTGAAGTATAGATAACTATCACTTTTGTCTATTTGTAATTCAATTGCGTCTAGTGCATTTTCGCTTTCTTTTTCTAGGTCTAAGATAAGGGTTGAGGCACCAGTATCAATGTTTACTTTCCAAATTTGATCATTAAAATTAGTTAAGCCTTGATACCATAAATCAGGGTAATCCCCTGCCGAGAAGCTTTTGGGTGCGGCGCAGTAAATAGTTTTACTGTCGGTATTACCCCAGACACATTTTTCTGGGAAGGTGTTCCATGGAAGAAGTTTGCTTTCCCCACTTTTAATATTCAAAAGGTATAAACGAGGAATGTTTCTTGATTCGTCTGAGTATAGAACATCTGTTGCCGCACTGTTTGTTTTGGTGGTGAGGCCGCGGATGCCGCCAATAATTTTGGAGAAGGTGCCGGTCTGAGTGTTTAAAAAATACATATAGCCAAGAATTTGAGCGGCGGGTTTGGTGGTCATGGTCACAATTTCTTCTTTCGGCCAGGAAATATTCCACTCAATTAATGGCGATTCAAACAAAAGTTTTTTATTAAGACCAGTTGGTTTAGAAATGTAACCAGAAGCACCAGTTAAATTACTGGTCAGATAAAATATCTTATCCCCCGCCGGATTAAGGACTAGGCTGTTGATGTTTTCTGTAAGGAAGTTTCCGTCAATTCCCCCCTCGAATTCATTTAGGGTGGTGGTGGCCGGATTAATTTTAACCGAGAAGGTTTCAATATTTTCAGTATTGTCTTTAAGATAACGAATAATTAGGTTTTGTCCGCCAGGCAGCCAGGTTGATTCATAGACTCTTGGTACGGTGGTAATTGATAATCGCTTAGACTCGACAGAATCTTGATAAGTTTCGTAAATATTACCATTTGCTCTTAGGATGTAGTGAACATATGTTCGGCTATCTTTTGGATCGGTAAAAAGTGAGTAACCAGAAATAGGATCGCTTGATATTTTTCGTAGTTTGTTTGTGGCCACAAAATTGCCCTGATCGGTATTATCAACTGTTAGTTCGGTACTTGAGCTTACAACAAGGTCTGTAGTCGGTGTTTTAGTGCCAAATGGATCATAAATATCCTCTGTTACCGCCTGTTTTATTGGTGCCTTGGGACCATCATTACTGGTGAAATAGAACCAAATTAAAGCCGCCAATGCCCCCAAAAAGACGGCCAGGATGAGTATTATTGCTGTTTTTTTTGACATCATATTCTTTTTTGTTTAGCCAGTTATCGAGCTCCAATTAAGAATGGCTGGGTTGATGGTGTAAAGAATAAGCCAGGCAACCAAGGCCAGTAGTAGCCCCCAGATGGCATCCCAAACCTTTTTCTTTCCGTCCCCCTTTTTATATACTGATTCTGAAAGCATTATTTCTGCTCCACCCCAGACGATCATAATCACCGCCAGCGCAGCAGCCAGGGCCAGGCCGAACTGAAAAGCTTCTGATAGAAAAAGCCCCAGATTGTCGCCGTTGTATGCCCCACCGAAGGAATTAAAGGCGTTTGGTTCTAAGGGTGTGTAGGTCATTGCCAGCAATGGGATAGTTTTTTTAAATAATTTTTCCACTTTATTGTTTTTCAAAATTTATCGTGTAATTGGCATTGCTAAACTGGAAAATTCTGACATTGTTACTAATTTTTAACCCGATATTGGCCACTCCTGATCCTTTTTTCTCCTGTCTCGTGGTAAAGGTATTTTTGATTTCCTGGTTTTCAACTTTTTGTCCGTTTAGACTCCAAAGATAATCAAGGTCTGGAGTGGCGGCATAGCCAACGCTGTAAAAATAAGGAACTGCAATTACGCCGAACTCGTCAGTCAGCATCTTAACTGTATTTTTGATGGCCTTGTTTAGCATAATTCCATAAACTGGGCTGTTTTCATAGAAAATTATTTTAGGTTGGTCGGTCGTTATGGTTAGGTTGTTATTGGCCGTGATCGTCTGGTCCAAGGTGCTAACTGTGACGGAAACTTGCTCATCTCGGACTGGAACACTACCAGAAAACGTGAAAGAGTTTTTACCAACACCAGAGGCAGAGGCTTGAACCAGATCATCCCTTCTCCAGCTGTAGATTAATTCTTTAGTGCTGTATTTTTTACCGGTCTGACTAAATATTTCTGGGAAAGCCACAACCACAATATTACCCTGACTAGGATTTAAGGCCTTACCTTTATAAAACGGTGGAGTATAGGAAAAAGACTGAAAGATAAGATCAACTCCGGCTGGTATAAAAGAGGCTTCTTTGGTGAAGGTTTTATCCTGATTTTTAATCTTCGCGCTAACCGTCATCATCTTTCCGGCTGGTCCAGCCTGTATAAAGTAGTCTTTTGAACCGTTTTCAGTTTTTTTCTCTACCCCATTAACCGACCAAGTAATCAAGGAACGATCCAGGTCCAAGGAAAAGCTCTGTAAACTAACTTGAACCTGTTCACCTGGTGCCGGGTTGGCGGGATTAACTGAAATGTTAACAAAGGTTCCACCCGCATCGGTTGATTGGGCACTGAGATTTAGTATAGGAATAAGAAAAAGAAGGAAAAGGCCGTAAAAAATTTTTAGACGAAAGCTTTTCATTTCCTGTTAATTATAACACAGAAAGTTTTTAGCAGAAATAGCTATTGGCCACTAGCGACTAATTCTTCCCGCGCCTTTTTAATAGCCAAAAGTTGTGATGGATCGGAGGTGATGATTTGGTCCTCGGTATAGGAGGCGATAACCTTGATGGCGACATGCTTTTGACCGACGAAGAAGAGCCCTTCCCCCACGTCTGATTCAAGTAATAGAAATTTTTCCTCGTCCGTTAAGTTGAAGGTGCGCTGTAGGCTGTCAACTGTTGATGGTGATTGCTTAAGTAGGATTTGGATGGAAGAGTTGGTTACGATTGGTAAGCCGTACGGTGAACGTAAGAAGTCGTCCACATCTTGGGTAATTGTGGCTAACCCTAGGAAATATTTACGGCCTCTTTTGGCCATACTAAACAAGAACGAAGCAGTATCCTCTGATTTCATCATCCACCAAGCCTCATCAATAACGAGGAGTCTCTTTTTGATCTCACGGCGAATAGCAGTCCAAATATAGTGAGTAATAATGTACATTGCCACTGGTTTTAGCTCGTCTTCCATGTCTCGAATTGAAAAAACCACGAATTTGGCATTAATATCAACGTTGGTTGGGCGGTTGATGAAGCCGGCCCAAGAGCCACGGGTATATTTTGACAATTTTTGGACTAAACCTTCAGCGCCCTCCATTCCCGACAACACCAATTCGAAGTCGGACAATAGTGGCGGTTCTAGGTTGGCAAAATCAGACTCCGCTGTAATATCTTTTAGGGCATAAGTTTCGCTAATCGCTCGATCAATAATGGCATCCTCTTCTGGAGTGAGTCCACCAAACATAATTCTAAATAAACCAACCAAGTTAATAATGTTGGAGCGCAAAACATCGGCCGGCGATTCGTCTTCACGGGAAATTGGCAAATCAAAAGGATTAATGTGGTTGCTGGAGTTTAGAGAAATATCAAAATTTTTTCCACCGACGGCTTCAGACAAATACTGATATTCTTTTTCTGGGTCAATCACGATAACTTCAGTTTCAAACATTAAAGAGCGTAGAATTTCTAGTTTGGTTGAATAGCTTTTACCAGATCCAGACTTAGCGAAGGTGACGGAGTTGTAGTTATCCAAGGAAAAACGATCAAAAAGCACCAAGCTATTATTGTGGCGATTAATTCCATAAAGGATTCCCTTATCGGAGGTTAGGTCGAAAGAAACGAAAGGAAAAATACTAGACAGTGGCGAAGAATTAAGCTTTGAGTGTATACCCAGTTCATCATCAGCGGTCGGTAAGATGCTTTTATAGCCTTGTTCCTGTTGAAATAAGGCGGGTTTTAGATAAACTAATTTTGATTCCAAAACTGATTTTATTTCAGACTCTAGCTTGTTAAGATCATCATCATTGTCGCCGTAGAGAGTAATGTAAACTCCAACATCAAAAAGTTTTTCTTGCGCCTGCTGCAAATTATCACGTAAAGATTCCAAATCTTGATAGGCCGTGTCTAAAACTGGATCGCGGACCAATCCCCTATTCTCTCTTTGGTTAATCTGGCTTTGAACTTCAGCCACCTTTTTTTGGAATTGGCGTAGAACCTTAGCTGTTTCAATTGGATGAATGAAAATAGAAATATTAAAAATTTTATCGAGATTGATAATCGGAGCAAACCAGCTTTCGGTTAAAAATCTTGGATAGGAAATAACAAAGAAAGTTCGAGCGATTTTTTCACCCAAATTGATTTCATTGGGAGTAATTTTTAGGGCCGAAGGGGCAATAATATCCTGTAATTCCAAAACTCCCGACTCGTATATTTCTTGGGGCAGAAACGAGGTTAGGGCTGGTTCGGCGGTCTTTTTGGTTTTTAAAAAATCAAATATTCCCATTTTTTTATAGTTTAATTGGTTTTTCGGTATCGCCGGGATTAAATAGTTTATAAAATAGCTCAATTGCTTCTTCTGTTCCCAAGCTTACGCTTCTAATGCCGCAACGCATTAAACCCTGCTGCACTACCGCAATTCTTTGCTCTAGCTGAGTTCGGTTTTCTTCGAAGTTATCGTTTTTCGCTGCACTTTTACTTTTTTTGTCGCCACCAGAAAATAGTTTACCCAAAGAGCTGTCTTTACCTGGTCCGATCATGGTTGGGGCGAAAGGAATGACCACAAAGAAGGTCTTGGACATAATGCTGGAGTTTTCCGTAAAACTTTTGACGAATTGAATATATTCTTTAATCTGAATTTTCAGCAAATCATTTAACTGTTCATTGTATTGCTTTTCGAGAATAGCCAGGTATGGTCTGATGTCTAATTCGCGCGATTGAATTGATATTTGAATTGAAAAATCTAGAGAGTTTAGAAAGTTTTGGAATTGATAGATGATGGCTTCTTGTTCGTCGGCCGATTTAAGTGCGAAGTTTAAGGATGAGGATAAAACAATGGCTTTCATTGAGCCATCTTTCATTATTATAACACCATCGCGGACTTCTTTAACGGGGACAAATTCTTGTGTGGTTTTAGCCGTAGCCATATTGGGTTTTATTATAACACAGTTACTTCTCTTCCCTAGTTATTGGGTTTAGACTTTCTTTAATATCCAAACTCCAAGTTAAATCATGCAACTTACTTTGAGAAAGCTTTGGTACATAAATCGGGCTCTGATTATTTTGGCCAGGCGTAGATTTTTGCGTTGCCATTGGGGCTTTGTCCTTCTTTTTCCATAAATAAAGCTTACTTGAAACGTAATAACCAAAAGCTGATTGCATCATGTAGATTAGCGGTTTGTTATTTATTTGATAGAAAGCAAGGGCCAAAGCCAAACCAAGTACAATTATTATCAGTAGAATTGCAATCGGCAGATAGAGAAACCTAAACAAAATAAAAGATAAGCCCGCCCCACCAGCAATATAGATGAACTGTTTTATAGTTAAAGGGCCGAAAATTTTATCTTCAATTTCAATAAATTGTGGTACTTGAAAACGCATTTGTTTACATTATAACACAAATAATGTCGGCGCGTATCCTAATTTATTTCCTCACGATAGGGATCGACTCCGCCGAAAGGCCTTCTTTTCTCAATTTCAGGTAATTTATGCTCTGGTTCCGCCTCGACTACTCTTTGACTGCTAATTGTAATACCTGATAATTTACTTTCTAGAATACTTTTTGTCGCTTCTGGTTCTGTTTTTGCGACTTTTGGCTCGTCGACTACTTTTATGTCTTGTTGGTAGGGCACCTCGTCTAATGTTTCGATTTCACGAGTGGTATTAACCGCCATCTTCTGGAAATTATTTAGAGTATTTCCAATTAATGATGGGTTTTCGATTTCATTCAAGATTTGATCACGGTTTAGATCGCTATCATTTGAGTCGGTGGATCTTGGCCCGGTTAATCTGCTTTCAGTTTGGATAACCCCTTTTTCTTCTGTGTTTTCTCCCTCTCCCTCCTCGTTATCTTGGTTCATGGCGTACAGAGAATCTCTGATTGGTTTAAAGATACTTTCACTTACGTCTCGGGCAATTTCCTGAGCCTTAACTGATGTGACACCAAGCTCTCTTTGTATATTAGCAATATAATCAGCTAGTGGTTCAAGTCCGATCATAACCAAGGTCGTCTCCATTTCAAGCTTCCCCGCTTGATCAATCAGTAATTTTTGTTTCTGGGTAATTTCCTGTAATTTGGTTTTGTAATCAACAGAAACAATCGCCTCCTTCACATTTTTGGGAAGAAGTTTGAGTTGGCTGTCTATTAATTTTTGTGTTTCGTTGTCCATTTTTATTTTTCAGTAGCTTTTGGTTCTGTCTTTGCTTCCTTCTTTTCTTTATCATCAGTTTTTCCACTCTCCAAATCTTTTTTTATTTTAGCCTCAACTTCTTCGAGGTACTCATCCCTCTTGCTTTTTGGCGTGTATTTGCCTTGATGGGCTCTCATTTTGGCAGCCAATTCTCTTCTCTCATCTGGCATCTTTCCTGTTTTGATTATTCCCGTGACCGCGCCCAGGAGGCCGCTCTTTCCTTCAACCTTGTTGATATAGGCATTTTTCTTTTTCTGTCCAATCTCAATGTTTCTCTCAGCCTTCTCAAGACCGGATTCAATTTTTGTCATAGATGTCCCCATGGAAGCGGCCACTCTTTCTTGGGCCCCGTTGAAGTTGTCGACGATATCTTTGTTTTCGTCTTTAGCCAAATCTAACACAATCTGGGCGGTTTCCATTTTCTCTTTTGCGGCCTGTTTTGCTGCATCATTTTTAGCCTCGTTCATTTCCTTCTCGGCCGCTTTTACATCCTTGCGTAGTCTATCAATCTCCTCTTTGGCCTCAGTTCCTTTTTTGTATAAATCCGGATCACTTTCTTTGAACTGACTATTAATGTTGTTTTTTGTATCGTTGAGCTGCTTACGTTCGTCCATAGCTTTCTGCGGACCAACCGCTTCCATTGCCTTCATTAATCTTTCAGTATTTTCTTTATTATATCTCTTATAATCCGCTTCAATCTTTTTTGGATCAATAACTGAGCCGGAGAGCTCTTTTACACTACTCATAATACCGTTTCTAGCGTATCTTGATGCAGCTCCAGTTAAACCTGGCCTGTCGTTTAGTTTGCCCGACGCAAAATCAGTTACTGCCTGTGAAGCACCCCTAAATCTGCCCATTCCCTCTGCCGCGTTTGCGGCACTTGCCATCTTTACGGCTATACCAGCACCGACCGCAACCGCCGCCACCTTGATTAAATCATTGGTTTTTCCGGCCAATTTTTTTGTAGTTTTTATGGCAATAAAAAGGGCACCAATTATTAGGAAGGCGTTGATAAACATGGCATAGTCAAAAGCCGATTCACCGTTGTAAAAGTTTTTGAGATCATCAACAATTTGATTTCCGACGCCACCCAATGTTGATGCAGCTTTTATTCCGTTAATTATTTTTATAATTATAAACAGCATAAATAGGAAATATGGAGCAACGACCACTTGCTCTATAAGTGTGGACCACCACTCAGATGCTTTGTCTTTAAACCACGGTAATGTTCCACCAATGAATCCTATGGGTGATATGGCCATTAGAAATAGCAGGGTAATATTTCTGAATAAGAATAATATGGCTGCATATATAAAAGCCCAGGCTGCCGCCCCCACCAATATTATAGAGAAGACTAATTGGAAGATCGCGTTGGCTTGGCCCGTTACTTTTACGAAAGTACTTAATTTTAGAAGAGATTGGAATTTTAAGGCGTTCATTATTATTCCAGTTAGACCCATGGCGCCGTTACTCATTGCATAAATTTTATTGGCTAGCACCATCGCTATAATATTACCGGCGTCAATTATTATTTTGGTGAAGAACATACTAAAATTTATTAGTATTGCTCCAATTACTACGTCCTTAAGCTGAACTTTTGTTTTTACCCCAATTCCCCCGATTATGGTGGTGATCGCAATATATAGGATTATAAAAATGAAAGATATGTTAATTATATCTCTTATTATTACCCAAGAATCGACGATGTTGACGGTCTTAACAAAATCGCTAAAACCACCGATTGATACGCGAATTGATTGGTCAAGTAAGGCTGCGCCGAGTGCCAATATCATTGAAAGAAGTCCATATATCAATGATAACCAGCCGGCCATGACGGCGAACTCTGGAAAGTTATAAATCCCAGCAACAATATCACCTAAAGATTTAATGCCATTCCACCAATCCTTTCCTGTCGGCGCGTTATTTCCCCACGCAGTCATGAAAGATGCATCTGACGGCGCACTCGCACCAATGTTTGTAACGGTTTGTTCTCCGGTTGCACTTATATTTATATATTCTCCAGTTGCCGGATTATAGGTTGCTCTTGATCCATCGGGAAATTTAGACTCTCTTGTTCCGTCTGGTCTGAAAACAATAGCTCTACCGTCCGGAAAAACCTCGGTTTCTTCTCCCGTGCTCGTCTGTATCTTTATAGAGGCGGGATTACTTCCATCGTTGTTGCGGTTGTAAATCTCACAGTTTGCTAGTCCATTTCCGGTTAATTGTGAACAATCGGCAGCATACGCAACCTTTCCCCCACCCCAAATCGCCACTGTTAGCAAGAGGGCTATAATAATTTTAGAAAAAAGTTTGGGCATAGATTAACAAAACTTTGACAAGCTGGTTTTATTTTACCCTAAAATTCAATTAAACGCTATATTTCCGAACGGTTTACATTACAGGACTGGGGAAAACACTACAAGCTTGGGTCATGGTGTTAGCAATCGGATCATTAGACATTATTTGTGAGGTGGTTGTTGCTGACATTACTTGCGCTTCAGCGGCCTGGGTCGACGTATGGAGTGGTATAGTATTTAAGTTATTAGTCGCGGCGGTGAGGGCTTCGGGCGTTGTGGCCGTACTGACCGCCGAAGAAACAATTTGTAAGCTTGCTAGGTTGTTTTGAGCAGAGAAAATATTTGGGGTGACCGATGTTTTTATTCCAGCCATTTGACTTGCGGTTGTAGAAGCTTGGGCGATGCTCGAGCTGGCCACTTGCCTATCGACGCTTGTTAGCGTGATTGTGGTAGTTGCTAGTTTGGCGTTGTAACAGGTGACAATTCCCAAAAACTTAGTTTCCATTGTGTCGGCCGCTGTATAGATTTGGCTGTAGGCAGCGAGATAGTTTTGCTCATTTAGCGTATCTGCGGTGATAGCAAGCTGGATATCATTTTTATTATTATTTAGTGTCTGATCAACTGTACCTCCATTGTAAGCGGTCGAATCGACATTGATATCTTGGGCATTTAGACCTTGATTATTACCGTTACTATTTGCAATGTTAGCCACTATCTCCTGTTGCTGTCCAATTTGTCCGTTGTAGCTATTTCTCCAGTTGGCGTCTTCTTGTGCCCGCTGATTAGCATCGGCGCTTGAGCCAAGCAGGCCTTTATCCATAATTTTACCAATCATAAAGTTGGTCAAAGCTCCTAGAATTTCATTTATTTCGTCGGCGGCACCTAGGCGATCAAATTCTGTACTGTGAGCCTTAAACAAACTATCACGAATCGCCGTTCCTGGCGTAACGGTTTTACACTTAGTTGAGGTGTAAGTTTGACTCAGAGTCTCTCCCGGTCTAACCGGTCCAGCCTGTTGGTTTGTTGTTGTTCCACTTGTCCATGGTCCTGGACCAGAAGCGTGAACCGCAGGATTTCCACGGTAAGTAACTGGTGGTGTACCAGTTGGCACCCCCTTAGCGTCGGTCTGAGTTTGTGTACATTCCTTATATGAAAGCAGGCCGCTACCCCAGTTGAGCTCAGCTCCGCCGGTTCCTTTTTGGGTCTCGATCTCGGCGTCAAGTTGGCCTTGGGCAATGAGCATAGCCCCAATTTGATTGTTTTGAGGAACAGTTGTAACTGTTAGCCAGCTATCCCAACCGCCGCCTTCGATAAAATCACCGCTAATAAAGTTATTGTATGCTTCACCAGTGGCATCATTTATATTGTCTAGCACCCCGCTTAATGTACAATTAATTTTATCGGCATAGGGCGAGTATAATAAGTTTAGGGACTGTAGAATATTAATTTTAAATGGAGTACATAATCCGGCAAGTTTACTGCTGTAAATAAATTCACCAGCTACTCGATCGGCGGTGTCGGTTAGGAACTTTTCTGGGTCTTGGATAAAAGAGGGATTGCCTTCAAAGCCAGAGTTGATCCAGTTGACCACGCTTTGACTCAACTGTCTTAAGGCAATATTGCCCAATAGATAACCAACACCATCCCAACCCATCCAGCTTACCCCACCCTCTTTTTGGGCCTGGCCAGGCAAGGCTCCGCTTAGGATGGAATTAGTAACCGTAAGTTGTCCGCCAATGGTCGAAAAACCAGTTGTAGTAACCCCGATTAGGGTCGGATCCATCACTATCCAAGCCTGAGCGTTGGCTTGCGGCGGTTTAGCTGAAAATAGCGTGGAGAGCGATATTAAAATAGACAGGAGAATTATGTTATTTTTTAAGACTAATTGTTTCATCTTCTGATGATTATATTACATTTAGAAATTTATATCCATACTCAGTGGGTCCGAAGATAATTCCTTTGCGATTAAAATAAAGTTTTAGATTAGCAAAATCCTGAGCCATTTTCGGGACAGTTTCCTTGTATATTTTTAGGGCATTAATAGCGGGAATGGGATCGGTAAACAAATCCTTCATTTTTTCAATACTAGTTTCCACTTTCTGCATATCATTGATTAAGTCTAAGTGTAATTGAGCGATTTCCTTCGGTGCGGGCGTAGCTAAATAACCAGCGATAATTTTTTTATAACCGTCGATCACTGGATCTAAATCCGCCAAGATTTTTTCATCATCGGTGGTCAGGGCTTTATTGAGTGTAGTCAATTCGTACGTGCTATTTTTGGGTGTATTTAGTATCGATATTGCTCCGATTTTATTCCCATACGTCTTGATGTCGGCCGTGCTTGTAGAAGTAAAAGTTTTAATATCAGTGAGGGAATATTGAACGATTGCCGGGTCACCAACAGAATAAGCAGAGCTCTGGATCAGGATTTCTTTATTGGTGGCCGAGAGCTTATTATTAAAATCGCCATTTTTAGCAGCGTAATATTCCGAAAAGAAAGTTCTGGCAAATTTATCAGTATCGCTTAACTTATTAAAGTCATCTAAAACCCTCTGATTTTCAGTTATAACACTTTCCTCCGCCTGATCGCTCGGCCTCTCCCCTAGTTTTGCGACGTTAGGTTTTAGTGGGTCACGGTTGTCCTTAACTTCAGCCCCATCGTTGGTCCCGTCTCCGTCGGTGTCTGATTTTTTCGGGTCAGCTTTCCATAGGGCTTCTTCCCAGTCTTTCAATCCGTCGCCATCAGAATCGATAGCCATAAATTCTTTTATACTCGCGGTCTTTTTATTTTCCGCGGCAATTTTTTCTACCGCTAACTTCTGAGTGTTTTTGGTTTGCTGCTCAACCAAGATTTTTCCACCCCAGATTATTAGTATTGCTAAGACAATTGAACCCAATAGATAAAGGAATTTTTTAGAAGGTAGATACTTTTGCATATACTTGTAGATTATAGCAAGTATTTGTGGTAAAATACAGAGATTATTAACCTTTAATTTATTAAAGTATGAATTTTAAAAAAATTGTCTCTTTGTTTTTCATTACCGCTTTGATTATTTTGGCCCCAAAAGCCGGCGCTCAAAATATTGGTAGTTTGAAGGACGTCGTCCCAACAGGTTTCTCCTTCACCATGGATCTTTATCCTGGCTATACCGATTCTGACGTTCAACAGCTTCAGAAAGTCCTGAATGCCGATGTTGACACCACGGTTGCCATTGACGGCGACGGCTCTCGTGGTCATGAAACAAGGTATTTTGGCGATAAAACTAAAGCCGCCGTTATTAAATTTCAAGAAAAGTATCGGGATTCAGTCTTGACTCCTGCCGGACTGACCAGGGGTAACGGTATTGTGGGTAAATTAACTCGAACCAAGCTTAATCTCTTGGTCGGAGTTATGAACACCTACGATTCTATTGGTGTACCAGACAGTACGGGTACTAACGTCACCACTCCTTCTCCCACACCAATTACTCCAGTTGTAACGAATAATGAATCAGCCATGTCTGATTGTCAGTTTTTGGAACTTTTGATTAGCGTCGGTGCGATCCTTCCTGGTCAAGCCAATCAAGCCCGCAGTGCGATGAGCTGTCCTTTGGTGTATACCAACACTACCCCCACACTTGATGTTAAGGTAAACGGCCAAGATGGCATAGTTACCATCAGTTCTGCTCGAAATGTGACAGTGTCCTGGACTTCTACTAATATGACATCTTGTTCTTCTCCCGGCGGGGACAAAGCCCTTTCTGGGTCAGTTAGCTATTTTGTCGAGGAGTCTGGTACGTTCGTGTTTTCTTGTACGGGTCCATATGGCACAGTGACTGATTCAGTTGCTGTAAGTTTAACGAGCGATACTGGCACAAATAATACTAATTCGGTTACCGCTTCTTGTTTCGCTAATCCAACTAGTGTTAAAACTGGCGAGTATGTTTCCTGGATTGCCACTTATTCCGGTGGAAATGGGGCGTATACTCTTAATTGGTCTGGTTCGGATAGTCTGATTGGTACCTCACAGTATGTTTCAAAGTCCTATACAACCGCTGGTTCAAAATCAGCAACCGTTAGTGTCACCTCGAATGGTTCAACTGTGACCGCAAATTGTAGTGCCACTGTGACTGATGCCGGTACGAATAACAATAATAACGGCAGTAATAGTCTTCCAATCACTGCTTATTGTTCAGCTAATCCATATAGTGTATATACAAACGCTACAACAACTTGGACGGTCGTGGCCTACGGCGGCAGTAATTATACATATTCTTGGTCTGGTACTGATGGTTTAACTGGCAGCTCCACCTCGGTTCTTAAATCTTACAGCACGGCTGGTCAAAAAACTGGTACAGTTGCTGTTGGTTCAAGTGTTAGTAGCAGCACCGCGAACGTAAACTGTAACGCTTCTGTTCTAGCTCCTTATGATTACGGTTATTTGTCTACTGCTTCAACAACCAATAAGGTATTAAGTCTTAGCGGCGGGACAAATGATATGGTGACGATTAAGCAGTCATCGTCCTTGAATCTTACCAGTAAGATGACTTTGGAAGCTTGGATAAAACCAACCAGTTGGGCGCCAGGAGTCGATGAAACTAGTGGCGTTGGTGATAATGTTATTATCTCTAAGGGTGATGTTGTGGGTACTAGTACGATTGAATATGTCTTATCGGTTGATAATGGAAAGTTAGCCTTTAGTAACGGTAAGTCTAGCCTTTGGGTTTGTAGTCCAGTTATTCCTTTGAATGAATGGACTCATGTGGCTGCCACGATTGATGAAAATGTCGGTAATGTTAGCTTATACGTGAACGGTGTTTTGAAAACAAATATTTGTCAGGGAGCTAGAGGTATCTTTAAAAAAGAATCGAGCTTCAATAAATTTACCGCCATTACAGAATCAAATATTGTTGCTGCCGCTAATGCTACAAGTACTAGCGCTAGAAACCTACACATTGGTAACTTCTATAATCCGGCTTGTAGTGCAGACTCACAAAACGGTTTTATCGGTGAAATTGATGACGTCCGTATCTGGAGTATACCAAGAAGTGCCTTCGATATTGCTACTAGTTCGAAAAAATCAGTAAAAGGTGCAACTGGCTTAGTGGCCCAGTATACCTTTGACGATTCTTCAATGAAGGACTCTACCACCTTTGCTAACAATGGTTTCCAAAAAGGAAGTGCGCAGGCGATTGAGGATATTACCGCTATGTCGGCAATTGCCACCTCAACTGTTAGTACAAGTTATTCAAACTTTAATTATTTAAGCCCAACTAGCTATTCTGATCCCGATGGTCTTTGTCTTCCGGAAGAGCCTGAGGTACCAGAGGAGGTAGCTCCAGTTGAGCAATTCTGGGGAATTGTTGAGAGTGTGAAGGAGTGTTTACCTACTAACAGTACTCCCATGAAGCTGACTCAGGTTAAAATTAAACCATGTAGCACGGCCGGAACAAGTATGGTGGCCATTCTACACACTGGTGAAACGATAAGCTCTAATGCTTACATTGTTATTCGCGATGGATACCAGAAGGTGCCGGCGGTTGGCGAATCCATACGCGGTGAAGCGGTTCACGACGGTGGGCATGAATGTACAAACGGTGATGGAGAACTTATCGGCACCGTTAGTGGTCCACTCGACGCAAAGCCAGGCGACACCTGTGCGGCTGAGCAAGCCGCCACTACGAACGGCCAATCGGGCATAGACTGGAACCCATTTAGCGGCGTTGAAACCTGGGAATACTTTGTTCCACCAGTTGCCGTGACACACGCCCTTGTTAACACAGTAAGTAATATCGGCCACGCTTTTGGTTTGTAAAATTCACATTATTATTAAATAGTAAAAAACCCGCCATAATCAAATGGCGGGTTTTTTAGTTGGCGATTGTTTTGACCAGATTTGCCCAGTCATTAATAGAAATATCTTCGGCTCGAGTTTTTTCTGAAATATTTAGTTGTTTAAAGATCTCTACTAGGTTTTTTTCTGATGCGTTTTTCAAATTTCCTAACAACATTTTCCTTTTATGAGCAAAACCAGCGTGCAAAATTTCAAAGAAGTTTTTTTCAGTAATTTTATTATCAGTAAAGAAGTTTTTTGAAATATTAGTAATTGCCAAAATCGCCGAATCCACTTTTGGGGCTGGTGAAAAATTTTCTTTCCCCACTTTCATTATTTTCTTTGGTTCGCCATAAGCTTTAACTGAGATGGAGAGCAAGCTTTCCTTTTTATCATGAGCCACGATTCGATCAGCGATTTCTTTTTGGACCATGACAATAATTCGCTCAGGCTGGCAGTCACTTTCTAGAAATTTTCTTAAAAACTGCCCGGTAATATAATAAGGAATGTTAGCGATAATTTTATATGGGGCAAGGCTGTTTTCCGGTTTGAAATCCAAGATATCCTCATTACTCAAAATTAATTTGCCTGCTGAAATTTCAGCCGCAAATTTTTCTTGCAATAATTCCATTAAGCGATGATCTTTTTCAATGGCGATAACCTTACCAGCTTTTTCCAAAAGCTTTTCAGTCAGTACTCCCTTCCCTGGTCCAACCTCCAGCAATGTATCTTGTGGGCTAATTTCCCCAACCTCAATCATTTTAAATAAGGCCGTTTTGCTTTTCAAAAAGTTTTGACCGAGTGATTTTTTGGCGGGAATGTTTAACATTACAATTCAAGATATATTATTTTCTCCCGATATTCAAATGTCTGGTCGATTTCTAGAAATTCTTCATCAATGTCTGAAATAAATTGTGACGGTATTCCCATTTGCGTCGAACCAAAAATTGTTCGACTATTGGCGTGTGTTAAAAAGATTTTTTTTCTGGCTCGGGTGATCGCCACATAAAACAACCGCCTTTCTTCCTCACCGTCATCCTTATTTTTCACCGTATTCATTCGTTCGTGAGGAAATAAGCCTTCTTCCAGCCCGGTGATGAAGACATAATCAAATTCCAAACCCTTGGAGGCATGAACGGTCATTAGCTTCACGGCGTTTTCATTTTTTTCCAAGCTATCTTGATCTGTCGCTAGGGCCGCCTCCTCGATCAATTTTTCTACTCCCTCACCGAGTGGCAAATAATCATACTTTATCGCCAGCGTGGCTAATTCACGCATGTTTTCTAATCTTTCACGGTCTTCATCATTACCACCCTTCAATTCCTTTTCAATTCCACTTTCTTTGATAATAAACTGAATTACTTCCGAGGGTTTTTTTTCTAAAGCCACCTTGCCAATTTCTTTAAGTAAACTGAAAAATTGGTTAACTTTTATTTTTACTCCGTCTGGCAAAGTTTCTTTCTGTCCGGAAAAGATTTTTAAAACTGTTACTTTACCGATTCCCCGGGCCGGAACATTAATAATTCTTTTAATATCAGTTAAACTTTCTGGGTTTAAACCGGCGCGCAAAAAAGAAACGATATCCTTAACCTCCTTGCGTTCAAAAAACTTTGTTCCCAAGACTTGATACGGCACACTTTTAGTTAAAAAAGCCTCCTCAATTACTCGTGATTGGAAATTGGCGCGATATAAAACAGCGATATTTTTTGCTTCGACTCCCGATGAAATCAGCTCCTTGCTTTTATTGGCAATATAATGCGCCTCTTCATTTTCATTGAAGCTGGTATATAAAGAAATCTTCTCCCCCTCCCCATTTTTCGTAAACAGGTTTTTCTCTACTCTATTCGTGTTTTTTTTGATAATTAAATTTGCAACGGCTAGTATGTTTTGAGTTGAACGGTAATTTTCCTCTAAAAGAACAATTTTAGCCTCTGAATAATCTTTTTCAAAATTTAAAATATTTTTTATATCTGCCCCGCGCCAGCTGTAAATATTTTGATCGATGTCACCCACCACACAAATGTTTCGGTCCTTTTCGGCTAATAATTTAGTGATCATGTACTGAACCTTATTCGTATCCTGATACTCGTCCACATGAATATATTTCCAGATTTGTTGGTACTTTTGTCGGATTTCCGGTTTATTTTTCAGGAGCTTGAAGGTTTTAAGCAAAAGATCGTCGAAATCCAGAGCTTTTTCTTCTTTTAGTTTCTTTTCATACGCCGACCAGATTTGACCGACTAGTTCATGGTGGCTGGTTGAATTTTCTCCCCGAATTGACTCCAAAAATTCCTCAACGTTTTTCAAGTCCCCCTTTTCGCGAGAGATAATATTCAAATATTTACCAGGCTCGTGCTGTTTAGGATCTAAACCTAAATCGCGAACAATGTCTCGGACGGTTTTTTGCGAATCGCTCTTATCAAAAATGGAAAAGTGTCTGGTCAGTCCGATTTCCTGAGCATTTTCTTTTAAAATATGTACCCCTAAAGCATGAAAGGTACTTACAAAGGGCTTTTCGGTGTAATAATTAGACTTCAAACCGCTATCCTTTTCAATCGCCGCCATAATTCTCTCTCGCATCTCTTTGGCCGCCTTATTAGTAAAAGTTATAGCCAGGATACTTTTTGGCTCTACCCCGTTTTTAATTAGGTGCATTATTCGAGTGGTAATTGTCTTAGTTTTGCCCGCTCCCGCCCCTGCCAAGATCAAAAGTGGCCCATTTTGATGTAAAACCGCTTCCTCTTGTTTTTGATTTAGGCCGGTTAAGTAATCTTTTTCATCTAGATTCGTCTTCATTGGCCCATCATAACACACTTAGGCTACCTTAGATAGCCAAAATAGCCTTATTTTGAGCCAAAAAACAAATAAAGATATCCACAAGCAATCCCCTTTTTCGTTGATTTTAGGCCTATTTTTTGCTATTATCTGTGGGTAGGTAGTTCACTCGTCTTTACGTCTTTTTCCTGACTTTAGCTGTTTTTCTGTCTTTGCAACTACCTCGATTATGGATTTTAAACAAAATACTAAAATAAATCAGGGTATTTGGCTTTCAATGAGAAAGTCTCTTTTTGTTTTTATGCCATTTCTAGCAATATTCTTATGGACTTCAGTGGCTCAGGCTGGAGTTTTTTCTTTCTTCGGCGATCTTTTTTCTGGAACGAGGGTTTCAGCTGAGTCGGAGACCTTTATCGATTCGACTTCTCAAAGCATGCCGTTACTGGAAGCTGCAATCGCGCCAGACCCGGCTCCGAAAACCGCGAACGACATTACAATCGTCGGAGGTGAGGCCTTATTGCCAGAGGTTGGACCAACTAATCTTGCCCCAGAGATGATGGACGTAAATAGTGGCCAGATTAGCATTTATATAGTGAGAAGTGGTGATAACCTGGCTAAAATAGCCGACATGTTTGATGTTTCGGTCAACACTATTGCCTGGGCCAACGACCTAACCAGGAATTCGGCTCTTAAGGTTGGAGATAGTTTAGTTATTTTACCGATGACTGGGGTTATGCATACTGTTGTGGCGGGCGATACCCTAAGCACAATTGCTAAAAAATACGGCGGCGATCTCAATGAAATCGCTAATTTTAATGATCTGACTGTTAATGCTAAGCTGGCAATTGGCGAGAGTGTTATTGTTCCAGACGGCGAGGTTTCTTCTCCGGCCCGAACCACCATTTCCTCAACTAAGACCTCCTCTAAATTTGTGGGTTCAATGGGTGGGCCAGAATACTCTGGTTATTACAAGAAGCCATTTATTATCGGAACCAGAACTCAGGGTTTGCATGGCTATAACGCCGTAGATTATGGTATGCCAATTGGTTCGCCAATTTATGCTGCAGCTGACGGGCAAGTTATTGTTAGTAAAAATTCTGGCTATAACGGCGGTTATGGTGACTATATCGTAATCAAGCATGGTAATAGCACTCAAACTGTCTATGGCCACTTAAGTAAGGCCTTAGTTGCTGTTGGACAGTCAGTAACCCAAGGCCAACTCATTGGCTACTCTGGTAATACTGGTAATTCAACTGGTCCTCATTTACATTTCGAAATAAGAGGAGCAAAAAATCCATTTTAATATTTTAAGACTACTGGTATAATAGCTTCATGCCATACGGTAATAATTCAACCACTGATGAAGCCCGAAAAAGAGCCGACGAGGCTAAAAAAGCAACTGAGAAAAAGAAGGCTGATGATTTAGCTAAAGAAAAAGCTCAACAAAAAGCCGAAGAGGAAAAGAAGAAAAGACTTGAGGAGGCGAGGAAAATAACAGAAAGTCACGAGGCGGTGCAGAGGCAGTTGGCTCGTAATACTTTGCAATTACAAATTGATAATCGTAAACGCGAACTAACTCAGTTAGAGCGTGATCTAGAGTCGAGGAAGACTAAGCTGTTTGACGCAAAAAGAAAAATGGAGGATGCCGAACGGGCCGTCCACTTGTTAGAGGGAAAAATTAAGCAAAATGAGGGCGGTGTTGGTTACTTAAAAGATGAAGTGATGGAACATGAGGGTCGGGTGACTGGTTCTGAGGCCCGACTGGCTGATACTGAATCTAAAATCGAATCGGCTGATCGTGAGGTGGCTGCCCTGCAGCAAAACTACTCCAGTAAGAAAAGCGAACTGACTGATTTGGAGCAAAAAGTGGCTAAGTTACAAAATGAATTGGCGCGTTTACTGGCCGAAACTGATAAAATAAAGAAAGACCTTGCGGCTGATGAAAGGAATATTGTGAAACAAAAGACCGATAAGGAAAAACTAGCCAGAGAATTAAAGGGTCTGGAGGTGGGCACTAAAGATATTATTGGTAATAAGCAAAGAGTCACTCGCACGGTTCAGGTAAAACAAGAAGAGATCAAAAAAGATTCCCAAGATCTAATGTTCAAAAAGAGAATTGCCGACGAGCTGGAACGTGGTAGTAAAATGTTGGCCGATGATATCGCCAGGCTGAATCGCGAAAAGGAAGCTAAAGAAAGAGAGATCGGAAGCTTGGAAATAAAACGTGACGAGATTAAGAAATAAACTAATTTTTTGGTCGGTATCGTAATGCCTCAAGGATGTGTGGAAGTTCTATCTCCTCTTTTTGTTCTAGATCGGCAATCGTTCTGGCCAATTTAATTGTTCGATGATAAGCTCGGGCCGAAAGGGCTAATTTTACAGCCGATTGATCGAGGGTTTTTTTAACATCATTTGAGAGCTCGATTAAGTTTGCAATATCTTTCGAATTCATTTCACTATTAGTTTTCACCTTGCGTTTTAATTTAATAAATCTTTCTTTTTGTTTTAAGCGGGCCAGAGCGATTCGGGCTCTAATTTTAGAATTATTTTTTTGTTGATGGTCAATTTTTCGGCCAGATAAATCAGCGTGATTGATTTGGGAAACTTCAACCCACATATCAATACGATCCATGATCGGTCCGGAAATCTTTCTTTGGTATTTTAATAAATCTACAGCACGACAGATACATTCTTTGGTTTTCGAGCCAAAATTGCCGCAGGGGCAAGGGTTCATGGCCGCAATTAAGATAAAATTGGCTGGAAAAGTAATAGATCCGCGGGCCCGTGAAATACTTATCTCTCTTTCTTCAAGTGGTTGGCGTAAGGTTTCTAGAACTTTTTTATCAAATTCCGGAAATTCATCAAGAAACAAAACCCCGCGATGGGCTAAAGTAACTTCGCCGGGTTTGGGAATCGTTCCCCCGCCGACAAGCGAAACATAGGAGGCGGTATGGTGCGGCGATCGAACCGGTGGAATGCCAACCAGGTCTCCCTTAAGCGTTCCGGCCACGGAATGTATGCTGGTTATTTCAATAATTTCTTCAAACGATAAGTTTGGTAATATACCAGAAAAGGCCTTAGCCAACATGGTTTTTCCGGTTCCGGGCGGTCCATACATGGCCAGGTTGTGCCCGCCAGCGGCTGCGATTTCTAATCCTCTTTTGGCACTCTCTTGGCCGACAATGTCAGAAAAATCAATTTCATTTTCTTCAGTCAAACTTTCAATTTTTGTTTGCGCTTGGGCAGAAATTTTTTGCTCCGAGCCAGACAGGTGAACAATGATTTCGTTTAAGGTCTCGGCTCCAAATATTAATATATCAGAAATTAGAGCCGCCTCGCGGGCATTATCCTTTGGTAAGTAAATTTCTTTAAAGCCACAACGTTTGGCTTCGGCCACGGCGGGTAAGACACCGCTAATTTTTCTTAGTTGTCCATCGAGAGACAGTTCCCCCAGAAAGAGTTTGTTTTCTGGATCAAAAAATATTTCTTCATTGGCGGCCAGGTAAGTGATGGCCATTGCCAGATCAAAAACTGGCCCTTCTTTTCTAAGATCGGCTGGCGCGAGAGAGATGACCACTTTTTGATTACTTTGCTTGGGCGATTTAAAACCAGAATTCTTTATGGCCGAAGCCATTCGATCTTTACTTTCCTCAACGCTTTTATCGCCCAGGCCAACTACCGTAAAGGCGTTCAAACCCTTGGAAATATCGACCTCGACGTCAATTATTTTCGCACCTAAAACACTCGGTTGCGCACTGTAGGTTTTGGCAAACGACATTATTATTTATTTTAATTTAGAGTTTTTACTTAGTATGTTCGATACAAGTAGTTGCCGCGGGATTAGCTAGTAGTCTCTCTTCTGGTATTTCAGTATCACAGACCGAACATTTTCCGTAAGTATTAGTTTTAATTTTAGTTAAAGCTTTATCAACATCTTGAAGCTGGGTCTCTAATTGTTTTAGAATCGCTGAGTTTCCCTCGTACTCCTCAATTTCGTCAGCCGTCTCATTTTCATCAGCGGAGTCTGAGTCTAGATCGGTAGCTGTGGCTTCCCAATCTCCCGGCGCTTCCGGATTTTTTCTTCCAACAGTTGCCAACTCCTTTAATAACTTATCCTTCTCGGCCTCCAACAACTTCTGATATTTTTTCGTGTCTTTCATTTTTTTTATTAAGCTTATTAATATGTGATAAGTATCCCAAACTCACAAAATAAACACAACTGTGGATAACTTGACCTCATTTTTTTCATAGAAAAAGCCCGAGTTTCTTCGGGCTTGATAGTTTTTAGACTTATCTGGTCTCTGGTTTAGATCACTCGGCCGCCTCCGCGAGCGAGACAAAGTCCTCAAACCTGTCTTCGTCTTCCAACTGGCCCGCTACGGCGTACCGTCTTTCCTCCCGCAGTCGCTCCATCGCCTCGGCCTGGATCTCCCGCAGTTTCTGCTGTTCGCGCACTCGAACCCGCTGGTTGAAAACGTTCAGGTTTTTCGTCTTTTTCATATTTATCTCCCTTTAAAGATCTTTTGTTTCGTCCTCTTGGACTCATCAGGCAAGATACACATCCTGCGACAAAGAAGAGTTATCGTACTCTTCCAACGCCAGTGGAGCTCCACCAGTTTTTTGCTTTCGGGACATTATGTAGAGTGATGTGCCCTTACTCGCTTCTGTTCTAAAGGTGGTGTATCCACCTCGTCCGGTTCCTAGCGATCTGACTCTCAGATCTCCCGGAAGGTATGCCTGTTCGGGCCCGACTACTTTTTGAAGTAGTGATGTTCCCGACACTTGGGCTGGCAAGTGTGGCACTTCGTCCTGTTGGACGAGTGCGTGCTGAACGCGGTTTTGCACTTTTTACACACTAGCCGCTGTCTGCCCTTCGACATGGTCACCTCCTTTCGTTTGTTTGGGTTTTTGGTTCAGGTGGCCTTACCTAGGGACTTGAAGACCATTCCACCTCGGTTACCGACCTTAATTCGGTAACGGTAGCCGCGGAAGGTTTTGATCTCCGTTTCCCCTCGCTTGAGTTCGCCGACCTCGAGGAGTTTCTCGGCCCATTTCCGACGTTCGATTACCCAGACGTCGTAGCCATTTTCGGAACCTAAACTGCTGGCTTCCGCGAAGGCGTCCTGAACCTGTTCAGGGGTTCCGCTACGAACTTTGTCGATCAACCTCCAGTTGCGCCATATCCTTGCCATGTTCGGTCCTCCCGATTAGGTTGTTTTTCTCAAAGATCTTTTCTGTTTCGCCCTTTCGGACACATCAGTCGGAACACACATTCCGAGACAGTTGGGGCCAGTACAAATTTACTAACCCCCTCACACAGTTCTGTTGACAGGTAGTGTGTTTACCCCGCGTGCCGCAGCCGCAGATCAAGAGCAAATTACTTGCTCTTGGCGTCCAGGGCAGCCTTGCGGCTCCCATAGACGACGCCGTTCACCACATAGTACATGGGTGGGGCCTCCTCTCTAGATATGGTTCTAGATTTTGTTACCCCACAATTTGATTAACTTAGGGAAGTTAGGTGATTTGCCGGTTTTGGCAAATCTTTTTGACCTTTTCTCTTCCCTTTGTCGTACCAGAATCCAATACTGGTGGTGACATCCACCGCTCCCTTCTCGCAGACCTTGCAAAGAACGACATTCGACTACTTTTGCTTTCTTGAGTCAGTATATTTATTTTTGACTTTCTGTCAAGCAGAAATGACATTTTCTTTTTTAAACAAAGAAAAAAGGCTTATAAATAAGGATAAAATAAGGTATAGTATGTCAACGAGCATAAACATATATTACTAAACTTTGACATAAAATCACATCATTTTATACTAATTTAACTCTGTTTTTGCTCAAAAACACCCTATTTTAGCCTAAAATGAAAAATACCCTTATAAATAGGGCATTTTCTGGGATAGATGATCACAAAATGGTCAAAAGCGTCAAAATCTATTGACAATCTATTTTAGACTTGCTATACTCTCTAGTAGCGTCGTGGATCTTCAACAACTAGCTTTGGAGGCTGTATGTGCGATTAAGCCAATAGTCGGTCTGCCCTCCCTCTGGTAAATTGGAAAACCGGGGGGAGTCGTCGGCGGAAGTAGGCTATTTGGCGCTGTTCCTGGATTAAGGAAAGAAAGGAATGGGCAAAATGGGCGACCAGTAGATATATATCTCGGTCCCACGTACAACTGTCGCGTTTCGGCGCGACGCAAATCATTGTTCGGCCCCGGGGAGCTTATCTCCCGGGGCCGATTTTTATTAAATCAGAAGCCAGTCTAATCAAACTTTTAAGAGTCTCTGCTAAATCGGTGCTCTGAATAAAGATCCCGCCTAATTTTTTACCTAAGGTAGCGATTCTCACCTTATCTTTATAGATTGTTATATCCGCAAGTATGGGATACTTATCTGAATCTATTTTTATTCTTTCCGATAAATCGTCAGATTTTTTCTCCCCATTTTTGTAGGTGTATAATGCTAAGCCGTGTATTTTATTCTTTATTCGGCTTTGTTTTATCTTTTTTGTTTCTTCCTCTTTGAAGCAATCTAATATGAGGTCTTGTGGATAAATAAAGTAAACTCTCTCTCCTTCTACGGGATCAGTATACAAATCCTCATTTACGCTCATTATCCCCTCTTTACCTTCGAAATATTTTACCACTGGTCTTTCGCCAGACTCACGTTGCACGCTTTTTAATTGAGGAATAATATCCTTAATTTTTTTGGAGTTTTCATCAAGAAGAATTTTCTGTCGTTCTAAATAAGTTTCTAACCTTTCTGGTGACTCAGCTTGATAATGAACTTTGGTATTTGTAGTGGTTTCGCTTACCAAACCTTTTTCCGCCAAGGACTTTATAACGGGATAGATTGTTGTGCGGTTAATTTTAGTTTTTTTAGCAATTTCTATTATGGAAAAACTATCACCCTGCAGTAAGGCTAAATAAACTTCCGCCTCTTTTTCGCTCAAACCAATCTCTTTTAAATATTTTTCAAACATATTTTTATTAATTACAATCTAATTGTAGCATAACTTTTCCCTATCTCTTCAGCCCCTTTTCATTGTTCAAGCGGTTGATTATCTCTTTAAAAGCCTGTTCATTTACGGTGATAATAATGGTTTCCTTGTCTAAAATAGCATATAAAAGCTCGGTATTTCCAGTACTATCCTTAATTAGACGGACGTCTTTGTTGGTAATCACGGCATCGATAAACTTCTTGCTTACGGTTGGAGTGAGGGCGGCAACTAGTCCTCCTCCGTTTTCATAGCCCTCGAGTTTAAACAAAAGCCGGAAATCACTTTCTAGATCTTTTTCCCAGACTAACATGCCAGCAAAGGTATTTTCGAAATAAGAGGTTTTGAAAATAATAAAGGGCAAGTCCTTTCCAAAGGAATAGGTGCCGACCATAAAGTCTGGTTGCAGCGTTCTTCTTATTTGGTCGGGCATTTTGAGTCCGCTCAGTTTTACAAATTCTGCTGCCGTTATTAGTCTTCGGGTGGAGCTGGTTCCTGTTGTGAGATAGGCGTTATATAGCTTGTTGACTGGTATTTCAATATCATTTAATTTTCCTGATAAAGTAGATATTAATTGATTTTTTGTCAGTCCGGTGGTATTTATCTCGTCTTTGTATTCGGTAGTAATGATCGAGGGTAATTCCTGTGTTTTTGCTACTGGTGCGGCAGATTTATTTTTTAGGAAATAAACGGCCGATATTCCCCCGATGGCCGCGATAATCAAAATTATACTTATAAATATAATCACCTTACCCTTGGAGTAGCTACCCCCCTCGTTGTTACCTTCAGGTGAGACGGTTCCATTTCTAATCTCCTTCTGCATTTTTTGGTTTTCAGCCAGGGCAATATTTATTGAAGATAGATGATTACTTTGAATCGCCGACTGCATATCGTCCTGAAAGGTCCTAACCGAGGCCCTTTTTGCTGCGCTCATATTGTTTGAGACTATTGGTGGAAAGCCTGTTTCGGTTTGGGTTGGGGTGAATCCTTGATTATCCAAAACACCAAAAGCTCCAGTGTTTACTGGCGGTTTTGGATATGTTGGCGTCTGGTTTTGGCTACTTTTAAAAACCGGATCGATGCCGACTTTAATTGGCTCAAACGGGCTATTATTTTTGTCGTCAATGGGAGGCATATCTCCTCACATTATAACTGAATTTAATTTATTTTCCCAATGGTGGAGTGGTTGGTGCGGCTGGTTTCTTGATAAAGTTTGGATCAGCCATTTTTATGGAGAGAGCAATGCGGCCTCTTTCTGGGTCAACTTCTTTCACTACTACTGGCACCTTGTCACCAACTTTCAAAACAGTATTAACATTCTCTACTCGGAACGGTGCAATTTCGGAAACGTGCACCAAGCCCTCAGTGTCTCCTTGGAGGCGAACAAAGGCTCCGAATTCAGCAATTTTGGTCACGGTTCCCTCATATCTCTCCCCCGGTTTATATTCATGAGTCATGGCTTCGATGATCGCTTTTGCCTTTTCGGCGCTACCATCCTTTCCAGTACAATAAACGGTGCCGTCATCTTCAATATCAATATCGGCGCCGGTTTTTTCCTTAATTTCTTTAATTACTTTTCCACCCGAACCGATTACTCCGCCGATTTGATCCGGCTTAATTTTCAAGACTACAATTTTCGGAGCGTTTGGTGAAATATCTTTTCTTGGCTCAGCAATTTCTTTCAAAATCACATCGAGAATTTTTAAACGGGCCGTTTTGGCTTTTTCAAAAGCTTCGGCTAGGGCTGGAATTGGCACGCCAGCTACTTTTACATCCATTTGAATTGCGGTTACACCATTTTTTGTTCCCGCCACCTTAAAGTCCATATCACCGTAATGATCCTCCGGACCCTGAATGTCAGTCAGAACTTTATAGTTACCTTTATCATCCATCATCAAGCCAGAAGCAATGCCGGCCACTGGCGCTTTCATCGGCACGCCACCGTCCATGAGGGCAATAGTAGATGCACAAACTGAACCCATTGAGGTCGAGCCATTTGAAGACATGGCTTCGGAAACAAGCCTTATGGTGTAAGGGAAATCAGTTGTTTTAGGAATCATTGGTTGTAAGGCTTTTTCCGCTAAAGCACCATGGCCGATCATGCGGCGATTCGTCCCTCCCATACGACCCGTCTCTCCCGTTGAGTAGGGTGGAAAATTGTAATGATGCATGAATCTTTTAGCATCAGTGCTCTCCTCCATACCGTTAATTATTTGAGCATCGGATGGTCCACCCAGAGTTAGGGCGGTTAAAATGTGAGTACCGCCACGATAGAAGATACCAGAGCCGTGTAGCACCGGTGAAATTCCGCCAGCCTGGGCAAACAATGGTCGAAGCTCATCAATACCTCTGCCGTCGGCACGTTTATTATTTTTCAAAACTTGTTCGTGAATCAGCGCGTCCACTTTTTCTTCAAAAAGATGTTCAGCAAAAGAAGAAGAAATTTCTGGTAATTTTTCTTTAGCTAACTTCAGCCAAATGTCCATAATCTCTCCAATTTTTGAACCGCCTGGTACTCCACTCATGACATAGCTTTCTAATTTTGGTTCAATATCTGAAGCAAAAAGATTTTTTATTTCTTCTGGCATTACTGGTGCCACTAAAGTCATTTTTGGCACACCAATCTTAGCAATTACTTCTTTCTGCCAAGCGTTTATTTTCTCAATTTCTTCGGATGCCTTTTTCATTGCGTCGATAATGGTACTTTCTTGGGCTTCATCACCACCAAGTTCAATCATGTTGATATTTCCATCCTGACCACAAGCGATCAAGTCTAATTCATAAGTTTCATTTTCTCTTTCCAGATAAGTTGGGTTCACCTCAAAGCCATCGGTTTTGTGTTTGCCGATACGAATCGCAGAAACTGGACCGTGGAAAGGAATTTTTGAAACACCAAGAGCAAGTGAGGCCGCAATAACCGCAAGCACATCGGGATCATCTTGATCAATAGAAAGAATAGTGATGACAACCTGAATTTCGTGTCGTATCCACTGTTCAAAAAGCGGTCGAATAGTTCGATCGACGACACGGCCAGATAAAATTGCTTCGTCCGAAGGCTTACCCTCGCGTTTCATAAAACGGCTACCAAGAATTTGGCCAGAGGCGTAAAACTTTTCTTCATAATCGACAGTCAGTGGTAAGTAGTCCCCACCCTCTTTTGGATCCTTGGAGATAACCGCCGTAGCTAAAATGGTGGTGTTGCCGTAACGCAAAATGACCGAACCATGAGCATTTTCTACTAAATCACTAAACTCCGCGCTTAATTTGCGACCGTTAAGTTCCACCGAAAACTCTTGCTTTTTCATGCTATTTTGAGACTTGACCTAAAGATTTCAGATAAAAAGGTTTGCCCTTTTACACCTGCATATCCTGAGGCCAAATCGAATTAACTTATAATTATTTGATAGTAACATAAAAGTTTATAACACAAAAGCCTCACATTTTATTGCGAGGCTCTTGTTCAAATTTCGGCAGTTTTTATCTCTCCTGTCTCCTTCCGCCTGTTGTACCAAGCAAATATTTGCGAGGATTGATATCTAGATCGGTGAAACCGTCAACAGTCTCAATCAGTTTGGCTGAAGTGCTTTTACCGAAGCAAACGGCTTCGACTTGGCAACCCTCGTTCATTTGTAAGTATTCGACAAGTGGCACGAAATCGCCATCACCAGAAATGATGATCACGGCGTCTAATTTTGGTGCCATTTTGATCGCGTCAACCGCCAAACCCACGTCCCAGTCGGCTTTTTTCGCGCCGCCAGAGAATATTTGTAGGTTTTTAGTCTTGGTTTCAATATTGGCCTTAGTTAGGGCTTCAAAAAAGCCTTTTTCATCACCACTTTCGGTGGTAATCACATAAGCGATTGCTCGAATAAGCGAGCGAGTGCCTAAAGCATCTTTTACTACTTGAGCAAAATTAACCTTTGCGCCGTATAAATTTTTAGCGCAGTGATACAAATTTTGGGTATCAATAAAAATACCAACTCTTTGATCTTTGTGTTTGATTAACATTATATAAAAATATAAATAAGAATTATTAAAAATCGACCAGCTTACAGTATAGCATTAAAAACAAAATCAGCCCGAGTGGGCTGCTTGTTTTTACAAACCTAGCTTCTTGATCACCGCAGCGTAACGCTTTGGATTTTTCTTTTCCAAATACTTTAAGTGAGTTCGGCGATCCGCCACCATACCAAGTAGACCTCGGCGAGAGTGATTATCCTTAGGATTTTTCTTTAAATGAGAAGCCAATTCATCAATTCGCTTGCTTAAAATCGCAACCTGAACATCGGTTGAACCAGTGTCCTTGTCGTGCACAGCTACTTCTTTGATAATCTTGGTTTTCTTTGTCTTTGTAAGCATTTGAGAAGTCTAGCACATTTCCATTGACATTGCAAGTCCTTAATTTAGTTATATTTTACGACATGCTATAATACCTGAATGAATCTCGCTGAACTTAAAACTCAATTTTTGGAATATATTGAAATCGAAAAGGGTCGAGCGGTCAAAACCGTGGCTAATTACGACCATTATTTGACCGTCTTTTTAGAGCAAACCAAGCTTAAAGACCCTAAGGATATTACTAATGAAAAGGTGCGTGAGTTTCGCCTCTGGCTTAATCGTCGGCCGGGTGTAAAAACCCGCCATGGTTTGGGCGGTTCAGTTTCCAGCGACAGCACCATGGTAAAAAAGACTCAGAATTATTATTTAATTGCCCTTCGAACCTTTTTAAAGTTTTTAACACGACGAGGTATCACTTCCCTGCCGGCTGATAATATTGAATTAGCGAAAGTTGATGAACGTTCGATCGATGTTATTTCTCAATCCGAACTACAGCGTCTTTTGGAGGCTCCAAATAAGGAACAAAATGCCGAAAGAAGAGCGAGAGATAAGGCTATTTTAGAATTATTATTTTCGACTGGCTTGCGTGTGTCTGAACTTTGTTCATTAAAAAATGATTTGGATATAAAAATGGATGAGTTTTCTATTCGCGGCAAGGGCGGAAAGGTGCGCGTCGTTTTCTTGTCGGACGAGGCAAAAAGTGCCATAAAAGATTACTTGACTCTTCGCAAGGATATGTCGGACGCTTTATTTGTACCGATTACCAGTGATCAAAAAACTACCAAGAAAAATGAAATTCCCCATGGACTCGATCATCGGACAATAGAGAGAATTGTGAAACGTTACGCCACCCTGGCGGGTATTACCAAAAAGGTTACCCCACACGTAATTCGGCATTGTTTTGCCACAGATTTGCTGTCTAACGGGGCCGATTTACGCTCAGTTCAAATGATGCTCGGCCACGCCAATATCGCCACGACCCAGATTTATACTCACGTGACTGATAAGCACCTCAGAGATATTCACAAGAAGTTTCATAATAAAAGCTAATCTTTTATGATATAATTTCAACATTATTAGTTTTAATATTAATTATATGGCAGACGAAACAAATCAAAGCCAACAAGTTCCTCCCTCAGCTCCGGTGCCACCAGTATCTAATGGAACCAATAACGATAAAACAATGGCGATTATTGCTTACATTATATTTTTTATCCCTCTTTTGGTTTCCAAGAACCGTTCGACATTTCTGAACTATCACATAAATCAAGGATTGGGATTATTTATTGTGTCGTTGGTGGGTAACTTGATTTTGGGTGCCGTATTCTCAAATTTATCACAGATAACGAACCTTTGGGGTCTATTAATGCTTATTTTGATGGTCATCGGCATCATTAATGCTTCTAAAAACGAGACCAAGCCTCTGCCGGTCATCGGAAATTGGTTTCATATAATCAAATAGACGTCGGATGAGAATCCTATCTTGGAATGTAAACGGCCTACGGGCAATTGTGAAAAAAGATAAATGGAATCAGCTTTTTGAACTTGATCCAGATATTATTTGTTTGCAAGAAACTAAGGCCCACCCGGAACAGTTGACTGAGGAAGTGAGGAATCCCGTTGGTTATCATGGTTATTTTGACCATTCAAAAATGCGAAAGGGTTATAGCGGTGTGGCGATTTATAGCAAGATTAAGCCAGAAAAAGTGGAATACAGCCTTGGTGATCAAGAATATGATAAAGAAGGGCGGATGATTATCGCTTATTTTAAAGATTTTGTTTTATTGAACGGTTACTTCCCTAATGGCGGTGAGGATCCAGCTCGTTTGAAATATAAACTAGAATTTTATGATTTGTTTTTAAAATTTATTGAAAAGTTGCGCAAGCAAGGTAAAAAAGTTATTTTCTGCGGTGATATAAATACTGCGCACAATGAAATTGATATTGCTCGACCCAAAGAGAATTCTAATCATACTGGTTTCTTAAGAATCGAAAGAGATTGGTTGGACAAAGTAGTTTCTAAAGGCTACGTCGATACTTTTCGTGAGAAACATTTAGAAGAAGTGAAATATAGCTGGTGGGATATGAAAACTTTTGCACGGGAGCGCAATGTCGGTTGGCGGATCGATTACTTTTTCGTCTCTTCAGACTTAAAAGATAAAATTAAAAAAGCCGAAATTTTAAACGATGTTTTTGGTAGCGATCACTGCCCGGTGATGCTGGAAATGAAATAAAGAAAGCTTTAACCTCATATGTAGGAACGCGCACCCGGTTTCGGATGCGCGTTGCTTGTGATTGTCTCGACGGCGACAATCGGGCCGTTTGTGCTTGGTTTTACTCCGGAATCTTTACCGAGAGGCACTTACCCTCTTTCGCCCGCACGTCTTTCACCGGAATCATTTCGCTCTTGGTCACCCACCATTTGAGCCCGTTGGCGACCATGAAGTTGCGAATTCTGAGTACCGGCATGTCATACTGGTGGAACGGCTTACCGCCAGCGAAGTATGACTCCCCTGCGCGAAAGGAGTGCTTGGGCGTGTAGACTCTTGGTTCCTTCAGGGTAACACGGTCGTCACCCATCTTCCAGCCCCAGCATTTCTCAATTCGTTCAAGCAGAGCCTTGTTCCTTCGAATGGTTTCTTGTTCCATCCTCGCTACCGCGCCGGGAGTCGGCTCCATTAGTCCGAGCTTCCTGGCGATATGACGACAGGTTTGCTTCGTGAACCCTGTAATTTCAAGGATTCCCAGCGTCCCGTTTCTTCGAAACGCCTCGATAATTCTCCCTGGGTCTTTTGCCCAATCTGCCCGCACACTGCAGGGCATAATCAGAGAGTTTCTAGTGGCTATCACGTTACCTCCAGTGGCGTATTATCGCCCCAAGATTTCAAAGCTTATACTCTATAGTCTCCAAAAACCATAACACCATTAATATAAAAAAGCAAGACATTTAAATGGTAATTCCACAGAAGAAAAAGTTATCCACAGGCCGAAGGTGAATGTCCTTTACACTTGTCTCTTATAAAAGATATAATAGATCCAGATCAACATAAGAGACAAAAGAGAGCAACCACCTGTTGCCACTCAGTCGCACATGTTGGAAAAATTTAGTTCGAACCTTTGTTCTTTAACCCAAATGGTGTCTGGCCACACCAATCATTGAAGCTCAGTTCCTCACCACGAGGACGAACTTCGCAACCGTCGCAAATTTATTTTTAGTTCGACCGCGTCCGACTACGTGTCCGATCAAAAGATGTACTTGTGGCGGTTTTTTGATGGAAAAATTTTATTGAACCCAATGCTTTTTTCGAATTTCTTCGATCTTTTTTTCTTCCTCTTTTTCTTTAGTTTCTTTGCCCGACGCTCCCAATTTTTGAAGTTCAGAGATATCTAGTTTAATTAATTCTCTAGCCCGCTTTTTCAAATATATGGCTGTATTTAAGGCTGGATTGTCTAAGACCTCCTCTAAAAGGGCATGCAAAATAAAGCCAATTTTTGGTCCCGGCGCCTCCTTTGTTGTTTCCATAATTCCCTTTCCGTCTATCTTAAGCATTCCTACCGAAATTGGATCGGTCATCGCCTCTTCCACCATGGAATGATACTTACGTAAGCGATATGGATTTTCTTTTGGTCGTCCCATTCCCATTCGATCGCAACCGCGTAAATTCATTAGGTCCCAGATATTATCTTTTCCCACGCTGGAAATAATTCTTCGCACAGCGGATAAAGAAATTTGTTCGGTGTCAGCAAAAAACATATGCCAGCGCACCAGCTTCACAACCTTCTCAATAATTTTTTTGGGAAATTTTAAATTATTCAAAATATTTTCTACCATTTTTGCGCCGATAACTTCATGACCGTAGAAGGTCCAAATATTTTGTCCTTTATCCCATCTTCGGCTAGCTGGCTTGCCAATATCGTGAAACAGGGCTGCCAAACGCATTTCGAGAGTGTATTTTTTGCTTGCAGCGTGCTGTAGGGCCCGTAAACTATGCTCAAAAACGTCATAAACGTGTGATCGGCTTTGCTCAATACTAACCGCCGTTTCCAATTCTGGCACAATATGAGCCATCAACCCCAGTTTATGGCTTAAAACAAGACCATTCATCGGATTCTCAGACATAATTATCTTAATAAACTCATCCCTAACCCTCTCTTTTGAGATGTTTTTTAGTAAAATAGCGTTGTCAATTATGGCCTTTTCGGTATTTTTGTTAATCGTGAAACCTATTTCAGTGGCAATTCGGACTGCCCGCAGTATTCTGAGCCCATCCTCATTGAATCTAGCACTTGGTTCCCCCACGGTTTTTACGGTTCTAGCCGCCAAGTCTTCATGTCCATTATAGTAATCTAGGAACTGGCCAGAGAGTGATTTTGAATTCTTTGCTACTTCTAGGTTGAGCGCAATTGCGTTAATAGTAAAATCACGACGCTGTAAATCGTCCTCAAGCCTTTTACTGAAGGTAACGTGATCCGGTCGTCTATTGTCGGAATATTCTGCTTCAAGCCGGTATGGCGTGGCCTCAATTACTTTTAGTGTTTCGTCTAAGGTCTCTTCGTTCACAATTCCCACTGTTCCAAAATTGTTCTCATAAAAGGTCTTTGGAAACAAGGCAATAATCTCTTCCGGCACAGCGTCGGTCGTTACATCCCAATCTTTTGGTTTTCGCCCAAGCAAAATATCACGGACGCAACCGCCGATTAAATATGCCTCAAAACCCTTGTTTTTTAAGGTTTTTACGACATTAACGACTTCTTTAGGGATATTTAGACTTTTTGCTTCGTAAGTCTGTAACATCATCTTTTGGTGCCCCCAGTAGGACTCGAACCCACAATAACGGTTCCGAAGACCGTTGTGATATCCATTTCACCATGGGAGCAATCACTTAGCTTATAAACGATTCGGGGTGCGGGTACCGAGAATCGGACTCGGATCTGATCCTTGGCAAGGACCTGTTCTACCATTAAACCATACCCGCAACCCCATCACTATAACTTAATTTGCCTTTTTTTACAAATTTTTGATATAAACATTATTTGCAGTGAATAAAAAAAGTAAAAGTGTGCTAAAATTTATAGGTCGATTTTTAAGGACAGAGAAAATTTTAGGGTCAAAATTTCGACACGATTAGTCGTCTTTGTTTAGATATTTCCACAAAATAGGCTTATTTCATAAAGTTAAGTTATCCCCAAACTGTGGATAACTATGGGGATATGTTAATAAAAGACGTCCTTTTACGGGGCCAAATAGATTGGACAGAACGGGCCAAAATTGTCGTCTCTTACGTGGCGAGCTTATAGTGTAAGGCTTTTCTGGCAGCCGGATCGTAAAAGTCATAATTTATTGTCCAATAAATGAATTTATGAGTTTCACGTGAAACAGTTACACAAGAAACATGCAAAAAGAGATTAAAAACAGAAAAACAATCGAGGCTTACAATAAAAATTCACAATTTTACAGTGATATGTTTGAAAGTTATGGTAATAAATCGGTCGATATTTACCGCGCGCTCAAGCTAAATAAATCTGGATCGATGTGCGTTTTAGAGCTTGGCTGTGGTAATGGAATCGATGCTGAAGAGATTCTTTCGGCGGTTGGCGCAGAAAACTATGTCGGATACGATGCCTCAGCTGGTTTAATTGATATTGCTAGAAGTAAAAATGCAAACGCTCAGTTTCACGTGAAAGACATGAGAGAAATAGATTTTCCACCAAAGTTTTTTGGTGTTGTTTTTGCTTTTTACTCGATGTTACACGTGAACCGTGACGATTTACATGTTTTATTCAAGAAGGTCTGGGATAGCCTTAAAATGGGGGGTATTTTGTACGTTTCGAGTAAATATGGTGAGTATAAGGAGATAGAAATTAGGAATCTGGGTGATACAAAGTATTATTATTCATATAAACCGGAGGATATCGAGGCATTTTGTGGTAACAAATTTGAAACTGTCTATAAAATAATACACGACAGTGATTACGGACCATCTTTTACTATTGCCTTAAGGAAAATCTAGACCTCGGCTGGTTTGTCCACATCTCGTGTGTTTTCAGTTGCAAAGGTTTGATGTAGTATGTTTCGCGTGAAACAGAAAAATAATAATCAAATAGATAACAGGACAGAAAGAAGAAAAATTGGCGACCTGGGTGAGAATCTCGCATGTAAGTTTCTTATAAAACATGGTTTCAAGATCGTGGAACGTAATTATCTTAAAAAATGGGGAGAAATAGACATTATTGCCCAGAAAGAACAGAAATTGCACTTTATCGAGGTTAAAACAGTCTCACATTTACCCCATGTTTCCCATGAAACACGAAATAAAGACAATTATAGGCCTGAGGACAATATTCACCCCTGGAAGCTAAGGCGGTTAAGTAGGGTAATTCAGACCTATTTGCTAGGTTATAGGGGAGATGGAGGTGTTTCATATGAAACTGACTGGCAATTTGATGTAATTACGGTATATTTAGATAGTGAGCTAACGTTACACAAGGTGGATTACTTGGAAAATATAATAATATAAATATGTCCGATATGGTGTCCTTTAGGAAATATATCCCTCTCGATAAATACTGGATGATCCGGATGGGGTTTTTGGA
>CAZMNX010000002.1:0-56011 GCA_964567825.1 uncultured Candidatus Saccharibacteria bacterium
TCACAATAAAAAGAAAACGTGTGTTATAGTATGTAAATATGATTTGGATTATTTTTGTAATAGTTGGTACATTATTTTACGCCCTTACAGACACGATTGATAAATACGTAATGACAAACATTACGAAGAATATCTTTTTACCAATGATATTTTCGGGGCTAATCGGCATTATTTCTATAGTAATAATCTACCTAAACGGGAGTATCGATCCTATTCCATTTAAATATATTCTACTTGCTCTACTCCCAGGTATATTTTGGTTTTTACAAAGTTGGGCATATTATAAGGCAGTTAAAGTCGAAGAGATTTCAATAATTTCTCCCCTCCTTACCCTGACGACGGTTTTTACTATTTTGTTCGCTTGGATATTTCTTTCCGAAGTTTTATATCTAAAACAGTATGTTGGTATAATGATAATTTTAATAGGAGCAATAATCATCTCACTCAAGAAAACTTCTACTGCAAACATACGGGCATACCCAATCATCATGATTGTAATACACAGTATTTTAGCCGCAATCGGAATGATCCTGGTAAAATATCTTTTGACCTATATGAATTATTGGACAGTATTCTCATACTCCAGACTAGGAAACGTCTTAATGCTAATTCCAGTATTCCTAGTATATTATAAAGATTTTAAGAGTACCTTAACAAAAGATACAGTTAAAAAAATAAGTATTCTCTCGTCTGGAGAAATTTTTGGTGTAATTGGTTTACTTTGTATAACCTTTGCAATATCACTTGGTCCAGTAGCAATAGTCAAATCCATAGAGTCAATCAAACCAATTTTTGTCATTCTAATTGCATATATTATAAATATATTGTGGCCACATTTCTTAATGGAAAGGCCCTCCAAAAAAATCTTAGCCCAGAAAATAATTGCTGCAATTATAATCGTCATCGGAACCATCGTGGTCGTAATTTGACAAATTCAATATACTCAGTCATTATATCCCATAACCGTACAAAGAAGGAGGAGCGCATGCAGTTAACAAAAGAGTTGGTTCAGCGGTTCGTGGGCGGGCAGATGGAAATACAAAACTCGGGCGGAGGGTACATCTTCCGCGGCGAAATCGAGAGCATCACCGTCGAAGGGACCGACCTCAAGGTCCGGTTTGCCTGGCTGGCCAAGGGCGAAGGTTTCCCCCCGATTCCGCACAAGTGGGTCAAGGAGGATAAACTCGACTACGCAACCAGCCTCGACATGTGCACGGTCAGCGACATCGGACCGAGTGGTGGCGAGATTGGCGGCGACAACCGCATCGCCGTCAACTGCCAGATTCTGGGAGAGCTCAGTGTGCTCTATCCACCCAACGGCAGCAAACTTGACCCGGTCCGAGTCGAAGGGCTCGTGCTGACGAGGAAACAGTAAGCCCGCCCACCGGCGGAAACATGGCCGAGCGACACACGTGTGATGTGTGAAGCTCGGCTGTTCTTTTACTTAAAATTTACGATTTGTGTCACAGTTGACAGATTCCACTTTCTTATATATATTTATAATCAGAATTTCAGAACAACCCCATATTGGGAGACCATCGTGCCCAGACCAATGATTATGCCGTACGCTCAAGTGTCCGACACGCTCGAGCTTGGAGCGCTGGAAAAAGGTTACTTCCGGCTTCGCGACTGTCCGAATGGAAACATCTACCTGGCCGAAACAACCGAGGGCCAGGAGACCAAGCACTTCCTGGTTCTGGACGATCAGACCATTCCCGGCGAAGAGGTCACCTATCCGGAAGGAATGACTCATCGAAGCCGGGTGGACGTCTTGAACCCCGATTCGATCGATATGCCGGAGATCGGCACTTGGTCAGTCGAACGCTAAACACCGCTCACCACACCGAGCTGAGGAACCGCTCCTCTGCTCACCAAGTGGTCGAGCGGTTTTCTCATGTCAATATTTTCTTAGCTTACTTAATTTCATTTTTAATAATTTGATGCTACTATTTTAATATGAAAATTTATGTGATCAGGCATGGCTTAACGGAACAAAATAAACAAGGCATATTTAACGGCTGGATTGACGAAACTCTAGCCCCGGAGGGCGTGGAGCAAGTGAAATCAATCGTCCCCTCTATACCTAAAAATATCAAGCGTATTTATTGCTCTTCATTAGAAAGAACAAAACAAACAGCGGCGATTATTAATGCAGACCTGAAAGCAAAGATTACTTTCCACGATGAACTCCGTGAAGTAAACATGGGTAAATTAAATGGGCAAATATTTACTGAAGAGCGAAAAAAGAAACATAAATCATTACAATACGACTGGAGACCGCAGGGCGGCGAATCCGTTGAGGAAGTAAAAACTCGAGTGTTAAAAATCTTGAGAGAAATTAAGAAAAATAATAAAGATAGTGAGGTTTTAGTCGTCACTCATGGAGGTATCATCAGACTCCTACACTTTCTTGAAAGTGGTACTCTACTTGATAACATAACTAATGCCCTACTTGAAAACTTTGACCTTGATAAAATTTTAAAATTAGTATGATAAATATTGGAATCATTGGCGCCCAAGGAAACCTTGGTTCAAAAATATGCAACAGACTTCAGGAAATTAAAACTTCTGAGATAAATATTCTGTCAACCACGACCAGGCAAGATAGTAAAAAAGTTGCGGAACAGGCTGATATACTTATATTAACAATACGGCAATTAGATCTAGCCAGCCTATTTGCTGAAATAAACCCCGTACTCAAAAAGAATATTTTGATTATTTCGTTCATTGCGCACTTCCCCATTGAGAAATATAAATCCATGACAAAGGCAAGCGTAATCCGAGCCATGGCCGATCCCTGGTTCAACTTTTCAGCTTATATTACAGCCGACGCTCAGATTCCTGAGAGTCTTGAATTCTTTTTTAAAAAGCTCTCAAACTTTCCATCAACACTATTTACAATAGATAGTGAAATCGATACCTTTACTATTCACTTTTGCTATTTATTTGTTGTGCTCTTTTTAAATAAGTTAAAAAAATTGAAATCTACAAAAGATCATTTAAATTATATAAGTAAAGTTTTTAAGATTGCACCGAATAAACTTTTGAATTGTCTGCCAGCGGGCGACCCTGGAGATTTAATGACCCTATTGGCAACAAAGGGTGGTATTACAGAAATGATTGGTCAATTATTTGAAGCAAATATGAATATTTCACCAGAGGAAATTATCGAGAAGGTTAGCGAGAAATTTGTATAATTTAGCTTATATACTCCTCAATCGCCGCAGCTAGAACCTCAATATTTTTCTTAAATTTATTTTCGTCAACCTCAAGTAAGGTAATTCGAAAACCAAATAAATCTGAGTTAAAACCGGAAGAAAGTGGCACAATACAAATCCCTCGGGAAGCCAAAAGTTGATACACAAAACGCTTGTCTAATTTATCGGTTTCAGAAATTTTCTCGACTATCTTAGCGGCCTGTTCATTGGCTGGTATAAGTTCTTGCTCGGAGTTGAGCACGCCGTCCTTAAAAACTACTGTCATATAAAATGCGCCGTTTGGTTTGTGAACAATAAGTTCGGGAATCTCTGATAAAATTTTATAGGCAATATCCGCTTTTTTACGATAAAAATCATTGCGTACTTTTAAATATGGGTAGTAGCGTGGATCGCTCATGACCACGGGCAATACTTTCTGTGGTAAAGTCGTTGAACAAACCTCGAGCATTTTGGCATCTAATAGGGTTTTAGCGTAACGAGCAAAATTCTCGTTCTTATCACAATTATAAAACTCCATCCAACCACAGCGCGACCCAGGCCAAGGAAATTCTTTTGAAATTCCTCTCATCGCTAATCCCGGCACCTCACCGATCACTGACGCTAATTTATAATGCTGATCATCGCCATAATAAAGATTCGAGTAAATTTCATCGGAAATAATAAACAGCTTAAATTCACGAGCCAGGGCTACGATTTCAGCCATAACTTTCTTCGGATAAACCATACCGGTTGGATTATCAGGATTGATTATTAAAATTCCACTGATATTTTTATTACTAATTATTTTCTGACGTAAATCAGCCAAATCGGGATACCAATTATTATTTGGATCAAGTTTGTAAGTTAAATGTGGAGAATCAGAATGGCCAGCTTCAGCTGATGAATGCGTGGGATAAGCGGGGTTGGGTCCAATCACTCTCGCCCTAGAATTGAGATATGTATAAACTTTTGAAATAGCGTCCCCTAGCCCATTAAAAAATAAAATATCTTCAGCGGTTATCTGAGCGCCACCTTCGAGATTTCTTTCTTTGGCAATATATTCCCGAGTCGCCAAGAGGCCCCTGGTTGGAGAGTAACCAAAACTATCATTATCATTTTTAACAAAATCGGCCACAATGTCTCTAATCCATTGAGGCACTTTTTCGCCTTTAGCGACTGGATCACCAATATTTTCCCAGCAGATATCTACTCCCGTGTTTTTTATCTTCTGGGCGACGTTTACGATCTCGCGTATTTCATAGATTAGCTGATCAGCTCCTTCATATACAATATCGTTTCTCATATTTTGATTATAACAAGAATCGCCCTCCAACGCGATTCCCGTTGTAGGGCGAAAATATTCAGAAACCGACCACCTTGATTCGAGGATACTTTGAGAACTCTTTTTCCTTTGTTGCCGTCCGAGACCGCAACGTCAGAATATAGCATTCATCAAACCCCAGATAGGCTGCCAGCACGAAGGTGTCGCCGTTGACTGGACACTCTACGTTCCCGATCGTCACCACCGGAATGATGACTGTAGCTTTCACGCCAGCTGCGGTTAAGCGATTGTAAGTCAGGGACAAATTTCGGCCCAGGACCTCAATCGCCAATTGACGCTGCTCGTCCGTCTCAGTCTCTCGACCGAGTGGACCGTAACGAATCGGATACCCCCGAGCAGTAAACTCTTCGTTAATCTGTGTACCGCCGCCACAGCAAACAGTGATTTCACGACTGGACTGCAAATCCTTGAGCCATTGAATCACGCTTGGCATTTCGAGCAAATCACCGGATATCTTTACAAAAGCCCTCATGTAAGGCTCCTTTCTTTTATCTAATTTAATCTTACTCTAAAAGACAGGTTTGACAAGAATATACCAATGATTTATTAAAAATCACACAAATCGATTTACTATCTCCTCCAGCTCTTCCTCCTTTGTAAACATATAAGATTTGATACCGACACTTTCAGCTGCTTTTAAATTCTTGTCCTGATCATCAAAATAGATACAGTCAGCTGGTTTCAAATTATGCTCATCGAGAATAGACGACCGGGCTCTTGGGTCTGGTTTAACATAGCCAGTTTGCCAGGAAAAATAAACTTTATCAATTGCATCCTTAAACCAAGGATAGTGACCATAATAGTCCGCCCGCTCCTTAAAATTATTTGAAAGAATAAACACTTTAATTCCCTTAGCACGAAGGGACCTAGCAAATTCAACCATTCGATCAGACACCCTTTCTTCACCAAACCAAAAATCCCACAATTGCTGCTCGGTTAAATCTATTCCCCACTCTTTCAATACGGGTTGCCAATAGGCATAGGAGCTGCCGGCATTGGGTTGCCTTACTTTATCCATTATTCTAGATAATTCTGGTACAAATTTTTCAACCGGAACACTAAAATCTCGAGCAAATCTCTCGCTCAATTTTTGACTCTGAATAAAAATACCATTTAGATCAAATATTACGGCTTTCATTTTTTATTAAATTATTATAGCAGAAAATAGAATTAAAACTTCCCTATTTCCTCCTCATGCTTTTGCGCTTCAATCCAAATGTTTTTCAAAAAAATAGAAAAATCTTTTTTATCAGAGGCTAAGTAGTCTAGATAAATCTTTTTAAAGTATTCAGTAATACTTACTTCGCCAATCATTGTTGTAGCAAAATTAGAGTAACCCCAACCTTTGGGTTTAATAAGCTCCTTAATTTCAGGCTGACATTGCAAAATAATTGGATCCATAATTTCACTCAGACGCCAAACTAAGTGTGGCCTTTCATAATCCTGTCGCTTAGTCTCTGGGAAAACTTCTTGCCACTTCTTAAACCATAAAAAATGAACAATTTCATGGGCCGAAGTTTCGATCATTCGATTAATATCCTTGTGACCAAGACAAAAAGAATAGTCATCAATAAAGCGGGGAAAAACAGGCAGAAGCGATACATAGCCAACAATCTCTGCCTTATCCATAGGCCAATTAGTTTGAAAATGTTCAGAAAGTATTTTTAAAAAATCAGAACCAAATTTACCCCACTCAGCAATTATTTTTTCAAGCGCCAAAGTTAGCTCTACGCTTTTTGTTAGATGAAGTTTTTCAAAATAATCCTTATACTTATTAATACAGTCAGTCTTACTTTTACTTTCCTTAAGGATGAGTCTCAATTCTGGATAATTGCGGTCAAAAACCTCGGGCCAGAAATTAGATTTAATAAAGGAATAAAAAAGCTCAACTTCCCTATTAAGATCGATAATTTGGAATTTAACTCTAGGAATAAATGGATCAATCATTAATAAAGTATAACAAAAAGTAATCGAATTGCATCTTATTTGATATAATAATTATTTTATGATATAATTTTTGAAGTAACTGAACCTTTAACAATCTGAGGCAAACGATGAGTCAACAGGTTTTCATCGCTCGTGGGCGGCTTCTTAAGTCGGAAGTTCTACGTTTCATTCCGGATCTGGCCAGGCTAGAGATTGGGAAAGACTGTCTGATGGGGGTCAATCCCTGTCCTCGGCCGAGCAGACTCAGCCATGATTTCTGGGACGTGACCATTATCGCCCAGACACCGGACAGCATCTTCTGTTTGCGGAATTCCTTGCTCCACGGCCACCTGCGAAAGCGCGGCTGGGATAAGTTATTCCCCACTCAAGAAGAAGCCATTCTGATCGACACCGCCACGGCCCCGTAACAACGGGAGAGAAGACTCGTTCTTCCTCCTGAAGTTCGGGGCCTTTCTCTTTGCTAATTAAATTGACGTCTAGCATATTTTATGCCAATATATCAAAAGAAAGAGCTCCCGCATTCTAGGTATCCAAGTGTTCGACACATTGAGACTGGAGTAAGACAATGATCAAAAGTAAGCTTCTGGCGAGTATGGTGGTGAGACTGAGCGAGTTCAAAGGAGTTCGGGGCGGCCAACATTTCATCTTGGCCACACCGGAGTTCCACCGTTTGGGCATTATCAGGCACCGTGATTCATTCAATACGATGCAACGGCTCAAGCGCCGCCGGCCCGACGGTAAGAACTGCATACGTAAAGGTCTTCACCTCAAGGACAAGCCGGAGTACCTTTACCTGCCGGATGACGCAATCGTCATTCACTCAGACTGAGCGCGCACGGCCCAGCGAAACCGCCGATCATCCGCAAGGGTGGCCGGCGGTTCAACTTACTATATTAGCGATTCTGCCATTCGTTATCCTGACGAACAAGCAAATCAGCTGCTCGATCAGGCTCAAGCATTACCGCTTTCACCACCCTTTCCATTCGAGTCGACTGTGAACCCTTAATTAAAATAATATCCCCGGCCTGCACAATATTTTTTACATAATCAGCGGCAGAGATTGAATCATCGAATTGTAAAACATTTTTTTCACTCAAACCGGAATCAATCGCGCTTTCGGCAATAGTCCTGGATCGCAGGCCAACCGTAATCAAAAAATCACAAGCGGTAGCCGCCAGCACGCCAATCTCTCGATGTGAATCCACGGTGTGCCGACCAAGCTCCATCATATCAGCCAACACCGCCACTCGTCGCCCTTTAGTTTTGATACCCTTAAGTGTTTCCAGGGCCGAAGTCGAAGCTACGGGGGAAGAGTTGTAGGTATCGTCAATAATAACTGAATTATTTATACCCTTAATCAAGCGCATTCTTCCTCTGGGTAATTCGTGATGAGAAATATTTTCGGAACATTTCACCAGATTCAAGCCTAAATTAATACCAACGGCCAAAGCGGCAAGTGAAGCATAAATATTATTATTGCCGAGCGAACCAATAATTGTCAGTGGAACGGAGTTGCCGGCATAATCAACCTTAAAGTTAATACCGAGAGGCATTTCATTTTTATCACCATAATATACAGAGTAATTACTAGCTCTAATCTGACTATCACCAAATAAACCGTAGGTCAAAACCTTATTTGTTACCTTACTCCTAAAAGCAAAAACATCTTCGTCGTCGCTATTTAAAATAAGAGTACCGTCGTGCTTCAAGGCTGTAACTAAATTACCCTTTTCGGCCACCACCGCCTCCTTTGATTTAAAATATTCAATATGGACCGGAACTTTAGCAAATTTGGTAATCACCACCACATCTGGCTTGATCCAACTAGACAATTTTTTTATATCACCCGGCCGATCGGCACCAATTTCTAGAACTAACCATTCTGGGTATGTTGATTTGCTAATTATCAATTTAAAGCCCAGATAAATATTTAGTAACCATTTAAAAGGATTGCTCCAGGCATTATTTAAGCCTAAAATTGTTAATGGCACACCAATTTCACTGTTGAAACTTTTTTCACTTTTACGAACATGAAAAGACCCGGCCATAACCGAATAAATAGCATCTTTAGTTGAGGTCTTACCGACGCTGCCGGTAATAGCGACAATCTTTGGCTGATATTTTTTCAGCACAATTTTTGCTTGAGCTTGAATGATCGTCCCGATAATGTGTTTAAAAATATTTTTCATTTTAGCGGTCTGGTGGAATATTATAATAATTAATCAGAAACTTGACGGTATCGATAAATGGCTGAGTCAGAGTTTGGGAGGCATAATCGATTCCTTTTGGCTCAACAGTATAGAGGAAAATTAGAAATCTAGGTTGATAAGCTGGAAAATAACCGAAGAATGAGTGTAGCCAGCGATCGTCATAATATCCGCCACCCGGCTTAGCGATTTGAGCTGTTCCCGTCTTAGCCGCCACGCTATAGTTCGGCATGCTCACTTTACCATTTAATAAGGCTTTATCAACTACCGCCACCAACATGCGGGAAATCTCTTCAGAAGTTTCTTTTTTAATTACTTGCTTGGCTTCATTGACATAAGAAATATTGTTAAATAAACCGGTCGAATAATTTATTTTTTTAACCACGTGTGGAACAATAAGTTTTCCGCCATTTGCTAAGGTAGCTAAGGCTCTAACTGTTGCGATCGGAGTTGAGGATATTCCCTGACCAAATGAAGCCGTGGCATATTCGACATCGCGCGGACTATTTAAATTTTCCAAACGGCCGTGATTTTCACCCGGTAAATCAATTCCCGTTTCCTCATCCAGACCATAGGCCCTCATATAATCAGCGAAAGTTTGATTACCCATTTTGCCAACTACAAAGGCGGCCCCAACGTTTAGGGACTGATTTAAAACCTCTTGCATATCAATTAGACCGTGTGATTTTTTATCGTGATTGTAAATAGTATATGTATCTAGAGTTATCGAAGCCTTATCATTGTACTTAGTTGTGGCCACGATCGCCCCAGTATCCAAACCCGCAGCCATGGTTAGGGGTTTAATAATCGAACCCATTTCATACAAACCCTCAACAAGTGGATTATTAAAGACACTCAAATCTTTTTCCTGACTAAAATTATTTAAATTAAAGTTTGGAGCCAAAGCCATGGCATAAATTTCGCCGCTTGTTGGATCGATAATAATTCCACCCGTTAACTTTGAGTGATACTGATCTGAAATTTCTGTTATTATATTTTGAAAATAAGTTTCAACGGTTGGCTCAATACTAGTAACGATATCTCCTTCCCGATCTAAATCATCAACAATTGATTGCTTAATATTAGAAAATATTTCAGCAAAAAAATTCACTGAGGTTTGATTATCTCTTCGGGCCAAAGTATCTTCGTAATATTTTTCCAGTCCATAGCGGCCAACTAAATCATTGCCGTCATAGCCCACAAAACCAATTACACGAGCGGCCAGATCATCATTGGGATAATAACGCCAACGCTCTTTTTCCATTTGGACCCCAACTAATTTCAAATCCGATATTTTTTTCGCCACTGCTTCCGGCAAGTGATCAACGATTTTTTCGTACTGGCTATTTTTCTTATTGGCTTTAGCATAAAACAAGTCCACATCGATCGTTACTAGTTTAGATATACTTTTGTAAATCACCTCGGCATCAGTAATTTTGCTTGGATTAAGTATTAAAGCATAACCGGTCGAAAGCGAAGCGGCCGACAGTAGAGATGAATCCTTATTTTGTAAAAAAATGCTTCCGCGGTTAAAAATACTTTGACTAGGAGAAACGTATTGGCGGTCGGCTTTATCAATATAATCCTTGCCGTGAACGATCTGAAGAAAATATAGACGCAAACATAATATTAAGGCCAAAAGAATAAGACAAAAGAAGATAAACCTTATTTTGCTCTTTTCGCCGTTATTATTCATAGTTTAGTTAGTTTGTGGTCTGAACCAAGGACAAACCAGGGCGGTCAGAAAGGTCTTCACTAACAAATTTTTGGCTAGAAACAGCCACGAAACCAAGATTTTGAGCTGTTCCCAAACTGATGTTATTCTTAGCCTTAATATACTCTGATTCTAGCTCCAAAACCTTGGTACTTGTCAAAGAAATCTGTCTTTCCATTGTTTGTCTTAAAACAATATCAACAATTGCTCCCCTGACTAAATAACCATAGGAAAAAAGAGAGAAAAACAAAACAAAAATTAGCGACCAAAAAATAACTTTGGCCTGTCCGGTACTTACTATTCTTTTGTTAATTCTATTCGTCATATCTATTTAATTTTTTCTACAATTCGCAATTTGGCGCTTCGGGCCCGGGGATTTCTTTTTATTTCGTCTGGTCCAGCTATAATTGGTTTTTTATTTATTAAAATTGCTTCCTGACTTTTAACTTTATCTCTAAAAAAATTCTTCACGATTCGATCTTCACCACTATGAAATGAAATTATGCTCATTCTTCCGCCCGCTGTTAACTTACTAAAACCTTTTTGCAAACCGTCACTTAAGGCTCCCAGCTCATCATTAACCGCGATTCGAATGGCCTGAAAAGTTTTAGTGGCGAAATGGATCTTGCCTCGTTGATAAGCAACCGGCACGGATTGCTCAATCACTTCGACTAACTGATCGGTGTTTGAAAAGGGCTTTTCTTCTCTAAGCGCGACGATATTCTTGGCAATTCTTTTGGCATATCGTTCATCCCCGTAGGCGTAGATAATGTCGGCAATCGTTTCCTCCGACCAATTGTTTAATAGAGTCTCGGCTGTTACTAACGGTTTATCAACCGGTGAGGCAAAGGTCATAAACAACGGCTCGTTATTCTTAAAAGTAAAACCGCGACCACTTTCATCAAGCTGATTTGAGCTAAGACCAAGATCGAGAATAATACCGTTTACTTTCTCGATATTGTGTTTGACCAAAACTTGATCAAGGTGACGATAGTCTGAAAGCTCCAAAAAATATTTTCCACCGGTCTTTGCTAATCGTTCGTCGGCGCGTTTCAGGGCCTCACTATCACGATCAACGGCAATTATCATTACCTTTGGAAAATTCTTTAAAATGGCCTCGCTGTGTCCGCCGCCACCCAGGGTGCCGTCGAACACCACATCTCCATTTTTGAGATTTAAACCGTCAATTGTTTCTTGTAAAAGAACTGTTTCGTGTATCATGGTCTAGAGCATGCCCGCATTACCCAACTTTTCCGCCAAACTATCCGCCTCCTTCTCTACCACTCCCTTGTAAGCTTTCCAAGCCTCCTCATTCCAGATTTCCACTCGATCCTGAACCCCAATCACCGCCACCTTTCCCTTCAATTTCGCTCTTTCAACCAGAAAATCCGGAACAAGCATTCGGCCAAGAGCATCAACCTCCACTTCGGTAGCACTACCAAACATATAACGGTTAAAACTTCGATTATCGGCCCGGAGCATATTCGCCTCAGATAATTTAGCTGAAATATTTTTCCACTGGCTCATCGTAAAAATAAACAAACAATTATCGAGACCAGAAGTTAACACAATTTTCTTACCCATTTCTTTACGAAATTTCACTGGCAAGGAGAGCCTTTTCTTATCATCTATGGTGTGAATGTATTCGCCGATTAACATAGTTTTTGTATTTGAGATTAAAGTGATTTAAGTACTCATACCACTTCATCCCACTTACTTACTATTTTATAACACTTTGTCCCACTATACAAATAATATACCCACTTAACTGTGGATAACTTTCTGATTTGAGAACAACAAAAAAGCCCTTAAATAAAAGGCTTTTTTGCTAAAAGTTATAGATAAATTAGTCTAGATTATTCAATTGAAACAACCTTATAGGTCATCTTGCCCGTTGGTGAATTAAAAACAAAACTTTCACCAACTTTCTTACCTAAAATCGCTGAGCCAAGAGGGCTGCGATTAGATAATTTCCCGGTCGCCATGTCGGCTTCTTCGGAACCAACAATCTTAAATTTTTTATGATCTTTATCGCCCTGTTTTTCAACTATAACCGTGGAACCAATGTGTACGTGTTCACCGTGGCTAACCTCGGCCGAAACAATGGTGGCATTTTTGAGCATTGATTCTAGTTTCGCAATTCGATCTTCAATATTGGCCTGCATCTCTCGTGCTTCGTGGTATTCGGCGTTTTCTGACAAATCCCCCAACCCACGAGCGTAGTCCAAACTTTCGGCCACCTTCTTGCGTTGATTGGTCTTTAAATCATCGAGCTCGCGCTTTAGCTCATCGAATTTCTCTTTAGTTAAATACTCTCGTTCTTCTTTCATGTTTAAATATAATTAATTAATATTGTCTAGTATCTTAGCATTTTTAACGCAAAATAGCAAAAACTAGTTCAAATAAGTGGCTTTATTTTCGGCCATAAAATTTAAGACCTGATGCATAACGCCCAATGCCCCACTCGTACTAGTTACCGGACCTTTTTCCATGATTACTACAAAAGCGTATTTAGGATTATCGTACGGAAAGAATCCAGTCACCCAAGAGTTAACAAATTGCTTATAAGCACCCAGTTCGGCCGTACCAGTTTTAGCCGCCACCTGATAGCTTGGATCATTTAAAATCTGAGCCACGCCATAATCTTTAGTGACCGCATCCCTCATTCCCTCACGAACAATCTGCAAATAACTATCGTCCAGATTTAAGTTAATAAAGCTATTTTTAGTCCCGCCATCTAAATCTAGTAATAATTGTGGCTCAAGTAATTTTCCACCATTAGCAATCACGGCATCGGCCCGAACCATTTGAATCGGTGAAACCTGAACACCATACTGGCCAATTGAGGTATGATAGGTATTACCAATTCTCCAGTCTTCACCATCAAAGTTTTCCTTCTTCCATTCAGGTGTCGGAATGACTCCGGCTGGACCAAAGAAAAATAGTGAAGATGAAATTGATTGACCAAAACCAAACAACTTCATATATTTATCAATATTGGCAATACCTAAACCTTTTTGATTTTCGAAACCGCCTCCGACCTCATAAAAATAAACGTCAGAAGAAACAGCTAGGGCGCGGCGCATATCGACATAACCATGGGCTTTCCAGTCTCGAAAGATTGAAGGATTATTTGGATCATAAGGATTAGGCAGAGAAATAGAACCGGTACTTAAAATGTTTTGAAGTGGATCAATAACCTTTTCATTCAGAGCCGCAAAGGCGAGAAAAGGTTTTACTGTAGAACCGGGGGCGTAAAGACCATCAATGACTCGGTCAAGGAAAGGTTTGTCTTTGTCAGTTAAATATTTATTAATTTGAGCTGAATCACGACCATCAGTCAAAACCTGTGAATTATATTCTGGGTAACTTGTTAGAGCCAAAACCTCACCGGTTTTAACATCCATGATTACACCCGCACCACCAGTAAAGCCAGCCCTCTCGGCCAGACTTTTGATTTCCTCATGCATTTTAGCCTGGATGTCGGCATCAATAGACAACTTCACATCCTCACCATCCTGTGGCTGATGAATAATATTTTCTGATTGAACCTCTCCAAGAGCATTGACCTCGACAATTCTTTCTCCGTTTTGACCAGATAATTCGGCATTAAATATCTTTTCCACTCCATCCTTACCATCAAAAACTTTAGTGAAATAAAAGCCGCTTTTATCCTTAGCTGGATACTTAACGTAACCAAGTAAATGGGCAAAACCGTTAGCGGAAATATACTTTCTTAAACCAAATGAATCGACCTCAGGATTCTCGACATTCCAAACTAGCTTAGTGCTGTTTCGATCATAAATCACGCCGCGTTTGGCGAAAACCACAAATTTATCCAAACGATTGTTCTCACTTTTAGTGAAATAATAATCGCCTTTTTCAATCTGTAAATTCCAAATTTTACTTGCAAAAACCAAAAAAACCAATAAGAAAATTACAGCTAAAATGTATAGACTGCGACGAGAAATAGTTTTCTCTAATCGACCTTCAAATTGATAGGTATCGAAATTGGGTAAATTACTGGCATCCAAAAAAATTTCATCGGGATTTATATCCTTTTCTCTTCTTTTATATTTAGTAGAGTTGCTAGTTTTACCAAACTTTATCATATCTTCTTTTTACTAATTTTCTTGTAGATAATTGTATCACGTTTTTTTTGTTCAAGAAAAACGGCTTCCTTTTCTTTGTTTATTTTCCTATTCTCAATTTTCTTTTTCAAACTCTGGCCACCAGCTTTTTGCAAGGCTTCAATCTCATCACGCAAAATAGCAGCTGTTTCAAAGTCTAGAATTTTAACTGCAGCATTCATTTGAATATCTTTCTGTCTGATAATCCGAGCCAAATCACCTTTAGAACTCAAATCAATCCTGACCAGCTCAGAGACAGTCTTTTGGTGCTCGGATTTAAGCTCTTCCACAATACTTCTAATATTTTTGATAATAGTAAGAGGGGTAATGCCATGTTTTTCATTATAGGCTAGCTGTATTGCCCGACGACGATTGGTTTCACCCACAGCCTTAGTAATAGAATCGGTAATTTTATCAGCGTACAGAACAACCTTACCTTTAACATTTCTAGCCGCTCGACCGATAATCTGAATCAAAGAAGTAACCGAGCGTAAAAAGCCCTCTCGATCCGCATCGAGAATTCCAATAAATTCTAATTCCGGTAAATCCAAACCTTCGCGCAAAAGATTCACGCCGACTAGGCAATCAAAAGTTCCCTTTCTAAATTCTGTTAGAATTTCAATTCGATCAATTGTCTTAATATCACTATGCAAATATTCGGCCTTAATTCCCTTCTCTTTCAAATAGGTACTCAAATCCTCCGCCATTTTCTTGGTCAAGGTGGTAGCAATTACTCGCCCGCCGCCCTTCACCACTTTTTCGGTTTCTTCAATAAAATCAAAAATTTGTCCTTTATATTTTTTTTCTTTATTTTCCACAACCCCCCGCATTTCCAAAACAGGATCAAGCAATCCCGTCGGACGAATAACTTGCTCCACCACCTGCTCGCTTTTTTCAAACTCATACGGTCCTGGTGTGGCTGAAGTATAAATGGTTTGCCCTACTCGCTGTACAAATTCGGGAAATTTCAACGGCCGATTATCGCTCGCGGATGGCAAACGAAAACCGTGCTCAATCAAGGTTTTTTTACGTGAAGCATCGCCGGCAAACATAGCGTTAAGCTGCGGAACCGTGACATGTGATTCGTCAATAATCGTCAAAAAATCTGGTTCGCCGTTCTCCCTGTGGGGAAAATAAGCTAAAAGCGAATCCGGCGCTTCCCCAAGCATCTTACCGGAAAAATGTCGTGAATAATTTTCAATACCGTTACAGTATCCAACCTCTTTAATTAACGACAAATCATAGGTTGTTCTCCTCTTTAATCTTTCGGCCTCCAAATTTTTACCGGCCCTTTTTAGAGCTTTTAGTTGTCCTTCTAGTTCTGCTTTAATACTTAAAACCGCTCTCTTAATTTCATCTTGATTAGTAATAAAATGTTTAGCTGGGAATAAAAAGAAAAGATTTTCTTCGCCAACAATTCTTCTGGTTATCGCATCAATCTTGGTGATAGTACTTATTTTGCTCTCCTCAAAATTAATTCGGTAGATTAACTTTTCATTTACCGGCATAATCTCAATCGAATTTCCCAAAGCCCTAAACTCACCGGGCTTCAAATCAGTATTGTTGCGCTCAAAATGAATACTAATAAGTTTACGAATAAAATCAGCGCGGGAAATTTCTTGCCCGACTTCAATTTTCATATTTACTTTTTCATATTCTTTGGGTGAGCCCAAACCGTAAATACAGGAAACTGAAGCCACGATAATCACGTCTTTTCGAGTTAATAAAGCTTGGGTAGAGGCATGGCGCAAACGGTCAATTTCTTCGTTGATCATCGCCTCTTTTTCAATGTATGTATCAGTCGCTGGCATATAGGCTTCGGGCTGATAGTAATCGTAATAGGAAACAAAATAATGCACCGCATTGTCCGGAAAAAATTCGCGATATTCCTGCGCCAATTGTGCGGCCAGGGTTTTATTATGAGCAATCACTAAAGTCGGTTTCTGGATCTGATTTATAATATTGGCCACGGTAAAAGTCTTACCAGATCCGGTTACGCCCAAAAGGGTCTGGTCTCGATAACCCTTCATTAATCCCTCCATGAGCTTCCCGATCGCGACTGGCTGATCCCCAGCTGGGTTATATTTTGATTTAAGATTAAATTTTTCCATAGTCTATTCTGTTTTAATACCCATATATCTAGTTAGAAAATCAACTTTAAAGTCTAGAAAATTATCCTCCAAAATTGATTGTCTAATTTTTTTAACTAAATTTACAATAAAATGAATGTTGTGAATCGAAGCCAAAGTACCGGCCAGCATTTCTTTACCACGAAATAAATGTGAAATGTAGGCGCGAGAATAATTCTGACAAGTGTAGCAATCACAATCAGACTCAACTGGTTTGATATCGGCTCTAAATTCTAGATTCATTATATGAATTTTACCCGTTTTAGTGTAAATCGTGCCGTTGCGGCCCAAACGGGTCGGCAAAACACAGTCAAACAAATCCACACCATTTTCTATACCCATAAATAAATCTTCTGGTTCACCGATACCAAGTAAATGCCGAGGCTTTTCTTCCGGCAAAATTTCATTGACCCATTTCACCGCGGTCGACATATCTTCCTTAGCAAATGAACCACCGATACCGAAGCCATCAAATTTTTTACCCTCCACCTCTATTTCCGAAATAATTTGTGCTGATTGCTTGCGTAGATTTTCCTCCCTCCCTCCTTGCACAATACCAAACAAAGCAATTTTATCTTCTACATTTAATTTTATATGCTCCTCAAGTGATCTTTTTGCCCAAGCGTGTGTACGATCGAGCGCCTCGGTCTGATATTTTAAATCCTCAGTTGGCGAAGTACATTCATCAAAAGCAAAAATAATATCGGCGCCTAAATTGTGCTGAATCTGCACCGATTTTTCTGGGGTAATATAATGAACTGAACCATCAAGGTGAGAGGTAAAGGAAACTCCATCTTGTCCTATCTTTGCCAACCGCGGCGCATCGGTATCATCAAATCGTTCTGGAATTAATAAGTTCGGATCAGTTGGATGCAGGATTTTTGAAATACCTTTTTTATAAGCGGCACCCAAAGAGAAAACCTGGAAGCCTCCAGAATCCGTCATGGTTGGTCCGGTCCAATTCATCATTTTGCCCAAGCCACCCATTTTTTTAACCGCCTCGTCGCCGGGTTGCAAATATAAGTGATAGGTATTTGCCAAAACAACCTGCGCTCCAGCAGCTTTAACTTGATCTGGATTCAGAGACTTAACGGTCGCTTTAGTGCCAACCACCACAAAAGCCGGAGTTTGTATTACTCCATGTGGCGTCGTAATTTCCCCCACCCGCCCCAATTTTCCCTCCATCTTTTTCTCGATTTTAAAACTTAAGCTCATTAGCTTTATCCTAACATAAATATAGATTTTTACGATTTAAATGCTATAATCATTTTATTATGAATTTAAAAAATATATTTAGGAAAAAAACTCGAAATCCAGATGAACCAATGACTCTAAAAGAGTTGAGGAAAATTATTAGAAAAAGAATCTCAACTGCCGACAGAGAATTCATTCACGGTTATGATTTAATCGAAAAATATCCTCGTTCCGTTAGTATTTTAGGCTCAGCCCGTTTTAAACCAGACAGTCAGTATTACAAACAAGCCGAATCGCTTGGTCGCCGAATTGCCACCGAATTGAAGTACACAGTTGTGACCGGTGGTGGTCCAGGAATTATGGAAGCTGCCAATAAGGGTGCTTTTGAGGCCGGTGGTGTTTCATTAGGTTTTAACATTAAGTTACCCCAGGAACAAAAGCCAAATCCTTATCTAACAGATTTTGTGGAATTTGAATATTTCTTTAGTCGCAAAACTTTACTATTTTTCTCAGCCGAAACCTATGTTTATTACCCGGGCGGCTTTGGCACAATGGATGAACTATTTGAAATCCTAACCCTCACTCAAACCGGCAAAATTCCAGCCGTACCAGTTGTTTTGGTCGGCCGAGATTTTTGGCAGCCGTTACTCAATATCATTGAGCAGGAACTACTTAATGATCAGCACACGATTAATCTAGAAGATACGAAAATTTACAAAATTGTGGACTCGGAAGACGAGATTATCGATATAATTCGTAAAGCGCCTTTCCGACAAGACTTATAATCCTAGATCCAAACAGCCTTAAGCCAATAAATTAGAGCGATTAGGACTCCGATCGTGCAGAACTGCACAAATACACCTAGAACTTGATTAAGTTTTAGGGTTATTTTAGAGTGCACAAATAAACAATGAAGTTTGAAGAAGGTCTGAAGAGATCGATGTTCAATGACTAAATATAGAAAAGTTAAAAAATCTGGAACCATACTACCAATCGCTCCTATAAGAAAAATCCAAGGATGATTAACGTCGAAGAAAAAAAGAAAAGCCAAGCACAAGCCAACAACGGCATCAGTAGAAACCAAAAGCATATCGCGAATCAGTCTAAACTTTCTTGAAATAGACTCGACCAGCCTTAATTTTTTAGCTGGGTCAGTCTCAATTGAAATCAAATCATAATCCCTGTGCGGAATAGCATCAATCGCCAAGTGGCTTAAAAAACCCAAGACAAAGCCCCCAACTGGATGAGTGGGTACCAAGGAGGCAACGGCCGCACCAAATGTCGCATGAACTGATAATATCATATCCTTTCTTTATGTACGTAAACAAGCATTATACTTACTAACTTGTAGATTGTAAGAATCCACCATTCCCTTAAGGGTAAGCACCGCATCATTAATTTTTTTGGCAAAATAGTTATATTCTTGTACTTTTTGATTGTAGTAGGAACGATCAATTTTGGGATCGGCATTTAAAGCGGTTAGATTATCATACATTGCCCTCGCCTCAGTTTGCATTTGGGTTATCGTTGCACTTGAACTTTCAATTGACGCTTTAGTATTGGGATCTGGTCTAGCACAAGAAGACAGGGGTGTCCCAAAAATCTGAACAGCAATGGTCGTTGGTTCATGATTATACATATCTCTTTTTACAGAAACCCCAAGTTCCTGATATTTGCCGTTTAAAATATTGGCGCGGTGGCCCGGGCTGTTCATCCAGGCCGTCACAATTCCTTGATCGCCATCATAGTTACCCAGAGCCAAGTTTTCACCAATCATCAAGTAATTGTACCCAACCTTTGCGGCCAAATCCGTGGCGGATTTACCATCAGGCGATTCATGTTCAAAATACTGATTAGCGAACAAGTCATCTGCTCGCAAACTGGCAATTTGATCCAAACTGAAATTGGGAGCAAGTGGGCTAAGCGATGCATTCCTTCTTTCTAAATTAGTTAACCTTAAAATTTCTGGACCATTTGATCCAGAACTAGCCGAACTAGTTTGAGTAACGGCGGGAATAGTGGTGGTGGTAATGCTAATTGGCCTACCCAAATCAACTTGAGGAGAAACTGAAACAGTTTTCTTGGTAGTCGTTGCGGCGGAAAGGTCAATAATAACCTTATCGAGATTATCTGAATTGGTCCAAGTGGTATAATTATTATTCGGATCAACAAAGTTATCAAAAATATAACGCTTTTGCATCACAAGATAATAAACAATATCGCTCACTCGTCGCGTGATAACATCCGTCGTATGAATAATCACCATCAGTGGATTCAGACTAAGAGCCTCGGCCTTAAATACTACCGTGCCAGAGAAAATAACAGAGACAACCAACATTAGACCGATTTTTTTCCCTAAATTACCCATAGTTACTTTCGATTATACCATAATTAAGGAATCTGTTGTATAATTAAAATATGAAAATAACCCCAATCATTTTTGGTTATTTAACCTGGCACTACGGCAAGGCTGTACGTTCAATTGGCAATATTTGGAAAAATTTTTTAACTTTCATTGCTGATTTTTTTTCTATTAAATTACTATTTGGTAATTTTTTTGATCCCTGGAAAAGACTGAAGGATAGTTACCCCAAAGAAATTGATCTAAAAAAATATTTTATTGCCTCAGTCACCAACACTGTAACTAGGATCGTTGGTGTATTGATGCGTACAGTTTTAATCCTTGTTGGGCTGATTTGTTACCTTGTATTCGCTCTAATCTACCCAATCGCCCTAATCATTTGGTTGTTTTTACCACTGATTATTTTAATGCTGATCGGAGACGGCTTATACATAATATTTAAATAAGATGACTAAAATTGAAGATTTTCTCAAAAAAAGCCCACTTTATCCGGCCTTGGCTCTAGAAAAATACTTTTCGGCCTCCAGGAGAAGGATTGTTATTCAAATTGCTAAATACCTACTTTTCTCAATTCCCATACTTATTATTTTAAGTGTCATTTTTGATAGCTACGGTGTTGCCAAACCTGGCCAGACCGCAAATGTATTGATTGATAAATTATTTGGTTTAACCCTAATTACTTTGGCTATTTATATACTGATGCATGCTTTTGAGGCTTATTTTGCCTCTACTTACTATTTTGAGCACATTTCAAAAAATCGTTATCAAAATAAGGAACTGTATACCTTCTCGGTCGGAAGAGTTCTACGTAAAGTTACTAACGATAATCTTTTAACCGGTTTTCTTCGTTCACAGAGTGTTGGCCGAAAGATTTTGAAACGATTAGGTATTACCGAAGACGAAATTAATATCTTACTAATGAAGCAGGCCGAGATAAGAAACTGCCCACTATTTGATCTTTCCGGTGCTAGTTTAATCAGAACCTCAACTCTTGCAAGTTTTATCTATAACAACTTTCCGGATTTCGCAAAAGTGTTGACTGACCACGGAATTAATGAAGTCGATTATATGTCGACTGTTGACTGGGTCGTCAACCAAATCGAAACAGCGGAATATAATCGACAATGGTGGAAGCCAGAGAAACTAGCTCAAATAACCGGTGTTGCTGCTGATTGGTCCTTTGGGCGCACCTACCTCTTAAACAAATACAGCCGAAACATTCTGGACGATGTAGAGGTCAACTCTGACTTGGTCACTTTCTCGCCACGAACAAGAGAGGTTGAACAAGTTGAAACCATTCTAACAAAAGAAAGAGAAGCTAATATTGTGCTCGTCGGCTCGCCTGGTCAAGAAAAAATTGAAGTGTTGTGGAATCTTGGCCGGAAAATTAGAAATCGAACAACTAATTCAAAACTGCTAAACAAAAAACTGTTACTTTTTTTGACCTCGGCCTTTACCGGCGTTGTTACCAATAATGATTTTGAGGAAAAATTAATTGCCATCTTTGATGAAGCTTTTCGGGCAGGTAATGTTATTTTGGTCATTGATAATCTACCCAAACTGATTACACAAGCTAAACAGTTTAATTTAAATCTATATGAACTAATTGAGCCATATTTATCAGGCATTGGCGGACAAATTGTGGCGATGGCCGACACCGATTATTTCCACACCCTAATCGAAAATGATAAGGCCTTAATGACCAAATTCGAGGTCGTAAACACGAAAACTCTACTTGTCGATGATATTATTAAAATCATTGCTAGTGAAGCCTTGGTGGCGGAAAAAACGTATGGGGTGACATTCACCTATCAGTCCATTGCGGAAATTGCTAAAAGTGCTGACTATTATTTCCCTGATGGTATTTCCTCTGATAAAGCTGAGGATCTACTTAAGGAAATTTCCCCTTGGGCAGTAGAAAATGAAATTGATGTTATAAATAAAGAGGACGTCCTCAGATACGTCGGTGGAAAAATAAATATTCCACTTGCCCAAATTTCGCTTGAAGAAAAAGATAAACTTTTGAATCTTGAGGCCCAGTTAATGAAAAGAGTTGTGGCCCAAAAAGAGGCTATATTTGCGGTCGCGAGTGCCATTCGTCGTAATCGCTCCGGCGTTCGCAATGAAAATAGACCAATTGGTTCCTTTCTTTTTTTAGGACCAACCGGTGTCGGTAAAACAGAGACAGCCAAGGCTTTAGCGGAAGTATTTTTCGGCGATGAAAAACTATTACTCAGATTAGACATGTCGGAATACCAAAATGATGAGTCACTCGCCCGCTTGATTGGCTCAATGGCCGAGAATAAGCCAGGCATCCTTGCTAATCTATTGCGTGAACATCCATATGGCGTATTACTTCTCGACGAATTTGAAAAAACAAACAAGGAAGTTTTAAACTTGTTTTTACAGATAATCGACGAGGGATTCTTTCAGGATGTAACTGGTAAGAAAGTCCTTGCCCGTAATATTATTTTTGTCGCCACTTCAAACGCTGGTGCCGAGAAAATATTTAATATGGTAGCTGGTGGTAAGGACCTGAAACTTGCTGAGACGGAAATTATTTCCTCGATTATTAAGTCTGGAGTTTTAAAGCCTGAATTGATTAATCGTTTCGATAACGCCATAATTTTTCACCCATTGAGCAAAGAAAACTTACTGGAAATTGCTAGGCTCATGCTTCAAAAAGTAGCCGGAAGATTAACTGTCAAAGGTATCACCTTTTCGCTAAATCAAGACTTAATATCCTTTATCGCAAACGGTGGCCATAACCCCACTTTCGGAGCTAGACCGATGAATCGTTTGATTCAAGATACAATCGAGGACCACCTAGCTGATTTAATCATTAGGGGGCAACTTGAGGCTGGTAAAACAGTCACGTTCAAAGTACTCTCAAATACTCCTGAGAAAAATAGTTTAAAACCTCTTATCAGTTAAGTTCTTTCTGGAAAGATAGACTGAAATTAAAACCCAGATTAGACCCACGAGATAACCAGCCAATACATCGGTTAAATAATGAACGCCCAAGTATAGGCGACTAAAACCAATCAGTAGTATCACCAGACTAAAAATGACCATAAAGAAAACCTTAACCTTATGGTTTAGATTGAATCGCCAAAGGCAATAAATCAAAAAGCCAAACAATGCCAGAACAAGTGCGGCATGGGCGCTAGGAAACGATGGTAGTTTTTCAATATACAATGGGATATCGCCACCAGGACGGTCCCGATTAACTAGATATTTGATTAGAATGGTCGTTAAACCAGAACCTAGAATAGAAATCAGCAAGGGTTTTATTAAGAACTTTTTCTTATATTTTACAAAAAGAGCCGAGACAAATAAAAATAGAATGAGAACGACCAGCCACTGACCTAAAAAAGTTATAAACATAAAAAAGTGATCCCAGAAATCACTTCTAATACTTACCATCACCCCCTCCACCTGATGATCGGCTAAGAGTATATTGGAAAAAAAATTCATGTATTAATAATTATTTTTGTTGGCCACCCTACAAAAGGTAAGGGGGCCAGAGAAATAACTAGACAGTAGCGGACTTTGAAACCTTCTTCACTATCAAAATAGTGTAGAGAGCTGAAAGACCGACAAGAGCGTAGACTAGTTTTACTAGCCAAACGACACTTAGCATTGCAACTAGATCCCAAGAATAACCACCGATAGCAACTAGACCCCAGTTTAAGCCACCAATGATCACAAGAACCAATGCAACCCAATCCAATCCATTTAGTTTTGTCATGTATTTTAAATTTAAGTTAAATACGACCTTTATGCATTAATTATAGCATAGAAAAAAATAAATCAATAGTGGTACTATTCCGAGATAAAGCCTCTTATAATACCCTCCTCGCAATAAGATTCATTAGCCCTAAATCTATCCTCAGCTTCCTTTTTGGTCAGAGCATTACAACTAAATACAACCGGGCTACCGCTTAGGTTACTATCCGAGAATAAATATTGACCCTTTTCTGATTTCTCAATTGACTCTCGTTGCTCCAAAGGAGGTTCCTGGTATGATTCCATCTTCATATGAATTAAGTGTAGCAAATTATACGGAAAATGACAAAACTCGATCAATTATTTTACCTGAATTTACCCACAGTTGTTACCGAGTAATTAAAGATATAGGATACGCCCGGAAAAGTTCAATAAATAGGAGCTAGAAATGAAGATAATTGGTTTGTTGCTTTTTTGTATTGTGTGTTCTTCTTCCATTGCGGCAGAAAACCAAACGCAAGAAAAAAAGCTAACGGAAGTTGTTGAAAAATTTGTCGTTCGTAATCGCAAAAGCGACGGCGACTATACAACCATTTCACTACGTGGTTGGCGTAGCGAAATGAGTATGCCTGCCCTATCAAATGAGGACATGATTAGAAAAGTTCTAGCAACCTTCGAGGACCATTACAAAAACCTCAGGATAGTGGATTACACTCTCGTCTATCTTGGGAAAACCAATGGCGGCCTAGATTATGACTTCATCATAATCCACCACCAAACTGAACCAGTAAAAACATACCGCTTTGCTACCAAAAACGAAGTAGTGGAGAAATAAACCCAACTGGCAGGACAAAATTCCTGCCAGTTTTCTATTTATATTTACGAATCACTCCTTTTACCACTGCCGCTACCTCGAGCTGCGACTCAGGATAGATATTACTAAAATTTTTATTGGCTGGCTCCAGATAAACTTTACCCTTTCTATTTCTAAAATACTTCATCGTCCAGCCACCATCTACTAAGGCGATAACGATATCGCCATCCTTTGCCTCACGAGTTTGCTTTTGATCATTTAAATTAATCCTCTCGGCCACCACCATATCGCCTTCTTGAATACCAGCATCAATCATTGAGTCCCCTTTTACTCGCAACAAATAAGTAGTTTCCTTGTTTGGCACCAGATAATCGCTAATATCAACTGAATCAAGCAGTTCAGCATCAGTTTCGGTCGGAAAACCAGCTTCCACCAAGCCCAGCATTGGAACTTCGCCGAATAACTTATTTGGGATAAGGTGACCACTTGAATCTTTATCCAAAACGCCTTCGTCTATCAGTTTATGAATAAGCTTGGCCACTGCATTCTTTGACTTAAAGCCAAGCATGGCCATAATTTCAGTGTAGACCGGCATGCGTTTGTTCTTGCGATAAAAACCTATTATTTTATTCTTGTATTCACTAATCATTAATTTGTATTATAACAGAAAAGTGGCAATTACATTTACCGATCGTTGTAGCCAATTTGAGTGAAAACGAGACAGACGATGCAAATCACCCAATCGATACAGCAAGAAGCGGTGCCTCAAGGCCTCGCGTTTATATGGCAAACCCCGAATAATCTTCATATCAATAACGTCATTGATTCTCTTCAACTCCGACTTAATATTTTTCTCTAAAACAACTTTGCTCATATATTTTTTACTTATCTAATATGTATACAGTATAAGTGAACGAGCGTTCACCTGTCAACTGTGGATAACTATTTGGATACAAAAATTGCCCGACTGTAAATAGTTGCCCCAAAATAGCCTTTAATATATAGTTAAAATATGCCTACAAAAACATATCGGCCATCTCAGAAAATTTTAGCAAACTATGCCGATGTGCTAGTGAACTTTGCTTTGGGTAGCGGTAAGGGAATAAAAAAAGGAGAGGTTGTGCATCTAGTGGTTGAAGAGTTTGCCAAACCCCTTTATATTGAATTACGAAAAGCAGTTTGGAAGGCTGGTGGTCATGTCATTTCCGATTATCGCCCTTCAAATGATACCAGCTTCAATGTCGAACGGGATTTCTACTTATTTGCTCAAAACCACCATTTAAACTTCTTCCCCAATCATTATTTGGCTGGACTTTTAAAACAAGTGGATCATACCATCGTTATTGTGGGCGAGACTAATCTGCAAGCTCTTAAAAATATCAATCCCAAAAAAATAATGCAACGCGGCAGAACTTTTAAACCCTACATGGAGTGGCGTAATAAAAAAGAAAATGCCGGAAAATTTACCTGGACAATGGCTTTATATGGTAATGAGGAACAGGCCAAGGAAGCCAATTTAGGTCTCAAGGAGTATTGGCAACAAATCATCAAAGCTTGCTTTCTTGATGAAAAAAATCCAACCCAAAAGTGGAAGTCTGTTTATGCGAACTTAGAGAAATATCGCCAAAGGTTAAATACCCTATCGATTGATCGTTTTCATATTGAAGGACCGGATGTAGATTTATGGATTAAGCAAGGTGAAAAAAGGGTTTGGAACGGTGGTAGTGGCCGTAATGTACCGAGCTTCGAACTTTTTACTTCCCCCGATTGGCGCGGTACGAATGGCTGGATCAAATTCAATCAACCACTGTACAGCTATGGCAACTTAATCGAAGGCGTTGAACTTGAATTCAAAAACGGCTACGTAGTAAAAAGCAAGGCCAGAAAAAATGAGAAACTATTGAGGCAAATGATCGCCACCGAGGGAGCAGACAAGGTTGGTGAGTTTTCCCTGACCGATCGCCGCTTTTCTCATATTACAAAGTTCATGGCTGAAACTTTATATGATGAAAATATTGGTGGACCAAACGGCAATACTCATATCGCTCTTGGTAATTCTTATCATGATTGCTATAGAGGTAATCCCGCAAAAGTGTCTAAAAAGACCTGGGAAAAATTGGGATTCAATAATTCTTCCGTCCACACCGATATTGTTAGCACGGCGCCACGAACCGTCACGGCTTATCTTAAAAATGGCTCTGTAAAGGTAATTTACAAAAACGGTGAGTATTGTTTCTAATTTTCTGCTATTATATCCATTATGTTAATTTTAATTAGTTTAGGCGCCTTTTTAGCAACATTATTAGGTGGTCTTTTTGCCCTCCGTTTTAACGACAAACTTCATCTTATTTTAGGCTTTAGCGCTGGCGCCGTAATCGGCGTAGCCTTTTTTGATTTAATACCTGAAGCAATCGAACTGGGTGGTGATAAATTTAGCGTTTCAGTTATTACTTCAATCATCGCTCTAGGCTTTGTCCTCTATATGATCTTAGATCGTTTTGTTTTTCCCCATAGCCACGACCATGAACACGATCATGATGGAAGTGTCCCCTGCTCTCGTGGCAAACTTGGAGCTGGTAGTTTATCAGTCCACAGCTTCCTCGATGGTATTGCAATCGGTTTAGCTTTTCAGGTTTCAACCGCTGTTGGTTTGGTGATTACTCTTGCCGTTCTGACTCACGATTTCTCTGATGGCATAAATACGGTTGGTATGATTCTTAAAAACCAAGGCAGCAAAAAACAAGCCTTTAAATGGCTCCTCCTTGATGCGGTCGCCCCCGTTCTTGGTATCGTCGCTACTTTATTTTTTGCCCTAAAAGAAAGCACCCTCGGCATTATTCTCGCCATTTTTGCCGGTTTCTTCCTCTACATCGGCGCTAGCGACTTACTACCAGAAAGTCACCATTCCCATCCCACTTTTTGGACTACACTTATGACCATACTAGGTGTGCTTGTACTATTTGGAGCGATTAAACTAGCGGGAATTTAGCGAATCGATTTATAGCCACCCTCGACTCCATTTTTAGACAGAACGACCTGCCAGAGCTGAATATTGCGAGCCCGAAATGATCCGGCACAACACAAAAGATAATAGCTCCACATTCGATAAAAACGATCGTTATATTTTGATTTAATTTTAGGCCAAGACTGCACAAAATTATTATACCAAGCCATCAAGGTTTTATCGTAATCAGGACCAAAATTATGCCAGTCCTCCATGACAAACAAACTTTCAAAACTAGCTGAGATCTGACTTACGGTCGGCAAAACACCGTTTGGAAAGATATACTTATCAAGCCATGGATCAGAAGCAATACCACTTTCACCGGAACCAATAGTGTGAAGTAGAAACAGGCCATCGGGCTTTAAGCAGCGGGCGGCCACTTCCATATACGTTCGATAATTTTTAATACCGACATGTTCAAACATTCCCAATGAAATGATTACATCATACTGACCAGTTGTATCGCGATAGTCCTGAAGCAAAATTTCAACTGGTAAGCCAGAACAACGTTCCTTCGCTAAAACCACCTGCTCTTTAGAAATTGTAATACCAGTAACATGCGCACCGTAACGCTCAGCCGCAAACTTGGCAAAACTACCCCAGCCACAACCAATATCAAGCACGGTCATGCCTGGTTTTAAGCCAATTTTACGACAAACTAAATCTAATTTAGCCTCCTGAGCTTCATCTAAAGAATTTTTTCCAGACCAGTAACCACAAGTATAAACCAACCGCTTATCAAGCATTCCCTCATACAAGTCATTACCTAAATCATAATGTTTCTCACCAACGATAAAGGCTCTTGTCTTGCTTTGATAATTAAATATTTTATTCGCGACCTTAACGATTAAATCCTGCCAAAAGTTTTTAACGGTAGAATTTAATTTAGCTTTAAGTACTTTATAGAAGAAAATATCGAGATTATTGCAGTCCCACCAGCCGTCCATATAGCTTTCACCCAAAGCTAGTGAACCACCAGTTGCCACCTTACGATAAAAACGCTCATCGTGAACAACAATATCCCCAGGCCTAGAACCATTTATTTGAACATCGGCCTGATCTAATAATTTGGTTAATTTTTGTTTAGTGTATGACATTAGTATGGTAATTTTAGTTAAAATTTCATATTATACCAGTCCAAACCATAGGTATCTTGAATCAGAATTCGTTCGCCTTTAGCCCAGGTCTTATTATTTTCCAAACCAAGCAGGACTACCGCCTCTTTCACACTTTCTTCACTCATTCCTTCAATTTCTAGATAAGCTGGCATTTTAGGATATTGGTCTAGATCAAATTGCCAGTCCTTAAAAGTAAAAGAAATGCGATCCTTCTCTTGATGAGCATATTTTTCTAAACCTAATTCTTCAAATAAATCAGCTAATTTTTCTGGTTCAGCAATTTGAAAATTAATTTCCTTATGCTTGCGGGTTATCCCTAAAATATTTGATTTATCCTTCCAGGTTACTTCGTGTTTACCCTCAGAATTTGAACGGATACGCAAAAACCAGGGGTCCTCTCCCTCTTTAATCCCCTTTATCCGGTACCAATCAACGATTAATCTAGTCTTTTGAATTTGCTTAGCCCCCAAACTATTCAGCTTATTTATTAAATCTCCAGCTTCAATATCCAAAACTTTTGTTTCAATTTCATTGGCCATCAAACCATTATACAAACATCTAAAAAAATTACAAACGAAAGGACGCAAGCATTTGCCTGCGTCCCCGCCTGTTTCCCCATCTTGAATTGTTAATGGAACGGTGATTCGGTCAGGGCAATTTCTCGCCCCGCCGACTGACTCGAATCGGAAGCATGAAGACCATTCATACGCTCCGACGTCTTGTACTTGGCCCGAATGACCGGCACAACCTTCGTGCGGACCAAAGTCGCCGCATCCACATCGTCGCCTTCAACGACAATGAAAGACAAACTTTCCGAAGCCATCCAAGCCACGAAGCCGTCGAAGTCCGGAAAATCCGGATTGCGCGAGTGTTCGGCGTAGAAGATCCGCCAGAAGCTCTCCGACCGCTGCGTCCGGTGATACTTGTCGACCCGCAAGCCACACTGACTGACAAGGGCCAGTGTTTCAGTAAACATGATCGCGTTTCTCGCGCAATCAGGTTTAATCACAATCAAAGTTTTCGACTTCACCTGTCACCTCCAGTTTTCAAGGTTGTTCTTTTACCTTTTATGAGTATATCACCTTTTAGCCTTTTGTCAATAAATTAATAGATAACGGAGAGTGGTCTGATACTTCATCGGTCAAAACCTCAAAATCCTGAACTTTTAGATCTTTACTGACGAAAATATAGTCGGCAAACTTTGCTGGTTTAGTATATAAACTAGTTCTGGTTGAGGTTACCTTATATTCCCTAATTAGATTTCTTAAACCGAAAGCTTCAAACTTTTTTAAACTTTCCGTCTCAGGATTTAAATTGAAATCACCACAAAAAATAATCGGTGTTTTAGCCTTCTTCAAAAAAGAAATGATATTATCTGACTGTAATAAACGTTCATCACAATCATCTTTGCCTTTACCGTTCCATAAACCATGGAAGTTAACAACCATGAAATCTCGTCCGTTTTTTTCAACCTCCGCGTATTGGATATTCCGAGCATGATTACCAACATCTTTTTGTGACGAATAACCCTTATCTTTATAAACATAAACTTCACCTTGATTTTTTACCCTTAACCCTTTATTTATCATCATTAATAAACCATAATGATCCGTGTAGTGAGGATTAAAATAAGGTTCAAAATTATCGAGCGAAGCAGAAATATCTTGCAGACCGTGAGTCATTATTTTAGAACTATCTAAAACCACACCACCAACCGCAACCCCATTTAAATAGTCATGAGGAGCTGACCAAATTTCCTGAAAACAAAAAATATCAGTATCGGCTTTATGTTTTTCGATAAAGGCCAATAATCCTTCTCTACCCGCTCGTCCGCCCCAAGTATTTAAAGTAATAATTTTCATCTGAAATATTATACCAATTGATGCTATAATAATATCATGAAAGTTACCAAATTAGGGCACTGTTGTCTAATCATTGAAATCCAGGGGGTGCGATTTTTAACTGATCCGGGAAACTATACTACTCTGCAAAATGAGGCTAAAAACATTGATGCAGTTGTGATTAGCCATGAACACACCGACCATTTACACGTCGAATCCGTCAAAAATATTCTGGAGAACAATCCAAAAGCGATTGTGATCTCAAATGAATCAGTGGGTAAAATTTTAGCCAAAGAAAACATTCCTTTTATTAAAGTTGCCAATGATGAAAGTTATAAAGTTAAAGAAGTTGAAATCAAGGGCCTGGGCCTTAAACACGCTCCAATTTACCGAGATTACGAACAGGTAGAAAACACTGGTTACTTTTTTGATAATAAACTTTTCTATCCAGGCGACGCCTTCACTATCCCCGATCAAACCGTTGATATTCTGGCTTTCCCAATTGCTGGCCCTTGGCTTAATGTGCAACAAGCCATGGATTATGTCCTTAAAATCAAACCAAGAGTAGCAATCCCGGTTCACGATGCTGGTCTGACTAAAAATACCGGAATTGTGAAGCGCTTGCCCGAGCTCTACTTTCCACCAGCGGGGATAAAATATATTTATTTGGAAATAAACAAGGAAATAGAATTGTGATATAATCTAACTAATGCGAAGTATTGGTGAAAAATGTGGAGTCTTTGGTATTTACGGCCAAGGGCTAGATGTAAGTCGTCTCACCTTCTTTGGTCTATACGCCCTCCAACATCGGGGCCAAGAAAGCTCGGGTATCGCCACCGCCGACGGTCAAAAAATTCATTGTCATAAAAATAGTGGTCTAGTCGCTCAAGTCTTTACGGAAAAAATAATTTCGGCCCTCCCTGGCCATATCGCTATCGGTCACAATCGCTATTCCACCTCATCTGGAAGTAGCGCCGAGCATGCCCAGCCAGTTGAAGTGGCCGATCACTCTATTACCCTCGCCCATAACGGCAATTTACCGATAGTAAATTTGCTTCTGAATTTCTTAAAAAAAAGAAAAATCGTTCTAAACAATGTATCTGATTCACAAATTATAACCGAAGCTCTGCACTGTTTGCTTAAGGATGGCCTAGAAATTGAAGATGCCATTGAAAAAATCTTTCCTATGCTAACCGGTTCCTTCTCCCTTCTGATTATGACTAAAAATAAGCTAGTCGCCTTACGTGATCATTATGGTATTCGCCCACTCTCAATCGCCAAATTAAACGGCGGTTTTGTTTTTTCTTCAGAAACCTGTGCTTTTCATCCAATTGGAGCCACCTATATTCGTGATGTTCAGCCTGGTGAAATGGTTATCGTCGACGAAAGCGGGATGAAGATTAAACAAATTACCAAGGGCGATCAAAAACTAGATATTTTTGAATTTGTATACTTCTCTCGCCCTGACAGTGAGTTACTTGGCCAAAGCGTATATGAAGTTCGAAAAAGATTTGGTAATGAATTAGCTCGTGAACATAAAATAAAAGCTGACGTGGTGATTCCTATTCCCGAAACGGCTATTCCGGTGGCGATTGGTTATTCTCATGCTTCAAAAATTCCTTTTGAATTTGGTTTAATCAAAAGTCGTTACATTCACCGGACCTTTATTGAACCAGAGCAACACATTCGCGAACAGGGTGTAAAATTAAAATTGGCGCCATTACCAGAAGTGATAAAAGGTAAAAGGGTGATTGTAGTTGACGATTCAATTGTTCGCGGCACAACTTCACGCCAGATTGTTAAAATTTTATTCGAAGCCGGAGCCAAAGAAGTGCATTTCCTAGTCAGCTCTCCGCCAGTCAAATTTGCTGATTATTATGGCATCGACATTCCTGATCAAAAAAAGTTATTGGCTTGTACTAAAAATATTAGCCAAATGAATAGTTACCTGGGATCAACCTCCTTAGGCTTTTTATCATTTAAAGGGATGGTCAGGGCTACAAAATTGCCAGCTAGTTCATTTTGTACTTCTTGTTTTACTGGCGAGTATCCAATAAAAATAAAGTAGGTAAATTTAGACAAAAGAAAAGGGAGAAGGTGACTTCTGTCTCCCTCTCCCGAAGTTTCGCTCATTGGTAGTGAGCCACTTCTGCTGCTTGCCCGTTACTGCGGATTGCCGAAGGCGCGGAGAAAGGCCCGCACTGCTTCAGCCATCTTCGGTTCCGGCCCGGTCTTCGATTCGGCGACCACCACCAGCTTCCAACCGCGGCGGATGGCGAGCACCTTATGGCGATACACCGCCGGCAGGCCCTCCTTGATGCCCTGCCAGAGGATGGTGTGAACGAGCTTGTACTGATTCTCAATCCGCTGCTGACGCAGGTCGGTCAGATTGTCCGTGACCTGAATCGGCATACTCATTTGCAGGCGATCGGACTGCAAACAGAGGGCCTTGAGTACGGTCGAGGTGACCGTCCCAACGGGCACTTCACCGACCTTGACCTCCTCGAAACCCTGCTCCATCACCCCGATCAGGGTGCCGTCGCGCTTGCACGCCAGAGCGGCCCGCAGATCGGCCATGAAGGTCCGCGACGGATGACCGGGGTCGGCGAAGAGCGACTGATGGCCGTTCACCGTACCATGCTCCTTCAGGCGGACCACCTTCCAGCCCTTCCGTACGCCGATGTTGTCATCAGCTATCTGGGGCAAGCGAACACGAGCCTCCTCGAAGAAGAGCCCCTTCAACGCGTCGGACCAACTCATGAGCTCCGTCACCCGCTTGTGGGCGCGATCGCATTCCTCCTCCGACTTGATCAGGCCGCGCCGGTGATTGCGATTGTGCGCATCCCCCGTCTTGTTGGCCAACTGCTTATAGGTCTGAGACCGCGAGTACAGCTCGCGAATCAGATGACCGCGAACCACGCCGATCACCTGCTCACCGGCCTTCGCGGCCGCGACTGGCGCGTGTCGGACCTGAAGCCCGCGATTGCGGAAGATTTCCACGACGGTTTCGAACAACACTTGGTTGCCATTAGCTTTCAACTTGCACCTCGTATCTTGGGTTTCACTACACTACTTCCATTCATAACTATACACACATATTGTAGATTGTCAAATATGTTATTTCTCGACTGATAAAGCCTTTCTCAAGCCAGTCAAAGATCGTCCCTTCTCAAAATTATGGTAGGCACCCACCATTCGCAATTTCTCGTCATTACCACCAGTATTAGCCACATACCTAATACCCTCCGCCCTTGGATTTTCATTCATTGCGCTAATTACATCGCTTCCTTCAAAGTCACCGTCAATCCCCTGATCCATCAAAATGACCTTCGGAGATCTAGCTAAAATCTCTTCAGCAAGCTTAGCAACTTTTTGCTCCTTTGCTGACTTGTCAGAATAATCTCTCTGGAAAAGATGAAAATCAATATTTATATTTGGCCAACCAGCCACCCTTAAAACCGACTTAATTATCTCCGAAAAATCATCGTCCACCACCAAAAGATTTGTTTGCTCGGCCGGACCAGATTCTTTAATTGAATTTTTATGATCAAATTTAGTGTAATCTGGTCGAACTGGGTTAAGACCGGCTTCAACCAAAGTCTTATTAAGCAGCGCCAATATTTCTATTGTACTAATACCGCCAAAAGAGCTTACTTCATCAAATTCAGAAGCAAAAATAGTTAAAAATTTAACCATTACTGTTAATTTATCTTTAAGTTCAGGATCAATAGTTTCCCCAATTTGGCTCTCCACAAATTCCCTTATTTTTGTTACTTTTTTTACTTTATCTTGTGCCTCAGTAGAATCATCGGTTTCTGGAACAAAAGGTAGATACAAATCAGAGTCTAAAGGTGGAACTTCGACGCCAGCCTTCACACAAGCAGCACAAAAATGATTAAAAACATCTATTTTCATACCAGCTCGGCGCTTCATTTCGTAAACATCACCCTCAATAGTTAAATATTCATGATTTAATAATTTAGCTAAATCTAAAGCATATTTTTCATACTCACCAAAGTCTAAACTTTCAACATATTGAACATAATCGAATCCTGGTTTTTTTACATTAGACAATGTCTCCTGTGGCTTCTCTGCCCCTAATGGTTGTTCGCTCATCAAAATTATAATTAGTTAATAAATATAGACAATAATACCATTATCTATTTAAATGCAAAATACTTGAATAACGCCTGAACACCAGCCAGATTTTTCTCCCACTCAATTGTTTCGTGAGTTTTAAGTTCTACCGTAATAGCTGGAATATTTACAGAGGCTAACCAATCGGACGAATCCCCCGTCACCACATAACTATCAAAGGTTTTAGCTGGTGGATAACCCGAGGCTTTGGAATAAGCTGTCATTATGTTTAGAGTGCTAGTTGAAATTCCTTGATAGCATTCTGAAGCATAAACGGCGTTGGCCTGACTATGCCAAAACACCACGGCAGCTGGTTTGATTTTTAAAGCAAAATCCCGGAAAGCCTTAGACTCCGGTTCTGAAAAGGCGGAGGTACCAGCGCTAACAATTTTACTCTGCCAAGTGCTGGTTGCTTGCCAATGACAAGCAAAGTTTCGATTTAAATCAACATTGTTAGCATTAAACCGGCCACTGGCCATTGATTCAAGATTGGGAATGTCAGCAACCGTAAAACGCCCCTCCTTACCAATTATCTTATAAACACCGTCTGGATTAACTGAGGGAATAATAGTGACTGTAATATTTTTTGGAACGACATTAGGATTAGCTTTTAAATAATCCATAAACTTATAAGCTAGTAAGACACTGTTCCATTCATAGCCACCATGAATACCACCGACAAAAACTAAAGTAGTACTACCGGTACCGTAACTATAGGCGTTAATGTCTCGGTTCTGAACAGACTTGCCAATTAAGGTAACTTTTTCTGAAGGTTGCACCTCGACTTTCGGCAATACAACCGTGGCTGGTTTAGATAAATTCAACAGCCAAAAACCTAATCCAATAACAATTAGAATAATTGGAACTCCAATAATTAGTCTCCGCATTATTTCGTAAAATGTTTAAGGATGGCCTGAATACCAGCTAGGTTTTTTGCCCAATCAATATCATTATGATTTGTTAGCAAAACACTGATCGCTGGCACATTTTCTTTTGCTAACCAATTCACGAGATCACCAGTAATTTCATAGAAGTTAAAATCTTCATATGCAGGATAACCAGAAGCTTTAGCAAAAATATTAGTCATTAAGCTAGTCTCCGGTAAAATACCGCCATGGCAGTTCGAAGAATATACTCCGCCAGCCGCACTATACCAAACGATCACGCCAGCCGGATTACTCAAGTTAACATAATTTCTTAAAGCCTGGCTTTCTGGTTCAGAAAAGGCGGCGCTACCACCACTAACCTTCTTGCTTTGCCAAATTCCACTAGTCTGCCAATCACAATCAAAGTTACGATTAAGATCAACGTTGTTGGCGTTAAAGCGCCCAGCCGTAACTTTAGCCGAAACACTTGAAACATTTGCAGAGGTAAAGTTACTAGTAGTTGTGCCTACGACTTTATTCAAACCGTCAGGATTCAAAACGGGAACAATGGTTACTCTTATATTCTGCGACACAGCATTGGGATTAGCCTTAAGATAATCCATAAATTTATAAGCCAACAAAACCGTATTCCAATCATAGCCACCGTGTAAACCAGCCACAAACAAAAGCTCAGTATCACCAGCACCATAGTGATAAGCGTTGATGTCGCGACCTTCAACAGATTTACCAAGAACAGTTACAGCTTTATTTTCTAACGTAACTTTATCTGTTGTTGTACTAACTTCTTTAGTTGGAGTGCCAGTCGCTTGATCGTTAATTAAGGTTACACTTTTAGAAGAATTAATAAAATAATAAATACCCAAACCAACAAGAACGACAATGATGATTGAAATTATTACTTTTTTCATATAACAGCATTATAGCATATTTAGTGAATGCAATCGTCATCAGCTTATGTTAGTATGTTTTATTATTATGGAAAAAATAAAGGCCCATTATCAAAAACGCTTAGCCGACAGAGATCTATTGATTTCAAGCTTAATTGCTATTGTCTTTCTCGCGCTTAGCTTGATTATCAACTTCTTTGCTGGAGTTTACAGTCTCAAAAGCGCCAGCAACTCAGTTACCGACATAATCCTGTCTAACATTCGACCCTATGAATTAGACGATTTGTTTGTCTACGGCTCACTATTTTTCTTTTTCTTTATTCTTTATTTATGCCTTTATAAGCCGGAACGAATACCGTTTACAGTAAAAAGCCTCGCGCTTTTTATTATCATTCGCTCTTTTTTTACGACCCTCACCCATTTGGCCCCTTTCCCCTCAGTAATTGAGATTCATTCTGATATTTTAAGTAAGCTGTCACTCGGTGCCGATTTATTTTTTTCTGGACATACGGGTATGCCTTTTCTTCTAGCTCTAATCTTCTGGCACGAAAAAAATATTCGGAACATCTTTATGCTCTTTTCAGTTTCTTTTGCCGTAATCGTATTACTGGCTCATCTTCATTATTCAATTGATGTGATGGCCGCCTATTTCATCACTTACACGATATTTCATATCGCTACCTATTTGTTTCCTAATGATAAGAAAAGATTAGAAGTGACTATTTAATCTCAACGGCCACTTGAACCGCATTGTTCTTCTCCTTATTTTCTTGCAAAACACCAGCGGCAATTAGATTTCTAATCGTTAAACTAGCATTTTCTTGATTTTTCATTCTTAAAGCTTCATCATCAATATGAACACCCTCAAGAACTTTTTCCAATAAAGCTCCGCGATCGAGATCGTTGTTATCCTTAATTACACCAATAATAATTGGCACCAACTTTGTTGCATCTTCTTGATTTGAATCCAAATCGTCTAGTTCCTCCTTCATCGACACGACTGTCTGTCCACCTTCGATCCGACTTCTTAAAGCCCCAATTAGGCCGGCCGTTTCCATATTTCCAAACATATTTTAATTCTTATTACTTATAAAAACCTACACTGTAATTATAGCATATTTCAATAAAATTCTTATTTGGGCAAAGATTCTAAGGTTGGCTCAGATAATTTAGTCGAGGCAATAAGACTAGCCACAAAAGTGTCAGCTTTAAAAGCTTGGCGTTCATTTTCGCAAGCACTTTTTTGAGGATCGTCATAATTGGCACACTGAACAAGACGCAAGGTAAAATTCAGGACTCCGTTCAAATTGTTTTTAGAGAAAGTGTAAGTGTACTGATTATAAGTACTGCCAGCCGCACCCCCTGATTGAATCGTCTCGCAAAAATCTTTAACACAAACCAGTGAGCCCTTAGATACAGTAACTTTAGGTGGCCAATCGACGAGGCTAATATACTGAGTTTTCAAATCTTCAGGATACTCAAAAACTACACCGTTGGTCTGATCATCAAAAGTTTGCCAATTATAATTATCGGTCGGCGCAACAGGACTAAGCTTTGACCAATAAACGCCAAATAAAACAATTACGACTAATATAACTAAAATAATGAGGTTCTTTTTATTCATCTAGTCACTATAGCACGGATTCTCTGCTGTAACCCAATTCTTTTGCCCTAGTCACGGCCTTATCTAGAAAATAAATCCAGTGATCGCAATCTTTACCCTTATTACTCGATTGCCAGTTGGTGAGTATCTCTTCCGCCGAAGCCCAAACCAGGGTAAACTTTTCGTGAGCTTCCAGCTTAGTCTCCATTAAATTACGGCTTTTTAAAATAACCAAAAAGCAGGTCGCCTTTCCAACTCGATTCACTTTCTTTAAGGCATTATAATAATGAGTAAAAGCTTCAGCGATTTTCTCCACATATAAAAAATCATTCAAACCACTTTCTTCAACCACTTCGCGCAAAATCCCCTCTTGAATATCTTCTTTTTCATCAACTCCACCTGAAAAGAGTCTTAAAAATCCGCCATCGGTATGTTTACCAACTGCATACTTTTGTGTCTCCGGATCAAAAACCACAGCGCAGCCACCGTCACGCCGTTCTTCATTTTCCCTTTTAATTCCGAATTCTGGTATTGGGTTAGTGGGGTTCATAAACTTTAGTTAATAATTCTTACTCCTTCATCATTCACAAATACGGCCTGACCATCATAGATAAATATAAGTGGTTGCCTTGATTTGATATCTGGCAATTCAGTGACCATTTTAGAATTACCACCAGAAAAATCTTTGTTGTTAGTATGAGGTATGATTAAAAAATTAACCAATTTCAAACCAGAAAAATCTTTAATCGACTCAACGTCCACATACTCCTTTTCCTCTGGATCAAAATAACTTAGAATCAAATCCGCGGCCGCAATCATCGAGCCAGCACTGGTTCCGGTATAAATTATCTGGCCTTTCTTCACAAAACTGACTACTAATTTATCGAACTTTTTTCTTCTCAAAAGATCGATTAAGTAAAGAACGCTTCCACCGCAGAAATGAATAATATCAGAGGTCTTTAATCGCCTTTCAAAATCCCCCTTAGAGATAGTTCGAAGATCAGTTTCAATAATTTCACAACCTAATTTTATAAAAGCCTGACGATCTGTCTCAATCCACCAAGTGTCCCCTTTGTGAGTATCAGAAGCGTTAGCAATAAAAATAACCTTTCGGCCCTTTTGAGAACCAAAGATCTTCTTAAATGAAGCCAAACTCTGATCAAAAGCTGAAGCTAAAAATAATTTCATAATTTAAATATTACACCTAATTTATCTCTAATAATAATGGTAAATGATCGGAAATATCCATATTTGGAACCTCGAAGAGGTTTACAATAACATTTTTATCAGTAAAAATATAATCTGAATATCTTATGGCTTTAGTATACAGAGAACTCCTAGTATTTAGGATATTAAATTTCTGAATAAGATTATTATATTTATCACTTAGCATTTTAATAGACTTTGTCTGTGGCAACAGATTAAAATCCCCACAGATCACTTTTCGACCGCTAGTTTTTTCCGCTAATTTAATAATCCTTTCACTCTGCTCGATTTTTGCTTCCGTATCTTCTTTGATGCTACCCTGCCATAGACCGTGCACATTTACCATCATATAATTCTCAACTTTAATAGCCAAAGCCGTGCCGGCCGCAAATCTTCCAGAATAATCGCTCCATTTTTTTACCGGATCATATAAATCAATCTTATCAATAAACGATTGATCTAGGTTTTTACGAACAAAACAGGCAATACCGTATTTAAAATCTAAATTCTCAAAGCTTTGATCGTAATAACGATGGTCCGTATACTCGCAAAAATAACCAACATAATTGGGAAGCATTTGGGTAATATCTTCGTAAGCACTCTTAATTTCCTCTCTCGCAGTTTTACCTTTTCCGTCCCTTAAAATCTCTTGAAAACAAAAGATATCAGTATCGCCAGAATGTTCTTTTATATACTCAAAAATCGGCCCTTCAATTCGACAACCCCAAGTGTTTAGAGATATCAACTTCATAATGTCGTGGGGTTACAAAAACCCTAACTTGTTAAATAATTCAATGGAAGGTGGACTTAATTTAAGAAATTTTAACTCAGATATATCTACCCATTTATATTCACTAAATTCATGTGAGTCTAATGTAACTGATATTTCATCGGCTGGCTTATTTACGACCACCTTATAAGTAAAAAATTTCATTTTAGCCAAAACTTTTTCACCAGTTTCTCTTAATTTCTTTTCCGCCTCGCCAACCATAGAGTCATCCAGTAATTCGGCCGGCAAGGAACTAATATCAATACCCGTTTCCTCTCTAACTTCTCTGACTAAAGTTTGCAATTTAGTTTCACCAGGATCCACACCCCCGCCAGGTATTTTCCAGCAATCACCATAAACACTCCCGGCCATAAGATTGCTATTTCTGGCCATTAAAAGCTTACCGTCACTTGAATAAATATGAGCCGACACAATATCTCTATTAATTGTTCTCATGGAATTTAGTAATTTATTTTACCACAGTTTTCGTCTAAATTGATCACAGGTTTTGGTAATTGTGTAAAGTTGTCTCTTTTAATACCGTTTAAATCCTTTAATAGTTCTAGTGCCCTTTCTACCAGATAATCGCCCACCTCTCCCCAATCGAAATATTTTTTGTAGTCTTTAGGGTCGATTAATTTAATTTCAGTTATATCGCCGTCTGGGTCAGTCACAAAAGGTCCGTACGGCTCGACAAGGCAAACTGATCGAGTTTGAACGTGAATTCTGTCTGGCTCAAATACTTCATGATAGCCAATTATTTTTTGCTTGAGAACCCTCATGTTCGTCTCCTCTTTTACTTCTCTAATTACGGCTTCCTCAACCCCTTCGCCCTTTTCGACACCGCCACCGGCTGGCGTCCAATAACCCTTCTTTTTCGCATATACAAGGACTAATTTTCCATCACAAAAACAATAAGCATGAACACCGTCAATTTTCTTATCCTTAATTTCATCCAAACTATCTAAATCACGATAAGTGTATGGCAAAACTCCCATCTTCCGCGTCTTCATTGTGGATTTAATTTCTTTTTTCATAAAATTTATATCTTTCTCATTCTTTCGTGTATACCAGTTAAAAAGTCATCGGGGCTCCGTTCTAATTGCTCATTTAATTGCTTAGGCGAGAACCACTCCAGTTCAGCCACCTCTTCAGTATCAACATTAAAATTATTAAAACCAGCTGGTAAAACTAATGAAAACTCTTGAACAAAGTATGTCCATTTAGTCCTTTTCAATAATTTTCTTCCAGTAATTAATTTAATGTTTTTTAAACCAATTTCTTCAAACGCCTCTTTAACAATATTGTCCTCATATGTCTCATTTTCTTCCACAGTACCAGCCACAGCTGGGCCCCATTTACCAGGATCATGCTTCTTACTAAAGGCGCGACGCGCAAGCAATATTTTTCCTTCGGTGTCAGTAATCCAAAGAGCCGAGACACGATAAATAGAATTGGCATCTACCATATTTCGTTCTCTATATTCTATTATATTATCATTTTCATCAACAATCGGAATTTTCATAATAAACTTTCTAAATTAATTAGTTTTTCTGTCGAAGGAAACATTGGCATGTCTAGTTAAAAACGCCAGACTCAATTAACTCCCTTTTTAATTGTTTAAGAAACTTTTCTAAAAATTTTGTCCTCGCTCTTGCCATTTTTTTGGCAAGTTTGGTGTGCATAGTTTTTTCTACAACTAATAATCTCTGATAAAAGAGATCAACGCCTGACTTAAAGTTTTTTGAACCAGTTTTACAAAAAGGATCAGCTGGGTCATATAACGGCGTATTCATTTGTCCGCACGAAGAAAAAGTCCTCATAATAGAGATGGCCCCTGTTGCCTCTAAACGATCGGCGTCCTGAAGAACCTTTGACTCGAGCAAATCTGGTTTAATTCCTTTAGAAAAAGAACATTCGCTGATACAGGCCCTTACTTTATCAATTTTCTCCTTCGAATATTCTGCTATTTCCGATAATATCTTGGTGGCCACTTCTGCACTCTCATTTGATTCGTTTTTACTTTCTGGTGAGTTCTTTTTGTAAACAATTGTATCGTGAAATAAAGCCGCTGGAATAATAATATCCTCATCAGCCTTTACACTTTTACCAATTTTGATCGCTAAATTTAGCACTCGTAAAACATGCTGAAAATCATGCGAAGGGTCATTCTTCACCTGTCTTTCTTCGGCAATTTTAATTAATTTTTCTTTTAGATTACTAATCATGTGGTGTAATGGTTAATCAATCGGAAAACCTAATTGTTCTGCTGGTATACCAATCGATTTACCATAAGCGATGGCCTCAGACCAAGTATTTTTATCAGAATACTTAATATTAAAAATTTTATCTTTAAACACAACTGTCACATAGTCCTTTCCCTGCTCCCAGAGATGAATATACCAAGGGCCATTATCTAAAGATTTTGATAATTCAGGAATTAAGTTTTTATTCACCAACACCGAATGAAGAATCCAGTCATCACTAGACCAGGTCTTGGTGATCTGAACTTTTTTCAGAATATTTTTATCGCTCAAACTATTTTCAATTATTGTGCCTTTAAGCATGGTCTTGTTTCTATAAACAAAAAACTGAATGACCACGACCCAAGACATTATGGCTCCGAGGGTCATGGGAATGATTATTACCAAATCATTCAAGGTAAATCCGTATATACTCCAAAATGAATAAGAAACTGCCAGGATTGAAAAATAAAAACTAGATAATCCCTCCATACTTTTTCTCTTGTGGTTTTTGCGCACTTGGGCGGTTAGGCCCAAACCGGTAACGATGAGAGATAAGACGACGGTGATTATTTTGATGATTGATAAGCTCATATAAATAAGTTTTTGTGTGTTGCTGGCCGACTCGTGATGGAACCGTGGTCGGCATTGCGGCGTAAGGTTATTCTAACATATTTTTCCTTTCAAAATCGACGCGACTTGAGGTAGTTAAAATTACTCAGAATATTTATTTATAAGACCCTCTACATCAATATTGTAATATTTATAAAAAGCTAACTGCTTTTCTGGATCAGAACCAATCACCCAACTTTTACGCCACGCCTTTTCGAAATATAGTTCGGGATTATTTACCACCATAATACTACGAGAAATTCCACAGTAATTTGTCTCTTTTTCTATTTTTTTTGTTACGTCTTTAAAGCCCTTAGGAATTATATTGTCTAACTGACGTAGCGTATTTATTCCAATAATCGATAGTTCCTCAATAATTACCTCAATCATATCGTCTTTTGGTCCAAATTTTTGATCAATCCAAGTCTCCATACCAAATTTCTTTTCAAAATAATTCCTTAAAGATACCGAGTCTATCTCAATATCTAAGTCGCCGCTATCAGTCAATTTGTCAACTTGATGACTGTAATTAGATATTTCCCCTGAGATCCTACCAAATTCATTGTCGGCTATTTCAAGAAGTCCTGATAATAAAGTAAAATCCCTTTTGATTTTATCTGGCAAAACGACATTTGGTTTATAAACCTGGTTATGCCCTATTTGTGCCCAAGCATGCTGTAAGATCGTTCTTATTTGAAGCTCAGCTTTTAGGCCGGTGAATTTTTTATACTCTGGAAGAGTAACCCTTGCAGACGGTAGCCCCACAAGCCAGTGATGAGACCTATATCCAACTCTATCAGTCCCTAATTTTTCTTCAATCTCTATAGCATTAGCTTCAAAATTATTATTAACCATCTTTTCTATATCAGATATATCTTTGTATACATATGCAATTATACGAACACCAACCAAATCACGAATATCGTTTAAGGAAGAAACATCAACTACACCCGATTCAAGTTTTTGCCTTAAACTGACAAGCTCTTTTGGTCTTGATTCTATTGAATGATAATCAATATTATCACTATCAAGAATATCTTGAAGGATATTCTTGATACGTATACTAAAATCTGAATAAATAGGATATTTCTCAGAATATTCTTTTATAACTTTTTCGATTACCTTTTGTTCCATATTAATATTAATTGAACGCAGCTCGAGCGCTCGAACCTTGCTCAAGTTGGCTGGGAGACTTGGGCTGGGACCTTTTGGTTCATTGCCCAGTAAGGTTATTCTAGCATATTTTATATCGCTAAGTCGACGCGACTTGAGCAGGTCAAAAGGTGACAAAAGTGACACAGGATTAGGGTTAAAAGTTACACTCAGCTGTAACATTCGTTGTATTATAAGGATTGTTGGTCGTGAATTAAATAGTTGATTTTACTCTCCTCCCCATCAAAAACAGGATCATCTAATGAATATTTAAACATTGGTCTTACTCCTCGACCTGAGAATTCAAGTGTTTTGTAAAGATAACCGAGAAAAGTTCCTGTGTATTTATAGCACCTAATACAACCCTTTATTTTATCCTCCACATCATCGGTATAACCCTTCCACCTGCGAATTTGCCATCGTCTTTCAATCCATTCTTCTACAACAAACATTAGCCACGTAACTAGCTCCCGTTGGGCCAAAACATTACCTTTTTGGCTAATACGGACCAAAGATATAATAATCCTTTCTCTATGTTGATCATCCTTATAATTTGTAGATATCATAAGAGTATAGAGTCTATCTTTATACCTTGAAAGTATTAGATCTACTTCAACTTGATTCTCATACTCTTTAACAGATTTATGACTGTATCTTACCCAGCGTTTTTGAAATTTACGATCAAGTTTGCGGGTAACCCTATCCCAATCAATATCACCATTTTCAGTCTTAATATTTTTCCAGATATAGCGATATACAGAGGGGGTTTCTGTAATAAGCCAGGCACTACTGAATGTTTTGGGTTGTCTATTTTTTAAAGCCTTTTTAAGAATTTTGATAGCCGAGACAAAATTCATGAGAGATTTCAATTTTTAAATTCTCGATCTTTTTAACCTTAGACAGATAAAATCTTTTGAAGTCTTTCTTCGAGAAATGAATCAAAATTATCAGATACATCTTTTCTTTGCTCAATCATTTCAATGATATCTCGGTCGCTTAAGGGCATTACAACACACCTTTGCCTTAAATATATAGACTGAGATCTTTCTATGTCTTTATCTGTAACATCCGCCCTCTGAATAAGAAATATAAAATCCCTTCCATCTTTAATACTGTAAGCGATTCCTTGATTGAATTCCTTGTTCCCAACATCGGTTGACCCATAATTTTTTGCTTCAATAATTAATGAGCCAGCCTTAAATTGCTGGTTCATTAACACATTGAAAAACGAGGTAGTGGAAGCATTCAAAAAATGTAGGTCGTAACGATAAATATTATCGACGGAGGTAGTTTCAATCTTACCCCTAAGTAAGTTGTTCCCATACATAGCCTCAAAAATCTTAAGGAGCAATAAAGAATAGGTTTTTGATAATTTACTGCCAGTACCAAGATCCCTTAGTTCATCGATATAACCTTGCCAGGAGACTTTCGGCTTACGCGGTCTTCTTTTCGAATCAAATTTATGTGGGTTGCTTACATATTCAGAGACCAGTTTTGGTTTTTCCTTTGCAATAAATCTAGCGGCAAGATGTACGGATTCATAATCTCTCTCCAACCTTTTTTCTATATCCTTGATTTTAACCTTGGGCAATTTACCTAAGGTGCTAACAATCTTTGTCCTTGATGTCTCTTCATCTTGCAATACATATTTCAGAAACCCTTTGTAAAATTCATCGGGCGATAAAATTGGCATTCTTCTTGATATATGTCTCGGGACAAGCACTCGATGTTCTCCGTTGTCAAAATATGGAAGTTTTACTTTTATAACTGGCTTCCAAGACATTGTTCCAACGTCAAAACCATTGGGTAAGCTGACCTCAATCGTTTTTAGGGAATAAGTTTTGACTTGTTCATCAGTGTATTTAATAAGATTGAATAAGGCAAAATTAGCTACCATGTCAGAGAGTAAATCTGGTCCGATCCCTTCAATCTGTATCGAGGTTCTTGCTAAAGCTTCGATACCAAATTCTTCAACGTCCGGATTATCGAAAATTGCCGTCTTTATCAGTTGTGCTCTTTCTGTATGGGTACCTCTGCCTTTAACTCCATTTTCGCAATGACCGAAGCCAATAGCCTGAACTTCTGGAAAATTCAAATTACCGAGAAGTTCCTCTTTAGAAATTTTTCCTGCCCTATACCTCTTTAAAAGACTATTGAAGTAGTCAAAGACAATAGCCTGAACCTCATGCCATTCAGGATCTCTGGATTCGTACATTAAGTAAAGGTCTATGTAAGTCCGCACATCACCACCTTTTCTAGGTATAACAAAATCAACCTCGAAACCTTTATATTTTTTTACAACATCATCAAGAGTCTTCGTTGGAGCATTATCCTCTTGGAGGGAATGGGTCGTTTCCATAACTATTTCTTTCTTGAATCTTACCATCTTTGCCGTGAATAAAATGTTCGACCCCTCTTTTTTCTGCGATGCTTTCTGCTTTATCTAACGCATTTTCTTTATTATGATGAGAAGAAATTGGGCTAGAAGATTTTTCCGCCTTATTTTCCCACATATGCCGATCCTGATTGTACACGGTATGAATATTTTTATTTGCCATATCTATATAGTTCCAACTGTTTATGTTAACCCAGAGCCGTTGGCGTTCCTTTTTACCTTTTGATTACAACATTATAGCACAAAATTGCCATTTTTAGCAGAAAATTAGAGCACTTGTTATCTTTCTGCTTTAGATATAACATACTCAGTAACATGCTAAAGAAAAAGAAAGGGGTAACAAGTCGTGTTGTATATAATACGGACTACTACAAAGCAAAAACTATGCTTCTTGATCCGTGGTTTATTGAAAAAATAGCCTGGCTTAAGAAACGATTCAAAGAGGTTGGGTGTCCTCTTCCGCCCAGAGGATTCAAAAAATACAAACAATATCTGAAATGGCGAGATAAGTATTGGGAAAAACGTATTGAAATAGCCAAAAGTAAGGAATTCATTTCTAAGAAAAAAGAGATGGCTGGTAAAGACGGTAAAATGTCGAGGGAAGAGTTTGATAGGTTGGAAGCTTTTGAAAAAGATTACCTGCCCCCACTGTATGGAGCAGTTATAGGTGAAATCTTGGAACACCATAAAATTCAAAGGGATAACGGTAAATTTCGTGATTTTGTTGAGTGGTATATTTTCTTGAACCGAAAAGATTTTCTAAGTCCGATAATGAGAGTAAATATGACCAGGGATCCAAAAACTGGAGAAAAGAAAATGTTTGTCCAAATTTTTGAGTATACAAAAAAAGAAGATTTGGTAAATAATTGGGATTTTATTGCTGACATGCAAAAGCACCTTCCTGGCTATATTGGTAAAAGTAAACAATGGGAAAGCTTTGATCGAGATTTTGAAGTGTATTCGCTATATAAGAAATTGAGAGAGGAAAAAGAAAATGACAATAATTTTACCTTTAATCTTGATACAGAAATTTATGTCCAATTACATCATAAATATAAAGAGCTAACCGTAAATAATATTAGAGATATCATTTCTCGGACGGCAAAAAGACTAAGCGAATCAATGCTAAAATAGCTAAAGGACCCTATTAAGTTCGGCAAAAAAATATGTGACTTACTTTATAATCACCTCGAGGGGTGTTTTTTTAACATCACTTATTTATTAGCTAATCAAATAAAAAAATGCGAATAATATCAATTTCGAGCCTTAAGTATCCAGAATTGGTCCCTCTGGTGCCACGTATCGCCGTCCCTCTACGGTCTTTACCCAAATTTGGCAGTTACTCATTCATACTTCGTGCCTCGTCGAGGGGATTCGGCATCAGTCGTAGAAAAGAATTTACAAAAAACCCTCAGTTATTAGGAAACGGAGTTATTAAAGAATAAATAAAAAAATGACTAAAATAAATTGGCATATAGAGAAAAAAGCGGTTAAAGATCTAAAAACCTGGTCAAAAAATCCTAGAAAAATTACTCGTGAGGCATTCGAGAAATTAAAACAGAGAATCACCGAGCGAGGGTTTCATGACGTAATTAAAGTGGATACCGACCTCACAATTTTATCTGGTAACCAACGCAAACTTGCGCTATCTGAGCTCAACATTGCCGAAGTTACAGTCTTGATCCCCGATCGAACACTAACCGAAGACGAGAGAAATATGGTAGCACTGGAATCAAACACTAATGACGGTACTTGGGAGCTAAATCTCTTAAAAGATTTCAATCTGGAAACATTAAAGTCAGCCGGATTTGATAATATCACCTTAGCTAAAATATTTGATACTGGAGCAGAATTACTTAAGGATGATTGGGATAATGAAAAGGAACTGAGAAAAATTAAAGAAACAAATATCAAACCTGGGGATATTTTTGCTTTGGGACGACACAGGCTTATTTGTGGGTCCGCATTAGATAAAACAGTAGTTCAAAAACTTATGGGTGATGTAAAAGCTGATTTGGTCGACGACGATATGCCCTTTAATATAGGCCTCAGCTATAGTAAAGGTGTAGGTAATAAGGCGGATCGGTATGGGGGTACAACTAATGATAGTAAGTCAGAAGAAGAATATAAACAGTTCGTCGGGACGATAGTAAAAAACGCTCTAGCTGTTACTAAGAAAGATGCTCACCTTATATTCTGGTGCGATGAACGATACGTATTTTTACTACAGATGTTATACCGAGAGCTTGGTGTGAATTCCAAGAGATTACTTGTCTGGATTAAGGACAATAGTTCACCGGTCCCGACCTCAGCTTTTAATAAAGTAACAGAATTTGCCGTATATGGCAGTATTGGAAGCCCTTACCTATCAAAAACCGAAATGAACTTAAACGAAATCCAAAATCATAGTATGACGACGGGTAATAATCTACAGCAAGAGATTATGGATCATCTAAACATTATGTTAACTAAACGGTTGCCAAGTAACCAATATCAACATCCAACCGAGAAAAGCCCCCTTCTCCACCATAAGGCCATAAGACGGTGTACTCGAGTCGGTGATGTAGTTCTAGATTTAACAGCTGGTTCCGGAAGTATTCTTATAGCGTGCGAACAGTTAAATCGCACTGCCTATCTCTGTGAGCTAGAACCAATTTTTTGCCAATTAATAATCAACCATTATGAAAAATTGACTGGCCAAAAAGTAACGCTAATCACCAACGTCCATGAAGAAAAATAAAATTAAACAATTCCTGGACGAGCTGAAAAAGATACCAATTGTCCAGGTGGCAGCCGAAAATGTCGGCATCTCACGAAACAGTGTTTACCGTTGGAAAAAACATGATGAAAAGTTTGCCAAAGCAATGGATGAAGCCATGACTGAGGGTGAAGCTTTCATCAATGATATGAGTGAGAATCAATTATTAGTATTAATTAAAGAAAGAGAGTGGCCAGCAATCAGTTTTTGGTTAAGGCATCGCAATCCAAAATACAAAGATAAGGTAGAAGTGACGGCTAAGATCATGGACGAGAAACTGACCCCTGAGCAAGAAGAAGTCGTCCGCAAAGCTTTAGAGTTAGGTTCAATTATTAAAATCGATAATCAAGATAAAAACAATGGACTACAACAATAACAACATATTATCTGAAGAACTTTTTCAGATAATGGTTAAGGATCGAAAAGTTAGAACAGCAATTACCAAGAAAAGCCACCGCCATTTCTTTCATTTTTACTTTGCTCACTATATCAAGTATCAAACTGCACCGTTTCAAAATGAAATATTTGAACTCACAGAAGACCCTAATAAAAATCTATTCGTGGTCGCCTTTAGAGGTTGCGGTAAATCCACCATCATTACCACATCCTACCCCATCTGGTCTATTCTAGGTGAACAGCAAAAGAAATTCATTCTGATTCTCTGCCAGACACAAAGTCAGGCCAAACAGCATATGATGAATATGAGGCGAGAATTGGAAAATAACACCTTACTAAAGAACGATCTCGGTCCCTTTAAGGAGGAGTCCGATGAATGGGGTGCTTATTCAATTGTCTTTTCAAATTCCAACGCCCGAATCACTGTAGCTTCTAGTGAACAAAGTGTTCGTGGATTAAGACATAATCAGCACCGACCAGATTTGATAATTTGTGATGATGTCGAGGATATTGCCTCAACTAAGACTAGAGATGGCCGTAATAAAACTCATCAATGGCTAACAAGCGAAGTAATACCGGCTGGTGACAGAAATACCAGATTAGTAATTGTTGGTAACCTCTTGCATGAGGATTCTCTCTTGATGAGAATTAAAGAAGAAATTGGCAAGGAAAAAATGAATGGTATTTTTAAAGAATATCCACTCATTAAAAATGGAGAGATTTTATGGCCAGGAAAATATCCAGACATGGCCAGTATAGAGGAAGAAAAAAGAAAAGCCAGCAACGAATATGCCTGGCAGCGTGAATATATGCTTCACATCGTTCCTAGCGATGAACAGGTTATACATAGAGAATGGATCCAGTATTATGACGAGATTCCGCCCAAAAAGAAGTTATGGAAAGACGAACCATACAGGACTAATATGGTTGTCCGAATTGGTGTCGATTTGGCCATTTCCGAAAGAGATACGGCCGATTATACAGCAATGGTTCCAGGCATGTTATACGAAACAGCAGAAGATTATGATATCTATATCCTACCAAAAATAATTAACAGAAGATTAACCTTCCTAGAAACCGTTGAGACCTGCAAGGTCTTAAACGAAACATATACTATTGAAGGTGAGGTGCCACCAACATTCGTAATCGAAGATGTCGCTTACCAAAAATCATTACCTCAGCAACTAAAAAATGAAGGGATTTATGACGTTAACACCGTTCGGCCAGGAAATCAGGATAAAAGAACTAGATTAGTCCTAACTGCCAATATGATAAAAAGAGGCAAGATTAAGTTTCCCAAAGAAGGTGCGGAAGAATTGATTAGCCAAATTGTTAATTTTGGAGTGGAAAAACATGATGATTTAGCCGACGCTTTTTCCAGCCTCGTCTTAAATACAATTGAAGAACCACCGAGAGTTCCGAGACTCTTTTTTCTGTAATAAATGATTAGAAAAATTTTGGAAAAACTCTTTGAAATTTTTCAGTCATCTGAAGTAGCCACTCAAAATATTCTTCCCATTTATCTTGATTATCAAAATCCCCAGTAGTAGATATTTTGATTCGGCTAGCCTTCTTTTCGGGTAACTCTAACCATTCTAATTTCTCGCCAAGATCAGCTTCAATCTCCTCTTTGCGTTGTTCTAAATTATAATAAAACTCCTTATTATCACCAATCCAAATTTCAGTAGTAAATAGATGTTCGCGACTATTGATAGATAAGCAGGCGTGAGCTTGGCTACTGCCGATACTAATATTTAACCAATGTTGTGGGTGGCTTTTCTGTGGGCGAATTTTAGGGTAATTAATTTTGGCATAATCCTTTAGACCATCCCAAAATTCCATTTGTTTTATTTTTGTTTCAGTTAAATCTTTTGATTCAACTGAACTTCTAACCGTCTTAGTCCAATCATTTGGTTTAGATATTATTTCAAATTTAGGAGCAAATGGCGATTCTCCAATTTGCCATAATTCAATCTGAATTAAATAAAATTCTATATCTTCATCTGTATGTTCATTAAGCCAATCGATAGCTTGGCGGTGTTCTTCCCGTACATCTTTTACTACCCAAACAATTATCTTGGCATCATAACCAGAAGCATAAGTAACTAATTTACCTAAATGATCGTGATTAGTTATTTCTAACTGATTTTCAATAATTATTTTATGACCGGTATTTTCCTCTTCCGCTAAAATATCAACATTAAAACTTCCCACGTTAGCCTCCGTCTGAATAAGCTTAAGATCAAAACCAATTTCATCACCTAATAACCTTAGATTTTCCTCTTGAGCTAACCATTTAGTAAAATCATTAGCTTCGTGTTTCCAACCTTCTCTTAATTCTACTTTCTTTAATTTTCCAAGTTTATTATCATTCATATTATTTTACTAAATTAGTAATTATCTGAATAAATGAATCCATCTTATCTATCCATTCATCAGCTAAGACACTGGGTCTAACTTCTCGATAATTTTCGGGAACAGTAAAACCTGCTTCCCTTACAGACTTGGCATACTTATCAATGAATTCAATTTCTTGAATATCATTATTCTTAATCCACTCGAAGTTAAAAGTTAATCGGCCATTAGTACCAAGAGTGTAAAGTGATCTAGGACAGATCTTTAGAAAGACAGGATTAAATGAACCGTAGGCTCCAGTTCCAAATTTTACTTTGTCCGCATTTGCTTTAGAAAAATCATATAGTTTTTTAAAAACCATAAATTCCTCTTCAGAGTATTTATCCTCGGCATCTTTTAAGAGTGCGTCTTCTGTCCAAGTTTTTCTTTCACTTGAAGATGAAGAACTGACGGCAATATCTTTTTTAACTTCTGCTCCAAAGATTTTAGGAATAATTATTTCATGACTTTCATATTTGTAGTATTCAAATTCTACAGCATAGATATCAAACTGGCTGTTTTGGTTTACGAAGCGAATTAAATCTTTTAGTCTGTCGTCTATCTTATCCATCAAAACGACAAAGTGGAATATTCCATCGTTAAGGTTTCTTTTGGCTTTTTCGGTTACTTGCTCAACTGATTCGTCATCTAGATTAAAAAATTCTTTTATTTTCTCAGCTGTCTTAAGTTTAAAAACTTTCTGGGTATGCTCATCTAAAGTGGCCAGAAATTCATTAAAATCATTAGAATGATTCCAAAGAGAAGCTCCATAATCCAAAGCCTGAGCCACTACGGTTCTTTTATCAGCATTGGCATATAATTTTGTTTCAATGATATATAATTCGCCTGAACCATCTATTCCAATAGCGTCAATTGGACCGCTTTCCGTTCTGAATTCACGAGCTAAAACTAATAGTCGAATATCTTCTTTGATATCATACAAGGGAATACTTTCGGGATTATCATAAATATATTCCTGGAGAAATCTCTCTTTATCGAGTGATGTTTTATTTATCCTAACCGCATTACTACCGTTTGATGAAATTATTATGGACATGATTATTTATCTTTAAGCACATCGAGCTTCTTTTTAATTTCATAAGGAGATTGAACATGTTGTAAAACAACTTCAAGAAAAGTTGTGCCCGCAGTGTTTATAATGATTGATCCTGATTTTGTGAAAATTCTATCTAAAAACGGTTCTCTGATATGGATATCTGTAATTTTTTGATAATCGATGCTAACAGTATTGGTCGATAGCCAGCCAGTATGAATTAATACCCTTTTGTTAGTGAAAGCATAGGCATTGGCAACTTTAAGATAAAAACCAAAATGAAACAAAACAGCAAGAAATACTAGAATTCCGAAACCATATAAAAACAAAAAAAGAAAACTAATAATCGACCAGACTATAAACCAAAATTTAAGATAAGTCTTACCAATCGAAAACTCAAACTCCACCTTTTCATCTGAACTCAAAGTTTTTGCCCAAATTTTATCGTAATTCATTTTTTATTTCTTAATTAATAAATTATGGTGGAATACAAAAAGCCCACCACAGGTAGAGACCGAAGTCTCTCGTACCAGTTTCCCGATACGGCGGATCACGCAACCCTATGATGGGTTCTTTATGCGTGATCCGACTTTTTCACCATGCCAGCAATTGCTTGCTGGTTTAGGCTACTTTTGCTATTCAATTGTCCCTACATAATAGCTCTTTTTTAGCTATTAGTCCAATTCAATCATAACGCAGACTGGTTGTTTTGCTAAGCTAGCCACGCGAGTATGCTACGTTTTTCTAGTTCTGCATAGCTTAGCAAAACAGATGGATCTGTCATTAATAGTATATGCAAACACAAGCCAATATAGGGTTAATCGGCAATATGGCGGTTATTCCCGTCACCAAAATTAAATATGTTCTATATGCTCGTAAATCGACCGAATCAGAAGAAAGGCAAATCTTGAGTATCGAATCTCAAGTCAAAGAAATGCTTCAATTAGCCGAAAAAGAAGGCCTGGAAGTAGTTGATATTCGTCGAGAATCACATTCCGCCAAAGATTCAGGCCAAAGACCAGTTTTTAGAGAAATATTGGAAGATATCAGGCGAGAAAGATTTAATGGAATACTTACCTGGGCACCAGATAGACTTTCAAGAAATGCCGGTGATCTCGGTTCATTAGTGGATTTAATGGATCAAAAATTACTTTTAAATATTAGAACATTCGGGCAACAATTTCAAAACTCACCAAACGAGAAATTTCTATTAATGATTTTATGTTCGCAAGCTAAACTAGAAAATGACAACAAAAGTATTAATGTAAAACGTGGTCTACGAACAAGGTGTGAAATGGGTTTGAGGCCAGGACAACCACCAGTCGGATATTTAAACGAAAGACATATGGATAGAAAATGCCAGGCCATAATCGACCCCGAACGAGGACCAATCATCAAGAAAATGTTTGAAAAAGTTGCTTATGAGAAATGGAGCGGACGTAAGATATATAACTGGTTAAAATTTGAAATTAATTTCAAAAGCGTAACGGGAAATAAAGGGCTAACACTAAGTAACATCTACATGATACTAGATAATCCATTCTATTACGGGGTGTTTGAATATCCGGTTAAAAGTGGCAATTTTTACACGGGTAAGCATACGCCGTTAATAACAAAAGAATTATTTGATCAGGTTCAAGCCCAAGTAAAAAGTCAGGTGATAAAATCAGAAAGTAAGGAATTTGCTTTTACCAAACTCATGGTTTGCGGATTATGTGGATCAGGTATTACTGCAGACGAGAAGTTTAAAACTCAAAAAAATGGCAACGTTCACCGCTATGTTTATTATGGCTGTTGTAAATCAAAAGACAGAAATTGCAAGTGTGAATATATTAATGAGATAGACTTGATTAGGCAGTTTGAGGAATTATTAGAAAAGATTGACGTTGACGAAATAGGAATAAAAGAAAAAATAAAATCAAAAGTAGAAGAGGTCAAAAGATTTAATGATATGATTTTGGGTAAAAAAGAGAAAATAACAGTCGCTGATATAGATATCAAAAATTACGCCAAATACATCCTTAAGGAAGGAAAAGATCTTGAAAAAAGAGAATTACTAGGGTGTTTGAAAAGTAAGATTAAACTTAAAAATAAAGAGATAAATCTAGAGTGATTTTAATGATGTAAGCACATCATCGACATTACCATTATGAACCAAGAAGAAATACAGTTTTCCTTTTCCTAACTTTTCCCAATCCTTAGCAATTTCTACTTTATATGCTGTATCCTCATTACTGATTCTATCTTCACCTTTCCATTCTAAAGCAACGGCGTTCCCCTTTTTTGTAACTGCTACAAAGTCTGGGTAAAATTTACCCCTTCTGTAACCTTGAATATAGAATGGATCAACTTTTTCTCTATTTCGAACCCAAAATTCAATATTATCAAGCGAGCCTAAATCTATTCTATCAACAAAAGCTCTTTCTTCTCCATTTATAGCATCAATTCTTTCATATAAATTCTTATTAAAGACTTTTGGCACAGGAGATTTTAGAGCAATTGTATTTGGGTATGATTCAAAAGTTAAAATAGAAAGCTTTTTCTTATTTAAGAGTTCTTTATATACTTTTTGTGCGTGTGATTCCAGTATTTCTGTTACAGCGACAGCTAATCTTTCTGCTAATAAATATCTGTTTACAGAAAGTTCTGGAAGACTTCGCTTATGTTTTTTAATTTGTGATTGTATGGCTTTTTCTATAAAAGCGAGCTTATCCTCTGGCTTAATCATCTGGAAACGCATTTTTTTATCAAGCCAAGAAGCTAGCTCCTCCTCCGAGTGATTACCGTCTA
>CAZMNX010000002.1:56021-58995 GCA_964567825.1 uncultured Candidatus Saccharibacteria bacterium
TAAATATTGAAATGATAAGGATAGCTGTTTACCTTGTAGCCATTCATTTTCTTCCGTAATATCTATTGTTGCTTGCCCGTCTAAATCATAGTGAATCTTAAAATCAAAATCAGCATTTTGTTTTGCCAACTCAAAATCTTCACCTAGTAAGTCCTCAAAAGATAGTTTGTCTTTACCAGTCGCCATCATTGGAACTTTTAAATCTTTCTTGATAGCCTTTTTTGCTTCAAGCGGATCAGCGTATTGTTCAGCCTCTTCCAGCCCAACAAAATCAGATTTACTGTAACCGTTATCTTCCAGCCCTTTAATTACTTTTGTGGCGGCTTCGTTAAAATTCGTAGCTGAAGCAAAAACGTAACTTCTATTAAGAGCCTCATCGGTTTTCCTCTTGGCTTTAGGCATACGGATAACTCTTCCGATAATTTGTTCTACGGCTACTTTTGCTCCAAGATTAGCAACTGATATAAGAACATAAGCAAAAGAGCAATCCCAACCCTCGGCAAGAGCATTTACAGTTAGGATATATCTAACCTCACATTTTTTATCAAAAAGATCTATACCCTCAAGTTCATCAATCTCCGATGTTTTAATTTTAATTTGTTCTTCTTTAATCCCGGTCTTTAAAAGCATTTCTTTTAAGGCTTCAACTGTAACTGTAGCTTTTACCTTGCTTTTTGGTTGTGCTTGGAGAAGGGCGATAGGTCTTATATATTCTCCCTTTAATTTCTTTGTTCTTTTTTCCAATTCCTCACGCTTTGCCAATCCATCGGCAACAACTTGTTCCCATTGAGAGCGACTTTCCAAAACAATGGGGATCTTGACCATTTCTTCTATTTTTAATTCCGAAGCACTGGTCTTTACAAGAATATTACTACCGTCACGAGGTGTGGCTGTAAATTCAATAATAAATGACGGCTTAAGATCAGAAAGGAATTGCACAGAAAGATCTGTTTGTGTGTGATGACCTTCATCGATAACAATTAGTGGATTATTTTTTCTTATAACATTTGCTAGAGAGTTTATAACTGCCCCCTCAGAATCTTTTTCTAGACTTGATTCATCTTTTAAATTCTGGAAATGGTCCATTAAGGAACCATTTTCTTTATAAACCTTATATTTCTTTTGAATGGACGAATCTTTTCTGAAGGCATCCAAGCTAGCGACGATAATACAAAGATTATCTCGAATATCCTCTGGTGTTATTGTGAGAGCTTCTTCGTTTGATAAGATTTTGACTTTATTTCCAAATTCTTCATTTAAAACCTCAAAATGTCTGTCTTTTATATCTTTAAATTTTTTAAGAGTTTGAGTCTTAATTGAATCAGATGGGACAAACCACATTACAATACCTTTATCCATTTTATGTTGGAGGGTAGTACTCATTATCCTCTCAATCGATTTACAACCCACGAGTGTCTTTCCTCCACCAGTTGGAATTCTAATACAGACAAAGGGAACATCACCAAACCATTCGTGATTATAATTAGTATTAGTGATCTCGTTAAAAGCGTGCCTTGGCTTCATCTTCCGAATAAGTCCGAGAAACTGGTCAAGCGTATCTATAGCGTTTGTTTGGTAACGTTTATAATTCATATTATTAATAGACTTTAATTTCGTAAGGTATTTGTTTAAAAGTTATTCCTTTTTCTTTTAATTCATCCCCGTCAACTAAGCAACGATCGGCATATATAACAGCATTTTTATCTAGCTTTAGTTTTGATACAAAAGTTCTCGTCAAATCATTCTTATCTTTTCCTTTGTAAATCAAATAATAAGCAGTGTCTTTTGATTCACCAATAAAAGGATCTTTGATAATCTGCTTATCTATGTTTGTTTGGGTTTCTGTAAAGTAAATATACGAAGCCAATTCGTTATATGAACATTGTCCATTTATTTGGCCTTTTTCATTAAAAAGTGGTTTGCCTAACTCACAATATTCAAAGCCAGCTTTAAAATCATTCTTATTTATTACGATTTTTACACGCTCTGCCGTAATCTTCTGAGCAACTTTATCTTCCATTTCTATTAGGATAAATCTTCTGGAAGAATTTTTATCTTCCTTATTCATTTGCATGACAGCTTCGGCAGTTGTCCCCGAACCAGCAAAAGAGTCTAAGATTAGATCATCTTTATTTGATCCAAGCTTAAAAAGCGTTTTTAATAACCTTGTTGGTTTCGGTGTATCAAAAGGATTATCAGTAAATATCTTTTTTAGTTCACTCCGTGCTTCATCATTACTACCAACCTCATCATACATCCATATTGTTTTTGGTATAACACCCTCTTTCATTTCAAGTAGATATTTTTTAAGACGTGGAACAGCTGTACCATTTGATCCAAACCAGATCGTCCCGTCCTCATCTGCCTTCTTAAGAGTTTCAATACTATAACGAGGGAAAGTGCCTACTGGTGGTTTCCAGGTCACACCATTCTTAAATGTATAACTATAAGTCTTATCTGTACCACTTTTTGCATGGAGTGGTTGTGTCATCCAATTCCCCCTAGGATCATTGTCTGGGTTTTTATATCTTGCGTCTTGTTCCTCTGTTCGGGCTAGTAGATTGATTTTAAAATTCTCGTTTTTCTCATTTTTAGCATAACAAACAATAAAATCATGTGTTGCTGAAAAATATTTTGCATCATTACTCTGTGTATATTTCTTTTGCCAAATAATATTTGATATGAAATTTTCTATACCAAAAATCTCATCCATTATCTGTTTTAGATTGCAGTGTTCATTGTCATCTATGGAAATAAAAATTATTCCATCGTCGCTAAGCAAATCTCTCAATAACTTTAGGCGAGGATACATCATGCATAACTACTTATCATGACGGGTCAAATCTTCACCCTCTGACCCAACAACTTTACCAATCCATTGTCTAATCTTTGGTGAATTAACATTATCATTATAGAGCCATTTTTCATTACCAGTATTGTATGGAGGATCAATATAAATACATTTTATTTTACC
>CAZMNX010000002.1:59005-128303 GCA_964567825.1 uncultured Candidatus Saccharibacteria bacterium
TTTTTGATTCTTTACCAACTGAAACCTTTGAGTCTTTCTCAAGTAGTTTAAAAGGAACCTCTTTATCGTGGTTTACTACTGCCTCCTTTCCAATCCAATTTAATGTTGCCATAGGTCATATGGTATCAGAAAATGACCACAAAATAAAGAGATTTTTGGTTTAAATATTATTTAGATTGCTCTAAATCAGAATTACAAACCAAGTATTTTGTTTGTCCTTAAGGCAAATTCTTTTGGCGTACCTTTAATCTTTTCCCATATTTCAGTGACGCCTAGTTTATTTAACTCGGCGGTAACATTTGTGAGTGCAGAGTTAGTAAAGGCTACAACCTTAATATCTCCCATATTCCCGTCCTTACGCATAGCAAACAAAATATCAAAACCGCTTATTTCTGTCATTACCAAATCTAAAAGAATAATATCTGGCTTTATTTCTTTTATCCTAGCCATAGCCTGTGCCGGATCACTCTCGGTAAAAAACTCAATTTTGGGGGAGTTTATGGCATAGGACATTTTATATAGATCCAACTGTTCTCTGTCATCATCAATGTATAATAATTTTTTCATTTTGGTTTTTATTATTCTGATAAATTATACCACCTTGGCAATTGGTAATTTGATATAAAACGTTGTGCCTTTATTAACAACAGAATCAAACCAAATCTTACCACCAGGATGGGCTTCAACAATCTTTCTGGTGATGAATAATCCTAACCCCGTGCCGTAAGCATGAGCGTCAACGGCGTTCTTAGCTCGAAAGAATTTCTCAAACAATCTGTCTTTCTGGTCTTCAGGAATACCGATACCGCTATCCGTGATTTTACAAATAAAGAAGTCCTTTTCCTTACCTAAATCAACCGTCATTAAACCGCCTTCCTTAGAATATTTAATGGCGTTATCCGTTACATTCTGGAAGACATGTTTCAGGAAAGACTCATCAGTCATAACATTTAAATTAGCAACTTCGGGACTAATCTTGATTTGATAATTTAATTTCTTAACTTGAGCAAGGCTAGTAAGATCGTCAAAGATGCCTTTTACTAATTGCGGTAGATTCACAGACTTAATACTTGCGGGTGTAAAGGTAAAGTTATCCATATCCAATTCCGCCGCCTTCAAAATATCATTTAGAATATCTGCTAGTTTCTCAGATTTTTCATAAATACCAGCAACAAATTGGTCTTTCTGTTCTTTTGGTGCATTATCTAAATCACCCTCTTTAAGTATTGAGGCCATACCCTTAATAACTGATACTGGGGTTCTTAGCTGATGAGAAACAATGTCAATGAACTCTGATTTAATCTTGAGTAAGTGCTCAATTTCTTGTTTCTGTCTAATTTCTTTCTTAACGCTACGCACTATCAACCAACCGACGATTGTGAACAAGACGATAGTAAAACCAGTTAAAATTCTATTGATATTTGTTTGAATAAAGAAATATTGAGATCCGATCAAAATAATAGATGCCCAAACTAAAGCTTGGGTTCCGATAAGTTTAATGTTAAATGTTTTAAATCTGACAATCAAATAAGCTAAAAATACAATAAAAATAACTTTCCCGAATAGACCATAAAATTCTATATTGTAATTATCTAAATAACTAGCAATACCGCTCAAAGAATAAAAGAGGATGAGAAACGCCTCCAGCCCGATAACCAACAAAACAACTTCTCTGCGGAAGCTTTTATCAATTTTTTTCCAAGCAATAAATAGCAAAGAAAGTATACCAACAATCGCCAAAAATCCCATTGTATAGTAATAATAAAGGAAAAATGGATTCTCTACTGCCTCACAATTCATTAGATCAAAACCTAATAAATTTAAGGATGTTGGTGTGAGTATAAAAATCGGTAATTGAATCAAAAGTAATAATAAAAAAAAAAAAAAAGTAATATCTCTTTTAAAAATAAAAACGTAAGCGAAATAAAAAGAGAGTGTTGCTACCATACCATTTACAATCCAAAACATAGACCAAGCAGTCATTATTTGAATTGTATTTGTATTTAACCAAATAATCAGATCTAATATTGCCCACAAAGAAAAGAAGAAAGAAATTAGAAAGAGTATCCAACTCAATAAATCTTTATTCTTGAGTAGTATAATAATACCGACAAAAATTGAGATTATAATTACCGGCCAATGAGTATAGTGTATAAGTGTAACCGTTGTCGGATTACTATTAATAAATTCGTAACAAGTTTGAAGATTAGAAATAAGATTAAAATTCATAGTCTTATTATATATTATTTTTTAAATCCTTGGAATAACAATACCAATGGATATCCTCTTCTTGTTCCTTTGGTAAAAGTCTAACAATCAATGGTTTTAAACCAAACTCTTTCATTAATAATTCAATATTGGGTAAAACGTGTTGAAGTGTAAATTTTTCCTCTTCTTTATTTAATAAAAAATTCTCAAATAAAATCCCATTTCTAATAAAAAATGCTAAGAAATATTTATAAAATTTTTCAGGATTATTATCGTATTTCTTTAACCAGCCAGAAAAATCATGAATCTTATGGCCAACGTTCATCTTAAAAAATTCAAATAAACCATGATGAAAATCAACTACGCTTTTGCCATTTAGAGCCTGAAGTTCACAAATAGGTTTACCATTAGCTTTATTAAAATCAACAACCAGATCAGTTATAATTTCTTTACTACCGTTTTTTCCAACTTTACCCTCAAAAAACATTTTACCAAGATGATATTTAGAAGTGTTTTCTGGCACAAATTTATCATGAATGAACTCTGGTATTACAAAATCTAGACCAGCCTTATTAGTTAGTTCTTCAAATAGAAGAAATTCAAAATTTGGACTTGCAATGTGCCGTGCTAAAAAAGCCTTCGGACTATCTTGCAGGAAATTAGGAATGTCGCCATTCAAAAATATCTCTACTTTTTTCTGTAACTCTTTATCTTCCCACCGCCTTTGTATCTCCTCTTTTGCCTCATCAAGAGGTGTATAAATATCGTCTAGTGTCATTTTTTTGCTTCTTTATCTAAATAATGCTTTTTTATTTTCTCCAATTCAACCAACTCATATCTGGGAATCTTATAATTACCTCTTTCTAATTCTTTTACAATCTTTTTCATATAATCCTGTATTGCTCCAGATTTCTTATAAAAATCTAATTGCGATTTAGACAACGACCTTATATCTCCCAAAGTCTTACGACATTTTTTTGAACCACAAAGACATCCCATCTCCCATTCTGTTGGAGCAATCACCGAAGAATAATCATAAGTTATTTCTTCTCCTTTATTAACATCCCTTAAGGCAAACATCTCGCCATCCTTTCTAATACCAACTGTCGGACTACAGCTGTGATTAAAAGTCCTAGAAAGTTTATCTAAATCAATATAGGTTCTTTTTCCAACCTGAAGTGGATCGTTGATTTCTTCTTTATCCAAAAGAATTCTCCTGATCATTTCTGAAGATTTTAATCTTTCTCCAGATAAAACATGAACAATTTCACCTTGTTCAATATCTTCATCCGCAAAAACCCCCATACCATATTTTTGAGTGTTTTTAATTTTCAGTTTGATTTGTCGCTTCGTTGTTTTCATTATTAATAATTTCTGAACAAACTTCTCCTTCTTCGAGTACACCTTCTGAACATAAAACTGTATGGCAACCTATTTCATTCTCATCGCAAACAAGTGGATTACAATTGTCATTATTAGGGTCGCATAATTCAACATTTGAGGCAGTCTTCTCTACTTTCTTATAATAGTCGATTTCATCAGAACTACAGGAATCTCCACTTTCTTCACAGGGATAGTAAAAACATGATTCTATTTGCGGATCGCAGGGAGCAAAACCATAAATTTGATAGTCTTTAGTCCAATATTTATACAAAGTTAAACCAACGGACCCGATTAGGAGAAGGACAAATATAAATATGAGTATTTTTGATTTTCTGTCCATATGTAAAATCAATTATATCATAAAAATCCATAAATTACCTTAATTACCCAAATGACAGCCTGCATCAAAACACTCCAGACCAAACAGCCAAAAATAGTGCTGGCGACGAAAATAATGTAATCTCTCTTGTCTAATTTATCAAATTTACCGTGTCTTAGAAAAATAGTGGTAATAAAAGAATCCTGCCATGTTGATAAAGTGACGAAAGCAAATATGTCATTCTTATTCAATAACCAAATCATTAATTGGAGAAATTTAGCGGGGATATACAAGCTAAATCTTTTTAAAAGATTCTGATGGTTACTGACTTCATGGACCCAAAGATGACCTTTAGCTTTAATACTTTCAATTTCATTTACCCCAAACCAATCTACTTTTTTCTTTTGATACCAAAGAAGAATTATGAAATTATTAATCAAAGCCATGACTATCAATATCAATATTCCCGCAAAACCATAGAATGCCTGTAGTAAGGGCCAAAGTATAAAATCCACCGCAAAGTTGTAGGCCTCGTATATTCCCCATCCGGACATCACCTGAACCGCCCGTCTCCAATTTTTAGATACTAAAAAAACAATAATTCCTAGAATTATTATTCCCCCAATTATCCATAACATGTCGTTTGTCATCAAAATAATAATAACACATATAACTGAATAATGCCGACTTTTTCTAATACCCATCCTGATTGAACTTAGGGGTAATTTATCTTGACAGATTCATATTTAAATGTAGTATGAAATAAGGTTTTTGCACATTAACATGCTAGATAGAAAGGAGCGTATTTATGAAATTGGAAACTAGTTTCTACATTATCAAGCCCCATGGTTTGATATTTCTTGCGGAAGTCAGAGCAATGATCCAGGATGGTGGCCTAATCATCTCAGAAAGCAAGAGACTGATTATGCCGTATTGGGCTCTAGAGACCATTTACTCTGACCTTCCAGAGAGATACAGGAGCGCAGTTTTCAAGCCTTTTGCCGACACGTCTGTTGAAGTTGGACTTGTGGTTGGAGAAAATGCCGTTGATACACTTCTTCAAATCGCAGGCACAGAACTTGATCCTGTTGATTGTGCCCCCGAAAGTATACGCTTTAAATTCGGAGGGCGAGGATCATTTATGATCGATGGAGTTAGATATTACAAAAATATCATCCATCGATCCAGGGACAGGATGGAGGCGAAAAAAGACGTTGATGTCTTCCGTATGTTATAACACCCAAGCAACAAAATGTTTGGGTGTTATTCTATTTCCAGGAAATCTTAAACTTAAACATTATAGGAGTTAATTAACTAACTTCTAGATAAGCTCTAATATTATCTATAACCTTTTTACTCAGCTTTTCTCTGGCTTCTACCGTTATTCCAGCTATAATTTCTGTATATATAAATCTTTCCAAATCACCAAGTTTTTCTTTTATCTCAGGTTGGTAATCTCTTATTAAAAAATTATTTTTATTTCCAAGCCATAGTCGGATAGCATCAATATCTTGATAAATATTTCCTAGGCAGGTATCAACGATAATCTTACCATTACCTATTTTTTCTAGTTCGTCTTTTCCAATGATCTTAGTATTTTTAGGAACATGCATAGATATAATGTCACTCTCTTTAAGTAAATCATCAATGGATGAATATTGAACTCCTTTTTTTTCCCACTCTGTCTTTCTGGATTTACTGTAATACAAGACTCTCATTTTAAAACCTAAAGCTATTCTAGCAACCTGTTGTCCAACTGCTCCTAAACCAACAATTCCTAATGTTTTTGAACTAAGCTCACAAGGCTCATTTCTCCATATATGTTTACCAAATCCCCTAAAAAGATTGAGCAGTTGAGCAAAAATATATTCAGCCGTACCGTCATCGCCATAGTCTATAACATTTTTAACAACTATATTGTGTCTCCTTACTGCTTCTAAATCAATATTCGACAAATTTGTTCCACAAATTCCAATATACTTAAGATTCGGAGTATGTTTTAAAACTAAAGAGGTTATCGTTGAGTGCCAATTTCCCAAGATAGCATCAGCATCCTTAATCCTTTGATAAATTTCTGTTTCATCTTCTGTATCAGAGTTAGGATAAATAACACGTTCATTTGAATAATGCTGGATTAATTCTTTAGCTTCCTCGGTGATCTTAATTGTGTTGATCACAGCTATTTTTTTAAATTTTTTCATATTATATTTTTATGGTGTTTATTAACACAATACGTTATGCTGTTATAATTTCAAACCTCTCGTATACTTTTAACATTCTACTTAAGACTTCGTCCGCAGTTTGCCCAGTGATTTGAACCCACCCAGAACAACTTGTGTATTGTCTTTTTGATTCAACAACATCTCCAATCTTATATGTGACATTACCATCGATTACTCCGGTAAGACTACTTAGATCTTGATAGGAAGAAATTTTAGTGATAACTCCATTGGTCAACGGTAAAAACATGTCGCCAACACATTGCCGACCATTAAGCGGAAGTGGTTGGATTTTTCTTCCAACCATAATGTCGACCAATAAAGAACAAACATCTACTCCAAAAGCAAGACTTTGATTTGATAACATATGGTCCCCAGGAGTCCGCCATGCAAATTCACAAATTATAGGCTGTCCTTGAGAATCAACAAAAAACTCAATTTCGATATATCCATTTTTTAGACCAAGAGTACTAATTATATTTTGAGTTATTTTTCTTCCATCAAACCTAATGTTCTTGGGATCTTCTGCAACGGTGATCTGAGCAAACTTCTCTTTCTTTTCTGCAAAACTGAGATTGGTGTATGGGAGCCATGTAAGAAAAGTCCCCACAACTTTACTATCTTGTATTAAAGAATCAAAACTCCAAATCAAATATGGACAGTATGTTTCTGCAATAAATCGCCCTGTAGAATAATCAAGACTAAGAGCTTCTAACTGGCCCTTGCTTTCAATCCTATAGACCTCCTTTGATGATAGTCCCTTACGCCACTTAACTATAAAAGGGAAACCGTCATGTTTTTCGGCAAATTTTAGCGCATCATCTATGGAATTTAGTTCTTGATAAGACACTGTTTGGTATCCAAGCTCCTGCAATTTATCTTTCATTACTGCTTTGTCCCTTACACATCGAGCTTGGTATTCGTTCAATGCACCTGAGAGACCAAGCAACGAAGCAAATCTCTGAACCACCTCCTGATTATATTCGGAGTCATTATAGAAATAATCAACCGTAATTTTACTTTTGGTACAGAATATTCTAAACCTTTCAACTTCATGTTCTATGGTCTCTGTTTTGTCAAAGATAAAACAGGGGATGTCAGATGTCGCATTGAGATGAGTTTGACTAAAGAACATATTTTGCTTAAATCTTAATAAAACCAAGCTAATGGTTCTATTTGACGCTACACTCTTTGAAAGCGTGTTTTCATACTCCTCTACAAAAAGAAGTGTCGGTTTATTAATCATGGCATATTAGAAAATATTTCTTTTATTTTTTCTGACGTTTCTGGCAACTGGTTATCAAAGAGTAAATAATTTTTTAAATCACCATAAGAAACCCACTTATAAGTTCGTACCTCACCAGGGTTTGGGATTATGGTCTTTTCATCACCAACAAACCTGAACCCAAAGAAATATCGTTCTGAGCCTTCATATTCAATCCCGTCACGATTCATCTTTATTTCCTTGAATTTAAACCTGACAGGAATATCACTCTGGCCCATGATCTGAAGATTTTTTTCCTTAATTCCTAATTCTTCATTTAACTCTCGGTACACAGCATCTTTTAATGATTCTTTCTGTTCAACTCCGCCCCCGGGTATTGCAAAATATTTGTCTTCAAAAGACTCTAGATTAACCAAAAGAAACTCGTTCTTTTTATTTATGACAATGGCTGAAACTCCTTTTCTATACATAATTTTTATAAATTTATTTATACTATTAATGACTTAAGAAGAATAGAGGTCGCTTTCTTTTTCATATTTTCTGGTATGAACCTGAAAAATAAATCAGGGTCAATTAATTCTACCTCTAAAATTTCATAACTGGTGTTAAACCTTAAAAAATCAACTCTACATATATTAGGGAAGCCACCAAACTTCTTTAGGAGAAATACTTTTAATGTATCTACTTCTTTTTTTATAAACTTTGGTAAGTTGATAGACTTTATATAAACCGGATCTAATTTTTCACTAAAAATTCCCGGAAACCTCTTTACGCCATATAAGACTATACCGTCAATTATAACAACAGAAATTTCTCCAGTCAATATGTCTGGTCTATAGGGCTGTGCAATAAAATCGAGTTGTCTATTTTGTTGCAGTGAGGTGATAAGAGTTTTATTGTTTCCTGTCTCATCATATTTAAAAGTCAGATAACCGCTTTCTGAAATACGAGGCTTAATAACCAGCGTGTCTGTTTTCAATGTTTTTTTTGTTTGTAATACCATACCTCTAATCTCAGATACTTTTTTTGTACTTTTGAAATTAAAGAGCACTGTGGGGACTACGCTCATGTTTTTTAATTCATGTAAGTATTTATGCTTATCAATATTCCAAAGGATAAAATCATAGTCGTTTATTAGTCTAATGTTCTTTTTCTTAAGCATCGATATTTTCTTCAAAAAATCTCGATAATGTAAATTATACCCCCAAATACTTTTTAAAAGTACCACATCAAAAGGTTTGGCTATTCTTACAGCATCTTTTAGAGTAACAATTTCGCATAAAAATCCCTTATTTCTATAGGCGTCACGTATATAAGCATCTTCTAAGATTTTCCCTACATACTTTTCTGATGAGGCAATATATATTTTCATACTAATAATTCTATGGATGATTTGAGGCGTAGAAAAGATTTCAGTAAATCTTCATACGCACCAAAAGCGATAGTCACTCTTGCGATTAGTTGATTCTGATTGGGCCAGCAAAACGCTCTACCAGTTAATAGTTTAATATTGCCAGATGTATACAAAAATCTTAGCAAGGTTGTATCATCAGTTATCCTAAATTCTTTATATGATTTCCCGAGTAATTTACTTAAATCTAAAAGTATAAAAAATCCTGACTCTGGATCAAGTACTATACTGACATCTTTAATACCACTCATAGTTTTTTTAATATCAAAAATAAGTTTGTTATTCTTAATGATCTTATTAAGCAGTCTTCTTTCTTCTTTATTAAGATTATCAGCTCCTATAATAATAGCTTTTGCAAAGATGTACCTTTCATAATATTTCCTAGTAATAACGGTAAAGTACTTCTCTCTTTCCATAAGAGAAGTATGATCAGTTAAGAAAACTGCACTCATGGCAGCCGACTGTAATAATGACAATGAATCCAGGCTCTGAAATATTTTATCTCTTATTAAGGAGATAATCGCCTCGTTAGCAATAACCATGCCCGACCTTAAGCTAGCTAACCCGTAAGATTTAGAAAGAGAATGTAGTGTTATTGTATTATTAAAATGACCCTTTAAGCTACAGATTGGCAGTGCAGTTGAATTTCTATTAAATTCTAAACCAGAATAAGCCAAATCATCAATAATAAATACACCAGCCTCATTGCAAATATTAGAAATTTCTAACAACAACGACCTGTCTTTTTTACTATACACAACACCTGTCGGGTTGTGCGGATTTAAATTAAGAAAAGCAGAAACTCTTGGTGGTATATCAGAACGTCTAAAAACATATTTCGCCCTATTTATATCGTAATCTCGCTTAAGTTCATCATTTGTTTTAATAATAAGTTGCTTAAGCTCTTTAGGATTAATTTTCCAATCATCAAGACTTCTAAGCGGTAAGAGTCTAACTTCTCCTCCAATCCTCTCTGGTATAAAGGCAAAAAGTCCATAATTAGGAGCCGTCATAATGACCACATCACCATAATCCAGTATTGCTTCCATAACAAAGGTAAAAGCTTGTGTGCTTGAATGAGTAAAAATAATATTATTCTCACAAATTTCTAAATCATGAGAGATTTTAAAGTATTTTATAATAGGCACTTTGTCCTCGCTATATCCAGCGGCTAATTGATAATCAGAAAGTATTCTATTTTTCAAGGCCTGTTTTATACTCTTAGTACAACTACCAAAAGGATTAAAGCGTGCAGGACTTCCAACTCCCAATCTAACTTTATCCACAACAGGATCTTTAAAGCCTTTTATAAGGAGGTTTGTGGAAAGACTGTAATCATCATACACTCTAGCCGCTTCTTGTATCTCAGTAGATTTCCAAGAGTTCAAAAGTGTATTACCTAAATGAGGTAGTCCACCGTAAAATAACCTGTTGACCTGGTTTGATGGGTACATTCGTACTACAGATCGTATGGACTTAGGAAGATTCTTGTTTCTTATGATTTTTTGTTTATTATTATTAACCATGATATGCACACCAGCATACCATAAACCATCAATATAGTCTATACCAGTTGAAATCACTACTCTACAATTAAATTTGGGGGAACATGTAGTTCTTCAAAAGTTAATTTATATTTGATAGTTTGTTTACCCATTAGAGATAATATAGTATTTGCAATATCTACTTTTGTCGGGTAGTAAGACTCAGTGAGTATTGTTGAGGTAGGTACTGGAACATCAGGACAAAAAAGTGAAACTGGAGCGTTCTTCAAATACATCAGGTGTTTTTCCGCAACTTTTGCGATAACATCTGAGCCAACACTAAAAGCATGATTAGTGGTATCAATTGTGATAAGTCGACCAGTTTTTTTTACTGATTTAAAAATAGTTTCGTAATCTATCGGATTTATGGAAACAAGATCTATAAGTTCCACGTCAACATGACCACTAATCAACTCTAAAGCTTCATACGCCGCAATCAAACCATCCCCATAAGAAACAATTGTGAGATCCGCACCTTTTTTTACCACAACAGCTTTATCGAGTGGTTCATCATATAGTTCGGTTGGCACATCTTGTCTCAAGGAGAAAAGCCAGCGTGGTTCCAAAATGACCACAGGATTTTTATCACGGACTGCAGAGATAAGTAAACCCTTTGCCATACGTGGAGTAGAAGGAATCACAACTTTAAGACCAAGTGCGTTTCCAAAAAGTGAATAGAGTGCTTGTGTATGTTGTGGGCCTTGGCCCCATTGTCGACCAATATTAATCCTAAATACAATAGGCACCGAATGTCCGCCGCCGAACATATAATTCCATTTTGCCGCTTGTGTAAATATCTGATCGGCTGCAAAGAGTGCGAACTCAACCCTACCATGATGCACAATGGGGTGAAGACCAGTTATCGCTGCACCGACAGCCATTCCCGTTACAGCATTTTCTGATTGTGGTGTTTCAATTATACGGGAAGGATATTTTTCCTTAAGTCCAGCTGTTGTTCCGTCTGCACCATTTTTATATGAAACTTCTAGACCCATAACAATAACATCCTGATCTACCTCCATCATTTGGTCTGTAGCTTCTTTAATTGCTTCAGTATATGTAATAATTCTATTAGACATAAAGGTTGGTATATAAGCTTTTTTTATTTGGAAATGGTGACTTTTCAGCAAAAATAATAGCATCAATAACAGTTTTTTTAATATCATCTTCCATAGCAGTAATTTCCTCTTCGGAAACTCCTGAAGCCAGAGTTTCTCGTCTCATTCTGACTACTGAATCTTTCTCTTTTCGCTGTTCTACTGTATCTTCCTCACGAGTTTCCTCCTCAAAGGCTGGCCCACTGTGTGCCATGTGACGGTAGGTCATACATTCGATGAGGGCAGGTTTGCCCGCACGTACTTCGGTGATAAGATCTCTGGTTTTTATGACCACGTCGGAATAATCATTCCCATCAGCCTTTATATATCGTACTCCAAACCCAGCAACGATCCTTTCGGTATTGTGAGATACTGATCGCCGTTCCCAAAGACGGGTATTAATGGACCGAAGATTATTTTCAAGTACGATAAGTAACGGCAGCTTAAAAAGTGTTGCCAAATTTAAAGACTCGTAGATACCCCCCTCCTCAAATGCACCGTCGCCTAAGAAAACAACTGTTACCGAATCACTCTTGTGATAATTTTGTTCAAAGGCACTACCACAGGAAAGCGGTAAAGCACTTGAGAGAATTGGTGTTGAGCCAATAAAATTAACTGATTTATCAATCAAGTGCATTGATCCGCCCTTACCGTGTGACGAACCATATTCCTTTCCAAGCAACTCGCAGACCATTTTCTTGAGATCTCCTCCTTTAGCAAGATAGTGTCCGTGTGATCGATGATTTCCCATCACACGGTCATCTTTGTGTAGCGCATCGCAGACACCTACAGCTACCGCTTCTTGACCAACATAAAAATGGACAAGACTCAATATCTTATTCTTAAGGTAATAAAAAGCTATTTGTTCCTCCGCTGTCCGAATAAGGAACATCTTTTTATAAGCGTCTAATAACATAGACTCAATTCTATTGAAAATGACACTTTTGTCAATCAAAATTGAACCCAACAGGCTGTATTTTTACTGGATTGTTTGACTAACTTTTATCTTTAGCTAAATCCAAAACTTTACTTACAAACTCGCTTTTACCACTAATATAAACATCCTTTCCTGAAGGATCATTCTCTAGCAAATTTTCTTTTAATTTTTGATACTCGTCTCTAAAATCTGGGTGATTTCTCAAATAATCTCTAAATATAATCTGTCGTTCCCAAAAATTTCCTCTATCCTTATAAGCAATAGAAAGGTGAAATTTTGTAGGGTTACCTTTCCTGAATAAGTGCCTTTCTCCACTGGAATTTAATTTGTCATAAGAATATCCAAATTTCTCAAGTGGTTTAATAAAGGAATCTCCATCCTCTCTTTTTTCTATCAGAACAACAATGTCAATAATTGGTTTTGAAGATAATCCAGGAATAGAGGTGCTACCAATATGCTCAATGGCAATAGCCTTATTACCAAATATTTCTTGTAATTTACCTTTTTCTGTCTGAAACTTATCTTGCCAGGATAGTTGATAAGAGACTAGGGTTGTATGTGATAAATCTGTCATTAGTGTTTAATTATTGTAATATTTTTTCTCCCAGTATCTATACTAGCTTCTCCACCAATAGGAAAAGTAATTATTGGACTAGTGTGGCCAAAATCAACATTGGCAATTACAGGAATATTTTTTAATTCAGCTTTATTTTTAATAATCTTAATTAATTTTTCACTAGCCATCTCAGTTGCTTTCTGAAATCTACCAATCACTACGCCTTTTACTCCTTTGAAATCCGGCAGATGAATAAGAGATTGCAAGTTTCGATCAAAGTCCACATATTTTGAAGTATCATCGTCCTCTAAGAATAAAATTGAACCCTTTAGATTTGGCATATATTCCGTTCCTTGAAGCAGATTAAATGTACAAAGATTTGCTCCGAGAATAGTTCCGGTAGCTTTACCTTTATTTATTATAAGCCAACCATCATTTTTAATCGGGTTTCTTCTATCCTGATCCATATACCAAGCATCATCTGTCCATTCTTTAGAGGGTGTAATTTCAAAGCAATCATTCTCCACTAAGCATTTCGTAAAATAATCCATTGTATACTCAAAATGCAATTTTTGACCGAAAGTTGACCAAGCTGGACCAGAATAGGTCACCAACCCAGTTTTAGCAAAAATAGCATTTTGCAAAGCGGTAGTATCAGAGTAACCGATAAATATTTTCGGATTATCCTTTATAATGTTCCAATCAATATATTTTAAGAGCTGATTACAGTTAAAACCACCAATAACGGTAAAAACGGCTTTAATATTTTTATCGAGAAAAGCCTTATGCAAATCTGCCACCCTAGACTTTATCGATGATGAACCGAAGTTATCAGTCTCTTCTACATTCTTACTAAAGGATATTCTTAAACCTAAATCCATAAGCCGATCATTGGAGATCTTCCTGTTGGCTTGGGAAATAATAGAAATGGAGTGAGATGGCGCTATAATCCTTATTTCATCACCTTTTTGTAATTTTTTGGGATATATCTTTTTCATAGGCCCATATTAGCACAAAACCAGCTTATGCTAAATAGGCTTAATTTCTATCCCATAAATCCCAAATTTAGGGATGTTTTCTTTATACTCTTCAAAAACGGTATTGTATCTTTCAATAGCACCACTGATATCCAAGCCGGAGGACAAAGCATTCCTAGTTCCTTCCGCCTCTAACATAGATCTGACATCTGGGTAGTGCCTAACGCCTAAAATTTCCACTTTCATCACCTCATTTGTCGTCATGTTGGTAAAAGTAAAAGTGTCTCCTGATTTTAGATCAACATAAGGAGTTTTATCATAACTGGTCGGCACTCGAGTTTCTATCTTTTTTTTCCAGCTTTTATGGCTTTAAATGGCCTATCTAATAAATTTAAGTTGTAGTTCATTTTATTTTACTTAAGATTAATTTGACAGTTTCCTCTGGTGTTTGGTCAGTGTTATCAATTATCTCTCCAAAACTTGGCTTATGAATGCCAGTATCGTAATGGTGCTGGATTCTCTGTCTTTCCCAGTCGGTTAATTCTCTAGTACCTCTATTTGTCAGAGTTTTTTCTAGCTTTGGTGCCAAAGTAAAGACATGCGTCTCAATATCCAGATCCTTTAGACCAGCAACAAAATAATCGTAATTCTTTTGAGACAGTGGGTATGGGACAATAACATTCAGACCCCTAGCTATAAAATTTCTAATAGTTGTGAGGGCGTTTTCGAGGTTTAAGGGGATAGCTTCATCTATAGGCATCCACTCTATCATTTCGTGAAAGGCGTCTATCTCCATCAGTGCCGTTTTAGGCAATTCTTTTGCTAAGAGTTTTGCCACCGTGCTTTTACCAGAATTTATTGAGCCGTTTAAAAATATAATCATATTATTATTTTAATTTTTTTAATAATCTCAAACTTTGCCTAATAAATTCAGTAAAATCTTTTTTATTAACTACTAAATCTTCATAAAGATTTTCCAATAATTTTGATAAAAATTCACCATTTATTTTCAGCTCCTTGTGTTTGGGATAATAACCGTAATATTTTGGAATATTGAGGGCGTTTATTATTCTATCATCGCAAAGAATAATCACAGCTAACATCTCACTCAAAATCCATTCTTTATGTGGGCTTTCATATTTTTCTCTGCTTATCTCCGGAAATTCTTCTTTAAGCTTTTTGAAAAATAAAAAATGTGATATTTCATGAGCAATAGTTTTATTTGGATTTTTATGATCCGGTGGTATGGAGAAGCTCCAGTTATCAAGAAAACGTGGGCAGATTGGATTGATTGAAATATAAGCGGTGATTTCTTTTTCTAGATAATTTGTTTGAATTATCTCAAATAATTTTTCTAAAGTTTCTTTTTCTACTTTTTGCCAATTATTTTTTACTAGTAATAGTCCTTCATTAATTTTAGAACCAAGTTCCTGTCTTATATTAGTAATTTCTTTCTTGATAGATTGTTTTCTCTTGTCCTCATTCTCCATTTTCTTAATTTCTAAAAACTGGGGGTATTTTTTAGTTATCACATCACTCCAATCTTCAGCCAAAAAGCCTAGCAACATTTCGGTTTCTAGATCTAGTGGCATTTGTTTGAAGATTACTTTTGGAAGAGTATTTTCTATCGTCATATTATTCTAATTCTTTTAAAAGTTTCAAAGATCTCTCCAAAAGATAATCTCCACCCTCACCCCAATCAAAGTATCTTTTGTAATTCTTTGGATCTATTAATTCTATCTTATTAATATCGCCATCCGGATCAGAGATAAAATCACCATATGGTTCAACTAGACAAAAAGATCTGGTTTGAGTGACGATACCTTGTGGTTCAGAAATTTGAATGAAACCAATAGGAATCTGTTTAATAACTTTCATATTTGTTTCTTCTTTTACCTCTCTTATAACAGCTTCTTCAATCGTTTCTCCAGCTTCAACTGCTCCGCCTGGTGGAGTCCAATAATTCTTCTTATCAGACCAGACGACAACCATTTTTCCTTTATAAAAACAAAAAGCGTGAACACCTTGAACCTTAATATCTTTTAATTCCGAAAAATCATTACTGCCAGAATAGGTATAATCCAACATTTGACCACTACGGTTTTTCAACTGAGATTTAAATGGTAATAATTTTTTGACTAGTTCCTGCCAATTTTCCACTCTGATAACTTTAGGTAAAAATTGATTGAATTCTCGAACCTCTTTTTCCTCGGGTTGAAAGAGGAATAATTTCGAAACAGTTCCAATCATATAACTCAAAACCTCTAACCGATCATCAACAAAATAGGTAATATTATTTTCTCTGCAGATTTTCTCTTTCTCGCTTCGTTCTTGGCAGAAGAAGACATTTTCTGTTTTTATACCTATTTTGATATAAAAATCATTATCATCAAGCCAAGCTAAAATCTTTTCTCTGGCCCAAGCGGTACATTTAGATATTAAAAAAATATCACCATGAAATTTCTCATCATTAAGTTTCCTTAAACAATCAAAAACATCATCTGTCGCTGGAATGGTGGAATACCTTTCCTCTAATAATGTCTTATCTTCTTTATCTACTAAACGATGATTAATAATTACATTTCAAATATCTACACCTAAGGCTTCCTTTTTCATAAAGTTAAAGATAGCACAAGAAAAGACTTTTATAAATCCTAAAACACAAAAGCACCCAATTGGGTGCTTTTGTGTTTTGAATACCGCTCTCAGCGGGTATGCTTTCTCCGGTTAGACCTTGGGCTTCGTTCGACGCGACTCGTGCGCTCGAACCTCGCTCAAGTTGGCTGGGAGACTTGGAATCGAACCAAAATTAACGGCTTCAAAGGCCGCTGTCCTACCGTTAGACGATCTCCCAATAAATAGCGAAAAGCTGATAGCTTTGCTATATAAGCACTAGAATACGTTAAAAATTAGACTTTTTCAAGTGTTTGACAACTCAAATCTGCTTGCTATAATCACAGTGATTATGGGCTTCGGCCTCCGAGAAATCCCGCTTTGGCGGGATTTCGTTGTTTATAATATACCTCTAACCATATAAGCGATTTTTTCTAGTAGTGCTTGATAATCCCCTTCTTTAATTGTACCAATCTTTCGAAATAATCTTTTTGAACTAACCGACTTGATTTGCGATAAGCAAGAATTATAGGTTTTATCATCTTCGCCATTAACATTAAAGTAATACTTATTGTCTCTATCTTGAGTAGTAGTTGGAACAACCAGGGCCATGTATTTATTAAATTTCCTAACAATTATGACTGGTCGCAAGAATAACTCGTGTTTTCCATCAATCTCGACACCAATATTCGTACCGATAATACACCACCAAACTTCCCTTTCATAAAAAAGAACAATATCGTCAATTTGTTGAGTTTCCTTTTTCTTGTTATTCCAGAGATCAAAATCTTTTTCCATAGCGGCGGTATTCTAGCACGCAGGTAAAAAACCAAGATTTAGGGCTGTGTATAAATGAACCGAGGTTTAGCCTAGAATTTTAGTCAGTGCCAATTCCAGCACCAACTCAGGAATATACGCCTTGCTGACCATATCATAATACGAAAGCAAAAGAAGAAGACTGTCGGAGTTAATCTTACTCCCCTTTTTGTCTGCCAAGGTTTTAAGGAAAGTGAAATCCGTGTCCGTCATCTCCTCTTTAAACTTTTCCTCCGAAGATTTCAAGTGGCGCATTAAAAGCACGGCGCGGATTTTAGCGAGGATTAATTTGAAATATAGTAATGTATCAATATTCGATTCTGAGGCTTCGGAAATGGCCTTGAGACCAAGTTCTAAATTATTTTCATCAATCGATTTTATAAAGCTATTCACCAATTCCGCCTTCGGCGCGCCAGTAACCAAAATCACCTCCTCGGCGGAGATTTTTTTATCTTTAGACGATCCGATAATCTTCTGCAAAATGCTTTGCGCATCACGGAAGGAACCATCGGCCAGTAAAGCAATGAGTTCGGCCGAAGCCGGTTCCAAAACGAAACCCTCTTTTTTAGCAATAGCTAAAGCTACTTCTTTTAACACTTTTTGATTTGGTTTCTTGAAGGAAAAAGTTTGGCAACGAGAAATCACCGTCTCAGGAATTTTGCTTTCTTCAGTTGTGGCCATAATGAAGACGACATGAGCGGGTGGCTCTTCCAGGGTTTTAAGTAAAGCATTCCAAGCCGATTTTGATAGCATATGGGCCTCATCTAAAATATAAACTTTGTATTTGGATTCAAACGGCAAAGTGTTTACCGATTCATTGAGCGCACGAATATCATCCACCCCGGTATTCGAGGCGGCATCGATTTCATTTATATCACTGGCGCTTGTTCCTATTTCATTTGCAAAAATGCGGGCCACGGAGGTTTTACCAGTTCCACGAGAACCGGAAAAAATATAAGCATGAGCGATATTGCCCTGCTCAATCGAAGATTTTAAAACTTTAACAATATGATCCTGCCCCAAAACATCGGAGAATTTCTTGGGGCGATATTTACGATACAAGGCTTGGTCGGACATGAAAGTAGTATAACAAAATTTTCATATAAAAAAAGGTCGGCCCAACCTAGAGCAAGCTCACGGTTGGGCCGATGTACGTAACGACATCGTCGTCAGTCCAGATGGGCCGGTTCACGGCGTAACCCAGATTGAGATTCATGAGACGGTGTTCCGCATTGTGGTCGGATAACCGAGTCCTCGTCGTCGCTAGTACCACGAAAATGATCAACTGTTATTAGTTTATACCTATTGTATATAAATTGCAAATAAAAAGTAGGCTCCTATTTCTCAAGAGTTTTTAAATAATCCAAAGTAATCGACTCAATTTCTGCATAATTGTTAGCCTCCATTAGTTTAACCCGCAGCTCTTTTGCCCCCTCCCATCCACTAACGTAAGCTTTAAAATGTTTTTTCATCACCGCAAAATTTTTACTGCCCGTTAAAGTTTTTTCAAAAAGTTTGGCATGCTCCAGCATGATCTTCAATTTCTCGGCCACTGTTATTTCTTTTTGATCGGGATTAAATAACCACGGCTTACCAAACGCTCCCCGACCGATCATAATACCGTCACAACCAGTTTCTTCACACTTCCTCCTGCCGTCGTCAGTATCTTCGACATCCCCATTTCCAATAACTAAAATTTTTCTAATTCTTTCATCCGGAGAATTTTTTATTAAATCTACAACTTTCTTCACGTCTACCCAATGCGCCGGCACGTCCGACATTTCTTTTTTAGTTCGGGCATGAATAGTTAGTGCCGAAATATCTTCCTTAATCAACTCTCCAATCCAATCCTCGATTTCGATTTTACTAAAACCAATTCGCGTTTTAACTGACACAGGAATATCCTTGCCAGTAGATTTTACTCCCGCTAAAGCTGAACGAATTATTGAGCGAGCTAATTTAGGAGTCTTAATTAAAGCGGCGCCCGCCCCTTGCTTTAAAACACTTTTATCAGGGCAACCCATATTAATATCAATGCCGTCAAAACCCAGCTTGGCAATAAAGGCACAAGCTTTTTCAATATTTTCCGGATTAGCACTAAAAATCTGCGCCACAATTGGTCGTTCTTTCTCGGAATATCTAAGCATAGGCATTAATTTTTCCTTACCACGTGAGCATAAGCCATCAGCCGAAACAAATTCCGTCCATAACACATCAGGCTTGCCGTATTTAGCAAACATTGCCCGAAAAGGTGCATCCGTCACATCGGCCATCGGCGCTAAGCAGAAAAATGGTTTGTTTTTTAACTTGTGCCAAAAATTCATTTATTCAACATATCATTACTTTTGATATTTGACAAGTCTACTGTAATCTGCTATACTATCATTCTCGGTAAGAATTTCGAATAAGTTCATTGAAGGAGGCACAACGTGACGAAGCTACATATAAACCCGATTCGGTTCGGGCGAGACGAAGATGGTTTCTACTGGGTTGGCGGGGTGGTTCTGGGCGTCGTCGCTCTGGCCATGGCGCTTGTCCTTGTATTGGTACCGGCAATTCGGACCGACACAGCAATCGGTATCAACCTGCTGACCGGTGCACTCAGCGTCGCGATGTTCAACCTGGTCGGCACCTGATGAAGGTGTGCGGCGACACGAAGGCGGGCTTCCAAACGGAGGCTCGCCTGTTCTTTTGCCAAATTATTTACCCTTCTTCCCTATTACAATCTTATCGCCAAAACGTAAGTCAATATAATTAATTTTATCAGCACCAGCAACTAAATCTAATTCCCCGGCTTTAATCGCGGTGAATAAATTTTGAAATGCCAAATCAAAAGCAACTTTACTATTAAAAATAATGACCGGCCCCGACTCGAGATAGAAACGATAATCAAAGTTATCGAAAGACACGGCCAGCACACGCAAATTATTTCGATCTAGTAGATCAACTAAACCGTAAATCTGTTCGTAAGTATTTGTTTCCAGAAAAAAACTACCGATCGAGCTGGTGGCGGCCAGTGGCCCATAACCTCGAACAAAAATATTATTTGAAAAAGTTGAAGCCTCGTTATAAATATAACCGGTTTTATCTACCAAAAAACAAGTTTGTTCTTTTTCCTTATAATCATTACCGCACCAAACTGAATGAGGTCTTCGTTCAGTAATCTTGACCGTGATCTCTTGCCACTTGGTCCAAGAAATTTTTACGGTATTTATTGTTTTCAAATTATTTAGCAAATCAGCCTTGATTTGAAACCGAGGGAAAATCAGAAAATTACGTCGAGAAAAAAGCCCTAAATAACGCCCGGAAAGGTCCGCATTAACGAGCTCTAAAACTTCGGCATTAGAAACCGCAGCATTACCGGAAATTTTTATATCTTTAATAACAATCTCATCCTGACCAGAGACAATCGCTAAACTAATTAAAATAATCAGCAGTAAAAATAGAACAATAACAAAACGAACCCAAAAAAGACGTCTCTTTTTTGCTCTCACTGTCGAAGGACCTAAATTAGGATTTCTTTTCATTCACGATAACACTTTTACCCATATACTTTTGCAACACTTCTGGCACTTTAATCGAACCGTCGGCTTGCTGATAATTTTCTACCACCTGAATTAAAATTCTAGGAGTGGCCAGAGCGGTATTATTTAAGGAATGAGCGAAACGAGTTTTACCATCGGAATCTTTATAACGAATATTCAAACGGCGATTTTGAAAATCATGGAAATAAGAACAAGAATGAGTCTCTCGATACTTCATCGCCGCTGGTGACCAGGTTTCAATATCATACTTTTTAACCTGACCCAAACCCAGATCTCCGCCACAGTTGACCACCACATGATAAGGTAATTTCAAGGCTCGCAAAATCTCTTCCGCATTTTCGCGTAATTCTTCATGATGACGAACGGAGGTTTCGTGATTAGCCTCACATAAAATCACCTGCTCAAACTTCATAAATTCATGCACTCGATACAAACCCTTCACATCTTTACTGTGGCTACCTGCTTCGCGCCTAAAAGCCGGTGAAAAGGCAATAACTTTTTTCGGTAAATCTTTAGAATCTAGAGTTTTATCGGCAAAATAACTCATGGCGCTAACTTCGGCCGTACCAGCCAAATATTCTCCATCTTGAGTTTTATATAGATCATCCTCACCTTGAGGCAAATAACCAGTACCGAGCAGGGTTTCGCGGCGAACAAGCGAAGGCACAATCATTGGTTGATAATCTTTTTTCTGCTCCCTAAAATATTCCATCACAAATTGCCATAAAGCATATTCCAATAAGGCGCCGTCGTTTTTTAAGATATAGCCACGAAAACCAGCAATGCGAGTACCGGCCTCAAAATCTACCATGTCTAAATCTTCCATTAATTTAATATGGTCTTTAACGGGAAAATCAAATTTAGGAATTTCGCCCCAAACACTGTATTCAACATTAGCCGAATCATCAGGACCTTCCGGTACCGACATATCTGGCACGTTTGGCACCTGTAGCATCAGAGTTTGCCACTTCTTCATCACCTCTTTTAATTCCTCATCGCCTTTTTGCATGGCCTCCTTCACCGATTTCATCTCTGAAATTAGTTGGGATTTTTTGGTTTGATCAGCCTCCTTAACCACGCTTTCACTAAAACGATTCTGCTCCGCTCGTTTATTTTCAATCAAACTAAGTAATTCTTTTCTTTTATCATCCACCCGTAGTAGTTCTTCAATATCCACAACCAGATTCTTCTTTTTGGCTCCGGCCTGAACGATGTCCTTATTCTCTCTAATGAATTTTATATCTAACATGTTAAAAAATTAAGTTAAAAAATGGGTCTGATTTATCCACATTTATATTGGTTTTAATGATAACAATTAATGCTAGGATTCACAAGTTATGAAAATCAATCATCCAATGGATCAGGATTTTCCTATTCGAGAATTGAAACCGACAGAATTTCCAAAACAGCTTTTGGAAATTCCTGAGCCACCAGCTAAACTTTTTATTCGGGGTGAACTACCCGGACCTGAAACTAAATTATTATGCGTGGTTGGTAGTCGTAAATACACTAATTACGGTAAAGACGTTTGTGAAAAATTAATCGCTGGCTTGCGAGGCTACGACGTCACAATCGTTTCAGGACTAGCAATCGGAATTGACGGCATCGCTCATCAAGCGGCAATTAACACTGGACTTAAAACTATCGCCATGCCAGGTTCTGGTTTAGAGGTAAAAGCCATTCACCCATTAGCTCACGTTGGCTTGGCGCAGAGAATTTTAGAAAGTGGTGGTTGTCTTTTGTCTGAATTTGAACCAGATTTCATGGCCACACAATACAGCTTTCCAAAAAGAAATCGTATTACTGCTGGATTGTCGCAAGCGGTTTTAATTATCGAAGCGGAAATAAAATCTGGAACTTTAATTACTTCGAGGCTGGCGACCGAATATAATAAAGATGTACTGACAGTGCCGGGGAATATTTTCTCTAAAACTTCCGAAGGTCCTCATGCCTTAATCAGACTGGGCGCAACGCCGATTACTAAATCAGAAGAACTGATCGAGGCCCTAGGCTTTAAAAATAAAAATGAGGAGCCAAGAAATTTAGAACTAGAGTATGCCGAGTGTTCAGACGAAGAGAAAAAAATCATCACTCTATTAAATGAGCCGAAAACTCGCGATGAGATCCTGCGTTCATTAGATTTACCGGTTAGTGAGATCAACACTATTTTAACAATTATGGAATTAAAGAGTTTAATTAAAGAAGATTTGGGTGAAATTAAGCTAATTTAAAAATGGGTCAGCTTTGACACACTCTTAATTTGGGTGTATAATGTGGCTAGAAGGTTAGAAACTGTCGAGAGAAAGGTTTACGATGAAGCTCATTAATCGGCGGTGGATAATCGCCCTAATGCTCGTGTTTGTGCTTGGTGGGGCCGGCTGCGAAGGTGAAGATGAGGATAGCTACAGCAGCAATCCGAGCTACAACGACCCGCCCTATCAAAACACGACGCGACGGATCCAAGTCCATGTGTTCAACGGCTCGTACGGTTACGTCGATCAGTTCGGCTTTTGGACCGGCATGGTCCTCGTCGAAATCGAGAAGGCGCCGTACGCCAACCTTCGGCCAGGTGAAAGCACCTACGTTCCGAAGGACCTGTACAGTCACGACGATAAACTGGTCCTGCACTTCACAGAGCAGGCATCGGGTATGGTTTGGGAAGTCGCCTTCGGTGATCGCTATCAGTACTACAGCGTCACCCTGCACGGTGACGGTCGTCCACCAACTCTCGAACCGCCACCCTGAACCGGTGGCCGAGAAAAAAAGGCAAGCGAGTGTGACGCTTGCCTTTTTTAGCACATTTTTTATCTTCGTTTTTATCCACATTTGCTAAAAAAGTGAAAAGCGTGTAATACTAAAAGCCAAGCAAATAAATTTTATGAAATTATTAATTGTAGAATCCCCCGCTAAAGCCAAAACCATTTCCAAATATTTGGATGGCAAATATGAAGTAAAAGCCAGCGTTGGTCATATTCGTGATTTGCCAAAAAGTAATAAAAAGGCCATCGATATCGAGGGTGGCTTTATTCCACATTATGAAATTAGTCCGGGTAAAGAAAAAATTGTTTCGGAAATAAAAGCCTTGGTAAAAAAGGCCGATGAAGTGCTTCTGGCGACCGACCCCGACCGTGAGGGTGAAGCAATTGCCTGGCATATAAAAGAGGCGGTGGGTTTGAAAAACGCTAAACGCGTAGTCTTTTATGAAATTACCAAAGATGCCGTTCAAGAAGCCATTAAGCAACCTCGTGATATTGATGAAAATTTGAGACGTGCCCAAGAAGCGCGCCGCGTTTTAGATCGCTTAGTCGGCTACGATTTATCCGGCTTAATTTGGAAGAAAGTTCGTTACGGTTTATCCGCCGGCCGAGTACAATCCCCCGCCCTTCGTATAATAATGGAGCGTGAGCGAGAAATCCGGGCTTTTATTCCAGAAAACTTTTGGGTAATTAAGGCTAATACTGAAACAATTGCCAAATCGCCACTTGAATTATTTTGTACCGAAGAACCGCGTGATGAAAAGCTGGTAAATAAAATTTTAGAAATTGGTAAAAAGTCTGATTGGAAAATTACGGATATTTCTGAGACTGAAGCTAAAAGATCAGCCCGTGCCCCATTCATTACTTCAACTCTACAACAAACCGCTAGCTCCCGTTTAGGCTTCGCTCCATCACGCACCATGGGTGTTGCTCAGAAACTTTACGAGGCGGGCTACATTACTTATATGCGTACCGATAGTACTAATTTAAGTAAAGTTGCATTGGCGCAAATTTACAGTACCATCGAGAAAAAATATGGTAAGGAATATTTGGAGCCACACGTTTTCACTTCGAAAAGTAAAAATGCTCAAGAAGCCCACGAGGCAGTTCGCCCCACTGATATTACCAAGGAATCACTTGGTTTAAATGATGAACAAAAAGAATTGTATCAATTGATTTGGCAACGCACCATGGCCTCGCAAATGACCGATGCCAAAATGATGCGGACTAAAATTACTGCAAGTATTGTAGCCGAGAAGTCGGGGAATTCCTCGGAGCGATTAGGTACTCCGTTAAGCGGAGAGGATTTTCCCGACTTCTCGGCGAACGGTTCCCGTCTTCTTTTCCCCGGCTGGCTTAAGGCTGATCCTGAAGGTACCGGTGACGATGTTATCTTGCCAAAAGTCGCTGTCGGTGAAAAATTAAAACTTTTAGATTTAACCGCGGAAGGCAAACAAACCGAGCCGCCTGGCCGCTATTCTGAAGCTGGATTGATTAAAGAATTAGAAAAAAGAGGCATTGGCCGCCCCTCCACTTACGCCTCTATTATCAAAACCATTCAGGACCGTGGTTATGTCGAAAAAATAAACAAAGCCCTAACTCCAACTGATACCGGCGATGTGGTTTCTAGTTTTCTGGAAAAATATTTCATGGATTATATTAATGATTCATTTACAGCTGATATTGAAGATAAATTGGATTTGATTGCTGAAGGTAAGGCGGAATATTTAAAAACCCTAACCGACTTTTATAAGCCCTTTCTTAAGGATGTTAAAGCGAAAGATAAAATGGATAAAGTCACAAATATGGGCGATGCCGATCCGATTCACAAATGCCCAATCTGTGGTGGATCAATGATTATCAAACTGGCCAAAAGTGGTAAGTTTTTAAGTTGTGCTAAATATCCTGATTGTGTGGGGGCGAGAAAAATTGATGGTACCGAAATGGAAGGACCAAAAGAAACTGGTGAAAAATGCCCGGAATGTAAAAATGGTATGCTCGTCGAACGTGATGGTAAGTATGGCCGATTCATTTCCTGCTCAACTTATCCAAAATGTAAATATATTAAAAAAGATGCGGAATTAGAAAAGAAAAATAGTACCGGTGTCGCTTGCCCAACTTGCGGCGATGGCTATATGGTGGAAAAACGCGGCCGCTTTGGTTTATTCTACAGCTGTTCCAATTATCCGAAATGCAAAAATGCAATCAAAGCTAAACCGACCGGCGCCCTCTGTTCCACTTGCGGAGCGCTCATGATGGCGGGAACCAAAACTATTCCTGAGCGATGTAGTGTCAAAACTTGTCCCAATCATAATCCACATAAGGTGGGTAAGATTTCCTAACTATTGACAGAAGGCCCAACCCTGTGTAGTGTTAAATTAGATTTAACCTGGTAGCAGATGAAAATCTGCGGGTTAGTGTTCAGTACGTGGAGGTGGTAAATGGAAAGATCAGTTGGGTTGATTGTGATGATTCAGATCCCGGACGAATCGGCATCTGGATATCACCTCGCTGCGGTTCTTCAGCGGCGTGGGACCTACAGCACAGAAAGAATGGCTCCGGCCTACTTTCCAGGTTGCCTACAGGTGACCTGTCACGGAAAGCTGGAAGAAGGTGAGGATCCGATCCCTGGCTTGCTCCGTGAGCTTGAGGAAGAATTGGGTCCCACCTTCATTCCGGGCGCCCTGCGCGAGGTAACGTTCACAAGTACTGAGAAGAAAGAGGTGACAACCTTTGCAACGTTCGTGCCGGCCAGAATGATCAGGAACATTCGGCTGGGACCAGACTCCGGCGGATTGGAGGTGATCCTAAAGGCGGCGGTCGAGGATATTGTGGAAATAACCCCGGCGTTTAAGGTGAAGGGACCAGAATTTCGTCACACCCTCGCCATGTTCGAAGACGAAATCAGATCGCTGAAGACGGCCTTCGAAATCCTCGGCTGAAGGGCAGATCGAACGAATCGATACGAGTGGCGTTGGTGAGGTCCCCGCGGACCTTGCCAACGCCGCTTTTTTATTTACCCTAATTTGCCCAAAAGGATTACTAGGTCTATACTGAATATATGACCGTCAAAGATATAACCCATCTAATGGATTCGCCGTCGGCGGAGAAAATCGCCTTAATTGAGAAGGCTTATACGACCGCGGAAAAAGCTCACAGCGGCGTTAAGCGCAAAAGCGGTGAGCCGTATTTTATCCACGTTTTTGAAACCGCTAAAATTCTAGCGGAGTTAAAAATGTGCGCCGAAGTAATTTGCGCTGGCCTTTTGCACGACTCAATCGAAGACGGTGTTCTAACTGAAGAAGAAATTAAAAAAGAATTTGGTGATGAAATTTTATTTTTGGTGAATGGTGTTACTAAATTAGGAAAACTAAAATACCGCGGCGCCGAGCGACACATGGAAAGCTTGAGAAAACTTTTCGTGGCTTCCGCTCAAGATGTACGAGTGATTATCATAAAATTATGTGATCGCTTACACAATATGCGCACCTTACAATTTGTTCGCCCCGACAAACAATACCGAATTGCCCTGGAAACCTTGGAAATTTTCTCCCCACTCGCCTATCGCCTTGGTATTCGAAAATTATCACGTGAACTTGAAGACCTATCTTTCCCATACGTTTACCCCAAAGAATATAAGGAAGTAAAAGAGTTGGTTAAGCTAAAAAGTGCCGAGACCCTACCCCGCCTTGAAAAATTCATGAAGGCCATCAAAAAGGCCTTGGCCGAAGAAAGTATGACGAATATAAATACCGACTATCGCTTGAAAGGTCTTTATAGCCTTAGCCGTAAAATTATCCGCAAAGAGGGCGATATAGAAAAAGTTTACGATATTTTAGCCCTCCGTATTTTTACCGACACAATTTCTGACTGTTACAAGGCTTTAGGAATAATCCATAGTAAATGGCGACCGCTACCAGGCCGCATCAAAGATTATATTGCAGTCCCTAAACTAAACGGTTATAAAAGTATTCATACCACCGTCTTTACCGGCGACGGAGCCATTGTCGAAGTGCAAATTCGAACTCACGAAATGCATAAAAATTCCGAATACGGTATTGCTTCCCACTTAGTCTATAAAAATATGAAAAATTCCGAAAACAAGGAAATGAATTGGTTTACTCAATTTTTACCACGAACTTTAAACCCCTTTGCTAAATCGGTTGAAGAAAAAGAAACCGCACCGGCCTGGATGAAAGAATTTGCGGAGGCCCATACCGTTTCTGAGGGTGAAGAAATGATGAAAGATTTGAAAGCTGATTTCTTTAACCAACGAATTTTCACCTTCACGCCGATGGGTGATGTGGTAGATTTGCCAATTGGTTCGACGGTTATTGATTTTGCTTATGCGATTCACTCAGACATTGGTAACCATATCTCAAGTGCCATGGTGAATAATAAAATTGCCTCACTCGATATGGAATTAAAAAACGAGGATCAGGTGGAGATTATTACCAAAAAATCGGCCAAACCAAATCGTAAGTGGCTCGATTATGCTAAAACCAGTATGGCGAAAAGGTTTATCAAAACCGCCTTAGGAGATAAGTTCTAGGCCTAGACGACAAAATTATCGACGGAGTACAATTCATCATCATTCTCCTCTTGCTCTTTTTGTTCGGGCGAACGATCGTCAATCAAGGGTTCGGTGTTTGAATTCAAAATAGCTTCAGAGGCAATCACCGGCACAGCTGTTTTATTATTTACGGCATCTAAAATCGCGCGCAAATCCTCATTGGAAAAGAAATCAATCATAATCTTACCGCCTTTTTCTTTTCTTTCGATATGCACACGCGCCCCCAAGGTATTAGCCAATTTTTCTTCAAGCTCCATAAGTTCTGGATCGGGCATTCGTTCTGGCTTGCGCACGCGGTCAATCGCAATTTTCCTAGCCGTCATTTCCGCCTCGCGGACCGTCATTTTTCTAAACAACATTTCTTTAAACAAAACGGCCTGTTCTTCTTTGCGATCGGCGAGCATAAGCAGTGGGCGTGAGTGACCTTCGGAAATTTTACCATCAGTTAAAGCCTGCAAAATTTCTTCCGGCAAAAGCAAAATACGCAAAGTGTTGGAAACATACTCTCGGCTTTTACCAACCTTCTTGGCAATATCGGCATGCTTAAAATGAAACTCATCAGCCAAACGAGCAAAAGCCTTGGCTCGATCCACCACATTTAAATCTTCACGTTGTAAGTTTTCAATAATCGCTAGCTCTAATTTGAGTTGATCACTTTCCTCTTTATCACGAATCAAAACCGGCACCTGGGCCAAACCAGCAATTTTCGAGGCGCGCAAACGACGTTCGCCAGAAATCAATTCGTATTCAGTGGCTAAACCACCGTCTTCCTTTTGAATTTCTTTACGAGTAACCACGAGCGGCTGTAAAATACCATACTGACGAATCGAATCAGCTAAATCTCGAAGCTTAGCTTCTTCAAATTCTTTGCGGGGCTGAAAAGGGTTAGGAAAAACTTTCTCAATCTCCACCCAAAATATCGAATCATTAAAAAACTGGCTTGGCATTCGCCCATTTTAGCACACTTTATTTATTCTCCAAAATGAGTTAGAATCATCTTAAATTTTATGAAAGCATTAATAATAAGTGTCGGCGGACTAAGGGGGGCGTATGATGCCGGAGTCGCAACTGCCCTTCTGAGGAAACTAGGTCCTAAATATTTTGATTCTATTTATATGTCTTCAGTTGGTTCGTTTACGGGCACTTTTTTCGCTGCCAATCAAGCTGATGTGATTGAAGAAACTTGGAGAAACCGTGTACACGGTAAACAGTTGATAAATTATTCTAATATTCTTAAAGGAAAAAATATTCTCAATACCGAATACCTTATCGATTTATTCAGTCAGGGAAAGTGCAAATTGAATTTGGAAAACTTATTCTCATCCGGTATAAAGTTAAATTATATCGTAGAAAACGTAAAAAATGAGTCGGTTGAATATTTACAGCCAAAACAAGATAATATATTCACCATAATGCGAGCGGCCACTGCCGTTCCCTTGGCTCATAAACCAGTAAAACTTAACGGCGAAACTTATATCGATGGCGGCTCCCTTGATCCTCTGCCTATTAGAAAAGCGATTGATGATGGTTACAATGAAATTACAATTATTTATAATAAGTCAATAAAATTTTATAATCGTAAGCCTCAGAAATATGTCGCGGCCTTTTTCGGTTTATTTGCTACCCCACAAATGAAAAGAATGCTCCGCTTAAGCCGAAGGGAGTTAAAAATTGATGAATACATAATGAAAACTCACAACATAAAAGTAATTAGACCCGAGGTTGCCGTTCCCTTTTTGCTTTTTAATACCAACAAAAAGGTGATCAACCGACTTTTTGACCTAGGACTAGTTGATGGAAATAAAGCGGCAGAGTCCGGACTGTAAACTTGTCTTTTAATCAAATTTGACTAGAATATGTAGATTGCCGGGATGGCGGAATTGGTAGACGCACACGACTCAAAATCGTGCGAAGAAATTCATGAGAGTTCGATTCTCTCTCCCGGCACATTATGAATAATAATCCCCCTTCAAAACCGAAAATATTGGTGGTTCTTGGACCAACAGCGACCGGCAAAAGTAACTTAGCGGTGAAGCTAGCGAAAAAATTAAATGGTGAAGTGATCAGCGCTGATTCGCGCCAGGTGTATAAAGGGATGGATATTGGCAGTGGCAAAATTACTAAAAAAGAAATGAAGGGTGTGCCGCATCATCTACTCGATGTCGCTAATCCTAAAAAAGTTTTTTCTGTCGCCGAGTTTCAAAAATTAGCGGAAAAGAAAATTGCAGAAATTTTATCACGCGGGAAGTTACCGATCGTCTGTGGCGGCACCGGCTTTTACATTGATACGCTCGTTTCCGGGCTTCGATATCCCGAGGTAAAAGAAAATAAGAAATTACGCGCTAAACTTGAAAAAAAGAGCACGCCAGAAGTTTTTACTATTCTAACGAAACTGGATTCGGCACGTGCTAAAACTATTGATAAACATAATAAAGTTCGGTTAATAAGGGCCATTGAAATCGCCCAGAGCCTCGGTAAGGTGCCTAAAATTGAGAGCAACCAACCATACGACGCCACCTATATCGGCCTAGATTGGCCAGATTTGACCCTTAAGGAGCGTATAGCGGCCCGCCTTAAAAGGCGTCTGAAACAAGGTATGGTGGCCGAGGTGGCTCGTTTACGCAAAAGCGGTGTCTCCTACCGCCGACTAGAATTATTTGGTTTGGAGTATAAAAACTGCGCTTTATTCTTACAAAAGAAAATTACCAAACAACAGCTGATTGAAAATATTTTGAAAGAAAGTTTCCAGTATGCCAAAAGACAAAGAACGTGGTTTAGGAGAAATAAAAAAATAAAGTGGTATAATGCTAGTGAAATTAATAATATTAAAATATAAATATGCGAAATATAATTACTGAAACTTTAGGTTGGTATGGAGTAGTGGCGATCGTCGGCGCTTATGCTTTACTCAGTTTTAATGTTATTCACAGTGGATCACTTTGGTACCAAGGTCTAAACTTAACCGGCGCAATTGGAATTGTTGTTGACGCGCTAGATGATAAAAATACTCAGCCAGCGGTTTTGAATACCATTTGGGCAATAATTGCCTTGATTGCAATCGTAAAAATATTTTGGTAATTGGCGGGAGATAGAGGAATCGGACCCCTAATTTTCCTTTTGGAGAGGAATGTTATACCACTTAACTAATCTCCCAGCTTCGAAATAGTAACAAAAAAACTAACAAAAAACCAGCTACGGGCCGGTTTTTCTGTTTTATTTCTTCGCTTCTTTATGAGTAGTATTTTTCTTGCACCATTTGCAGAATTTTTTGAGCTCGATTTTACGTTCCACTTTCTTGCGGTTCTTACGAGTCCAATAATTGGTTCTTTTACAGGTTTTACAAACTAATCTGAATAATTGGTCTTGTGACATATGATTATTTATTGAGTCCTTAATATAGCTTATTTTGAAAAAAAAGGCAAGAATCTCAGGTTAATAAGAAAGGGCCTGGGGGCGATCGAACGCACACCCAGGACCCGAATTGCTTGGCGAAAGCTTACTCGGCTTTCACCTGTTGTTCCACGGCCGGCGGCCAAATCGGCCCACCGCTGAATTTCACCATCCAGTTCACACCCGCATTAAGACCGATATTGAAAAGGTAGCCGATGACGAAAATCGTCAACGCCAGACCCAGACGCATTTTCCAACTCATGGTCTCCTCCAACATATTCCAGTAGTCCATCTCAGCCTCCCTCCTAAAGGATCAGTTAATAATAGACTAGCACAAGTAATTAATAGTGTCAAATGAAAAGATCAGTAATTAAAAAAGGCCCGGGTGCCAACGTGCACACCCGGACCCTCATCGAACGTCATCCCTCACGACGTCCGCCCCAAACGACTAGTAGAAACCTCCTCTCCATCAACCCTTCACGCCGTAACCCACCGACGGCTTCCCAAACTTGGGGAAGACCGGAATGAACTCCACCTCGCCCACACCGAGCGGGATGCTCACGGCACCATCTTGGTCCGTGCTCAACGTGATCCAGTCATCGGTCTTGCCGACTCGATACTGAACTGCCACCGCTTTTTCGTTTTCGGTGGTGACCATCCGGATCTTGACCGTGAGCGCCTTGGTCAATTGCAGAATGACGAGCGGCACTTCCCCGTAGCCGTTCTGACTTTGGGGATTGACGAACACGTAGGTCGAGTTCGTCGGCGCCGTGATCATTCCGTTGACGCTGAAGTTCACGCCTGCGCTCACATTTTCGAGCGGAAGCTCCATCATCTGGTCGAGCGCGAAGATGAAGGTCCCCGACTGGCCCGTTGCCTGATCGTAGGTGTGCACCACCGTCTCGCCCGACTGACCAGTATACTGGGTTTCGAACCAGACGAGATCCTCGTCATAGCTCGTTTCCAGGTACGCGGGGGGTCCGACGATGTTGCCCTGCGCATCGCGACGGATGACGTTCGCGGAGGTGACGTTGTCGAAGGCGATTGGAATACGCCAGTACAGGTCGAGATGGGTGTTGAGCGCCCAGCTCGGTACCTGCCAACCAGTCGGGGTGTTTTCGAGACCCGTATAGTTGCCGCCCATGAAGAGCGGATACCCTTCCTCCGACAGGAGCGTGGTCATCACGCTCACCTTGTCCACCGCGGGGTCAGCCACGATGAAGTTCACCGTGTTCGTCCGCAGCGACGCGGCCAAGCGATCGAAGTTGCCCTCCGCATCGTAGGCCATGTAGCTCGACATCATCACCCCACCGTCGGAGTTCACACTCGACATCGCACGCACGACCGATTGCCGGGCGTAGGCGATGAGGGCCGGCTTGCTTGTGCCGGGCCACAGAAGATTCGTCGCGAGGCTCACCTTGGCCGCGAGGGCCAGGACCGTCATCACCATAACCACCTTGATCATCTTCATCTGCTTTTTTCCTCTGCTCTTTCTTTCTGCATTTATGACTCTTACCGACTCGGACCGATCACAGACTGAACTTCAAGTCCTCCATGTTCATCGTCACCATCGTTCCTTTGTTGCTGGTCGCCTTCTGGCTACCACCAACCTCCTCCTTCGCCCTCGGTGTCTCCACCGGCGGCGTGTTGGTCTCGGTCGTTTCGATCACTGCGGCCGGCACGGGCTTAACCCCCACCGATTCTGCCTTCACCGGCGGCGTTTCAGATCGCCGCAAGATGAATACGCAAAGAGCGACTGTCAACCCCAAGGTCAACAGCCACGCGAATGGACCTGGTCCAGGCCGACGATCACGATCTTGAATGTTTGCCATTCGAGCTCTCCTACTTTGCCACCATTGTGGACTTGTTTTTCTACTAGTTTCGTTTCAAAATGCATTAAAAATAAGGCTTTTGGCCCTATTCTACCCGTCAACAAATATATCACACTTTGCTTAAAATAGCAAGTATCTTTGCCCTTTCATTACCGATAGATTCTCTTGATTAACGGGTTGATTCTAGTCACCACTTCATAGGCGCTGCCCTCTAATAAATTAGCAATATCGTCCACGGAAATGAATTCTTTACCCTCGCCACCGATAATTGTGATTTCATCCCCCACTTTCACTCCTTTTATATTCGTCACATCTATCATCACAATATCCATACACACTCGGCCTAAAATTTTAGCTTTTTGACCATTCACAATCACTTGGCCAATACCCGACAAGGCCCGTGGTAAGCCATGCCAATAACCAACTGGCAAAACCGCCACCTTAGTATCACGCTTAAACATTTCCGTAAAATCATAACCGATCTTTTTTCCTTTCTTAACTAATTTAACTTCACCCACCAAGGTCTTCCAGGTCAAAGCTAGTTTCAAATTAAATCTTCCGTTCACAAAAGCTTTGGTTTCCACCGATGGCCATAAACCATACAAGCCGATGCCCACGCGCACCATATCAAAATGAGCTTCGGGGAATAAAATAGTACCAGACGTAGCACAAGCATGCGCTAAAAATTTTAAACCGACTTTTGTAAAAGCTAATCGCCATTGATTGAAGACATTTATTTGTTCAATCGTATCTTTAGGAAAAGCCGGATTTTTCGCGGCGGCAAAGTGAGTATACAAACCAACGACTTTAATTTTTTTATTTTTCTTGATTTCCGCCAAAACTTTTTTCATCGACTCCAATTGAAAACCATGACGATGCATGCCACTATCAACTTTAATATGAACTCGCAGTGGCGTCTTTAGATTTATTTTTTTTATTTCCTTAAAATACTCAAAATTTGAAAGAGTGATATCAATATTAGCCTCGGCCGCCTTAGCAATCATTTCTGGCAAAGAATAACCCAAGACTAGAATCGGCACTTTTACGCCTTCTTTTCTTAAAGTTAGTCCCTCCACCACTGAATCAACGGCCACATAATCTACGCCTAATTTTCCCAATTCATGAGCAAATTCTACCAAATTGTGTCCGTAGGCATTAGATTTGACCACCCCCATCAGTTTAGTTTCGGGCGGAATTAGAGAACGAAAAGTGCGATAGTTATGAGCTATCGCCTTTCGGTCCACTTCAATCCAAGTTCTTAAGCCTTGTCGATCAGACTTTTTCATTTACAAATTCAAATCGGCCATCGCCTCATCAACTGTCTTGGTCGCCTTACCACCTTCGGTAATCTTATCGCTAACCGCGCGCATTTCTGGTCGTAAACCACCCTCTGGTTCGCTAATCTTTAGGTTCACGCGAGAATTATTTTTCATACCGACAACTCGAAGCAAGGTTCGAATCGCTTTTGCGGTATTACCCATTCGGCCGATCACTTTACCCATATCAGCAGCATTAACATCGAGAGTTAAGAGCACCCCCATTTCGTCGACAGTTCTAGTAATTTTCACACTGGCTGGATTATCTACTAATGCTTTAACGACATAATCCAAAAACTGAGCATCCATTTCTTGCATATATTTTCTATTTAATTAATAAAACTAATACCAGACAATTGTAATATAGTGCGCTTTTTTTGTAAAGTAAAAAACCGCCCTTTAGGCGGCCTTTACTTCTTCTTTCTTTTCTTCGGCTTTTGGCGCTTCAGCCTTAGGGGCCTCGGCAGCCTTTTTTTCCTCTTCAGTTAGTTCTTTCTTGATTGGGCGTTTCTTTGGTAAAGCATTTACTTTTTTACCGGTAATAATTTTCTTGGAAATTAAAAGGTTGCGCATAGTATCAGAAAGTTGAGCACCCTTTGAGATCCAATACTTCACGCGATCAGCGTCCACATTACTATTATTTTTGGCCTTGCGAGTATCGTGGTTTCCTAGGACCTCTAAAGTCTGGCCACTCTTTGGACCGCGCTTAGAATCCACTAAAACCACACGAAAAGTTGGTTCGTGCACTCGTCCTACGCGTTGTAATCGAATCATTAACATAGGTGGTATCTTAGCCTAGATTATAAAAATAGTCAACTTAAATCCATTTGGATGAGTCCGGCATCAAATCCCCATCTAACGAAAGAATATTCCTGGATTTAAGTTCCTCGACAAGAAGTAAAAAGTTATTATTGTACTTCGGCATATGGGCAACGCCTGAGCCAAGGGTGTCTGAATACAGCTCGAAATTAAATGAGGAGGACATGCTTCTAATAAAGGCCAGGAAAGAATCGGCCTTGGAAGACAAGATAAATTTAATTACCCTCATATTTGTTGCAAAGTGTCCGGTTAAAATTATCTCCTTAATACCGTCAAGATTCTTGACCCAGGCGTTATTCATGACACTCTCAATCTCCGGCCCGACGTTTGATTTATCCGACTCTAGGGATCCAATATATAAACAATAAAGCTCCTTAACTCCTTGGGTCTTTAAAAAATCCTCAGCCTTCTTTTCAATTGAGCCGGTAATACGTAAATCATCTATAAATATTACTCTTTTGCCCTTCAAGAGATCTGGAATACTATACAAATGTATATCATCATTCTGTGAAAATCGACTAACTTTATCAAGTGTACCATAATCCCCCTCAACTAATGTATCATTAAATATTGGCAAAATAGGAATTGGCATTTTACCCAAAAGATCAAGATGATTATTAATTGTAGTTTGAAAATACTTTGCGATCACCGCTGCACCCTTCGGCACATGTTTATATGGAGCAGTTACAATAACAAAATCTGTTTGATTTTCTGACTCAAGGAACAGACTACCGTAGGTTTTTATAAACAACCTAGCCAAATCAACCCCGTATTGAGCGCCGACAATCGTATCACCATACTTAAATCGACTGTATAGTTTTATATCAAAAATAGAGCCGTTGATAGTCTGAATGTCGCTGGCAATTACCTTTATTGGATATAGTGATAAATTTTTTTTCATTAGATTAATTTAATCAAATCAGAAATTCTACTAATAGATTTTACGTCGTTACCTGAATTTGCACTGTCGATGTCAAACAATTGAGCCTGACATCCAGCTTCAATTGCCCCGCGATAATCCGTGACAAAATTATTACCAACATGTAATATCTCCCCGGCTTTAATTCCGGCAATTTGTGCTAATGACTCAAACATTCTCGGGTCGGGTTTTCCCGCACCTACTTCATCTGAAAATACAGTGTAATCAATAATGTCTAAAAGACCCAAACTCGAAAGCGCATTTCTCATTGTTTTTCCAATAATAAAGCCCGTATTACTCAGTAGAGCAATCTTGAACTTTTTTGCTTTAATTTCTTTTAAAGTCTCCGGCAAATCCTTCTCGATTAATAGTGGCAGATTCTCTAGAAAAACTGATTCGAAGATACTCTTCACTTTATTAATAATCTCCAAATTAGCCTTTTTGCCTGTTAAGCGCTCAATCAAGGTAATTATTCGAACGTCACCAGATAAATCCTGGCCAGTTGTTTCGGTAATTGTTTCTAGTTCTCGGCCAATGTCCCTGGCGGCATTAGCAATTAACTTTTCATCTAGACTTAATAGTTCTGATAAAAGTTTTGATCTTTTTATTTTATTCTCAGGATTACCAACTAAAATAGTGTCCCAGACGTCTAAACTTATAAGTTTAATCATAATTTTAAAAGAAAATAGAAACAGCCGCTTGCCGTAATAAGAAAGTAAATTGCGAAAATCTTGAAGCTAGGCTAATCTTATTTTCTCTCAACTTTATTTCGTCACGAACCAATGAAAAACCGGCTTGATATTTATCCATAAAGCCATAGCCATCATTCACAGATGAAATATAAAGATCAGACAAAACATCGTCGGATATCTTTTTTAGGAAGCTTTTAAGTTCTAGCAAATTACCCCAAGAGAGAACGAAGCGGCAAACTCGAGCGTTTAAAATATATTCCTCAGGATTTCTCATCAAAGCTGAGAGTCGATCGAGGGAATTAATCTTGGTATGATTCATTTTATTTTCAATCTCTGGATCTTTTTTACCAGTTTTAACATCAATTACATAAAGAAAAATTATTTCGGCAACGCCAGATTTTTCCAAATAACTAATTGTCTTTTTTTCATGAGCACCAGTAATTCTCGAGTCTTCCACAAGAATAACAGTCTTGCCCTTAACCGAATCTTGATCAACAGAAAGAGAATCTTTCTTCATATTTATTTCTCGCTCTTTAGCACTCAGTTTTCCAAAGTCACAGGACGGAGCTGATGAACGATTAATTTTTACAAACGGTAAGGCGTTATGGCCACTCTCTAAAAGCAATTCGTTCAGGAAATAGTGAACATTAACCGCCAATGAGTGAGCTGAGGGTGGAGTATGCCAATATGGTGAAGTTGTTAAAACTAAATTATCTTTATTTAAAGTAAGATTTTTAAAAGAGTAAACTTTTAAAAATTCCGCAGCCATCTTTTTTGCAAACTTAATAACCGTTGGCTTGTAACCATACTTAAAAGTGCTATATTCCTCGAGGTTTAAAAACTCTTTCTTTGTTGATTTATCGAGGGTATAAGCTGAAATTCGTTTGATATTCATTATTATTCTGCTACTAGTAAATCCGTTAAAATCTGGACTTAATGCTGGGTATTATAGCAAATCTATTGGATTTGTCAAGCCTAAATTGACACAATATGGAAATTTAGGCAAATAAAGAGACCCCCGACCCTCACCGAAACTTGCGTTCAGATGAGAGAAGGGGGCCTCGGGGTTGAATGTACTCTTCCCAGCCTCAGGCTGGGGGTTGGGGCTCGGTTAGGCCACCGCCGGAGCGGGGGCCGCATTGAGCCACTTCACGAGCTCGTCGCCGATGAGCTCCGCATTGAGCTCGTCGTCGGGCTTGCTGGTGAAGGCCGGCAGGTCGCGAATGATGACCAGGCCGGTATTGTCGAACATGTCGGCGATCTTCTGCAGGAACTTGAACTGGCCGCCCTGGTTCGAGTACGCCAGGAAGAGGAAGTAGACCTCGTCCCCCCGGCCCTGACTCGCGCGGAGCACCTGCTCCACCCGACCCTCGTCGCTGCAGTCACCGTCGGTGACAAACAGAACCAAGGAGCGTTCCTTCTTGACCGCCGCCGGCGCCGACGCCGACTGCTGATTCCCGCCACCACCGAAGGTACGGGAGAAGAATCCGCTCTTCCTGGGCGCCGCCGGCTGATTGCCGTTCGGCAGCCAGCCGAAGTGACGCAGGTTGGCTTCCAGCACATAGCTGTAGTCCGTCCCGCCGCGGTAGCCCGGCACCTTCTCGATGATTTCGCGCTTGATGTAGCCCTCAACGTTCGCCGGAGTCACCGTCCCGACATGGTGAACGCGCTGTTCACCGTTCGAGAAGGTGAAGACGTCGATCTCGCCGTTGGCGTCGAACGTGATCCCCCACGGGATCAGGCGCGTCATCAGATCGTTCGTCATCCCGTCACGATGCTCGTCATCGAACGAGCCGGACACGTCCATGTCCATCACGACTTGGGCGCGCAGCCGGCTCAGATCCACACCGAGCTTCGTCAACGTCAAACGCAGACTTTCCGCGGACTTCTGAATGTTCAACTTGATGGCCATGGTTAGGCACTCCTTAATTTTCCGATCACTGCACTGACTAGGTCACCCACCTCACTGACTTGGGTGACACTTGGTTTGTTTCCTCTCCGAGCCAAAAGCTGCAAAGCAGCCAGGCTGTTGAGCATGGTCGGCACCGTTACCAGTGCCAAGTCTTGCGCAACTTCAATGAGTTGAAGAGGTTGTTCGATTTGTAACTTACGGACCGAACTACCGCCGACAATCTCAGCCGTCGTAGCTGTGAGACTCACCACCCGCCCCGAAAGGCGACCAGCAACGTCTCGCTTCCCAATTGATTCCAGGTGTTCAGCGATGTGCGCGCCAGCCAAAGCCAACGCATTAACCTCATCACCAACCTCTAGGGTGCGGGTCGAGATCAACTCGATTTGCCCCCTCAAGGCCAGCAACTTCGGAACATCATCACTGATGATCTTCGCAATCTGATCAATCTCCTCTAGTGCCCTTTCGAGCTCTTCGAGTGAATCGACCTCTGCTGAAGATTTCTTGATCGCTCGAGCGAGGAAACCCTCCCCACCTTTTTGAGCGAACACCTTGTCCAGCTTGATGGAACCTAGGATCTCGATCAGGCGTCCGACACGTCGGCTAACCTGATTAAGTGTCTCGGAACGCGACAAAGCGAGGACCTCCGACATCAGCCCGCTGTACTGCTTTTGCACTTCCGTGCCCCACATCACAGCGCTCTGCTCCGTAGCCCTTTCCGCAATGAAGCTTTCGACCAAGTGCACCACGCGCTCGATCGTTTCCACCTTCTGGGTTTTCCCCTGCAAATTGGCACTGGTGATCGGAATCCTCTTCCGAACTTCACCGATCCCAATCACAGAGGGTTTACCTACCGGCACGATTGCCGGCTTGACCACCGCCTGAACCGTATTCGACGGTATCGCGGTTGGTTTCAAGTTTTCCACCTTCCCCGGCGTTCCAGGAATGGCGGTCGGCTTGGTGGCCTGCCCTTGCGGACAAACTCCCATCACCGTAGGCTTGATGGACCCGCCGCCCGACGGAATAACCGTCGGACGACGAATCACTGTTGCTTCTCCCGGCACGAAGCCGGAAGTTTTCTCTCCTCCCGGCACTGATGCCTCCTTTTGTTGGCGTCGTTCTCAGACGCTTAAGAGAAGAAGCCGAGGATCGTGTTGAAATCCCCGACGAAACCGCTGCCGACGGCCGCGTAATCCCAGCCGCCCGTGGCGTTGCGGATCATGCTGCCCATCTGCACGCAGTTGAATGCTCCGAACTCATTCGTGAGCCCGAAGCTGCCGAGAACCTTCCCGGCTTCGTCCTTGATCGTAATCGAGGCCTCCTTGACCTCGGTGAACGTGACATTGCGACCCGACTTGTCGTAGATCGTGACGAAGATCGGGATCTCGTTGACTTCCGGCGCAACCCGCGACGTGTCAATCGTGATCACTTCATCGACGCCCTGGGACCGACCGTCGCGCTTGTCGCCGGAGTGAAGCAGAGCCCCACACGGCGTACCAAACGAACCGTCGGCATTGCGCTTCAAAGCGCCGCCCACCGTGTTCAGGTTGAAAACGCTGAGCACCTTTTCGAGCGTATCGATCTTGGCGCCGCTGCCGTCATTGACGCACAGCAACGCATTGGCATCGAGATCGTGGGGCGAATCCCAGGCCAACTCGGCCATGAACTTCCCACCCTTCGACAGGTTGAGGGACAACTTCATCCCCGCAACCCCATCCTTCTTCAACGGCAAGGACAACTTACTCATGACTGCTTCTCCATTTCTGCCTCTCGGCATCGAACTTGCAGCCCTTAACGGGCCGCCGAACATTTACCACACACAATCATCACAACTGCGCAACTTCCGGCTGACTGGCCGAAAGCTCTGCCAAAACCGCGCGCGCCTTTTGAAAGCGCCCTTTGGCCTCGGCAAACTTCTTCTGCGTCTCCGCCCTTGCGAGCGAAACCGCTTGATGGATTTCCTCCGTCTCGCGAATGATGCCTTCGATCTGCGCGACTTGCGCCAGGCGATTCTCGCCCGGTGCCACCGCAGCTGTGACCGACGCATCACGTACGATTTGGCCGCGCGCCCGAATCAAGGTCTGATCCAGACTAGCGGCACTCGACGAAAGATTCTGCAGGCTCTTCACCCGCAGGGCGGAATTTACGCTGAGCAGGGTCATCTTGATACTGGCGAAGCGGCTCGAGGCCGTCGTCAAGGTCTCACCCAGCGTCGAAACGCCGGCGACCTGAATATCGCGAATGACTTGCTGATCAGCCGGCAACCGCGTGTACACACCCTCCAAGGCCAGTGCCCGGCTCTGAAGGAACTGGAGTTTGATGTCCAGCTCTTCGATTTCCGAACGAGCCTCAAGGCTGGTGTTTCCACTCAGCGCCTGCTTCCGCTCAGCCACCTGCTGCGTCGCCTTGGCCACGAAGGCCTCGGCTACCGCCGCAATGAGAGCGAAGTTCTGCCAGTGCACCCGATAGGCCTGCTTCAGCTGTTCGACATTCTGAAGTTCCGCAATCAAGCGGGTCACCTCATCCTGCAGTTCAGCCTGAAGCCTGGCCAATTCCTCCGAGAGATCCTTGGTCTTCCCGGAGAGACGGACACGCACTTTTTCGAGCGTTTCCTGAAGCAGGGTCGCGGGGCTTTTCCCATTAAGCCGGCCGATCAGGCGATTGCCCAAACTCGGCTTGGCCTTCTGGGCCTCCTCGATAATCCCCTCCAGGTCGGCATCCTTGACTTCCTTCTGCAGGCGGTCAAAGAGCGCAAAAACGGACGCTGCCGTGTTCTTGTCCAGTTTGGCCAAGAAGCCGTCGAGCGTGGTATTCAAACCAGCCTCGGCCTCCGAACCCAACAGGACAATCTCCTGCCCGTGCATGGTCAGAATGTTCAAACTGGCGAGCATTTGCCCTGCCGGCTTGAGCTGTTCCTCCGAGATGACAATGGTGCCACCCGAAAAAGGAACTGCTGACGACGCACGAACGAGAGATGTAGATCCAGCCTCGACCACTTCCACCGGCGCCGTCGTAACGGCACCGAGAACGGTCGGCTTAAAACCCACATTTACTGTCATATAATTCACACTCCTAACTTTTATCTCGCTATTTACTTGTCAAAGGACCACAGATCTTGTCTTTTTCCTATGACTCCTCTGCCAAGTATCGTTCGCTTTCACAAGCAAAACCACAATACCTGGGTAGAGGAGGCAAGATTCACCGACTTGCCTCAGGAAAATTTCGGGGAGCTTACGCTCCGTTGTTGATGTCAATCGGGTTAGTTAGAGTGCCGTCGTCGAGCGCAAATCGCGCAAGGCAACGAACAGCTTACGCGCGCCACGAGCCGACATAGTCAGCGGCAGCAGCACGTAGTACAGGACGCGATCCAGGACCTCAAGAATTCGGACACCAACCTTGACGGCGGGCCCGAGAACTTTTTGGACGATGGTCAATTCACTGTACGCGATGCTTGTCGCGGTGATGATCAGAATGCCGATCATCTTTTGCCAGCTTTCGATCTGGCAGTGTACACCGCACATTTCGAAACCGAGCTCGGTCAGCAGGATCAGTCCCACGAAACCCACCAGCATGAACGCTGTGTATTTGAGCACGGGGAACCGCTCGATCAGGCGGATGCAAATTCCCGCCACGAACCGCAGCGCCAAGATGCCGATGAAGACACCGGTGCAGATAACCCACAGACGTTTGTCCAGGGCCACGGCTGCCACGACGTTATCAATCGACAGCGAGAGATCCATGATCTCGATCTGGATGATCGTGAGCAGGAACCCCTTAACCAGCTTCTTGCCGGTCACACCGTCGATCTCTTCTTCGGTCTTCTTGGTCAGATGCTCCGCCGCGAGGTAGAGCAAATAGGCCGCGCCGACGAGCTTCAACCAGTAATTCTGGCTGATGTACGCTGCCAGTCCGAGACAGATGCCCCGGAAAAGGTACGCGCCGATGATCCCATACCGCAAGGCTTTCTTCTGCTGATGTTTCGGCAAAGCCGAAGCCATGGCCGCGATGGCCATAGCGTTATCGACCGAGAGCAAGCCCTCGATGATAATCAGCGAAAAGATGATCGGCAGGGCCGAAACCAACTCAGCCTGACCCGGAATATGGGCCAAAATGGCATTGATCAGATTCAAGCTTTCCTCTTTCTACCGTTGTTTTGCAACGGATTTTAGACACACAACAATGTCAACTTCACTTTCTAACGGGTATTATAGCAAATCTATTGCGTTTGTCAAGTATAATAGTGACAAAGGAGAAATGTGGGTTATAAAAAAAACGTCTCGCGGGTGGGCCCGCGAGACGACAGAAGCCAGAAGAGCGACGCGGGTCGTTACTTCTTCTTCTCAACCGAGATGGTGCAGTCACCGGTGACTGCGACCAGAGCACCGACCGCCGACAGCACCGGCGCCAAGAGCACACCGGCCATGCCCGCGTAGAGCGGGAAGGTGGCGACCACCTTGCGCGCGCCGTTGCGAACCACCACCTTGCGGACGTTGCCCTCACGAATAAGATTCCGCAGCGCTTCGAGCGCTTCGGCACCCCGCTTCGTGATTTCCTCAACCACCGTTTTCTTCTTACTCGGCATCTTTCCCTTTCCAGACCGCTGTTTAGATCAAGCCCCATGCCTAATCGACAACAGTCTAAGACCAAACTGGTATTATTATAAGCACAATTATTTTAAAAAGTCAACAACATCTATACATCTCCCCTATTTTCTGCTAGAATCACTAAGTGAAAGAAAGATACAGAAAACAAGGCAGAAAGGTCCAAAATTCTCCTTCCAAAAAGCCGGAAAAAACTTTAACCGGAGTCATCAGCGTCAACAGTAAGGGTGTTGGCTATTTTAAGGTGGAAAATGAAAAGATTGATGTGGAAATTCAAACCGCAGATTTAAACAAAGCTTTAAATGGCGACACCGTAGTGGTAGCCATTAACGGAAAAAGCCAGCGTGGCCGACCGGCCGGAAAAGTTCTAGAGATAAAAAATCGCGCCAAGAGAAACTTTGCTGGAGTTCTGCGTGAGGAAAAAGGTAAATTGATCTTGGTACCCGATGATAAGAAAATGTATGCCAATATTTCTATTACCAAAAAAATGGGAAAAGTTGGCGACAAGGTTTTGGTTAAAATTACCAAATGGGAAAAAAGTGCCGCTGGCCCGGAAGGTGAAATTATTAAAATACTAGGTAAACATGGCGAGCATAATGCCGAAATGCTTTCAATTGTTTTAGAACGCGGTTTTGAGACTGAATTTTCGGAAGCAGTAGAAAAAGAAGCCGAAAAGATCGAGCAAACTGAAAAACCGATTCCCGCTGCTGAGATTGCTAAAAGAAAAGATTTCCGCCAGACCACCACCTTTACTATTGATCCCAAAACCGCCAAAGACTTTGACGATGCTATTTCGTTTAAAAAATTGCCAAACGGCAACTTTGAAATCGGCGTGCATATTGCCGATGTTTCCCACTATGTTCGGGAGGGTACCAATTTGGACAAAGAAGCGTTGAAAAGAGAATTTTCAGTTTATATGGTGGATCGTACCGTGCCCATGTTACCAGAAACTTTATCCAACGATATTTGTAGTTTAAATCCAAACGAAGATCGACTCACCTTCTCCGCAGTTTTTGAATTAGACAAAAATGGTAAAATCTTTAACCGCTGGTTTGGTAAAACAGTGATCAATTCGAATAAAAGATTCACTTATGAAGAGGCTCAGGAGACTTTGAATAAAAAGACTGGCCAGTATTTTGAGGAATTAAATACTTTAAATGAAATTTCCAAAAAATTAAGAGCCGAAAAAACCAGACACGGCGCTATTGATTTCGAACAAGATGAAGTGGTTTTTGATTTAGATGAGAACAATAAACCAGTTCGCATTTATAAAAAGCAAAGATTAGATACTCACAAATTAGTGGAGGAATATATGCTTTTAGCCAATAAAGAAGTGGCGGAGTTTATTTTCAAGGCCTATAAAAGAGTAAATTCCGACAGCCCTTTCGTTTATCGCATTCACGATTTCCCAAATCAGGAAAAAATCGCTCAACTGGCTATTTTCGTGAAGGCTTTAGGTTACAATTTACCGATTGATAAGAAAAACGGCGTAACCGGCAAAGACTTGCAGGATTTATTCAGACAGATTGAAGGTAAAGATAATGAGGGCATGATTAAAACCGCGGCGGTGCGTTCCATGGCCAAAGCTATTTATTCCACCAAAAATATTGGCCACTTTGGCTTGGCTTTTGAATTTTATACTCACTTCACTTCCCCGATTCGCCGCTATCCCGACTTGCTAGTTCACCGCTTATTATTCAAACATCTAAACGATCAGAAATTACCAAAAAGTGAGTGGATTAAATATGAAAAGATTTCCCTGCTTGCCACTGAGCAAGAAGTAAAAGCGGCTGAAGCGGAGCGTGATTCGAAAAAATATAAACAAATAGAATATATGAGCGAGCGGATTGGCCAAACCTTCGATGGCATCATTTCTGGTATTACCGAATGGGGCATTTATATTGAAGAAAAAGAAACTCGATCCGAGGGCATGATTAAAATTCGCGATTTAGGAAATGACTATTTCGTCTTGGATCAAAAAAACTATTGCTTAGTTGGTGAAAAAACCAAACAAAAATTCTCGCTGGGTGATAAAGTAAAATTCAAAATCACGGGTGCTGATTTGGAGAGAAAGACGCTGGATTTAGTGCTAGTGTAAACAAATAACTAAACAATTATTTGAGTGCAGTGAGCACAACGTTTAGCACTAAGTGGAATTTCACTTTGGCATTCTGGACATTTCCTGGTTGTTGGATCAGCCGGCGGACCCTTCTTAGAACGATTCACTAGCAGGTTCATTGGTTTAATTACAAAGAAAAACACGGCCGTGGCAACCAGTAAGAAAGAAATTAGGGCATTAATAAATTCACCGTATAGAAACTTACTGCCATTGATCGTAAAAGTTAGTCCAGAAAAATCTGGTACACTAGCGATCGCAGCAATCAAGGGGGTTAGAATATCTTTTACTAAAGCACTCACCACCGTGCCGAACGCGGCACCGACGACGACACCGACGGCCAGATCCACTACATTCCCTCTTAATAAAAACTGCTTAAATTCTTTTAGTGTATTCATGGTTCAAGTAATTTATTTCTTTAAATAATCAAGCATGGTATCGGCATCACTAACCTCAAATGGATCGGTTGGGCAATTATTTTTCTTACCAGCCTCCGCAAATATCTTTTGAATTTTACCGTCCACGACATACATACTATAACGCCAAGAACGATTACCAAACCCTAGATTATCTTTTTTTACCAACATCTTCATCTTTTTAGTAAACTCGAGAGCGCCGTCTGGCAAGAACTTCACATTTTTAATTTCCAAATCATTAAACCAATTAAGCATAACGAAAGCATCATTTACTGACAAACAATAAACTTCATCAACACTTAACTTCTTAAAGTCGGAATATTTAGCTTCGTAACCTGGCAGATGGGTACCAGAACAAGTTGGGGTATAGGCACCGGGTAGAGCAAAAACAATTACTTTTTTACCGGCAAAAATATCCTTGGTTGATAAATCTTGCCAATCAAAAATTGGACACACCGAACTACCAGTTTTTATAAAATCCTTGTCTAGCAATAAGGTTTTAAAAGTAACCTTGGGGACGGTTTTAATTGTATTATTTTTTTTCATAACTCTATTCTACCTCAAAAACTTTCTGTTTAGAAGTCTGACCAGAAATCAGGGTAATTGACGAAGGTGAAGTGTCAAAATAACTGGCTAAAGCTTTAATTATCGCCTCGTTTGCCTTGCCGGCCACCGGAGCTTCCTTAACTGATACTTTATAAATCGGTGTATCAATTTTCTTAGCTTTTTCATTACTCAAGCCCAAAGTTGGTTGACTAATTCTCTCAACCTTTTCTATCCTAGCTTTCGTTTTAGCCTTAACAATTATTCTGACCATAAAAATTAAAACTCCATTTTATCCCGTTCTTTTTTAACAATCTTATCAAGAACCTTATTCCAAATGCTTAAATGCCTAGTTAATGGACTAGCAAAAGTGCCAAGAGAAGCTAGAAGTAGAATAACAAAAGCCATCCAGCTAATGCTCACCGGATTTTTAATGGCGAATAAAATAGCATAAAAGAAAAAATACCAAACTAATAATTCCACTAGCCACCATAAATAATTTTTAGACATAGTTTTATATACTTTAATCAACTAAAATAGTTCGACCTTTATATCTCAAGTTTATGCCCAAAACGAGCCAAATGCAACGGGACTAATTAATTTAGGATCCAAATAGTATAATTCAAGTACGAGGCGAAACTAACCCATAAAATATAGGGTAAAAGCAAATACATAGCAGGCTTAGAAATTCTAGCAAAGGCGATCATCGAAGCCAAAATGGCCAACCAAAGGAAAGCAATCTCGATTAGGGCTCCACCTGGATTTTGCCAACCAAAAAAGATAATTGACCAAAAAGTATTGAGAATTAATTGCAAAACAAAAATACTTAGGGCGATTTTTACATCACGACGTCCTAAACCCTTTCGCCAAACCAAAAAAGCGGCAATGCCCATAAGAATAAATAAAGTAGTCCAGACTGGACCAAAAACCCAAGACGGTGGATTTAATGGTCCTGTTATCAAACCCGTGTACCAGCCAGGAATTGAAGGGGTGGTAAAAATCGCCCCGATGATTCCCGCCAGCTGCGAGACGACTAGCGCAATTACTAATTTGAAAAAGTTATTTATTTTCATTTTGTTTGTTTAAATCCCAAAAGATTATTATTAATAGCGGCTAAAACTTGATCATCATGAGCATCGTCAATCATTTGTTCTGGTAAGTCTTTATCCAGTTTAATTTTTGCCAAAATGGCCAGAGTTCGTTCATAAACTTTGGCAACGTCTGGTCGGCCAATTGATTCGGCATACTGTTTAAATGCCTCAAGTTGAGCAATTATCTCTTCGACCACAATTGCTTGAACAACGTGCATCTCTAGGGCATCTTTATCCTCCTCCATCCATTTTTCAACCAAATCTATAATCGTTTTTCGATCAGCCCCGATCACCACCCTTGGAATATTTCTTTTTTCACCCTTAAAGCCTAAAGCTTCAGAAACAAAGTACTTTACGTTAGTTAATATTCCTCGATCTATTTCGTCTTTTATTCGGTCAAACTTCCTTTGTAATTCGTGACTCGAAGTAACATCAATTGCTAGAGCCAAGTGAGTAACACCTTCATCGACGTCAAGTTCTACAATTGAATCGACACCATTTCTATAATCATCGTATTTTGAAGCCTGTTGTGTCATGGCTGATTCACCGAGCCAGTTGCTTAATTCAATTTGCTCGTAAACAATCATTTCAAAAACCTTAGCCATTTTACGTAGCATCGCTTCAACCTGCGTGTCCCTTGCTTCAGATTCCTTAAACTTAAGCTCCATATCGGCAACATATTGCAAGTCGTGTTCAAGGTCCCTGTTATTTGTGAAGTCTTGCATCTTCACAGGATCTTCAAGTTCCTGAGCTTTCTTAAAGGCATCAGTTAATAAAATATCATCTTCCAAATGGCTCTCAAAAGGATTGCTCATATTGCTATAAATTCTAACATAAATTTAAAAGAATGGTATTTGACCAAAATCAAATTTTTAGGTAAAGTATTACTAGATCAGTTCGGGTTGAAGAACTCTTAACCCCTTGAGAAGGAAACGTTAAATGAACGTAACTTTGACAGCAGAGATTGTACACGGAGTAAATGCCCTGGCGCCTCTTGTCGCCGTGGTTCATGAGGTGAATGCACCGGACGGGCTCTTGCTCGATCACGGCTTCTACCTCGAATTCGGACATGCGGTCCCCCAGGGACTGCACTACGAATTGGAGCTGACCGACCCGACGATCTGGACACATGCCCATCGGGACATGATCCATCATCGCCAGTCGACACTCAACGAACGTCGCTTCGTGTGCTATCCATTGCCAATGCCAACTCGGGCCAAGGCACGAGACGTCTTCACCATCTGGGCGCTGGGAACGGCGTTCACGATGATGCACGGGAAAGACTTCCAGCTAATTCACACCGGCGATAATCTCGCTTTCATGAGAATCATGAGCAAGACCTATCACCTGAACGTCGCACACGTTCGTTTCTCCGATCTTCCTTAACCCCGGTCCATTAGGACCCAGCCCCGCCGACCATCACGGTCGCGCGGGGCTGATTAGTTTATTTCTTAGCCTTCTTCGCCTTTTTAGCGGCTAAACGAGCGTGCTTGGTTGCCAAGCGCTTCGCTGTCTTGCGAGAACGAGAAGTTTTATTTTTAATATCTTGTGATGCTCTTTTGGCCATGATATTTAATTTGCTTAATTAATAATTATTTTTTTGAAGCTTTTTTAGCTTTAGCTGATTTTACCACTTTTTTTTCTTTTACAACAGGCGCTACTTTAACCTCAGCAATTGGAGCTGGAGCCACTTCCTTTTTGGGAGTTGGATCCTGACCTTGCGATTTCAAAATCTTATCAAGCTTAATGTTAATCATCGCTAGTTGCGTCTTAATATCATTACTTGAAAAATCATCAGGTGAGGCTACTCGAACCGGAGTACGATAATCAGTTTTATCATTAAAACCAGGACGAGGAGCACGTCTTGGCATTGGACCAGAATTAGCGCGATCAGGACCACCATGCTTTACAAAACAATCTTTACAATAGACTGGCTTATCACCTGAGGGGCGAAAAGGCACCTTACAATTTTTACCACAGTCAGTACAAATCACATCGTGTAATTCAACTGGACCACGATCGCCACCTTTATCCCAAGGCTTTCGGCCACCAAAACCACCAGCATTTCGAGCGGCGAAACCACCACCGTGCCCACCGTGACCGCCACCAAATCCGCCACCACCGCCTCGATTAAATTTTCCCATTATTTTTTTTAATTAAGAATTATTAAATTAGTTCTCTATTCTGCACTATTTTCGTCAAAATAGCAAGACTCTTAGCTATTAGGTTAAGCCAAATTATTTTCAGGCCTGAAATAGCCTTATATTACAACACCTATTGACTTATCCCCAGTCAATCCTTGACGGGTCTTGATACCTCTGTAGTATTAATAATATGAATAGAAAATATTCACAGCTTAATAAGAACTGGAACACCGACTGCGTCGGCTTTATTGCCATGTCAGTCCATAATCCATTTTTGTTTAGCCGTGATATTTTTAGAAGCTCGCGCAGAGCATAAAAATCTCCCCCTCTGATTTTAGAAGGATCTCGGCTAAACGAAAGCCGAGATTCTTTCGTATAGCAGTTCTTTGACAAACCAAAATCTCAAATGGAGTAAGACAGTGAAAGCGAAAAAAATCGTAGCGGCCTATTACCTCATCTCGGCCCTGACAAGTGGCAGTATGGGGTTCATCATGGGAGTTTACAGCAACTTCCTACGGTCCGGTGGTCTTGATGAATTCTGGGTCAACACGGTGAACGTCATTTATTTTATGACGATCACTCTCTGTGAAATTCCGACTGGCCTTTTTGCCGACATCTTCGGCCGAAAGAATTCAATCGTTATTTCCTGTCTCTTGGAGGCAGTGTCCTGTGGTGTCTACGGTCTGTCCAGAGGTTTCGGTGGTTTTGCGATCGCTGAAACAATTGGCGCCGTTGGCCGAACTTTCGCCAGCGGAGCATTCGATGCTTGGTTGGTGGACAGTCTAAAAGCTAACGGCGAAGATCACAACATAAAAAAGATCTTCGCCAAACGCAGTTTAATTTCACGAATGGCGGTGATCGCAACGGCCCTAGCGGGAGGCTGGCTTGGCGACAAAGGACTTAATCTACCCTTCTTCATGAGCAGCTTACTGTTCTTGATTACGGGTTTGATTGTCCTACTTGTTATGAAGGAAAAAAACTTTGTGAGACAAAAGTTTTCTCTCAAAGCGGGTTTGGTAGAAATGAAACAGACCTGGCAGAAAAGCCTAACCTTCGCCAAGAAGGATTTGAACTTTCGCTTTGTTCTCATTATTAGCGGGGTGCAAACATTTGCGATGATGGCCCCGAATATGGAATGGCAAAAGCTCTTTTCCAACCTTGGCTTCAGTAACTCGCACAATGGCATCATTGCCGGAGTAATCAACATAACACTAATGGCTGGAGCGGTGCTGTCGAGCCGGATTGACTGGCTAATAAAGGAAGAAAAAAACCAGATGGTTTGGTCTCAGGTGTTAATCGGTCTGTGTGTGATCTTGACCGCCACCTGCCATCAAATTTATCCGGTAGTAACTTTCTTCTTACTCCATGAGCTCTGTCGCGGAATGGCTGATCCAATCATGGACTCATACGTTCAAAAATGCATCGTCTCACCTAAGGAGAGAGCGACTCTTTCTTCCTTTGGTTCGATGATCAAGCATTTTGGCGGCGCTTTGGGATTATTGGTCTCCGGTTTGATCGCTAAACTGGCCGGCATAAACGCCGCCTGGATAGTGTCCGGATCGCTCATGATCATTGCTAGCCTTTGGGTAGCAAAAAATCACGCGCAAAAATCAAAGTAGTAACCAGGGTCGTCCGCTCATACCGGACGACTCTTTTTATTTCGCCACCTGAACCGCCTCCTCAAATTGAATAGAAAGTAATTTAGAAACACCGTCCATCCCCATGGTGACACCATAAATTATTCCGGCCCGAGACATAGTTTCGCGATTGTGAGTAACTAAAATAAGTTGAGAATATTTAGATAATTCAGAAATCATATCGCCATATTTCTTAGAATTGGCTTCGTCAAGCGCCGCATCAGTTTCATCCAAGATGATAAATGGTGGCGGATTTACCTGAGACATTGCGAACAATAAAGCAATCGAGGTCAGCGCTCGTTCACCACCCGAGAGCATCATGAGACCTTTGATTTTTTTCTTGGGTAAGTTTACTTCAATATCAATTCCCTCTTCACTTTCTTCTTCGGGCTCTTCCATCACCATTTCACCTTCGTCTTCCGTATTAATTTCCGTATCACTGCGCTTACGCTTTTTTTCTCGAATCACGTTCAATTTTGCCACTCCGCCACCAAACATTTTACTAAAGAAATCCTGAAACTGAACATTAATTTTCTCGACTCCAGCCTTAAATTCAAAAATTAATTTATCATCTAATTCCTTTATCAGAGCCAACAATGATTGTGAAGATTTAATCAAGTCTTCTAATTCTCGCGCCAAAAATTCATCACGTTCACTTACTTCTTTGTATTCCTTAAGGACTTCGTCGCCCGAACCAACACCAGCATCTTCCAAACGAATTTTAATACGTTCAATATTACGTCGACGCTCTTCTTGCTTTAATCGATCTTCAGTTGCTATCTGTTCATTACTTAAGGAAACGTTACCTTCACCAAAAACGGCGAAATCCTGATAGCGCACTGCCTCCAAGCCGACTAAAACTCCCGCTTCCGTTAATTCCTGTTTGAAATTAGCCTCATCAATTCTTAATTTCTCTTCTCGGTTATTTAAGGTGGCTAGCTTGGTATTAATTTCATTCTGCTCGGCCACGATTCTAAACAAAGCTTTTTCCGCATCACGATTCGAATCTTTTTCTTTTTCGATTTCTCCTTGTAGTTGATTATACTGCGCCAGTAATTTTCTTTCTTCATCAGTATGTCTCACCAACTGAGTATCCGTTTCTGTTTTCTTCTTTTTCAAACCAACGATTTCTTCTTCCAATTCACGAGTTGAATCTTGATTTTCTTCGGTCTTATTTTTCTCAATAAAGTTAGCTAGAATCTCCCTAATCTTATTGAAAATATTTTTTATCTTACTGATATCCGATTCGATATTGCCCTCTTCCAATTCCAACTTAATTGATTTAGCTAAATTCTCGACAGAAGACAATTCCACCATTTTTGATTGGCTGGTTTGAGCGGCCTCTTTTTGTTTTTTAAGTAAACGATCGAGCGAGATAATTTCTCCCTCAATTCGGCCAATATCACGCATTAAAGAGTCCTTCTGACTTCGTTCCTCACGTAATTTCTTTTCTACCTCAACAATCTCGTGGCTTTTAGCATCGCGACCGGGAACTTTTTCCAAAACTTCCTTGGCTCGCCTCAATTCATCTTCCAAGGCTTTCAATTGAGCTAATGGCTCACGTTTTTCATTTTGCAAAACCTCTTTCGTGTATTTTAAATATTCCGATTCTCTTTTAAAATATTCTTGATATAAAACTTTCAAATCATTACGCATCTCGATCGTCTTTTCGATCTTTTCTACCTGCTTCTTCAAAAATTTAATATGTGGGGCAATTTCACGCCTTAATGATTCGGTCTGCTTGATATTTTCATCAGTCTTTTCCAACTTGCGGCGGCTTTCCTCTTTCTTATACTGATAGATTTTCAAGCCCAAAGCTTCCTCAATAATTTCACGGCGTTCTTTAATATTCGAATTCAAAATCTTATCCGCCTCACCCTGAGAAATAATATGATGACCAGACGCGCCGATATGAGCTGAAGCTAGAAGTTCGATAATATCTTTTAAACGCACAGCTGAACCGTTTATGAAATACTCTGAAACGGAATCACGATGCACCACTCGCTCAATCGAGACTTCATCAAAGTCCAGATTAAGCATTCTTTTGCTATTATCAAAAACCACCTTAGCCGAAGCGCGATTAGACCGTGCCGCATCCTTACCGCCGTTAAAAATCAAATCTTCTACCCTTTTACCACGCAAAGACTTAATTGATTGTTCGCCTAACACAAAACGAAAGGCCTCGGCCACATTAGATTTTCCCGAACCATTCGGGCCAACAATGGCCGAAATCGGAGTATTAAAATTTAGGACGCTTTTCTTGGCGAACGATTTAAAACCGTATATTTCAATGCTCTTAAGCATTGCCCTATTTTAGCAGATTTTAGGCCCAATTTACAATCCTAGAAAGAATCTTGGGGGTCGTTATAAACCGCCCCCTTATTATGCTCATTCAAATCACTAATAAAGTTTTCAATATCTCGATCAGGGGTATCAAAGGGCATATCTTTTAATTTGCTGTCCTCCAAACCACTGCCAATAAAAAAGTGGCCCATAATAAAATCTCTAATATCGGCCTGCCATTTGTCCCTTAAAATTTTACCTATGTGGAAAACATCCTCACTGTGCTTATCCAGCGATTCTAGATTATTACGATACATTCTAGCTTTTGCCTGAGCATGCAAAATTCTCTCTTGCTCATCTGGTGACTGATCACTAAAGACTAGTGGACTTTCACTACTTATAACCATTTTTTTGTTTCCAGAGCTTTGCGGGCGGCCATTTGCTCGGCTTCTTGTTTGCTTTGGCCCTCACCCGAAGCAATTAATTCTTTGCCTAAATAAACGCCAACCGTGAATCTTTTATCATGATCCGGACCCTCTTCTTTAATTGTTTTATATTGTGGCGTGGTACTTTCCTTTTCTTGAGCTTTTTCCTGAAACTTACTCTTAGCATCAATCCAACTCTTCTCTTCGATAATCTTATCAATCAAATGGAAAATATTTTTAGAAATAAAATATTTGGAAGCATCATAACCTTGATCTAAATAAATCGCGCCGATAATCGCCTCCATGGTATTGGCTAAAATATATTGGCGAGCCTTGCCGGTATCTTTTGTCTCACCTTTAGATAACAAAAGAAAATCATTCACTTGAATTTTCTGGGCTGCCTCCGACAGGGTGATGGCATTCACCAACGCCGCTCGATAAGCAGTTAGATCACCCTCATTACTATCCGGATACTTTTCAAACAAATATTCCGTCACCATGAGTTCCAAAACAGCATCACCTAAAAATTCCAAGCGTTCGTTATGCGAGGACTCCATTCCCTTGTTTTCATTCAAAAATGAGCGATGAGTGAAAGCGCGTCTTAATAGCTCCTTATTCTTAAAGGTAATGCCGGAGATCTCCTCGAACTTAGCGAAATCAGGGGTGCTTTTCTTGATCATAAATCTATATTAGCTAGTTTTGCAGAGAAATCAAGCTCACGGCCTTAGTAATAAACGGCAAAATATCGCCGTAAGTTTTAATATCTTGGAGATCAGTTAATTTAAACCAGCGAGCTTCGTCGAGACCGCCGTTATCTTTCTCTAGAGCTAATTCTTTATAATCAGCCTTAGCTAAAAAGTAAGCTACTTGTTTACGAATTTTACCTTTCTCGGGATGATTGGCGACATACTCATTGCGACCAATTTCATCCAGCACCTGAACGTCCAGGCCTATTTCTTCTTTTATTTCTCTCTTAGTACCCTCTTGCTCATTTTCCTCAGCTTCTAATCGCCCCTTGGATAAAGTCCAATAGCCAAAAACATCATGAACTAGAGCCAGATAATAGTGGCCATCATTTTGAGCATAAACGACGGCTCCGCCCAATCTTTCAATTGGCATTTGCTCATAAGGAATATCGGCAATAGCTTTTTTCTTTTTCGGCGAAACAGCATCTTTATCTGGCTCACCTAATTCTTTATAAACCGAGCCCAAAACTCCGTTCACAAATTTACTGCTCTTTTCACCACCATAGTTTTTGGATAATTCGATTGCTTCATTTATAGCCACCTTAGCTGGTACTTCTTTAGAATCAGCAAAAAGTAATTCGTATAAACCGATGCGCAAAATATTTCGATCAATAATAGAAATTTTATCTAATGGCCAATCGGGTGCCGCCTTTTCAATCACTAAATCAATTTCTTTTCTTTTCTGTAAAACACCGTTTAAGAGAGAGTTAACAAAATTATTATCAATAACATCGTTGGCAAATTCCGCCGCATTACGCAAAAGGATCTCTTCAGATTCGTTTTCTGGAGTATTTCGAAAATCAAGCTCAAAGAGAGATTGAAGGACTATGGATCTTGCAATGTGCCTATTTGCCATTTAAATAACTGATCATTAACTTAACTGGTGAAAATTATATACTAAACCAGACAAAAAAACAAACAATATTTAAAAATCCCCAACCATTTCTTTTGGAGGGGATTCTTAATTTATTTAGTAGCTTCTTTCTTTGCTTTGAGTTTCTTCTCCGCCTTAGCAATTTTAGCACCAACATCAATGACCACTCGGCCATTGTATTTGCCGCAGTTCAAGCAAACCTTATGATTTAGTCTTTTAGTACCACAATCTGGACAAACAGAAAGATCCGCCGCCTTTAAAGCATGATGGGATCGAACGCTCCCACGCTGGGAACGATTATGTCGCATGTGATTTACCATGAGGGCTATCTTAGCATATTAGAGATAAAAAGCAATATTCAAGCAGCTAAAGAGGCCGTCCACATTCCTGTGTCCGGCCTCTCGTCAAGAACTTCGTTCAATCCTCCTCGTGCTTAATCCATGAACTGAATCGGGCAATTTCCGCGACCCATCATGGCCTGCTGGCTGTGCGGATTCCGGAGAATCTCTCCGTACCGGCGCTGCACCGGCTCGAACTGTCTCGCCAGATGCTTCAGCACCCGGAAGAGAACGGCCCGATGAAAAGGCTGTCCGCGCTCGAGCATCCGCTGCCAGAGCTCGCCTGCCTCCACAAACTCCGGAACACCCAAGAGCTCATCACCCTTTTCCCACTTCGGCTGCTTGCGCAGGCGCGAGAGACTCTCCGGGCTCAGCTTCATAACGAACACGCACTTGTCGTGCCATTCCGCCTCCTTGTCGGCATCGCCAGGGACCCGACTCACCAGGGACGGCAGCGGTTCGCCAGCTGCATCGCGCGGACCGAGCGCTTGAATGTCGAAACCCTCCGGATTGTCCGGGGTCTCGCACAACTCACGCACGACACCGTTAGCCGCCGTCATCCAGCGGGTCTCGCCCGGTTCTCCGCCCTCCGTCGGGAATTTCCACGAACTGAATGGCTGACGGCCCGGACGATGCTTCGTATACACGAAAGCGATCATTTCGATCTCGCCGGGATTCTTACCCTTACGGATGACCACCATGGTGGCCGCATGACTGATCTTCTCGCTCATCGCGATCTCCGATCCTCGATTGCTCGAGTGTTTCGAACGTTGTTGTCATAGGTTTACCCACACGGGAAACCTAACCTACCTGCCACAATTATACACCCAAAGGGGTAAAATGTCAAGGATTTAAAAAGCGGCGACGGTGAATCGCCGAAATACCCTTACTTTTCAAAGCTTTATAATGTGCTTTAGTCCCATAACCTTTATGTTTTTCGAGGTCATAGCCGGGATACCTTTTGGCTAGCTTAATCATTAAAGTATCCCTCGTCACCTTCGCGACAATCGAAGCAAGTGCGATTGCCAGCTCCTTTTCATCACCTTTAATTATCGTCTTTTGATTTTTATACTCCGCTGGCGCTTTTAATCCCCCATCCAACAGCACCAAACATTCATTTGGTTTCTTTTCTAAATATTTTAAGGATTTACTTAATGCTCTTTTAATCGCAAAAGTTAAACCCTTTTGATCAATCACTTTATTACTTTCAAAACTGACTTTATATAAAATATTTCCCTTTTCTTTTTCAGAATTTATTTTCTCTAACCACTTCACTCGTTGCAAATGCGACAATTTTTTCGAATCGCGAAGCTTCTTCGTCCTGAGTCTGACGAGAGGACTAAAATTACCAAAATTGTTTTTATTGAGCTTTGGTCCTAAACACAGGGCACACACCGCCACCGGCCCGGCCAAAGGTCCGCGCCCCACTTCGTCGATACCGATAGTATATTTAAATTTCTTAATCATTAAAACTGAATGGGGCCCTGCGGAGAAAGCAATTCAACAGATTTTATAGAATCATACTGAGTAAGCGTATCCTTCAAGACTGATAATAAATGTGAACTCTCACAACTACTCAGAGAACCGATTGGCTTACCCGCCTTAGTCAAATTACTTTCCAACATGACTTTGGCTACACCGTTTACGATAGTTACTGATTTATAAGAACCATAAGTGTATAATTCTTCAGCAAAAAGAATCCTTAAGGAGGTATCGGTCACCGTGGTAGTTTTAGGAATTTTGTAAAGTGCCTTGTGAGTGACACTACAGCTATTGGTTGCGACTTGGGCTTTGTCTTGAATATACAGAATTAAATCCATAAATTCTACAGGAGTAATAGTTGGCGCCAGCTTTAGAGAATCTAAAATCTGATTCATTATCATCTCTTCTTGTGAGGGTAAAATGACACCGGGAAGGCTCAAATACTTTTGTTTATCCATGATCGCGTCACTAAGCTCGGTAATAAGTGAACGAGTAATTACCAGCGTCTGATTAATGGAGGTAGGAAAATAATATATAAGAGAACCACAACCCTCTACTCCAACCTGAATTTTGTAACCACTTAAAGAATTAGTTTTGAAAGGATTACTGTAAACATAGCTTTCTCCTGGGGAAGCACTACTTTGTAGTAAACTGCTTAGGTTTTGATTGAAAAGTTGAAAAGAAACATTAAAATCAGTCAACCTTTCAAGGACTGTTCCATCGCCCTTAAAGTCACATGGGTCCATATGTTTAAAAGGCACTGAGTGTTCAAGCACAACTTTTCCACTAACCTGTTGCATCGAAAGTAAGGTAGGATATTCAAATTGTAAACCCGCACTATTATATTTCAAATTAGCAGCCTTGGGGCAAACAAACTCACACTTCGGTCCGCTACGACCAACATAGGAACCATCAGGACATTGTTTAGCGTCCATGGTACAGGCAATAGGTGTATCGAAAACAGCTGGAGCCTCAGCCTTTTTATCAACAAATATATAAACTCCGCCACCAATTATTAAAATAGCAATAATAACTACTAATAAAGAAACGATAAAACCTTTGGTATTCTTCATGGCTCAATTATACGCCCCTATTGGTTTTTTCTCCACTCCTCGATCTTTTTATGATTACCCGACAAAAGCACGGGTGGCACTTTATATTTCTTGCCTTTATAAATTAAGACCTCTGGGCGGGTGTACATTTCCGAACTGGCAACTCGTTCTTCCTCGCGTGAAGCAAAATTACCGAGCACCCCTTCAATCTGCCGCGCTACGCAGTCGGCGATAATCATGGCTGGTAATTCCCCGCCGGTCAGCACAAAAGGTCCCACCGAAATTTGTTCGGCTTTGAAAATTTTAATTACACGAGAATCAACTCCTTCATATCGTCCGCAAATTATAATAATATCATTATACTTTTTTGAAATATTTTTAGCATAAACTGTATCAAACTGTTTACCCGACGGAGACAGAAAAATAACTTTTGCTTTATTTTTAATTTTAACCTTCCTTAAAGCCGCTTCAATTGCTTTAATCATCGGCTCCGCTTGCATGACCATGCCCGGACCACCACCGTACGGTTTATCGTCCACCCGCAAATATGGTTTGGCATTTTTCTTTTGACCAGCGGTTGGCTTTACATAGTCTCGAGGGTTATAAAAATTAAATTTAATCTTCCCCTCCTTCTGCGCCCGCGCCAAAATCGACTCATTTAGATATGAGTCAAACATCTCGGGAAATAAAGTGATGATGTGAAAATTCATAATCTCAATCTATCAATTCAGACCAGCAAAGTAAAGCTATTTATTCTCCCAAGCGGAAACAACTGCCAAGGATTCGGCTTCCAATTCCGGAATCTGAACGATTTCAATCGGCCGAAGAAGACTCTGATTAATATCCGAAGTGTTATAGTGTCCGCCATAATATTCTGGTGATACTTTTTCTTTAGCACAAGCAAAAACTATTCTAGAAATTCCTGCCCACATCGCCGCGCCAAAACACATGAGGCACGGTTGCATCGAAGCATACAAAGTAGCACCAGTTAAATTTCCTGAATTAATATTTTTAAAAGCATCACGGATAGAAACCATTTCACCGTGGCAGGTTGAATCTTTGAGCAAGTTACCGACAGAAATTCCCGCACCGATAATTTTCCCGTTTTGCACCACAATCGCTCCCGCCGGAAAGCCACCAGCCGCCACCGATTCCCTGGCTTTCTCTATTGCTTTGAGTAGAAATTCTCGGTCCATGATATATCAAATCTATCAAACTGAGCTTGGTTAGTAAAGTGACTTTACCCCTCCACCCTAGACACTATATATTTTATCTAATTATCACCGACTTAAAAAAGTTTTCTTGAAAATTGGTTTGTTTTCTTATTTCTTCATCGGAAATATTATCTATTTCTTTTGGAATAATCACCAATTTATCATCGTCGTCATTGGTTCTATGAATTACGGCCACACATTTGCCTTTATAATTTTCAATAGGTTCATCAATTTCTAAAACATAAGCGTCTAACTCTTCCCCATCCGGCGATAAGGTATTCGGAACAAAGCCATAGTTAGAATCATAAATAAAATTATGTTTAGGATGTTTTGAACCCTTCGGACGGTCAATTTTAATTTCAACAATTTTTCCCAAGTAAGATTCGGCTTTATTTATGACTCCGGCAATCTCAAATATTAATTTACTTACCTCGTCATCTTTCTTCCAAACAACAATACTCTTTCTAAATATTTCAGCCTGAAATAAATCTGGCTTACCACCAGCAATTTCTCTTAACTTCTCAATAGATCTAATTACAATATTATATTCCTTCCCATTATATTGATAAACATATTCTCCTTTTGTATACTTTTTTTCCACATCGATCGGTAATATAAAAAGAAGATCAATATCGGAATCTGACCGATTAGTGCCCTTGGCAACCGAACCATACAAAATAATTGCTTTTAGGTAACCTTCAATGTCTTGGTACCACAGCTCGCTTATGATTCTTTTTTTTAGAAAATCCTTTATTAATTCTTGATACTTTTCCACCTAAAAAGTATAGCACAAACTAACTGAGTTAATGAAAAGCAGAGTGATTTCTACTTTAGTACTTCAATAATAGGATGTCCCAAATGAATACCTCCAGTTAACTCATCTTTAAGAATCTCAAGATTTCCTTTTAGATCTTTACGTTCTGATCTGTTGAGAAATAATTTGTTACCTCTTTTCTCAAACACAATTTGAGGGGCACCATCGTTTTCTCTTACAAGATTAAGTTCGAAAGGACTAACTTCCAGTCCGTATTCAGTTACTGTCACTACCTCACCTGGACGATACTCACCATCATTTTCTTTCAACAACTCTACAAGCCTATCTACTTCTCCTTGAGAAACAAAAAACAATTCTCTCATAATCGGTTGAAATTTAAAATGGTTACCCTCCCCGCTCATGAATTCATGTTGATCGGGTATCATCTTTGCTCTTAAGGTTTGTCCGGTTACTAGTTGAAAGTAAGTTGAACCATTAGCGGTCTTAAATACTCGGTTAAATCTTTCCTTTTCTAATGAAAGTTGAGTAACAAATTCTTCGCGTATTTTTGAAATCGCTTTTACGACCTCGCCATTATCTAGAACAGTATATTCATTTTCACGTAAATTATCCAGCCTCAAAGAAAGTTCCTCCAAACTCACGGGCGCCAGCTCAACTGTTTCTTGCCGATTACTACTTGAGTTATCCATAATATAAAAAATTTTCTTATTAAGTGGTGCGCCGAGTTGGACTCGAACCAACGATGCCCATTGGGCCGCAGATTTACAGTCTGCTGGAATAGCCGCTATCCGATCGGCGCATATTGCGACCTACACACTCTATCAGATTTTAGAGACGAATCAAGCGCTCCCTTTCCCCGCCTTGGTTAGGGCGGGGTGGTGAGTCTGCGAACCGGGGCGGTTGTTCTTCCCTTTCACCTCAAAAGTAAACTCCTTATTTTTTTGATCAACATTGATAGTGCCGCCGGCCGAAACGCCGCGAGAGATCATCAGTGATGCCACGGGATTGAGAATTTTATTTTGAATCAAGCGCTTTAAAGGACGAGCGCCGTATTGTGGATTGTAGCCTTCTTTAGCTAGGTACGAAACCACTTCTTTACTAATCACCAATTTAATTTCTTTTTCTTCTAGGCGTTTACGGACAATATCAAGCTGAATATTCACGATTTCCGCCACCGCTTTTTCACTCAAAATATCAAAGATAATAACATCGTCCAAACGATTCAAGAATTCCGGACGGAAATGCTCTTTGAGGGCGCGAGTCACTTTATCCTTCACATCTTCATATTCAGCTTTTTTGGTTTTATCCATACTGAAACCAATTTCTTCCATTTTATCGATAAACTGTGCTCCGATATTTGAGGTCAAAATAATTACTGTATTTTTAAAGTTAACCACGCGGCCTTTAGCATCCGTTAAATGACCACTGTCCAAAACTTGAAGCAAAATATTAAAGACTTCTGGATGAGCTTTTTCGATTTCATCAAAAAGAATAACTGAGTATGGGCGATGTCGCACCATCTCGGTCAAATTTCCCCCTTCTTCATAACCAACATAGCCAGGTGGTGAGCCAATCAGTTTAGAAACAGCGTGGCGTTCCATAAATTCCGACATATCCACGCGAATAAGCGCTTTATCATCATCAAACATAAATTCGGCTAAAGCTTTGGTTAATTCTGTTTTACCGACGCCAGTTGGACCCAAGAAAATAAATGAGCCAATCGGTCTATTTGGATCGGCGATGCCAGCGCGAGAACGCTTAATAGTGTCTGAAATTTTCTGCACGGCTTCGTCTTGACCAATAATTCTTTTCTTCAGCTCCTCTTCCATTCGATTAAGTTTTTCGGCTTCGGCTTCGAGCATTCTTTTTACCGGTACACCAGTCCAACGCGAAACAATATCGGCAATATCTTCTTCGCCAATCTCCTCCTTGAGCATACGGCGTGAACTTTGCAATTGCTTTAGGCGCTTAATCTTGGTAGCCAAATCTTTTTCCATTTGAGGAATTTTACCGTAACGAATTTCCGCGGCCTTCGCTAAATCTACCTTCACTTCAGCCGCCTCGGCTTCGATCTTGGCCTGCTCCAAGCCTTTTTTCAGAGCTTTAATTTCCACAATTGTCTCCTTCTCGTTTTTCCATTTTAATTCGATTTCGGAAGTTTTTTCTTTGAAATCCGCAATCTCTTTCTCAATTATTTTCACGCGCGCTTTAGCTTTTTTGCCGCCAGCGGCTGCTTCTTTTTTCAAAGCCTCACGTTCGATTTCCAAACGTAAAACTTTACGATGGGTTTCTTCCAAAATCGGTGGCATATTTTCCAAAGAAATTTTCAAAGCCGATGAAGCCTCGTCGATCAAATCGACGGCTTTGTCTGGCAAAAAACGATCCGTAATATAGCGTGAACTTAAATTTACCGCCGAGATAATCGCATCATCAGTAATGCGCACACCGTGATAGAGTTCATATTTATCTTTCAAACCACGTAAAATTGCAATGGCATCTTCGATCGAAGGCTCACTTACGTAAACAGACTGAAAACGACGAGTTAAGGCTGGATCTTTTTCTATCTTCTGAAATTCCTTGGTGGTCGTAGCACCAATGGTTCTAAATTCCCCACGGGACAAAGCCGGCTTGAGCATATTCGAAGCATCAAGCGACCCTTCGGCCGAACCCGCCCCGACAATGGTGTGGATTTCATCAATAAAAACAATAATTTTACCTTCCGATTTTTCTATTTCTTTTATAATATTTTTTAAACGCTCCTCAAATTCACCGCGATATTTTGTTCCGGCAATCAGAAGCCCCATATCCAGTGAAACTAATTCTTTATCTTTAAGTGATTCGGGCACATCACCCTGAGACATTCTTAGGGCCAAGCCTTCGACAATAGCAGTTTTACCCACCCCGGCTTCACCAATCAAAATCGGATTATTTTTTGTGCGGCGCGATAAAATTTGAATGATGCGAGAAATTTCATTATCCCGACCAATAACCGGGTCAAGTTTATTCTCCTTGGCCATCTTTGTTAGGTTCCTGGTATATTTAGAAATCGCCCGTAACTTTTTAACGGCTGGGACCTCACCATTATTGTTAGTTTTAAATTCAGCTAAAACTTTAATAATCTTCACTCGATCAATCTTGAATTTAGCGAGAATTTCTCGAGCCGGGCTTGGTACATCTAAAACACCGATAAATAAGTGCTCGGTGGAAATAAAATCGTCTTTCAATTCAGCTGCCACCTTGCCGGAAGCCTCAATTACCTGAGCCAGCTCGGGTGTTAAATAAATCTGCATCGCCGGCGAAGAAATATTAGCCTGGGTAGTCGTACCGTCAATAATATCTAGAAGTGAATCGGTTAGCAGTATGACGTCAATTTCTAGGCGATCAAGAATAGACGAAACCATGCTTTCCTCTTGCATAATTAAGGCGATCAAAAGATGCACCGGATTCACATGATTTTGGCCGCGCTCAATGGCTAATTCATGTGCTCGGCGAATGACTTCCTTGGCCTTAGTTGTAAAATTATTGAACGGAGGCATAACTGACAATTTCTTGTTTTAAAATATTCGATGGTAAAAAGTTGAATTGGGTTGAAAGATTTGAGCTAACACGAATACCAACGACTTCACCATAAAGATTCAACAATGGACCGCCTGGTAAACTATCAGTTAAATTAATGTTTGTCGAGATACCAACGATTTCTCTTTTGACCGGAACCGTGGTGGTAGCGGTTGTGCTAGTAGCAACGGTTTCATTTTTTCCTTCAGTATCTACAACACTGGAAACGATGCCGGTCGAAACAGCGTTACGGGTATCACCACCCCAAGCAATAACCGTCTGACCAAGTTTCAAACTATTTGAATCAGAAAAACTAACTGGCACAAACACCATTGGGCTTTTTTCATCCTGAATTACCTTTAGGAAATAAAACTTTAGGCCTTCTTTTTTAACCAAAACTGTTACTTTATTGAATTTAACACCGTCGAGTGAAATAACATATTTGCCTTGTGGATCAAGGAAAATATCACCCGTGGCAATCAAGCCATCCTTAGAGACTAAAGTACCCAAACCAACAAAGGTTCTCGGTGCCACGTCCCCGCCGTCTGTAACATCGGAATAAATTCGAACGATACTATTTTTATTTTTATCAACCGATTCAACAATCTTATCGTCCTCCTTGACCACCACGGTCTCACGAGTGACCACCGCAGCCGAATTACTAGCCGCTGGAGCCGTAACCACTTTTTCAATAGTTCTTTCTACCACGCGGTTAATTGTTTGGGTGACGCCAGCTGGCGCTTGATCCATGAGGGCCACAGTCACAATGCCGGTGGCAATAGACGTGACAAAGCTCACCAATAAGGTGACTAGGACGATCTGTTGTTTAGTGAGTTTTTCCATATCCATAGTAAACTTATTATAGAACTTTTTTAGGAAAATGCAAATTTTTGTTTTTGAACTTCTTTTTTAAGAATTGTGACAACATAATTGATATCTTTTCTAGAAATATTTTCAGCCAAAGAAAATCGTAAGCTAGTTTTAGCTCGCCAGTTTTCCCCACCCAAGGCTCGCACCACAAAGGATTCTTCAGCATCACGTTCGCAAGAACTTTTGGTTGAGCAAACGATTCCCGCTTCATCTAAGCATAAAACCAAAAACTCGGAATTAATATTTGAAACAGAAATGTTTAAATTATTCGGCAACCTTTTTTCTAAATCGCCATTTAAAATTACGCCGGGGATTTTTGCTTGAACATTTTGCCAAAAATAATCTCTAACAACTTTCACTTTTTTATTATTCTTAATCCAATCTTTTCTGGCTAATTCAAAAGTTTTGGCCAAACCAACAATCAATGGTACGTTTTCTGTTCCCGATCTTAAACCTTTTTCTTGGCCTCCTCCAAAAAGCACTGGCGAAATTTCCAGATTAGCTTTTTTAAATAACACTCCCACCCCTTTTGGCCCATTCATCTTTTGGCCATCGAGGGTCATCAAATCTACTCCCAACTGATTCACGTTTAAATCGAGCCACAGCCCGGCCTGACTAGCATCAGTGTGAAAAAGTGGAGAGGATTTTCCTAATAGGCTTTTCCTAGCGTGCCTGATTTCCTTAGCAATTTCTCGAATTGGTTGAACGGTACCAATTTCATTATTAGCATAACCAACTGAAACCAAAATTGTATTCGGTTTAATTAATTTTCTTAAATCCTTCACTTCAACGATCCCACTTTCTTTAACTTTTAAATAATCAACTTTAGCTCCCCTTCGCTCTAATTCTTTAAAACATTCCGTAACCGAGCTGTGCTCAATATTAGTAGTAATAAAATGAAAATCAGATAATTTAATTTTATGCTGTTTTAGCAAGTAATTAACAACTCCAATAATCGCCAGATTATTTGATTCTGTACCCCCAGAAGTAAAAATAACCTCGTTTGGACGCCTTAGTAGACTGTCAGCAATTGTTTTCCTGGCTTTTTCTACGGCTTGCCTAGCGATTACCCCTCCTTTTGTGATGGCGCTAGGATTACCAAAGTTTTCAGTCCAATAGGGTTTCATAGCCAAAATAACCTCCGGGCGAACTGGAGTGGTCGAAGCATTATCTAAATAAATCATTTTAGCCATAAACGCATCATATATAAAACCTTGTCCCTTTGCAAATCGGCGCAAATACTGTATAATCCCTAACTGTATGACGTTTGAAATATACATCTTAGGCGCCTTGGCGCTGGTCATAGTTATTCTCTTTATTTGGATAATATGGCTTCAAAATAAATTGGGGAAACTACTAATTGGCAAAACAAAAAATCTTGACGATTCTTTTGCTCTATTAGAAAAAGAAATAACTGATTTTAAAAAGTTTCGAACCATCGCCGAAGCCACTTTCAAGAGCAACGATGCTCGCTTAAAGAAAACTGTGTCTGGGGTAGAAACAATTCGTTTTAATCCGTTTAAGGGTGACGGCTCAGGCGGCAATCAAAGCTTTGCCACCGCCTTCTTAAATGAGGAAAAAAATGGCGTCGTTATTTCCAGCATGTATTCACGCGATCACGTTAGTGTTTTTTCCAAGCCAATCAAAAATATGAATTCTGAACAGGGTGAATTAACCGCCGAAGAAAAAGAAGCTTTATATAAAGCGAGCGAAGCAACCAAAACAAAATAAAATGAACGTTTTTCGTTTAAATTTAATTTCCACAAATCAATATGGACAAAGCGAATGCACAAAAGCAAATCGAACGTCCGCCCGTGATCTGCATCATGGGGCATATTGACCATGGTAAAAGCACACTCCTAGATTACATTCGTAAAACTAATATTGTCGATAAAGAAGCTGGCGGTATTACTCAAAAAATATCAGCCTATGAGGTCGTACACAAAGGTAAAAAAATTACCTTCCTGGACACCCCCGGCCATGAAAGCTTCTCGAAAATACGCGAGCGTGGCGCTAGTGCCGCCGATATTGCTGTTCTGGTGGTGTCAGCCGAAGACGGCGTTAAAAAGCAAACACTTGAAGCAATGAAATGCATCAAGGACAGCGAGACACCTTTTATTGTAGCGATTAATAAAATTGATAAACCCGGAGCCGATATCGAACGAACCAAAGTTAATTTAGCCGAAAACGAAATCTATTTGGAAGGTTACGGCGGCGAAACCCCCTTCGTGCCGATTTCCGCTAAGACCGGCCAAGGAGTTGATGACTTACTAGACTTAATGCTTTTAGTAGCTGAAATTGAAGAATTAAAAGGTGATACTGGTAAAAACGCCGAAGGTGTAATCATTGAGGCCAACCTGGATAAGAAAAAAGGTATTTCCGCCACCATGATTATTAAAGACGGCTCTCTGAAAAATGGGATGTTTATTACGGCAGGAAAGGCTTTGGCTCCAATTAGAATTGCCGAGGACTTTTTGGGTAAAAAAATCACTGAGGCCACCTTTTCTTCTCCGATCCGAATCATTGGCTTTGATGAATTACCGAAGGTTGGAACTAAATTTCAAACCTTTACTGATAAAAACTTGGCGATAGAAGCGGTGAATAACTACCAGGAAGCTCCACTAAAGAAAGCAGTGGCGACCGAAGAAGGAACAGAAAACACCGGCACCATAAACGTTATTATCAAAGCCGATGTGACTGGTTCAATTGAAGGAATTGAACACGAACTGGAAAAAATAAAAAATGATCGCTTTAAAGTTAAGATTGTTAATTTCGGTGTTGGTGATATTACCGACAACGATGTTCACCTACTCGCTGGGCGACCAGATTCCTTGATCTTAGGCTTCAATGTTAAAATTGATTCACAGGCGCAAGCTGTCGCTGAGAAATCCGGCATTACGATTAAAATATTTGATATTATTTACAAATTAACCGAATGGCTTGTCGAAATGGCGGAAAGTAAAACACCTAAAATTAATGTCGAGGAAATGACTGGCCGAGCCAAAGTGCTTAAATTCTTTAGCGTCACTAAAGATAAAAATGTGATTGGAGCCAGAGTCGAGGAAGGTGAAATCAAGGTTGGTGACGAAGTAAAAATTATGAGACAAGAAAAAGAAATTGGCCGCGGAAAAGTGCGTGAATTGCAACAGCAAAAAGAAAAGACCAGCGAGGTACGATCGGGGGTGGAATTCGGTTGCCAATTACAAGCTAGTATTTCCCCCGCCCCAGGTGATAAATTAGAGGCGTTTAAAACGGTGCAGAAATAATAATTAAAAATATGACCACCACTTTTCGAGACGAAAAATTAAAAGATCAAATTAAGAAATGGGCCGCGGAGTTTTTACAACGCGAATCAAATGGTAATTCCCTAATCACCGTCACCAATGTTGTGCTTTCGACTGACGCCAAAGAAGCCACGGTGCTGTTTACCGTTTTACCAGACAATAAGGCCGAAGCCGCTTTGGAATTTGCTCGTCGCCAACTGAGCCAATTTCGAGAATTTCTGGGTGAGAAGGTGAAGGTTGGCCGAATGCCTTTCTTTCATTTCGATATTGATCGCGGTGAAAAGCATAGACAAAGAATTGACGAAATCATTATAAAAAATTAAGATAGAGGTTCGGCCTGGTAGCCAAGTGGTAAGGCAATTCTCTGCAAAAGAATTATACGGCGGTTCAATTCCGCCCCAGGCCTCAATAATAATCAAAGTGACGAAAGTGTGATTATTAGAAAAAATAAATATGCCCGGATGGCGGAACTGGTATACGCGCACGACTTAAAATCGTGTCTCGCAAGGGATGTGGGTTCGATTCCCACTCCGGGCACATGACGAGTGAAACGAGGAATTGACCGGAGAGAAAGTGCTGGGAGCACTTTCGTTGGGAATCGAAGCCCGATTGAGATTTTCTAGAGTTTCTGAACGAATAGAAAATCCAATTGGGGTACTGCCCCTGTAAGGGGAGATTTCCCAATATTAACTTTTCAAAAATAAAAAAATGTGTTAAAGTCATTGAGTCGAAAAATTAAATATATCCGCCCATAGCTCAGCTGGTAGAGCAGATCCCTCTTAAGGATAAGGTCGTA
>CAZMNX010000003.1:0-56936 GCA_964567825.1 uncultured Candidatus Saccharibacteria bacterium
TTATGTAAATCCCAAAGATAATTTTCAATTTCTTCTCGAATGATCATGCCGTTAGGCTGTAATAGGGGTAGCCCAGCACCAACTAAATCAGAAATGGTAAAGATTTTTAATTCCTTACCAATCTTGCGATGGTCTCTTTTTTTAGCTTCCTCTTGTTGGACTAAATAAGTCTCTAAATCCGCCTTAGTCTCAAACGCTAAGCCGTAAATACGAGTCAACATTTTATTTTTTTCATCACCGCGCCAATAGGCCCCGGCTACTCTTTCCAGTTTAAATGAGCCACTTTCGATTTCTTTCATATTAGTGACATGGTCACCACCACACAGATCAGTAAAGTCTCCAGAGGTAAAGGTGGTAATTTTTCTCGCTGCTTTATCTTCACTATTTACGATACCGTCTATTAATTCTAATTTGTAAGAATTGTTTGCAAAAATTTCGCGGGCTTCTTTTTCGGAAATTTCCTTACCTTCAAAAGTTGACCACTTTTTAGAAAGTTCACGCATTTTCTGCTCAATCTTACCCAAATCTTTATCGCTGATCGGTGCGCTGAAATCAAAATCATAGTAAAAACCGTTATCAATCGCTGGGCCAATCGCTAATTTAGCATCAGGATAGAAACTTAAAACCGCGGCACCAAGGAGATGGGCGAGAGAATGCCTTTTTTGATTGAGATTACTTTTTTCCATTTTAGTTTATTAATTAATAAATTATTCTTTATAAAAGAAAACACCCTGGTAAAAATACAACGATTTGTATTCTTACCAGGGCGGGGAATTCGCTTCCTCGTGGTTCCACCTAGTTTCCCGCTTCCGCGGACACTTGAATTATAGATTAGCCAGTTGGTCCCAAGTTTTGGGATGGTGATCGGTAGTCACCACAATCTCTATATATAGTATATGATAGTTGATGCAGCTTTTTTGTCAAATATGTTATAATTGCATCTAAATTAATTTTAAAAATTATATGAAAAAATATATAATCTCAGCGATTGTAATTATTGCCATTATTGCTTACGTTTTTTATTTAAAAATGTCTGATAGTAATCCGGCAGTTGTTGATTCAACTCCCGCTCCAGTAAATAGCCGCGCACAATATAAAGATGGCATCTATACTGGCCAAGACATTAAGTTTTTGTATGGTAATATGCAGGTTCAGGCGACCGTTACTGGCGGTAAATTAGCCGACGTTTCTTTGTTAGTTTATCCTAATGATAATCGCACCTCGGCGCAGATAAACGAAACAGCCTTGCCGGTTTGGCGTACCGAGGTAGTAACGACTCAACAAACTAAAGTAAATGTTATTTCTGGAGCCACTGATTCGGGTGTGGCTTTTACTAAATCACTTGAATCGGCCCTATCTCAAGCAAACTCCTAAATCGAGAATGAAACAAACTAAAATTATGATGGGGATGACGATTAATGTAGAAATCGTTGATCCACAAGTGAAGCAATCGGATCTAGATCGCGTTTATGCTTATTTTGATTATGTAGATAAAAAGTTCAGCCCCTATAAACCAGACAGTGAGCTGATGAAAATTAATCGCGGTGAAATTTCCAAATCCGAATACAGTCCCGATATGGTAGAGATTTTAAAATTAGCGGAACAAACAAAACAAGAGACAAATGGTTTTTTTAACGTGGTGAATCGCCGCGGCGCGCTGAACCCTTCTGGTATTGTGAAAGGTTGGGCAATTCATCAAGCCGCCCAAATTTTATGGCGTTCGGGTTTGAATAATTTTTATGTTGATGCTGGGGGCGACATACAGTTTTCTGGTAAAAACGCCGACGGAGAACTTTGGGCGACGGGGATTCGTAGTCCCTTTAAACCCGACACAGAAATCGTAAAAGTTTTGAGTATCGGTGACAATAAAGGCATAGCTACTTCTGGCACCTATGCTCGTGGCCAGCATGTGTATAATCCGCATAATAAAAACGAAACTTTCAATGATATAATCAGTTTTACGGTCGTCGGCCCAAATGTCTATGAAGCCGACCGTTTTGCCACTGCCGTTTTCGCCATGGGCCGAGCCGGTTTACCGTTTATTGAAAATTTGCCGGGCCTCGAAGGCTATATGATTGATTCGCAGGGTGTCGCTACGATGACGAGTGATTTTGAGCAATATGTTAAAAATAATTGATAATTTTCTAAATAAAATCACGATGTACCGATTAGTTTTGTATTATCTAATCGTTATTTTGCTTGCCGCTTTCGGGCTAAGTTTTTTTGGTTTTTTTGTTTTTGGTCCGTGGGCCTTGGTAATTTCTACACTGGTTATTCTAGTCGTTTGTTGGTTAACCAACTTTATTTTTGCTTGGGCCTTTAGGGTACCGACTAACGCCGAATCAGTTTATATCACAGCCTTAATTTTGGTTTGTATTGTGAGCCCGACCGCCTCTTTTTCCCTGATGATTTGGGCTTCGGTTTTAGCCATGGCTTCTAAATACATCTTGGCAATTAAAAAGAAGCATCTATTTAATCCGGCCGCAATTGCTGTCGTTTTGACCGCATATATTTTTAATCAATCTGCCAATTGGTGGGTGGGGACTTTGTCTTTGACTCCAATTGTCATTTTAGGTGGACTATTATTAACTAGAAAATTAATCCGCTTTGATTTAGTTTTAAGTTTTCTTATTGTCGCTATTTTAACTATCGTTACTCCATACTTGGGAAACTTTACGGATTCACTGAACATTATTTCTACCGTCTTCTTCCACACTTCTTTCTTTTTCTTTGCTTTTGTTATGTTAACTGAGCCTCTAACCTCGCCACCAACACGTTATTTGCGAATTGTGTACGGAGTTATTGTTGGTTTGTTGTTTTCGCCAGCGGTCCATCTTGGTTCAGTTTATTCAACACCAGAATTGGCTTTGATTATCGGTAACCTTTTTGTTTATTTGGTTAGTCCGAAGCAGAGATTGGTCCTGACCTTGAAAAAGAAAATTCAAAGCGCTAAAGATATTGTTGATTTTATTTTCATTCCTGATCAAAAATTACAATTCACGGCCGGCCAATATATGGAATGGACGATTGATCCTAAGGGGGCCGATAGCCGCGGTAATCGTCGTTACTTGACTATTGCTTCATCACCAACGGAAGAGGTAATTGCGATTGGTGTGCGATTTCCAGAAACACCCAGTACCTTCAAGCAAAGATTATTGGAATTAAAACCAGGGGACAAGATTATTGCCTCGCAGCTCGCCGGCGATTTCACTTTGCCTAAATATAATTCAAACGGTGAAAATAAGAAAATAGTTTTGGTAGCGGGTGGCATCGGCATCACCCCATATTATAGTATGATCAAAAATACGATTGATCGAAATGAAAAACGCGATATAGTTTTGCTTTATTCAAATAAACTTTCCACGGACGCTATTTATCAATTTTTATGGGATGAAGCCAAAGAAAAAATTGGTCTTAAAAATATTCAGGCGGTGACGGATAAAGCTGATCCTAAATATACTGGTCGGATTACCCCTGAACTTATTAAACAAGAAATTCCGGATTTTATGCATCGTTATTTCTATCTTTCTGGTCCACACGCTTTGGTTATTGGTTTTGAAGAGACTTTAAAGTCACTAGGTGTAAAACGTTCGCATATTAAGACCGACTTTTTTCCGGGGTTTGTTTAAATTGACGTCTAAGTATTTTTACTCTAGTATTAAATTTGGCTATTAGTCCTTCAACACTAACTGGAGTACAGCAGTGCAAAACACAGATCTTCCGTCGGTTGAAGCTTTCATCCACAGTCCGTGGAAGAAGCATGTCACGTTCGTTAAGCCTCAGGTGCGGGTGTGGAAGCCGGGTGTAGACTTTCCGGTGGGGATCGGTGGCCATGCCGTGCGAACGTTCCAAATGAACGGGGGACAGGCTACGCCATTTCACGTTCATGAGCGCCGCAACAAGCTTTACGCTGTGTTGCGTACATTCGGCACGGTCGAGCTCACCATGATTCACGAGGGTCAAGTTGTCAATCATCTGCTGAGCCATCTCAAGCCGTTCTGCATGGTGCCGCCTGGCTGCCCGCACTTCCTGGTTTGTTTGCCGGTGAACAAGCCGCAGGAGTTCTGCGATCTCGCCGTCATCACGTCTAACCACGAAGATAGCGATATCATCTGGGAAGCGGCAGCCGACGAGCTGGTGAGTCGCGTCAAGACGCCCGGTGTCTAGTGCGCGCCACTTTAACCTCGAGTTCGGTGTAATCAAGAGTCGGTTTTCCCCCACGGGAGAGCCGGCTCTTTAACTTTAAAAATTATTTTATTGACTTCTATGTCAAAAGCCTGTATAATCATAAAAGAGTTTGCTGTGCAGTAGTTCTTAGGGAGGACAGCATGAAAACGGAAAGTTGTAAGGGTCTGACGGGAGCGGAGGTGGTGAAGCTGGGGTCGCTCTTTCTTCTCGCTTGTGTGATTGTTTTGGTCACCGTGCATTCGATGAACAATGGCAAGGGTGACCGCTACGTCGCCCCGCTCGAGGACATTCGACTGACCATGATGACGACGAATGGCGTGACCGAAATCGGCTGGGTGCCCATGATCAGCCGGAGCTACGATCCGCTCTGCGGCGTCACGCACGTGGTGATCTCCATGGGCGCCACCAACGATTCGAGGTTCTACCAGACGGCCAGGGTGTCCAGTCAGCGTAGCGGTTCTGTCGTTGTCACGCCGTTCTGGCGGGAGAATCACGAGAAGGGCTATATCGAAGTTTACGCCTACACTCGTGCCTTCCAAGGCCGGTCCGAGTTCTTCATCATGCAGGACGGCCTCGTCTACCGTGACGACCAGAAGTAGTTCTTGCGCGTCGCTTTACGCGACAAAAAAGCCCCAATCAAACCCAGGCCTGGGTGCGATCGGGGCTTTTTCCTTTCTTGATTATTTAAAATCTGTTACAGTTATTAAACTATGCGTGTCTGGGATATACATCCAAAACATTTATGTCGGAAACATTTGCTGGCCGAGCATCGCGAGCTCCACGGCCTATGGAATATTTTGACTAAACATAAAGGCCAAGGTGGTTATTCCCATCACCCGGAAACTTTACGTTGGGTGGGGAAGACTCGCGCTCTTTTTGATCGGCATGAACTGTTGGTTAAAGAATTTATACGTCGTGGTTACAATCACCACACTCCGCTTGATAAGCGTTTGGCTAAGGGTCGCGGTGGTCAAACTGTTTTTCTCAATACTCTTAAAGAACAAAAAGTGATTCTCAAAAACAAACTCTGCGAGTGTTTACTTGATTAGGACTAGTGGCCCCGATAATAAATTTTTGTTACACTATTAATAATGAATAAACTTGATACAGAAAAAGAATTTTCGGTTATTAAAAGAGCCAAAAGTGTCGTTTACGCCAGTCGGGGAGTTTACGTTTTTTTAAAAACCACACCGAATGCCTGGATTCAGATTTTTGTGATAGTTTTGGTTGCTTTATTCGGTTTTTATCTCCGAATAAACAGCACGGACTGGCTCTCACTCATTATTGTTTGTGGTTTCGTTTTGGCCGCTGAAGCTTTCAATACAGCAATTGAGATTGATATCGATTTAACTTCACCCAATTATCATCCCTATGCTAGAGACACAAAAGACGTGGCCGCCGGTGCGGTTTTGATTTCGGCCATTACGGCGATAATTGTCGGTATAATAGTTTTTGGTAAGTATTTGGTATAGGTCTTTTCCTTCCCTAAGGACAGATTTTCATGATAATGCTAGAATAGATACAGTTTATTATTTTAATTTATAATTTTATGTATACAGTTTTAGGTATCATTATTTTTATTGCGGTCATAAGCATTCGTCAGATCAACCAATATCAAAGAGGGGTGAAATTTACGCTCGGTAAATTTACTTCCGTGATGGAACCAGGTTGGAGACTCGTCCTGCCTATTATTCAAAGTTATCAAAAGGTGGATGTTCGAATCAAAGCCGTAGATGTGCCTGATCAAAACGCCATCACTCGCGACAATGTGACAGTTAAAGTGAACGCTGTGATTTACTACAAAGTAAGCGATGCGCAAAGGGCGATCATCGAAGTGGAAGATTTTCGTTATGCTATTTCCCAATATGCTCAGACGACGATGCGAAATATTGTGGGAGAAGTTACGCTTGATGAATTGCTATCGAGCCGCGATAAGATTGCGGATAGAATCAGAGAAATTGTCGACAAAGAAACTGTGGCTTGGGGCCTTAAGGTGCAGAATGTGGAACTAAAGGATGTCAGTTTACCAGCTGACATGGAAAGAACAATCGGTAAGCAAGCTGAAGCGGAACGAGAAAAAAGGGCGGTCATCATCAATTCTGAAGGTGAGCTCGCGGCATCTGAAAATATTTCAAAAGCAGCCGAGATGCTATCTCGTACACCAGGCGCACTTCATTTGCGAACTCTGCAATCAATAAATGATATGGCTTCAGATCAAAGCAACACCGTGGTTTACATGGTTCCTGTGGAGGCCTTGAAAGCCCTCGAGGGTTTCGGCAACTTGATTAAGAAATAAACGAAAGTAGAATAATCCTATGGACGAAATTAAAAATGAAAAGTGTGAGCATATAAATTTTGAACGGGAGGGGCTATGGGATGGAGTGAGTAAAGAGGGGAAGCCGATTGGTGGGCCGGAGATTCTTTGCTTGGATTGCCGACAGAAAGTGTGCCTGACTTGGGAAGAATTCAAAAGCGTAAGGCGCAACGAGTCGCGCTAGGGTAGTAAATTATTGACACTAATTTATCCACACATTGGCTGGTGTGGGGGCACTTTTTGGCGTGGTAGAATGGGCCGCCGTGAAAAATGACTTTGATCTATGGAACGAAGAGAAGAAAATTTTGAATAAGAATAAGAGGGACTTACTTTTTAAAGAGGGCGAGATCTGGTGGTGTTCGGTTGGCTTGAATGTAGGCGAGGAAGTCTATGGTAAGGGGAAATATTTTCGGAGACCAGTGATTATTTTAAAAAAGTTGTCACATAATTCTTGTGTGGTGATACCAACTACCACTCAGCCCAGACTAGGAACCTGGTACCATCATTTAAACGTAATCGGAAAAGATCGCTGGGCTATGATGCATCAAATAAAGTTTATTTCAGCTAATAGGTTACACACTAGAGAGTCAGTCTTATTTCCAAATGAATTTTTTGAATTGAAAAAGTCCGTAGCGGTATTGCTCGGACTTAATCTTTGGTCACCGAGCGATGCTCGGATCAGTGGGTAATCCCAAATGTAGTTACAGTATAGTTCCAGAAAATAGAGAAGTCAATCTGCTTAAGTGTGGATAAAACGTTTTACACCAATTCCTTCACTTTATCCACAATAAGGCTAATTTCGCCATTACGGAGCGAGACTTTGCCTTTTAAGGCGACGGCTTTGTCCTTAATAAGTAAAGATTTGAATTCGGTCATGGTGCGGGGGAAGACGACGACTTCGAGGGTGTCGCTGAAATCGGATAATTTTAGAAAGGCCATATTATCACCTTTTTTGGTGACGATGGCGCGGATATCTTCGATCATCCCGGCGACCACCACTTCTTTACCATCTTCGAGTGCACCGCCATCTTTACCACCAGTTTTAATATTACTAATTTTATAATTTTTCTCGTCGATTACCTTTCGGAATTTATCGAGCGGATGACCGGAGAGGTACAAGCCAAGTAATTCGCGCTCCCAGTTTAATTTCTCGGTGGCGGTGGCCGGCGCCGCATCTTGGAGTTTGAAATTGTTCACATCGGTATTAAGGCCGGGAATATAGGCGCCGAAAAGCGAATCTTGGTTTTCACTTTGCTTGCTGGCTTCTTTGGAATAGGTGAGCATATTTTCCACATTGGCCAGCATTTGTCCGCGTTCACCAAATTCATCCATCGCGCCAGCTTTGATCAGGGCTTCGAGCGACTTTTTATTTAAATTTTTATCTTTTATTCGATCCAGGAAATTAGAGAGGGAAGTAAACTTACCACCTTTTTTTCGCTCGGCGATTATTGTATTAGCGATACCCTCACCAAAGTTTTTGATGGTGGTGAGTCCGAATCTAATCTTATCTTCACCCCGCACCGTCAGAACATCCTCGGAGCGATTAGGTACTCCGTTAAGCGGAGAGGGTGATTCTGACGGGGTGAGGGCGGTCGAAGAATTAAAAATGGCTTTGACCACCGTAAAATCCTGAAAGCTTTCATTCACGTTTGGTGGTAGCACCGGAATATCCATGCGCTTACAGTCGCCGATGAACTCGGCAATTTTTTCCACATCACCAGCATCGGCGGTAAGAACCGCGGACATATAAATGGCCGGGAAATTAGCTTTCATATAAGCGGTTTGATAGGCCACCAAACCATAGCTCGCCGCATGGGCTTTGTTGAAACCGTAACCTTGGAATGGCTCAAACAATTTCCACAAGGCTTCGGCTTTCGCTTCGGTCATGCCACCATTTTTGACGCAACCTTCGACGAACTTCACATGTTGCTTGGCCATTTCTTCCGGAATTTTTTTACCGATGGCTTTGCGGAATTTATCCACTTCACCCCAAGTGTAGCCGGCCACTTCGATCGCGGTCATCAGCAAGTCGTCTTGATACACGAGCACGCCGAAAGTGGTGTCGAGAAAATCTTTCATCTTTGGATGAATATAAGAGGTTCTTTTTTCACCGTGTTTGCGGGCGATGTATTCTTGGATGTTGTCCATCGGGCCGGGGCGATACAGGGCCACCATCACGTTGATATCGTGAATGTTTGACGGCTTCAAATCTTTTAAAGATTTAGTCATGCCTTGGCCGTTGAGTTGAAAGAGACCGGTGGTTTCGCCACGCGCCAGCATTTCAAAAGTTTTCTTATCATCAATCGGAATATTTTCTAGGTCCACATCGATGTCCTCAATTATTTTTACTAAATCAACTGCGCTCGCCAAAATGGCCAAGTTTTTAATACCCAAAAAGTCAAACTTGAGCAAACCGGCATCCTCGATCGCATGCATATCGTATTGGGTAATGATTTTTTCTTCACCCTTGGTATCAAACTGCAGCGGAGTGAAATCGGTCAGGGGCCTCGGCGCCATCACCACCCCGGCGGCATGCACCGAGATGTGGCGAGCACAACCCTCCACTTTTTTTGCCATATCAATAATAGTTTTTACATCGGCTTCTTTTTCGTACATTTCTTTAAGCTCTGGGGTGTCTTTCAAGGCCCGATCGATCGTCATCGGAAAACCTTGTGCGCCCATCGGAATTAATTTCGAAATGCGATCACCCAAGGTGTAGGGAAAGCCCATGGCGCGAGCCACATCTTTGACTGAACCACGTGCCATCATAGTACCAAAAGTACCAATCTGCGCCACTTTATCATTGCCATATTTTTTCTTGGCATATTCGATCACTTCATCACGGCGATTATCGGCATAATCCATATCGATATCGGGCGCGGACGGGCGTTCGGGGTTTAAGAATCTTTCGAACGGCAATTTATAATCAATTGGATCGACGTTGGTAATTTTTGTTAAGTATGTTGTAAGCGAGCCAGCGACCGAACCTCGGATGTTCGTTAAAATTTTATTCTCGTGAGCAAAACGCAATAAATCGGCTACCACCAAAAAGTATGGCGAGTAACCTTTATCTTTAATCACTTTGAGTTCGTATTCTAGCCTGTCTGTATATACTTTAGTTTGAGGCAAGTCGCGCACCTTGAATCCTTCATACGCTAAGCGTTTTAATTCTTCGTCACCAGTTAGGCCGCTTTCTACTTTAAAATCCGGAAAAACCCAGGAACCGAGTTCTAAATCGAGCTCACACATATCTGCAATTCTCAAAGTATTTTCCAAAGCTTCGGGCGTGTCTTTAAAAAGCCCCTCTGCTCTTTCAGAATTAATAAAAGAAAAATCTTCCTCATTACCATCAGAATTACGATCAGAAAAATCACTGTTGGTATTTACCAGCATTAAAGTATCGCGCGCTTTTTTGTCCTCAGGATGTAAATAGTAAACATCGTGCGCGGCAACGAGGGGGGTGTTGGTTTCTTTAGCCAAATTCACAATCTTTTTCATCGTTTCTTCATGGCCTTCAATTTCTGGATGATGCGTGAGTTCCAAGAAAAAGTTTTTTTCACCGTACACTTCTTTATACCAAGCCACTAATCTTTTAGCTTCTGACAAATCGCCATTTTTTAATGCTTGGGTGGTGGCACCAGAAAAAGAGGGCGAAATGCAAATCAAGCCAAACTTATGAGCTTCAATTAATTCTTTATCAATACGGGGTTTGTAATAAAAACCTTCGAGGTTGGCCAGTGTCACCAATTTAATCAAATTTTTATAACCGTCTAAATCTTTGGCCAACAAAATTAAACGACTGCGGCGATTATCTACTCCACCTTGTTTGTCTTTACGGGTGCGGGCGGCAACATACATATCAGCGCCGATAATTGGTTTGATCTCATTTTTTTTGCAGGTTTTATAAAACTCAATCGCGCCATACAAATTGGCATTGTCAGTTAAAGCCAAAGACGTCATTTCATTCTTCTTCGCCTCCTTCACCAAATCACTAATTTTCGGCAGGGCATTAAGCAGGGAATAGTGAGAATGGGTATGTAGGTGAATAAATTTCGACGGCATAATTAAGGCTATTATAGCTTATAAATTAAGGCTAAAATAGTGCTTGACTTTTAGATTTCGTTATGCTATACTGCTTAGACGGATTGTAGTTGACCGAGGTGGTCGAAATCGCGGCTCTAATCAGCCGCAGAAAGCGAGAAGAGACGGTGAAGAGTTCATTGAAAGGTTTGATGTTGGTAGCGGCGGTCGTTCTGTGCGGTCAGTTGGTGTTCGCGGGTGCGAGCAATGACTGGGTGCGTGGCAGCTTCACGGCGTCGGTTATGTCGCAGAACATCCACCCCACGCTCAGCATGGTCAAGTACCCCGATCCCCAGGTTCAGGGTGATCTGTGGCTGGATTTGCCAGCCGGGTACGCGCTGCAGTTGCAGGAGTACGCTGGCCTGAATGGCGGAGGATTCGATAACGACAAGGGCGATGAATTTGACCTCGGGGTCTGGAAGAAATTCGCGCTCGACGCGAGCACGTATCTGAAGCTTCGGCTGAAGTACGTGGATAGCTTCCCGGTTTCGGAGGTGGAGGGAGATGATCCCATCGCCTACGACGTGTTTATCGGTCGGTCGTTTAACCACGATGGGCCGAACACGGTGACGGCCGAGCTGCGTGCCGAATACTGGCACTATATTCGCGAGGGGAGCGAAGGTATGGTCTCGGTCATACCCAGTTTGTCGCACGAATATCGGGCCAACGCCCGGTTCGCGGTCTACGACCAGCTCGTTCTTCAGTGGAACAACGAGATGGACGCCTTCGGCGAGTTGCTGTCGGCGCAAGCGAAAGCTGGCGTGAAGGTCAAGCTGACGAACAACCTGAATTGGAACGTCGTCGACGTCTGGGGGATCCTCCCCTTGACCAAGGTCGCAGATGGCGACCCGCGGGCCAAGAACGACGACGGCGCCGTAGCGGTTGCGACCGCTCTGGCACTTCGTCTCTAGTCGGATGATTCCGGCGGAGTAAGACTTAAGTACAAAATCGAAAAAAGGTGAGAGGGAAAGGGCTGCAACGTTCACGTTGCGGCCCTTTTAAATTGTCTATTTTATTTTAACCGCACGGATGGCGGCGTAAACCGGAAGGGCTTTGAAATCTAACCAAAATTTTTCACCGTATTTTTTTATTCCATTAGATGATACTAAAATGTCTAACCACTCCACAGTAAACCCATTCTCCTCGAGTAATTTCTGATATGTTTTTTTTGTCCAATGATAATTTGTAAAACTACAGAGTTCTTTTCCAGAAAAATCACATAAGGTTGTAGTGAAACTAGCGCCCTCATTTTTTCCCTTAAATTGTAGTTTTACACCATAGTTATTATAATCAGTTGTAATTTCTGGATTAGGCATTGTGGTGAAGAATGTTCCACCTTTTTTGAGATGCGAACTAATATTTTTGATCATCTGGGCCATTTTTTCTTTAGTATCTGAATAATGCAAAAGCATAATGGCAGTTATGACATCGAATTTGTCCACAACATCTATGTCTGCTGAAACATCACCCACAAGATATTCAATCTGACTTTCTTTTTCAACACCAAACTCTAACTTTCTCGCCATATCTATTTCTTTTGGGGAAACATCAATTCCAACTACTCTTTCTGCTCCGAGATTTCGGCATAGACGAGCCGAATATCCCTCGCCGCAAGCTAGATCGAGGACCTTTTTACCAGACAAATCACCTAGATGCTTTATGATCGTTGGCTCCAGAGTCAGTGATCTAAGCTCTCGTTTAGTGGCTTCTTGATAGCCCTGAGCAATAGCATCATATTCCTCAACTGTTAATTTAACGCTGTTCTTATGCTTCATAATGTTTAATTATTTTAATTTCTTACAACAAAAAGTTATATATTCAGGGAAAGAGTAGCGGAAGAATTTTTTGGGGGCATTGGTTGGATAACTGGATTCAATAATTTTATTAAGTGAAAAGTTATTCTCTCGAATCATATCAGTATAAAAAGCTAGTGACCAATGTGCATCCTCAAATTCAATTTCTTTTTTATTGGGCAGTCTAACAATGGCCGAAAATTTGGAGCCGTCTTTAAAATAAGAAAAGTTCTTAGAATATTTTTCCTTACGATTACCTTCTTTTATAGTCATTTTACAAATTGGATGTAGATCACTAAAAACAAAATCACCAGAATTTTTTAATACCCTTTTAATTTCACTAAATATTTTTTTCATGTCAGAGATTGTGTAAATATTAGGAAAAACCATATTCATAATCACGAGATCAAAACTCTTATTAGAAAATTTTTGTAAATTTGTGGCGCTGGCCTCTAGAAAAGTCAAATTCTCTCTTTGATAGCTTTTCTGACACTGCTCAATCCAACTTGCTGACAAATCAATGCCAACGACCGATTTTGCCGATTCAGCTAGTTTATCTGTTAATTCTCCAGAGCCGCAGCCAATATCTAGGATTTTTTTATCAATCAAATTGCCTAAATATTTAAGAATTGGGTTAAATATCGTGAACCAATGCTCCTCGACTTTTAGCTTATATAAGGTTAATAAATCATTATCTTCGTATTTCATATTGAGTATATAATAACATTTTCTCGTTCTACTTTCACTTTTTGCTAGTGATTGTGGTACAATAAGACTGTATATGATAAGTATAAAAAAAGGATTTACATTGATCGAACTTTTGGTGGTCATTTCAATTATCGCCCTGCTTTCCTCGATTGTTTTAGCCGCTTTGCAGGAGGCGCGGGCAAAAGCTCGTGATGCGGTTAGAAAAAATGATTTGCGTCAAATTGCTAACGCTCTTGAATTATATCGTTCAGATCATGGTAACTACCTTGTTAAAAACTCCTCGAATCTAGGTTGTGGTAGTAGTGGTTTGGGTATTGGTTGGTTTAATTACACTTATGCGTCATATGGTGGATCGGTGGCCCAGTGCTTATTTAATGGTAAATATATCGCGGGTCTGATTATTGATCCATCAAAAAATACAGCCTCTTATAATAATATTGGTTCGCCATATATGATTTATGTAGATGGGAGTGGATATACAGTCTGGGCTAGTTTGGAAAAACCGTCAGCTGCTGATTTGGCCACCCAAAATAGATGTCTGCTTAGTGGTTACGATGGTTACCCCGCAGCCTGGCCGGCCGAAAGACGAATGAACTATTGCATAAGTAACTAGTTTTTTATCCACAGTTTCTTTTTAAAGTGGCACGGTGATAGAATGGTCTCATGACTCAAGCTGAAGCCCTCGATATTCTTAAACTAGGACACAATGTTTTTTTGACCGGCCCGGCGGGGAGTGGGAAGACTTTTGTGTTAAACGAATATATTAAATTTTTACGGGATAATTTTGTGGACGTGGGCATCACGGCTAGCACCGGTATCGCCGCGACACATATGGGCGGCACGACCATTCATTCTTGGACTGGTATGGGAATTAAGGACACCTTAACTAAAATTGATTTAGAAGAATTGCAAACCCGAAAATATTTGAAAGATCGTTTTGCTCGAACTCAGGTTTTAGTGATAGATGAAGTGTCTATGCTCCACCACTTTCGTTTAGATTTGATTGACGAAATCTGTCGGCATATGAAAAATAATGATTCGTCTTTTGGTGGTATGCAAGTCATCTTGTGTGGAGATTTCTTTCAGTTGCCACCGATCGCTCGTTTCGGTGAGCCGGCCGCGCAGTTTGCTTACGAATCGGTCGTTTGGGAAAACGCTAAATTTAAGGTTTGCTATTTAGAAGAACAGCACCGTCAGACTGATTCAGCTTTCCTAAAAGTTTTAAACGAAATCAGAAAGAATCGATTGTCAGATGAAGGAATGAATCATTTAATGTCCAGACATACAAAAAATCGAAAAGTGGAGGCGGAACAAATTGAACCAACCTTGTTGTACACTCACAATATTGACGTTGATAATATTAATCAAAAAGAATTAGAGAAACTGCATGGTCAACAGCGCGAATATGAAATGGAGAGTAAGGGTCGGCAACCACTAGTGGATTTACTAAAAAAGAGTTGTTTGGCGCCCGAAGTCTTAAAATTAAAAGTCGGGGCCAAGGTGATGTTTGTGAAAAATAATTTTGAGGAGGGTTATGTGAATGGAACTCTGGGAAAAATTGTAGGTTTTGATCAAGACGGCCCAGTGGTTCAAATAAAGGGCGGCAAAAGTATTCACGTTAAGCTGGCCAACTGGATGATCGAAGAAGAGGGGAAACCTAAGGCCACGATCGGCCAATATCCTTTACGTCTAGCCTGGGCAATTACTGTTCACAAAAGCCAGGGTATGAGCTTGGATGCTATCGAAGTTGATTTATCAAAATCCTTTGAAAAAGGGATGGGTTATGTGGCTTTATCTCGTGTCCGTTCACTGGCGGGACTTAATTTGCTTGGCCTAAATGATCTGGCTGTTCAAGTACGGCCAGAGGTTTTGGAATTTGATGAAGAATTAAAAAAGCTTTCCAATAAGCATTTAGCGGAGATGCATAATTTAAGTGAAACTGATAAAAAGCAGAAACAAAAAAAGTTTTTACAAAAGATTTCACCCGAGCGAACGGCTACGGGTAAGATTAAGAAAATAAAAGTTTCGCCGATTGAGGAAACTCGCAAAATGCTTGAAGCGGGCATGAGCCTGAATGAGATGGCTAATTTACGAGGCGTAAAAATTGAAACTATTTTAGATCATCTAGAGAAATTATTGGTACAAGACCAAACTCTTGATATTAGGCAACTAGAAAGAGAAATTTCAACAGTGAAGTTTAAAAAAATTTATCGAGCCTTTAATGATATTTACGGCGACAATCGGGAATTACGTTTGGCGCCAGTGATGAAAATTTTGGGTGGTGAAAATTCCGGTTTTATTTTCCCCGAGCTAAGACTTGTGCGACTTTTTTTGAAAAAGCGAGGGATGTAGACAAAGTTAAATTTTAGTGTATTCTATTTTCAGATGTTCTTGCCATTTTTGGCTGTCAGTGTTCGTCACCTCAAAGGATGAAAGGCCAGTATGAACTTTATCGCTGGTTGGATCTGCGCCGTGATCGGTTACGTCGTTTCGGTTTTCGGTCTGCATTTCGTTTATCGCGAGTTTGCGGCCGATGGTAGCTGGCTGCTGAGCTTTGCGATGGCCGTGCCGATGACCGCTCTGGTACTGGGGGTTTGGACGCTCCACGTCTGCGAGGAGGGCCAGGGCTTCCTCGGCCTGGAGCGTGGTCGGTGCTGGCAGTTGCTTCGGCGTCTGACCGTCTTCGTTCTCTTGCCGGTGCTTGAGCATGCTGCCTGGCTTTATGCTCGAGCAAGTGGTTGGACAGCGGTGGCGGCGATGTTGGACGAACTCCACTACGTCATTCTGCTTACGGTCGCCATACTCTACTGCGCCATTCGGCTCATGTTTCATGTTCGCCGGCCGGTGAACGTAGAGGTGGGTAGAACGTCGCGAGTCAACATGGGGATCTTCGGAGATTGATCGGTGGAAGGGTTCGGGGCTGTTGGGAAAGGTGTCTACGGACACCACCCAGCAGCCCCGCGTTGTTTATTTCTGGCTAATGTTTTTATGATATAATTTAATTTATGCTTCTGAATAAGTTCTCCGATTTTTATAAAAGATTTGAAAAATATATTTCGGCCGTTGGTTTGATTTACGGTTTTATTTTTACCTCACTCACCTTGACCCGTGTGGATATGTGGCTTGAGAATTTTTGGATTGTCGTCCATTTACTTATTGCTGCCTTTGGAATTTTAGCTATTACCTTTTACGAAAATCGAGCCGAAAAAAAGAATGTTCCAGAGGATGATCTACATAGATTTCATTTTTACTTAACTCTAGTAATTCAGTTTGCCTTCGGCGGTCTGTTCTCAACCTTCTTTGTTTTTTATATGCGCAGTTCCTCGATAATGGAAAGTTGGTTATTTTTATTGATTCTGATTATTTTACTAATCGGAAACGAACTTTGGAAAAAACACTATACCCGTTTAACTTTTCAGATTAGTGTTCTTTTCCTTTCATTATATTTATTTTTAGTTTTTCTTTTGCCTGTTATTTTTCATAGACTCGGATCAGACCTTTTCATTGCGGCTGGCTTAATAAGCTTGGTGGTAGTTTTCATTTTTGTTTTAATCTTGCGAAAATTTGCCAAAGAGAAGTTTAAAAAAAGCCATAATATTTTGTTAATTAGTTTAGGGTCCATTTTTATGTTAATGAATGTTCTGTATTTTACAAATATTATGCCGCCGATTCCTTTGTCACTTAAAGCCTCCGGCGTTTATCACGGTATCACTCGCACCAGCGACGGTAATTATCAGGCGGCCGCCGAACCTTTTATTTGGCAAAATTATTTTAATCCATACCCTAGTTTTCATCGTCAGGTTGGAGAGAGTGTTTATGTTTTTAGTTCGATTTTTTCACCAGTTTATTTTGCGACCGAGATCGTTCATCAGTGGCAATATTACGATACAGCCAAGAAGACTTGGGTTGATTCTAATCGAATTGTTCTATCAATTATCGGTGGCCGTGATGGCGGTTTTCGAACCTATTCCATTAAAACGGCGGTGCCGGCTGGTTTATGGCGAGTAAAAGTTATGACCCCGCGCGGCCAAGTGGTTGGACGAATTAATTTTCGAGTGGAAGAAGCTACCACGACAGCGCCAAATTGGAATCAGATAACACTGTAACCTCCTGGAACCTCGGTTAGTTTATGCACAAGGCTAAATTTGACGGCCAGGTCATTTTTCGTGTAGGATCCCGCCGTTATGAGGAAAACAAGAAAATTATTTGCGGTAGTTTTTTGGGTTATTTTAGGTATAAATATTTTCATTCAGGTGGAAGCCATGATGCTTGCCCCACTATTTAATGTTGAAGTTATTGTAAATAGTGTAGGTGGAGATGCCAACTTCGGTTACCGACTCGAGTCACATTCAGCCAACAGCCCCGTAATAAATGACCAGCAAAATTTTTCAGTGATAACTGAATCAGGCGAAGGAAGTTATTTATCTGGCGTCATTGCTGGAAATGGTGATGATGTTTATTTAACTCAAAATTTACCGCCAGACTGGGAAGTGGTAAGCGTAAACTGCAATAGTTCGAATCCAGATATTAGCAGTAATATTATTGAAGTTGACAAAATCAAAATTAAGGCCCATCCATATAGTTCAATCACCTGCACTTTCAATAATTCGAAGATTATAAAGAAGACCCCGGTAATTATTATTCCCGGTATTTTATCAAGCACTCTGAAACGCAATGACGATTCAAAAACAGAACTTTGGCCGAATATTATTAAAATTCTATTTGGCTTACCGGGAGATAAATATCTTGACGAATTAAGTTTGAATCAAATTGGTCAACCAAACCTATCTTACCCCGTTGTTTTGCCAACGGATATCTTTCGAAAAATTCAAGATAAAGATTTTTTTGATGGACTAGTTAAATTTCTTCAGACTTTAGGCTATGTCGAGGGAAAGGATTTATTTGTTTTTCCATATGATTGGCGCTTGGACATTCGTGATTCAGTCGATAATCTGTATTCGCCAATTTTGACAAATCTTAAAGATCGAATTGAGCAAATTCGTACTCAAACTGGCTCAACTAAAATTGATATTGTCGCTCATAGTATGGGTGGTTTATTAGCAAAATATTATATTAAGCACTATGGAATGGAGAAGGTTGATAAATTTGTCGATATCGCTACTCCACACTTGGGTGCTCCGAGTGCTTTTAAAACTTTGATGTATGGAGACGATCTGGGAATTAAGTTTGGCTTTCTAGGTTTGAATTCAGCTGAAATTAAAAAAATCTCGCAAAATATGATTTCGGCCTATCAGCTTTTGCCGAGTCTGAATTATTTTTCAGCCACCTCGTCTGATTATAGGTATTATGTTTATGATCTAGATGATATTGATAAAAATGGTGTGCGCGGCCGTTTAAATTTTGAGCAAACAAGCCAGTTACTTAAGAATACTGGCCGCAATGATTATCTTTTAGATACCGCAACGAATATTCATAGTGATTTGGATTTTATGAATCCAGCAGATTACGGCGCTCTGGCCTATAATATTGTCGGCTGTGGTATTCCGACCATTGGTAAATTTTTCACACTTGGTTCAAAATATAAAAATCAATACTATGATGTAGCCTATATTTCTGGTGATGGCACAGTTCCTGAAAGAAGCTCGCGAAGCTTTCCAGCAATTCAAGAGTATCAGGTAACCGGCGTGAATCATTCAGGCTTGCCGAGCTCGGAGGGGGTTAGGGATTTAGTTTCTAAGATCTTGACTAATAGTACCTCAACTTTTGATTTTATAACTTACGAATATATTTCAACCAGTACACCAGTCTGTAAATTGCCGAACGGGGAATTGCTTAGTTTTCACGGTCCAGTTAAAGTGAATACATATGACACAAATCAAAATCACGCTGGGCCAATCGAGGGATCCGATGGCTATGAGCAGAATTTACCGGGTGTGACTTATGATTATATTGAGAATAATACTTTCGTCTTTCTACCACTTTTACCCCAAAGTAATTCTTATCAAGTGAAAATTGTGGCAAAAAGGCGTGGAAGTGCTAGTGTGCATGTTAAAAAGATTCAAGATAATAAAGTTACTCAAACCGAATATTTTGCAGATATTCCACTTTCGTCAGCCAGTACGACTTTGAATCTGGAGAATCAGAATAATGGATCAGTGATAAATATTGATCAAAGTGGCGATGGTATTAATGTTGAAACAATTACACCGTCCTCAACTTTAAATGGCGATTCACTTGAAGATCTGGAACCGCCGGTAACTACGATTCATCTTGAGCAGGCGACGACGACCGCGACAACTACTGTAACTTTTACTACAGATGGTGATGACACTCTCAAAACTGATTACTCCACTGATGGAGGCGAGACCTACCATCAGGCTACTTCAACCGTTGAATTTTCTGAGGTGGGAACCACGACAATTATTTATCAATCTACCGATACGGCTGGCAATATTGAAAATCCACAATCGGTTGATATCTTTATTTCTGAGCCAGTATCAACTTCTACCACTATTACATCTATCGAAGTAGGAACTTCAACCGCAATGACCGCCAAATATGAGTCACCGTCCACACCGGGACATACTCGTCATGTTGATAATAAAATTTCAATGATTGGTATGCCAATTTATACCAACCTAATAAATAATAGTGAAGTTCCGCCACCTGATTTTAGCAAGGAAGTTGTTACTGAGATCTTAACTCAAACCACCGCTTTAGATAATAAAAAGGAAGAAAGTGTCCCAGGTAACAGTTCGTCAACCGAGATTATACCTATTAGTCAATATTATGCTTCGGCCGCCGCTTCGACTTCTAGGCTAAATGATTTTATCTGGCTGATTTTAATTCTCCTTCTCCTACTATGGTTGCTATTATTCCTAGGCAAAAAATCATTAAAGCGATAAAATAAAAGGATGAAAAGAAAGGATAAGATACTAATGATTGTTTGCGTGGTTTTGATAGTTTTGATTGCAATATTATATTTTAGCCTCGACCAAATTTTAAGTTATATGGTTAGTACTATGGATATTCATTTGCCTTAGAACAAAAAACGGGCAAAACAAAACCGCCTCTCGCAATAAAGCGGGAAGCGGTTTTGTTTTTGATTATGCTCGAGCGACGTTTACGGCTGCTGGACCCTTTGGAGTCTCTTCAGTCTCAAACGAAACGGCATCACCTTCGTGGAGTTCCGCGAAAGATACACCAACTAGAGAATTGCTGTGGAAGAATAAATCCTTCGCTAAGCCTTCTGCAGTGATGAAACCAAAACCCTTGTCAGTTAACTTTTTGATAGTTCCTGTCATGTTTTTAATTTTTAACGATTACTAAATTACAAATGAACGATATGTTTGAGAAAATGACTACTTTTTTCGAAGCACAACTTCTTTTTGTACTGTTGGGAAGTATACACCCAAACATCTTTTTTGTCAAGTGTATAGGTGTGGATAACCCAGTTGACAGTTGGCCTATATTCATATACGATAACCGCACATTAGCAAGATTGAGTTCCGGGGGAAACATAGGAGAATTTATAAATTTCGCTTGCTTACCATAAGAAAAAGATAAATTTTATCATTTTAAAGAACGCCTAAGTCGGACAGGTGTCCTTTTTGTTTTGTCAGCAATTTAATTAATAATTTTATTATGAAAACCACCACCAAAAGAGAGAAAAAGTATTTCGGAAAGTTTAAGGCCCCCCTTATTTCAACTCCGAACATGGTCTCGCATCAGACCGAATCATTTAAGTGGCTTTTGGAAAAAGGTTTGGCCGAGGTTTTTAAGGAATTTTCACCAATTCGCGACTATGCGGAGAAAAAATTTGAATTATCTTTTTCGGCTTTTGAGATCTCTAAGCCAAAATATAATGAGCATTATGCCAAAGACAATAAAATGTCTTACGAGGGTCAGCTAAAGGCCCGAGTAAAATTAAAGAATAAATTACTTTCTTCCGAGAAAGAGCAAGAAATATTCCTAACGGATATTCCTTTAATGACTGATCACGGTACTTTTGTGATCAACGGTATTGAAAGAGTCATTGTTCCGCAATTGGCCCGCTCCTTCGGTATGTTCTTCACGGCCAATGAAATTAAAGGTAAGCGTTACTTTGGTGCCAAAATAATTCCTTCTCGCGGTGCCTGGATTGAAATTGAGTCCGATGCCGACGATTTGATTTACGTTAAGATTGATAAAAAGCGAAAGTTTTCTGTTACCTCATTGCTTCGAGTTTTGGGAGCAACTGATAAACAAATTAGTGAGCAATATAAAGGTAATGAACTAGCCCAGAAGGCTATGGAATTAAACTTGGCCAAGGATCATGCCAAAACCGTTGACGATTCCTATATCGAAATTCATAAAAGATTGAGAGATGGAGATTTGGCCACCGCCGAGAATGCTCGAGAATTTATAAATGGTATTTTCAGCGCTGATCGTTATGACATTTCTAAAGTTGGACGTTTCCGTTTTAATAAACGCTTTAGCAAGAGTATGGATGAGAAAGAGCTCGATCGAAAGACCATAAATCTTGAGGACGTTTTTACTATTATTGATAAAGTAATTTCTTTGAATCACACCGAGGATGCGGTTGAAGATGATATTGATCATCTTGGTTCTCGCCGCGTTCGCTTCGTCGGTGAATTGTTCCAGGCCAAGATTCGAATTGGTATGTCTCAAATGAAGAGAAATATTCAGGATCGTATGTCAACCGTTGATCCCGATATTACTATGCCGGTGCAATTTATTTCACCTCGACCATTACAGGCCAGAATAAAAGAATTCTTTACCACCAACCAATTGTCTCAATTCATGCAACAGGAAAATATTTTGCAAGAAATTGAACACTTAAGAACTTTGTCAGCTCTTGGACCCGGCGGTTTGACTCGTGAACGAGCCGGCTTTGAAGTTCGTGACGTGCATCCATCTCACTATGGCCGTGTTTGTCCGATCCATACGCCAGAAGGACCAAACATCGGTTTGATTTTGCGCTTGTCTGTTTATGCCAAGGTCAATGATTTTGGTATGATCGAAACACCTTACGCTAAAGTTAAAAATGGTGTGGTTACGGCTGAGGTTAAATATTTGAATGCGCTCGAAGAAGAAAACTTTAAGATCGCTCATGCCGCTACTCGTATTGATGATAATAATAAAATCATTGATGAAGAAGTGGAGGTTCGTGTGAACGGTGTTCCAACTATCGTCGCTAGCGATGATGTGGACTTTATGGACGTCTCTACTAATCAGGCCTTCTCGATTGCGACTTCCATGATTCCATTCTTGAATCACGATGATGCGAACCGCGCTTTGATGGGTTCGAACATGCAGAAGCAAGCGGTGCCTTGTTTGAGACCAGAAGCTCCACTCGTGGCTACTGGTATTGAGGAAGAGGCCGCACGTTATACCGGTCGCTTAATTTATTCTGAAGAGGATGGCGAAATTACTTATGTTGATTCCAAGAAAATTGTTGTTGAGAATAATAAGGGTAAAGAAAAAGAATATAATCTAGTTCAGTTTTCACGTACTAACAGCTTTACTATTTTCCACCAACGACCAGTTGTTTCTCACGGTCAGAAGGTTAAAAAGGGCGAACTATTAGCCGATACTTCTTCGTCAGATAAGGGCCAAACTGCGATCGGTCAAAATATTTTGATCGCTTTCATGTCTTGGTCTGGTTCTAACTATGAAGATGCGATTATTCTTTCCGAAAGATTAGTTAAGGATAGTAAATTTACCTCGATCCACATTGAGGAATTCGTCGTGAACGTTCGTGACACCAAACTTGGACCAGAAGTTACTACTCATGATATTCCAAACGTTGGTGAGGCAAAACTAAAAAATCTTGATGAAGATGGAATTATTCGTGTTGGGGCCGAGGTTCGACCAGGCGATATTATCGTCGGTAAGATTACACCAAAGGGTGAAACTCAATTAACACCAGAAGAAAGATTACTCCGTTCAATTTTTGGTGAAAAAGCTCGAGACGTTAAAGACACTTCAAAACGATTAGAGGGTGGAAAGAAAGGTAAGGTGGTTTCAGTTAAGGTCTTTTCACGAGAAAAAGGTGATAAGTTAGAGAGTGGTATTATCAAGAGAATTCATATCGAAATCGCTGAGTTAAGAAGTATCTCAGTTGGAGATAAGCTTTCTGGTAGACACGGAAACAAAGGAGTTATTTCAAAAATCTTACCGGAAGAAGATATGCCATATATGCCAGATGGTCGCCCAGTGGATTTGATTTTGACTCCACTTGGTGTGCCTTCACGTATGAACCTCGGACAGATTTTGGAATTGCACCTAGGTCTTGCTGCGAATACCTTGAACTATCAAGCGATTGTTCCACCATTTGCTGGTGCGACCGATGCTGAGATTAAAGCTGAATTAGTTAAGGCTGGCTTTAAGGAAAGTGGAAAGATGAAATTGTGTGATGGTAGAACTGGTGAAAAGTTCCAGCAAGAAGTGGCCGTTGGTTATATGTATATCTTGAAACTGCACCATGAAGTGGAAGACAAGATTCACATGCGTTCAATCGGACCTTACTCACTTATTACTCAACAGCCTTTGGGAGGACGAGCTCAAGGTGGAGGTCAGAGATTTGGAGAAATGGAAGTCTGGGCCTTGCTTGGTCACGGTGCGGCTTATACTTTGCGTGAAATGCTGACAATTAAGTCAGACGATATTGTCGGCCGTTCCGCTGCCTTCGATTCGATTGTGAAAGGTGAGCGCATCAAACAACCAAACATTCCAGCGTCGTTTAACGTCTTGCTTAATAACTTAAGAGGTCTTGGTTTAGATGTCGAACTCTTAAAGGATAAAAAGATTATTGATGAGCGCGATGCTAAATAATAATCAAAATCATTAATTTAAACTAAATATATGAATAACAAAAACAAAAACACCGAATTCAATGATTTTGATGCCGTCTCGCTAAAGGTAGCGTCACCAGAAGTGATCAAAGGTTGGTCTTATGGTGAAGTCACTCGACCAGAGACTATTAACTATCGAACTCAACGTTCAGAAAAGAGCGGTCTATTCGATGAAAAGATTTTCGGACCAGATAAAGATTACGAATGTTACTGCGGTAAATACAAGGGTATTCGTTATAAAGGAATTGTTTGTGAAAAATGTGGCGTCGAAATCACTCGTTCAATTGTCCGTCGTGAAAGAATGGGCCATATTGAATTAGCTTCACCCGTTTCTCACATTTGGTTCTTACGCGGTATTCCATCTAAAATTGGAACTCTTTTGGGTATGACGACCGGTGATTTGGAGAAGGTAATTTATTTTGCCGGTTACATTATCACCGTAACTCATGAAGCTGAACGTGAAAGAATTTTGCATGATATTGATAATGAATTTAAGCAAAAAGTTAAAGCGGTTCAAGATGAGAAAACCAAGGAAGCGCTAAAAGAACTTTTGATTAATGCTAAGAAGGAAGTTGAAGGTATCAGAGAAGGAGTGGTGATCGATGAGGTCTTGTATCATAAGTATTCCATGAAATATGGTTCCTTATTTGAGGCTTCAATCGGGGCTGAGGCGATTTACGATATTTTGAAGAATGTAAAGTTGCCTGATCTTGAGAAAAAGTTGGTAGCGGAACTTGATAAATCTGGTTCTCTAGAACGAGAAAAATTAAACAAGCGTTTATCTTTGGTTCGTTCAATGGCGGAAGCTAATTTACGACCAGAATGGATGTTCCTGACAAGGATTCCCGTTATTCCACCAGCACTTCGCCCAATGGTGCCACTAGATGGTGGACGCTACGCGACTTCTGATGTAAACGATTTGTATCGCCGCGTTATTAATCGTAACAACCGCCTTCTGAAATTAAAAGAAATCAAGGCGCCGGAAGTTATTTTGCGAAACGAGAAAAGAATCTTGCAGGAAGCGGTTGACTCTTTGATTGATAACTCAATTCGTAGTGGAAACGATGCCTTCTCGGCTGTTGGTAACTCTCAGAAGCGCGCTCTCAAATCTCTCGCTGATAACTTGAAAGGTAAGCGTGGTTTGTTCCGCGCCAATCTTCTTGGTAAGCGTGTGGACTATTCTGGCCGTTCCGTTATCGTTGTTGGTCCAGAATTAAAATTGAACCAATGCGGTTTGCCAAAGCATATGGCTTTGGAACTTTTCCGTCCTTTCGTTATTTCTGAACTTTTGAAAAAAGAACTAGCTTTCAACATTCGTGGTGCTGGTCGTCTTATCGACGATGGTATTCCAGAGGTGTGGGCGATTCTTGAAGAAGTGATTGAAAATAAATATGTTTTGTTAAACCGTGCACCAACTTTGCACCGCCTAGGTATTCAAGCCTTCAAACCAGTTTTGATTGAGGGTAGTGCGATCCAGGTTCACCCACTCGTTTGTACCGCTTTCAACGCGGACTTCGATGGAGACCAGATGGCCGTTCACGTTCCACTCGGTGAGGAGGCCCAGATCGAGGCTCATGAAATCATGGCTTCCGACAAAAACATTCTCAAGCCAGGAAATGGTGAATTGACTGTGTCGGCAAAACTTTTGGACATCGTGCTCGGTTGTTACTGGATGACTAAAGAAGTTAAGGGCGAGCCTGGCGAAGGAAAATATTTCTCCTCACCAAATAGCGCCATTACCACTTTTGATTTTGGTGGAATTTCTATTCGCGCCAAAATTCATGTTCTTGGTACTGGTAAGCCACGTTACGCTCAATTCGGTGATAAACCATTTGAAACTACCGTTGGTAGAATTCTATTCAACAGCACCTTACCAACCGACTATCCATTCGTGAATAAAGAAATCACCAAGAAAACTTTATCAGCGATTTTGGACGATTTGATTAACAAGTACGGCATTACTAATATTCCAAAGGTTTTGGATAAGATTAAGGCTTTCGGTTTCAAGTATTCAACCTATTCTGGTGTAACTTGGGGTATTGATGACTTAAACATTCCTGAGGAAAAGCCAGTGGTTATTGCTGAAGCTAAAAAGAAATCAGTTGAAGTTCTAAATTATTTCAACGAGGGACTCTTAACTGATGAAGAAAAATTACGAAAAAATATTGAAATTTGGCACGGTGCTAAGAGCGAACTTGAAAAGTTGATCCCTAAAGCTTTGGATCCAAATGGTTCGGTTTCCGACATGTGGATTTCTGGAGCCCGCGGTTCGCTTGGTTCGATTACTCAGATGGCTGGTATGAAAGGTTTGATTCAAAACACCGCCGGTGAGACTATCGAATTCCCAGTTATTGGTTCGATGAAGGAAGGTTTGACTCCAATTGAATACTTCATTACTACTCACGGTTCACGTAAGGGTTTGACGGATACCGCCTTGAACACTGCTAAAGCCGGATACTTAACTCGTCGTTTGTTTGACGTGGCTCAGGATATTATTATCACTGAGGAAGATTGTAAAACTAAAGAAAGTATCTGTATCAAGAACAATGGAGTCTTTGAGTCAGGAGTTTCAGTTTCGAAACATATTCGCGGTAGAACTTTGGCCGCTGATGTGGTTGATAAAAAAGGTAAAGTGATTTTCGAAAAGGGTCATCTCTTGAAAAAAGATGAAGCTCAGCAAGTGGAACAAGAAGGTTCGGGCGAAGTTTTTGTTCGTTCACCTCTAACTTGTAAAACTGTTCACGGTGTTTGCGCTAAGTGTTACGGTTCGGATCTTGGTCGCGGGGAATTAATCGGTTTAGGTGAAGCGGTTGGTACCGTGGCGGCTCAAGCGATCGGTGAACCAGGAACCCAGCTGACGATGCGTACTTTCCACTCTGGAGGTACCGCCTCAGTCGGTGGAGATATTACTCAAGGTTTGCCTCGTGTGGAAGAAGTCTTTGAAAAACGAAAACCAAAGAGCCCAGCGGTGGTAAACAAAGCTGATGGCGTGGTGACTGGTGTGAAAGATATGGGTAAAGAGAAAATCATTACTGTTTTGCCAGAAATTGAGGATAAAGGTAAAAGTAAAAAAGCAGCGGAAGTTGAATATGAATTTAGCTCTCGCCGTATTCCATTGGTAAAAGTTGGTGATAAAGTTAAAAAGGGTCAGTTGCTCACTGATGGTTCCGCTGATATCGATGAACTTTTCAAATATGCTGGTAAGGAGCTCACCATGAATTATGTTATTACTGAAGTTAACAAACTTTACGAATTACAAGGTGAAGCTGTTTCTAGAAAACATATTGAAATTATCGTGAAGCAAATGTTCTCTAGAATGAAGGTAAAAGATCCAGCTGATACCACTGTCTCTGAAGGCGATGTAATCGACGAGCTTGATTATCGTCTTGAGAATGAAGAAGCAGAAGCAAAGGGTGGTAAAGGCATGCGAGCCGATCCGGTGGTGATGGGTATTACTGAAGCTTCCTTGGCCCGACGCTCATTCCTCTCGGCCGCTTCCTTCCAACACACAAACCGCGTGCTTATTAACAATGCTGTTCGTGGTTCTGTTGATCGCCTTGTTGGTCTTAAGGAGAACGTTATTATCGGTCGCTTGATTCCAGCTGGTACTGGCCATCCCGATTCCCCAAAGTTCAAAATTGTCGCTGATATTATGAAGGAGTTAGATGGTGGATCAGATACAGAATAACTCTAAGTTTGGTTCGGGCATTAAGTGTTAGTAAAATAATTAATGTCTACTTCTGTTGAAAAAATAAAAGAAAGACTAAAGATTGAGGATCTTTTGAGTTCCTATATTAAACTCGAAAAGGCGGGGAAGAACATGAAAGCTCGTTGTCCCTTTCACAACGAAAAAACTCCGAGCTTTTTTGTTTCGCCTGAACGTGATTCGTATTATTGTTTCGGTTGTAATGCTAAGGGTGATATTTTCACTTTCGTACAAGAGTTTGAGGGTCTGGATTTTTTTGGCGCACTCAAGCTACTCGCAGAAAGAACGGGTGTGACCTTGGAACGCGGAAATATCGGTCAGAAAAATGAAAAAGAGACAATCTTTAATTGCTTAGAGGCCGCTGCTCAATTTTTTGAATCTAATTTACCAAAATCAAGCAGTGCCCAAAAATATTTAGAGAAGAGGGGACTAACCGAGAAGACAATAAAAGATTGGCGTTTGGGTTTTGTGGCCGATGATTGGCGAACTCTCTATGATTATTTAGCCGCTCGTAAGTTTACTGATTACGATATTGAACAGGCCGGATTAATTAAAAGGACAGATAAAGGTGCCTACGATCGTTTTCGTGGCCGAATTATGTTTCCAATTCGTGATGCCGCTTCACGCGTCGTTGGTTTTACTGGCCGGATCTTGCCAGAAAATGATGATGGTAAAAGTGCTAAATATTTGAACAGTCCGGAAACCGCCGTGTTTAACAAATCCCGAATTTTGTATGGTTTTGATCAAGCAAAATTAGCGATTAAAAAGTTTGATTTCACGGTGATAGTTGAGGGTCAAATGGATATTATTATGTGCCACCAGGCCGGTTTTATGAATGTCGTGGCGACCTCTGGCACAGCACTCACTCCAGAACATCTAACTTTACTGCGTCGAATTTCCAACCGAGTAATTATGGCCTTTGATTCAGACAAGGCCGGATTTAACGCGGCAACTAAAGCTTGGCAGCTGGCGCTATCACTTGGTATGGAAGTTAAAATTGCTGAGTTTAAAGAAGGAAAAGATCCAGCTGATCTTCTGGCCGTTGTCGATGGCAAGGAAAAATTTAAGCAGGGCTTGAAAGATGCAATGCATATAATTGATTTTTATTTATCTAAGATTACAGCTGAAAAGTTAGAGGCTAGAAAATTAGGTGGCGAAGTTAGAGAAAAGATTCTGCCGTTTCTAGCTTTAACCGAAAGTAATATTGAAAAGTCACACTGGGTGAAGAAAATTAGTGAGAAAACTGGTATTGATGAAAAAGCAATTTGGGACGATCTTAAAAAAGTGAGAATCGAACCCGGAGTAGCGGGGGCGGAAGTAAAGGTAGCAGATTATAAAACTGAAGCTGCTTTAGATAAAAAAGATTCCATCGAACGAAGAATTTTAGGAATTATTAGTTGGCAAAATAAGAATCCCGAGCGATTAATCGATTTGGATAAAGTTAAGATTAGAGTTAAAGAAATTGTCGGAGAGGAGGCCTTTAAAAAATATTTAAATACGTCGGAATTAGTTCAAAACGAGGCAGCCTTTGAAGCCGAGCAATATTACGAACCGAAGAAGATACCCATTGTGCTCGAGGAATTACTGATTGAACTTGAGAAAGAACAAATTAGACGAGAATTAACGGGGGCCATGACTGAAATGATCAAGGCCGAGAAGGAAAAAGATTTTAAAAAACGTGATAGCCTTGCCAGTCGATGCAATGAATTAACCAAGAAATTAGCAAAATTAAAATAATAAAATGGCCAAAAAAATAATTAAAAAAGCAAAAAAGGTAATTAAGAAAGTAAAAAAAGTTTCTAAACCAAGCGCGGCGAAACCTAAAAAGGGTAATGATAAAAAGAAAGAGTTTGAAGCAAAAACCTTAAAGCTTTTAAATAAAGGGCGAGAACGAGGTTTCGTGACTTACGATGAGATTTTAAAAGAATTTCCAAACATTGAGACTAACGTTATTTTCTTAGATGATTTGTATAACCGTTTATCGACAACCGGTATTGATGTCTTGGAGGGTGGCGGCATGCTTGATATTGAAAAAGAGGAGGAAATAATTAAGAAATATGCCTATGGCGGCCGCGGCGCGGATTCTTCTTACGATTCAATCCAGATGTACTTAAAGGAAATTGGCCAATATCCTTTAATTAGCGCTAGTGTGGAAAAGGAATTAGCGAGAAAAATTCAGCAAGGCGATGATGAGGCGAAAAATTTACTCGCTCGCGCCAATTTACGCTTGGTGGTGTCCATTGCTAAAAAATATGTTGGTCGTAGCGCCGATCTTACTTTATTGGATTTAATTCAAGAGGGAAATTTGGGTTTGTTTAAGGCGGTGGATAAATTTGATTGGACTAAGGGTTATAAGTTTTCCACATATGCCACTTGGTGGATTCGTCAGGCCATTACTCGTGCTTTAGCCGATCAATCAAGAACCATTCGCGTACCAGTGCATATGGTAGAAACAATCGCTAAGTATAAACAATGTTTTCGACGTTTATCACAAGATCTAGGTCGCGATCCGTTACCAGAGGAAATTGCGACGGAAATGGGAATCGAAATTGAAAAAGTTTATAATATTGAAAAAATTGATCAAGATACAGTCTCGCTCGAAACTCCAGTGGGTGATGATGGCGATGACGGTAAGTCTACCCTCGGTGATTTTGTGTCCGATGATAAAATTTTATCGCCCGATCAAGAATCGTCTCGTCGTATTTTGGGCGATCAAGTAAAGGAAATCTTAAGTGACTTGTCATTAAAAGAGAGAAAGATTTTAGAAATGCGCCACGGCTTAACCGACGGTATCACCCATACACTGGAAGAAGTTGGTAAAGAATTCGGTGTTACTCGTGAGCGTATTCGCCAAATCGAAGCCAAGGCCCACGAAAAGATTCGCGTACATCAGAAGATTAATAGATTGCAGAATTATTAAGAAAAGCTTAACCTAAAAGCCCCCTTATTATCACCTTAGTTTCTTCAGGGCCACTGACCTTGATTGTGTCTACACCGATCTGGGCCACGGGATAATCATTACCGTTCTCGTAAATAGCATCACCAATAAAGATCAAATCTGTCTTATCTAGTTTGGAATATTCTAATATTTTTGTGACGGCATAGGCTTTATCCATTCCCTTTGGAGTAATATCAATCGAGGTTGTACCACCGATTTTAACCTCGAACTCTGGTAAAAGCGACATTAACTTGCTTTGAACCGCTGTACGCTTTTTGAAGTCCGGATCCCAATCTTTCTTTAAACTAACCGGAGCTTTATTTCCCAAGGCCGAGTAGGTTATTTCCGACTGGCGGTCCTCAATTTCTGGACCGTAGCTAATGTTGTTTCTGAGCTCCGGATCAGATTGATCAATTTCCTCGATGGCATTAATAATTTTTTTCTTTTGCTCGGCAGTTAATCGATGCGAAAAAATTTCTGTCCACTGATTTGTCGTTTGATTAAAAGTCCACAAACCACTACCGTTTGTTGGCAATAAGATCAGATTTGATAATTGTACTTCTCGATTTACCTTAGTTAGCGGATCAAGAATCTGTTTTTTTATATCAACAAAAGCGCCGCCAGTAATTATTGAAACTTGTTTTACCGCGAGCAATTCTATCAAAAGGTTGGCCATTTCGACATCGATTTCTGAACGACTGAACGAGAGGGTATTATCAACGTCAAAAGCGATTAATTTTTTTATCATCGTTTCTCAATAAATTAGCCTTAATTATAACACAAATTATCAATAATCTGATATAATAGAGGTGGTAATATGAAGACAATAAAAGACGAACTAGAAATTGTTGGAAAAGTTCGGAAGATTGCTCAGACGCTGGCAGAAAAGGTGGTGATTGTTTCTCGGCCGCAAAATGCCGAGGCTTTTTTGACCAATAGTCGTAAAAAGGTAATCCAGACAGAGAAGGTCTATCAAAAATTAATTCGACAAGTTAAGGATTATAAACATCTAACTCATGAAGTCGAAAATCTTTTAGATAATTATTACATTATTTCTGGCGCGGTTGCCGATGTCTTAAACAGTAGGGTTAAAAAGGGTTTTCGTAAATTGGTTTTGGTTGAAAGAACCCCAGATTTCTTTATACCAAGGATTTATGTAGTCTTGAATGATTTACTCAAGGCTTCTGATTATACTGTAAATCGAAATATTTTATATGAATTTTTGTCTGTTTATCAGGCTAAAGCCTCATTATCTATTCGGGAACTCGGTTTCGTCTCTTATATTTTGCGTACGATCCTGATTGAAAAAATTGAGGAAGTGATGCATAAGTCAATTGCTTCACTCGACGAATTTAAGGATGCTGAATACTGGTTTGATCAAATTGTAAAAAAGGGCGAAAAAAAATTAGAGACTAATTATTCAAAGCTGACTTCGAGTTTGGCCAATCGTTATGGTGTGATTCCAGCTAATCTCGGCTTTCATTTATTGCAGAAGTTGTCACAATACGGGCCCGACACCCGGCCGATAGTAAAATGGCTGAAACTAAACCTTTTGAAACAAGGTATCGATATCACCGATTTGGCCGAAATCGAAAACAAGAGGCAAAATAACATTTCTCTAAGGATTTCAAATATTATTGATAGCTTGCGTTGGATTAATCAGGTTCGTTGGGACGATTTTATTGTTGATGTTAATACGGTGGATAGTATTTTGGATAAGGATCCTGCTCAAACTTATTCAATTTTAGATCAGAGCAGTCAAAATATTTATCGAAATGAAGTGGTAAAAATTGGTGATCGGGCTGGTGTCCATGAATCGGAGATTGCCAAATTAGCCTTAAAGCTTTGCCAAGCAGACGGACACGTCGGTTATTACTTGGTTGGTGATGGACGCCAAGAGTTAGAGCGACGCATCGGTTATAAGCGATCATTTTTTGAGCATTTAAAAACCTTTGTCTTAAAAAAAGCAACGGCTGTTTATTTAGGTGCCATTATTTTAATTAATATCTTATTAACGGCTCTAATTATTTCGATTTATCCAGCCTTGTGGAGTGGGGCGATAGTCACCTCTATTTTATTGCTACTGATTTTTATAATTAATTCCGATATCACAGTTAATTTGATTCATTTATTTATTAGTATATTTATACCTGTCCGACCACTGTTTCGTTTGGATCTTAGTGAGGGAGTTTCAGTCCTGCAAAGTACTTTTGTTGTTATACCGTCAATGTTGCGTGATGAAAAAAGCACTAAGGAATTGCTTAAGCGGCTTGAAGTGAATTATCTCGGTAATTCTAGTTCCAATATTTACTATGCTTTACTAATGGATTATAAGGACGCAAAGGCCGAGAATCTTTCTGGCGACGAAGCTCTGTTTAGGCAGATGCAGCAAGGTATTGATGAGCTGAATAATAAATATTCGACTGACAAACAAAAATTTTATTTGTTTCATCGACGACGATTATGGAATCCCAACGAAAATATTTTTATGGGCTGGGAACGCAAGCGCGGTAAACTACACGAGTTTAATTTACTATTAAGGGGCAATGCCGAAACCTCATATATTGAGGATGTACCGACCGATCTGGGTTTTATTAAGTACATTCTAACTATTGATGAAGATACCCGTTTACCCAAGGACTCAGCGATTAAGTTGATTGGTTGTATCGATCATCCCTTGAATCGTCCGGTAGTTAATAAAACAGTTGGAAAGGTGGTTAGCGGCTATGGAATCATTCAGCCAAGAATGACCACTAAATTTGAGACGGCGCTTGCCACACCCTTCTCTAAAATTTTTTCCTCAGCCATGGGTATCGATTCCTATTCTGGGCCGGTGGCTGATATTTACCAAGATTTATTTGGTAACAGTATCTTTTTTGGTAAGGGCATTTATGACATTGATGCAATGGAGGCTGTTGTCGGTAATCGTTTACCCGATAATCAAATTCTAAGTCACGATTTACTTGAGGGTTTACATACGCGAGTTGGTTTTGCAACCGATATTTTCTTATTTGAAGGCTTTCCCGAAAGTTATAAGGAGTATAGCCTGCGTACGCATCGCTGGATTCGTGGCGATTGGCAAATCGTTGATTTTCTTCATTCAAAGGTTCTTTCGGTTGGTGACAAGTGGAAAATTTTTGACAACTTACGTCGTAGTTTGATGCCGGTTTTTTTAGTAATCTTTTTACTTACTTCCTACGGTTTTTTCCCAGAATTTTATTATCAGGCATTCATTTATTCTTTATTGGTAATTGGCTCATCTCAAGTAATCAATTATCTCTTCCGATTTTTTATTTGGCCCAAAGAAATGACTTTAATGATGAAGATTTATGCCTTACTTACCGAATTAGATGCACTGTTTATTCAAGTAGTTTATCGTTTTATTTTTCTTCTTGATCAAGCTCTGATCGCCTTAAGGGCAATTAGTGTTTCTTTATACCGTTTGCTGATCAGCCATCGTCACATGTTGCTTTGGCAAAACTCTCATGAAGTGGCTAAAAACTTGAAGGGGACACAAAGAGAGTTCTTCTATCTAATGTCGCCAACCATAATTGCGTCAGTCGTTTGTCTTGTGTGGTTTATAAATTTTCATCATTTTTTCTCTTATTATCTGACGGTTATTTTATGGTTGTCATCACCTCTCGTAGCTTATCATATTAGTCGAGTAAAAAAGAATAAACAATTTAAAACAGCTGATATCAATTTTTTGCGAGGCATTGCTTGTCGCTCAAGCCGCTTCTTCCTAGAGTTTTCCAGCCGAGAGGGAAATCATTTAATTCCGGACCATCATCAGGAGGAACCTGTTACCAATTCACCCGCGGCAACTTCACCGACTAATATTGGTATGCATTTATTATCTAATTTTTCCGCTTATGATTTTGGTCACATTAGTTTTATCAATCTAGGTAGTCGTTTGCTCGAATCTTTTCAAAGCTTGAATTCACTCGAAAGATTTAAAGGGCATTTTTACAATTGGTATGATATTCGTACTTTGCAGGTTTTAAACCCCCGCTACGTTTCAAGCGTTGATAGCGCGAATTTACTACTTGTTTTTCTAACCCTTAAACAGGGTTTGTTTGATATTATGGCTAAGCCAATTATTAGCGATTCAAGCCTCAAAGGGTTTGCGGATATCCTGTCTGTAATTATTGAGGACGCTAATTTAATCATTAAGCAGTCGAATATTTCTAAAGCCGATAAAAGATTGGCCCGTAATATTGTTAGTCAGGCTAAATTAGCACTAGAGAGATTACAAAATCAGAAGGGGACTTTGACTATTGAAATTTTAATTAAAATTTTTGAACATTTGGCAGAAAGTAATGAAAAGGTAAAGAAAATTGTGAGCAGTTTAAATCTTGGTCTGAATAAGGGCACCTTGTCTAGCATTTATTCGAGTACTGAACATTTTAATACTCTCTTGCATCAACAAAGGGAGGAGATTAATAGTTTTATGCCGTTTTACCGCGCTCGACGAGCTGAGCCGGCTATTCGTAATTTAAAACAAAATTCGAATTTGGCTAAAGCCTTTCATCTTATTCTTAAAAATCTTAATTCAATACCAACTCTTGATTATTTATCCGGAACTCTTCGGTCGGAATTACAGTCGCTTAACTTCGTTAATTTAATACACTCCGCTGATCTTGATAAGAACGAGAAAGAGGTTGTCGAAGGCTGGTACTTGGGCATGCTTGATAATGTTTCGCAGGCCGAGAGTCGGGCACTAAAGACCCGAGGTGAATATCTTTACTTGATCTCACTCTGTGAAAAATTCTTTAACGAGGCAGATTTTAAATTCCTATATAATGAAGAGCGCGGTTTATTTCATATTGGTTACAACGCTACCTTTGATAAAGTTGATAATTCCTACTACGATTTTTTGGCCTCAGAAGCTAACTCAGTTAGCTTCGTTGCTATTATTAAAAATGAGGTTCCGTTAAAACACTGGTTTTACTTGGGCCGTAAATTGGTGCGTCTAGATTATAAAACTGTTGGTCTGGCCTCCTGGGGCGGATCACTTTTTGAGTATTTAACCTCGCTTATTTTCTTTAAGGTCCATAATCATTCATTATTAGGGCAAGCCGCGAACGTGGCTATAAATAGTCATATTAAATATGCTAGAAACTTTGAAGTGCCCTGGGGTATGGGTGAATCAGCCTATTCCGCTCTCGACCTTAATAACAACTATCAATATCAAATTTTTGGCCATCCATCATTGGGTTTTAGACGTGATTTAAAGGACTTCCTGGTGGTTGCCCCATATACCACCATGATGGCTTTAGCCTTCAAACCAAAACAAGCTTTAGCTAATTTGAAGAGATTAGTTCAGGACAATTTTCTGGGTCGTTATGGTTTTTATGATGCGATTGATTATAACGTCACCCTAAAAACTAACAAAAATAAAATTGGCCAACCCGCTAAAATTTATTATGCTCATCATCAGGGTTTTGCTTTGCAGGCATTAAATAATCAGATTAATCAGGATCGAATTAGGAATTTGTTTATGTCCGATCCTCGAGTTCAAATGCTCGATGCTTTATTGGAAGAGAAGGTGCCTTCGACTATTCCAGCTAAGCCAATCGAAAATCTTGAGCGTCTACCAGTCGAATATTTAGTTTCTCGAGATGAAACAGATACTGTTAGACAATTTATTCCGCTTTATACCTCCTATCCGCGTCGCGCCTTCATCTCTAACGGAAATTACAGTATTAATATTAGCAATACCGGCGCTGGCGGCAGCAAATTCAACGATATTAATTTAACTCGTTTTCGTGAAGATACGGTTATTGAACCTTGGGGTCAGTTTATCTATTTGACCGATACGGTGAAAAAAGATCGTTGGTCGCCAACGACGGAGCCGACCGGTCTATCCTTGGGCAAAAACAAGATTGAATATTTTGAAAATAAGGCTCACTTTAATAAGATTTATAGTGATATTGAGAGTTCGCTCCTAATTGCTATGGCTAGTGAGGATAATGCCGAATTTCGTTCCTTAACACTTACTAACCATAGTAAGGAAAAGCGAGAAATAGAAGTAACCAGCTACGGCGAAGTCGCCTTATCGAAAGATGGTGATGATTTACACCATCCAGCTTTTGAAAAACTTTTCGTCAAAAGCGAATTTATTTCAAAGTATAAGGCCTTAGTTTATAGTCGTCATAATAAAGATGAGCGTGGTCAAAAAATACTTTTTGCTCATCGCTTTTATACTTCTCAGGCGGGCAAAGCAGAATATGCGCATACAACTGATCGGCGGGAATTTGTCGGTCGTGGTGGTTCGGTTGGGGAACCGGCCATATTAAGAAATTCTTCTAGGTCAGTTCATTCGGCAACCGGTCATAATTTTGATCAAATTTTCTGTTTCCAAAATAAAATTACACTCGAGCCAAATCAAACCGTTAATATTACCTACGTTAATGTTTTTGCTAATTCTGTTGAAGGTTTGAATGCCAGTTTAAAGAAATATGATAATTCAAGACTCGTTAATAACACTATTAAAAAGTCTGATAAGCAGAGCGGTGATATCATTCGTAATCTCGGCCTATCAGCTGAACTGGCCCTGCAGTATCAAGGCCTAGCTTCTCGTTTATTATCACCTCACTATCCACATCTAGCTAAAAAGTTTAATGTTGATTCCGCGGCGCCAGCGGTAGAAACTCTTTGGCGACTTGGTTTGTCTGGTGATTTGCCGATTTTATTAATAAGGTTTTATGATTTAAATGATTTACCGTTAGTTAAAAACATTTTGCTGGCTCATAAATATTTAAAATATAAGGGGATTGCCCATGATCTTGTTTTGTTGAATGAATATCCGGCTAGTTATATCAAGTCCTTTGAAGATGAGGTTGATTTCTTGATTCGTTACAATCAGGCGCCAGTTAGTAAGTATAAGCTGGGAAATGTTTTTCATTTGCGAACATCACATTTAACCGTAGTTGATACAAATAATTTATTAGCTTTAGCCAAGATCATTATTGATAGTAAGGATGGTCCACTTGAGCAACAAATAAGCCTACTATTGCAGTCGGGAACGAGGCCGGAGGTTGGAGACTATCTTAAGGCTGGTCGTAAGATTGGCTCGATTGGTCGCGATGTTTATCCAAAATTATCCAACCTAAAATTTTATAATGGATTGGGTGGCTTTGATGAAAAAAGATTAGAATATGTTCTAAATATTAACTATAATAAAGAATTAATAACCCCTAAACCGTGGGTAAACATTATTGCTAATCCTAATATTGGCTTCATTGTCACGGAGAGTGGATCGATGTATACCTGGCTATACGACAGTTATGACAATCGCTTAACTAAACGCCTCGATGATCCACTTACAGATCGCAGTAGCGAAGTCTTTTACGTGCGTGACGAAGAGACTGGCGAATTTTGGAATCCAACACCCTTACCAATTAGAAATTCTCAAACCTATAATATTAGACACGGTTTGGGCTACACCAATATTTCACATAAAAGCCGTGGTCTCGAACAAACTCTGCTCGCCTATGTACCAGTAAGCGATGCTGTTAAAATTTTACGCTTTAAATTTAAAAACCTGAGCAAAATAGCGAAGAAGCTGTCCTTGACTGGTTTCTTTGAAATGTCTATTGGCGGAGCTAATCGTGAACATACGAAGGATTATTTAGAGACTCAAATTGAAGCGGAAACCAAGGCGATCTTTGTAAAAAATATTTATGGTTCATCATTTAAGAATGTTCTAGCCTTTATTGATTTTAATCAAGGTGATTTTATTGTAACGAATGATCGCGAAGAATTTTTAGGCAAAAATGGCAATACAGATAATCCGGCGGCTTTAAAGAGAAATAAATTATCTAATACTCTTAATAAAGATGTTGATCATTGTGTCGCTGGACAAACTTTTTTTGATCTTGAGCCTGGAGCTGAAAAAGAAATTGTTATTTTAATTGGTGGTGGCAGAAGTGGGGAGGAAGTCCAAAGTTTGATAAGAAAATATAGAGTTTTGGAAAATACCGAACTGGTCTTTACTCAGGTTAAACAGGTTTGGCACGATCGCTTGAATCAGGTACAAATTAAAACACCAGATGATTCTTTAAATATCTTGTTTAACTCCCGTCTTTTATACCAACTCATTTCCTCCCGGCTGCTGGGCCGAACTGGTTACTATCAACCTTCAGGTGCCTATGGCTTCCGTGATCAGTTGCAGGACTCGATGGCATTAGTTTGGTCAGATCCAAGTAAGACCAGAGAGTATATTTTACGGGCCGCTAAACATCAGTTTATTGAAGGTGATGTTCAAAATTGGTGGCACGAACATAATTCCTTTGGTGTCAGAACAATGTTTTCTGATCAGCAATTGTGGTTGCCATATGTTCTTATTCATTATTTCGAAGTCACTGATGATGAAAATATTTTATCTGAACAGATACCCTATATGAAGGGCCCATTACTAGATTTTATCAATAATCCTAATTGGGCTGGAGTGCCTGAAACTACTTCTGAAACCTTTGATCTTTATGATCATTGCTTGCGAGCAATCGAAAAGACTTTTAATTTTGGTAAAAATGGCTTGCCGCTTATTGGTAACGGTGATTGGAATGATGGCTTAAATAAAATCGGGGAGCGTGGTTTGGGTGAGAGTGTTTGGCTCGGTTGGTTTTTAGCTAATGTTGTCGAAAAATTTATTCCGATTGTCAGATTGCGTGGCGATCAGGACCGAATCAAGAAATACGAACTAACGTTGAAAAATTTACGAAGATCTCTAGAGCAAAAAACCTGGGATGGACGTTGGTATAAACGAGCCTTTTTTGATAGTGGTAGCAGTCTTGGTTCTCGTTCAAATAATGAGTTTAAAATTGATTCGGTCGCTCAGTCTTGGTCAGTATTATCGCATCAAGCAAGGCCGGAGCGGGCCAAGATGGCCATGAGTGCCGTTTTGAAAAATTTAAATCAAGAAGAAAATAATCTTTGGTTATTACTTTCACCGGCCGTAAGCAATTCGACAATGGATCCTGGCTATATCAGAGACTATCCCGCTGGTGTTCGAGAAAATGGAGCACAATACAATCACGCTGCCCTTTGGGCCGCCCAAGCCTTCGCCGAGTTGAAAGATTCTGATTCAGTAATGAAAATTGTTGATAGTGTGAATCCGATCAAGCGTTCGCTAGATAAGCAGAAAGTTGATTTATATCAGGTTGAACCATATGCCGTGGCGTCGGATATTTACGCCAAGCCGAGCGTGGCTGGGCGCGGTGGCTGGACTTGGTATACCGGTTCAGCGGGGGTGATGTATCGCACAATCCTCGAAAGTATTTTAGGTATAAAAGTTAAAGGAGATAAAATGGAGATCAATCCTTGTGTGCCTAAAGACTGGCCCGAATTTTCAGTCGTTTATATTTATAAAAATACAAAATATAATATCACTGTACTAAACGCCAGCAGTGTAATTGATAGCTTATTGTCAAAAAGAACCATTCACCTGATTGACGACGGCAAAACACATAATGTCGAGATAAAATTATAGTTTACCACCAACCCTTTTTATAGATTTTAATTCTAGCTTCTGGAACGGTTTTATACTTAGGATTTTTGATTAGTGTTGGCTGGCCCTCCTTTTCTACCACAAAATAAGCAAAGCCACCCATTTTTTTGACTGGTTCATAATCAGCGTGGCCGGGCATACCAACCGGATCGGCATCGTCTTTATAAACCGGGCTATCATCGGAGGTTACTAACCAAACGTCTCCGGTGTTGACCATCAAATGCCCAATTTCGGGATTAATAAAAATCTTGTCGCCAGCCTTGACCGACAAAGCTTTAAACTCAACTATTTCATCATCAACTGGTTTTCCATCAGTTCCAATCTTTCTTTTTTGTAATAACAAAATTCCCGTGCCCTGTAAAATAGTATAAGTTTCTGAAATATTACCCACGTGATAATGGCCGTAAGTTTTGATGTATTCCTTACCTAAGGCTCCATCAACAGTGCCGCTTTCCCAGACCGTAATATTAGTCTTCTCTTTTCCCCCACGAATCATATAATAGTGCACGTTTGGACCACTAGCCTCTGGACTAGCCAGCACCTCCTGCATTTTTTCGTGACTTCTCTCGGCAAATGGTTTGAACATTTGTTAATTATAACTCAGTTAAAGTGATTATGCTATAATCAACCTTATGAACCACTCGGCCGTCTTTGAAGCAAAATATAAGCAATTAAATTCCAAGCAGTGCGAAGCCGTGGATTCTATTGACGGTCCAGTGATGGTGATTGCCGGGCCGGGAACGGGCAAAACCTCTATTTTAACCCTGCGTATTGCTAATATTTTACAAAAAACGGATACCAGCGCCGACAGTATTTTGGCCCTCACTTTTACCGAATCGGGGGTTTATTCGATGCGCAAAAAACTAGCTGATATTATTGGTAGTGCGGCCTATAAAGTGAACATCTATACTTTTCACGGTTTTTGTAATGACATCATTAAGAATTATCCAGAAGAATTTCCGCGAATTATCGGAGCCCAAAATATTACTGATATTGACCAAATAAAAATTCTAGAAGAAATAATAGATAATACTAAGTTAGAAATTTTAAAGCCATATGGCGACACATATCATTATATTCGCTCAATTATTAGTGAAATTAATAATTTAAAACAGGAAAATATTGACCCTGCAGATTTGGCAGAAATTCTCAAAAAGGAAAGTGAGAATTTTTCCCAAATTGAGGATCTTTATCATGAAAAAGGTAAATATGCCGGTGAGATGAAGGGGAAGTATAAGGATTTGGAGAAAAGTAATGAGAAAAATAAAGAGCTGCAGAAAATCTATACGCAGTATGAAAAAGCCCTAGAGACTAAACGATTATATGACTATCAAGACATGATTCTTGAAGTAATTAAAGCGATGCAGTCAAATCAGGATTTGTTGCTGCAACTTCAGGAAAAGTATCAATATGTGTTGGCCGACGAGCATCAGGATGCCAATAATTCACAAAATAGGATTCTGGAACTTATCTCTGGTTTCCATGAAAACCCCAATATCTTTATTGTGGGAGATGAAAAGCAGGCGATTTTCCGATTCCAGGGGGCGTCACTGGAAAACTTTTTGTATTTTAAAAAACTTTATCCGACCGCCAAGGTAATTTATTTGGAGGACAATTATCGTTCCTCACAGTCAATTTTGGACGCTTCACATTCCCTGATTAGTAAAAATGTAAGCGGTAAGGACTTGCAAATTAAATTAAATGGAAAAACCGGGCATCCGTTGGCTCCAATCAATTTAGCAATTTTTGAAAAGGGTAAAAGTGAGTTTAAATACATTGCCGAAAATATTAAAGAGAAAATTGCTTCAGGACTTAATCCCAGCGAAATTGCGGTTTTATATCGAGAAAACCGCGATGCGGCGGCGATTGCCAGAGCTTTAGAAAAACTAGGTGTGCCATTTGCTATTGAATCGGACCAGGAGTTATTTTCTGATACTGATATTGCCAAAATGATTCTACTCATGCGAGCGATTAACGATTTGGGAGCGAGTGATATTTTAGCTCGGGCTTTATTTATTGATTACTTAGACCTGAATTATTTGGAAGTTTATAAATTAATTGCCTCGGCTAAGACTGAAAAGCTTTCTATTTTTGAAGCCCTACATAATTCAGCTGCCTTCCTTAATTTTCATGAAAAATTAGCCAAGTGGAGTAAGCAAGCCAAGAATAATAGTTTGCTGAACTTTTTTGAAATTTTAGTGAACGAAAGTGGCTTTTTGAGGCACTTACTTTCTAGTTCCGAATCAATTGATAAATTAGCTAAACTCGATCGTCTGATGAATCAGATGAAGGAATTAATTAGCAGTCATCGCGATTACCGTTTAGAGGATTTCATAAATTATCTGGATGTCTTAGATAAGCACAATATTGTTATCAAAACTCGCGGTAAAGCCTTGGCTGAAAAAAGTGTGCATTTAATGACGGCTCATAAGAGTAAGGGCTTAGAATTTGATCAGGTCTACATTACCAATTTGGTGGACGGTCATTGGGGTAATAAGCGAGAAATGCGCAAATTTAAATTGCCGATTTCTGGCGCTGATATTCTTAATTATGATGCCATTGAAGATGAACGGCGATTGTTTTATGTGGCTATAACTCGAGCGCGCAAAGAGGTAACTTTAACCTATTCCAAATTAGCTGAAGATGGCAAGGCACTTTTGCCATCACAGTTTTTGGGTGAACTCGATCCTGCTTTGGTTAAAAATACTGAAACATTAAAATTAGAGGAAAAATATAATAGCAATCAGGCTGAAGATTTTGCGCCAGCGCTGGCTAAAACTAAAGATATAAAAAATCAGGATTATTTGCGCAGTTTGTTTTTTGAGCAAGGCCTGTCGGTCACTGCTTTGAATAATTATTTAGTTTGCCCTTGGCGTTACTTTTTTAGTAATTTGGTACGTTTACCGCAAGTTTTATCAAAACATCAAATGTATGGAACGGCTGTGCATCAAACCCTTAAGCACTTTTTTGATAAATATCGTGACAATCAAGACTTGAGTCAAAAAGAGTTTTTGGACTTATTTGCGAAATATTTAGCCAAACAGCCAATTGACACTGGGGACTATTCAGACACACTGGCGAAGGGTGAGGAGGCTTTGGGGGGCTATTTTGAGGCTTATAATGGTACTTGGCCACGTTCGGTGATTAATGAATTTAATGTGGCCGGAGTGTATGTCGAGCTCGTTTCGAGCGAAGATCCCGAGCCTGTCGAGGGATGTAAAAAGATTTTGATTAAAGGTACATTGGACAAAATAGAGATTAATAATGATAGCTCGGTGACGGTGGTGGATTATAAAACTAAAAAACCAATGTCGCGCAATGCAATTGAAGGTAAAACTAAAAATGATGACGGTAATTATAAACGGCAATTAGTTTTTTATAAAATTCTTTTGGATAAGTATGAAAAGGGGAAGTATCAAATGAAAACTGGAGAAATAGATTTTATTGAACCAAACGATAAGGGTGATTATAAAAAAGAAGGTTTTGAAATTACTAGTGAGGATGAAACGGAGGTTCTAGAGTTGATTAGTAAAGTGGCTGGTGAAATTGCCAGTTTTGAATTTTGGGATAAAAAATGCGATGATAAGAAGTGTGAGTATTGTGTGCTCCGCGAGGTAATGAAGAATAATTAATAAATTATAATATAAATGACTTTTTTACAATCAGCGATCTTGGGTCTAGTTCAAGGTTTGACGGAGTTTATTCCGGTCTCTTCAACTGGACATTTGATTTTAGCAAGAAGGCTTTTGGGACTTGATTTGGTGGGTACGATTTCTTTTGATGCCATTATCCAACTCGCAACCGCTTTCGCCTTAATCTGTTATTTTTGGCGAGATATCAAGAATTTAATTATCGCTTTATTTTGTGTTATTACCAGAAAACCAGCGGAGGAAAAATATCGACATTTAATTTTACCCTTGATTATTGGTACAATTCCCGCGATCATTTTAGGATTGCTGTTGGAAAAATATATGGATACATATTTTCGTGGCGTTGTGGTGGTCGCTGGTTCGTTAATCGCTGGAAGTATTTTATTTTTCTTTGCTGAAAGAACTGCCAAAAGAAAATCCCTTGTTCCATCACCAATTGGCACAAACTACGAAAATATTACAATTAAAAAAGGTATATTAATTGGTTTATTTCAATGCCTCGCTTTGGTTCCAGGCTTTTCTCGTTCTGGTGCCACGATCTCCGGCGGTCTCTTTACTGGTTTAAATAGGGAAGAGGCGGCACGTTTCAGCTTTTTACTTTCTATTCCAATTATTCTCGGTTCCGGTTTGAAAAGTGTTTGGGACATTCATAAGACAGGCTCCTTAGCATCTCTCGAACACTCACTCATTATTGCCTGCATTTTTGCCTTTATTTCAGGCCTCCTCGCCATCCACTTCTTACTCAAATTCCTCAAAAACCACTCACTTAACTATTTCGGCGTTTATCGAATTATATTAGCGATTGTTATTTTGATACTTTTGTAAAAAATTCAGAAATTTCTAAATTTTTATTATTAAAAAACGGTACCAGAAAGTTTGCAGTCCTCCCTGATACCGTTCATGGCGCCGTTGGCGCTGGTCAGTGCTTGGCAAGCTTTTCTATGTAGCCCTCGGGTGGTGCCCACTTCTCGAGGTAGAGACCCTCCCCGTCGTTCTTGACAAGATAGAGTTCGTCCGCCTCGAAGCTGAAACCGACTTCACCGTCGGTGTCATTGATCGACATCACGAATCTAGCCATCGTCGGCGCTTCGGTCAGGCGATAGCACAAACCCATCGCCCGATCGGCCACTTCTGTGTTGGCCAAACAGTAGACGATGTCGCCGGTCTGATAGACCGTATCGATTTCCGCCGGCTGACCGATCGTGGTCTTGGCCGTGTTTTCGACGGCCGACGCCACTGCCTTCTTGAGCTTGACTGCGCACCGCTCTTCGGTCTTACCGCGGACATCGACAGCGACGAACACGAGTATCCCGATCATCAGTGCGGCCAGAACCACACCGATTATTTCCTTGGACAGATTCTTCCCATCCCACTGCTTCAGACCTTCCATAACCGCTCCTTTTTGTTTGTCTCCAGGGTTCATCCCAAGAGACTCTGGGCTATACTCTACTTATTTTTTCTCTCTTGTCAACTACCCAAAAAGCGTATGCGTCATCGCCGAATCACTTTTTTGTTCCCATTTGGAAGTGTCGAGTTTTATTTCCTTAACTTGCTTGCCGTCCATGTATTTTAAACTGCCGTTTTTCAGGGCGTATTCATAAATATCTTTCGTAATTCTCACATCTTCCTCACAATATTCCTTAACTTTGTCGTACAGGCCCTGTTTCCACCAACCCATCGCTTCAAGGCCATGACTAATTTTTTTACGGCCCAAAGTAGCTTCGGCGACGGAGTCCAATTTAATTCTAAAGCCAAGGGACTTTTTAATTTCAGTCAGAATATCTAGACCGGCGATTCGGGTTAAATCACCAGAATAAAAGTGATTTAAAACTGGAATATCAAAACCATCAATGTTATAACCAATCAGCTGATCAGCCTTTTCGAGAATAGGCCACAAATCCTTGAGCTGATCTTGGGTAAAACTGGTGTATTTGTTTGTATCGGTATCGAAAATAGAAACCACGCAAATATTCGGAAAAATCTGCGAACCACTTGGACCGGTAATCAATCCATCGGTTTCGATGTCAAAAATTATTTTACGCATTTATTATTTTTATTTTAAGGCTTCGGCCAGAGTATCTTCATTCACTGTTTTTTCCTCGCCACTTTTAAGATTTTTGAGTTTGAATTCGCCAGTCTTCACTTCATTTTCACCAATACAAATTATAAATGGTATTTTTTGTTTATCAGCGCTTTTGATTTGTTCGCCAACTTTTTTGGTACCCAAATCAACAATTACGTTTATATTTTTCTCGCGTAATTTTTGAGCTACATCATTGGCATAGTCTTGATATTCTGGACCTAAGGTACAAATATACAATTTTGTTTTAGACTTATATTCTGGCAGTAGGCCATAAGTGATCAGGACATCTTTGGTTGTAACATCACCCATACCAAAACCAAAAGCGGGGACTTTATCGCCACCAAAAATTGAAAGTAAATCATCATAACGACCACCACCAAATACAGCCCGGCGATTTTCTGGATTAGTGTCGTATATCTCAAAAACAATACCGGTATAATAGTCAAAACCACGCATTAGGGTTTGATCAAAAACGGTGTTAGTCACGCCTAATTTTTCTAATTTAGCCATTAAGTCTTTAATTTCCTCAATGTAGGCAATTATTTCTTGGCTTTTAGGTAATTTCGCCGAAAATTCTTCTAGGTTTCTGGAATTTAATAAGACTAAAAGTTCGGCACATTTTTCTGGCACAATTTCTTTTATTGATAGCTCAAAATCACCATTACTGATTTTATCTTTTTTGTCGATCAGTTTAGAAATTTTTTGAGTTGATTCTGGTGATAGATCCATTAAATCATTAAAGATATAATTCATCACCTTTCGGCTATTTAGACGAATTTCAAAATTATTATCTTTTAAACCAAAAGATTTCATTAGATTTGAAGCCAGAGAGATTATTTCAACCTCGGCCTCAATATTAGAAACACCGAAAATGTCGACATTCAATTGCCAATGCTCTCGTAAACGTCCTTTTTGGGGTTTTTCATATCGAAACAAGTTTGGTATTGAATACCAACGAAGCGGGAAGGACAGTTCGCGTTTTCTAGCAGCGACCATTCGGGCAACGGTTGGAGTCATTTCTGGTCTTAGGGTAACTGAGCGGTCACCACGATCGGTAAAGGTATAGGTTTGTTCATTCACAATTTCATCACCAGATTTGGCTCGATATAGATCGGCTGGTTCCAAAACTGAAGCGCCGTATTCCTGATAACCGAAACTTTCGGCGGTTTGGCGCATTTTTTCGAAAATATAGTTTTGAGCACTTTGGTCTTCAGGATAAAAATCACGGACGCCTTTATAAGCTTCTGTCTCTAGCTTTATTCCTTTATTTACTCTATCATCTGACATAATCGTAATTGTAACGTAAAAATGCCAAAAACGAAAGTCTTAAAATTATATAAGATAGTAGGTGAAACGCCACTCGAATGTCTTAGTCGGTTTCGTAAAGCCAATTCAGAATATAAGCATGAGAAAATGACTTATGCTGGACGTCTCGATCCAATGGCCGAAGGGGTGCTTTTGGTGCTGGTTGGGGAAGAATGTAAGAATAAAGATAAGTATTTAGCTTTTGATAAAGAATATGAAATGGATGTTTTGTTTGGTTTCGCGACTGATACTTATGATCTGCTTGGTTTGGTTAAAAAACAATCGACCAGAATATTCTCTCCGTTTAACGGAGTACCTAATCACTCCGAGAAAATTCTGGTCGATTTTTTTGTTAAAAAATTTAAACAAAAGTACCCACCCTATTCTTCTCGTTATTTTGCTAAGGCAAGAAGTGGAAAATTAGTCAACGATGAAATTTTAAGTAAGGAAGTAGAAATTTACAGCATTAAACTTTTGAAAAATAAAAATATTTCTAAAAAGTCTTTACATAACTATATTATTAAATCAGTAAATAAGGTGAAGGGGGATTTTCGTCAAAAGAAAATTTTGGCTAAATGGAAGTTGATATTGGACAAGAGTAAGCTGAAAAAGTTTCCAGTTATATCGCTTAAAATAAAGTGTTCTAGTGGCACCTATATGCGCTCCTTAGCCTATAATATTGGAAACGAGGTTGGGGTGCCCTCATCTGTTTTACGGCTTAAAAGAACGAGAATTTATCAATAAAATAGGGTCATTTTATCCACTTTTAGCTTACCTTGAGTTTGGGTCATTACTGTGCTAAACTCTTTTTGTCGTAGATGTTAGTGTTAGGTCGCTTCTATAGATAAATTTAATCAAAAATATTTTCAAATAAATGGCAAAGAAATTATACGTCGGAAACTTGTCTTACAACACTACCGATGCCTCTCTAAAGGCCGCTTTTGCTCCTTTGGGCGAAGTTGAATCAGCGAATGTTATTACTGATAAGATGACCGGACGTTCTCGCGGTTTTGGTTTCGTGAACATGGTAAATGATGATGAAGCTCAAAAGGCTATCGATACTATGAACGGAGCAGATCTAGAAGGACGAAAGCTTACCGTTAACGAGGCAAAACCTCTCTCTGAGAGACCTCCAAGACGAAATTTTGATAACCGCGGTGGCGGTGATCGAATGGGTGGTGGTTCAAGATACTAGTACTCTTGTCCTGATGCTTTCCTAAGCAGAAGGGCGAATATCAAAAATTCACTAAAACAAAAAAGCAGGCTCGATCTTTCGGGCTTGCTTTTTTGCTGTATTATGGTAGTATTTTTTTGGAAGTTCACTGAAGTTTTGTGTTGGTTAAAAGGAATACAAGAAAGAATCCCATGATCACAGCTGGTGTTTGGGTGATGACAAAGCCACTCGTGACCGCCCACCTCGATAATAGCCGGGGAAAGCCCAATCCGATGCACTATCGGTTGGCCGGGAAGGCGATGACCCATGAAATTGTCGTCAACAACATTGGGGAAGACTTCAATGTGTCGACGCGTGGGCCAGCCAAGATTGGCGCATTTGGGCTCGAGAAATACGGTCTGGATCTGGCCGGCGTTCGGCAGGTGATCCTGAAGCATCGTGGCCCGCCACTGTATCAGGCTGAGCATGAAGTGATGAGAGAGATGCCGGCCGCGGAGCTGAGGAGTGTCCATCATTTCGGGATGTCTCGGCTGAAGCATCCGGGGATGAAAGGGCGGCGCTGTCGGGGGGTGAAGGCGGTCTGTCTGAGCTCGCTGGTGAGGTGTCAGCTGAGCCGGACCAGGTCGGTCTGGGTACACCCCGTTCTGCACATCTTCATGGATGAGGTCAGCGGCGAACTCGAAAACCACCACGAAGTAGATCCGAACATGGTTCCGGGGGCGCTCATGTCACCCGAGGACATTGTTCTGTTCCGTATGTGATTTAGGAGGACACATACGGCAAAGGCCGCGCACTTTCGGGTGTCGCGGCCTTTCCAATTTAAAATTATTTTTTCTATCTCAGGGCCTTAGCGCGATCATTCTTAGTCAAATATTTTTTTCGTAAACGAACGGAGGTGGGGGTGACTTCTAAATAATCATCATGACCCATAATTTCCAAACCTTTTTCAATATCTAGTTTTTGGGGTGGAACTAGGAAGATCGATTCATCGGAACCAGAAGCGCGCATGTTGGTTAATTGTTTACCCTTGGTTGGATTAACATCAAGATCATCACCCTTGGTGACATTTCCAATAATCATTCCCTCATAAACTTCAACACCTGGTTCGATATAAAGTACGCCACGCTCCTGAAGATTCCAGAGAGCAAAGGCCAAACATTTTCCAGCCATCATCGAAACCATCGCGCCAAATTCTTGACGCTGAATTTCACCAGCATAAGGTTTGAAACCAATAAAGCGGCTACATAAAATTCCTTCACCGCGGGTATCAATAACAAACATTCCTTTAAAGCCTAGTAAGCCACGAGTGGGAATTTCGAAAATCATTCGAACTTGGCCATCCTTAGTTTTCATATCTTGCATTAAGCCACGGCGTTTACCAAGTTTTTCAATCACCACTCCCGAAACAGCCTCTGGTACATCGATTGTCACTTCTTCATACGGTTCACTTTTTACACCATCGATATCCTTCACAATTGCTTGAGGCTGAGAGACCTGTAATTCAAAACCCTCACGGCGCATATTTTCAATTAAAATCGAAACATGTAATTCGCCACGACCAAAAACTTTCATATTATCACCGGAAAAGTCTAATTTAAGACCAACATTAATTTCCAATTCTTTTTCTAGTCGTTCACGAATCTGGCGACCAGTCACAAATTTTCCTTCTCGGCCAGCAAAGGGGGAATCGTTCACTAAAAAATTCAAGGAAATAGTTGGCTCGTCGATATTGATCGAAGGAAGGGCTTCGTGGGTTTCGTCTTCACAAATTGTTTCACCGATATAAGCGTCAGTAAGACCGGCAAACATGACAATATCACCCGCCACGGCTTCGGTAATTTCCTTTCGGGCAATACCCTCAAAAGTAAAAAGTTTAGTAATTTTAAAAGCTCGACTTTCGCCGGAAGGAGTTTTAGCAAAAATTCTTTGATTGGCCTTTATTTTTCCATTATAAATTCTGGCGATCGCCAAGCGGCCCATGAAATTATCATAACCTAAGTTAAAGATCTGAGCTGTTAAATGAGAGTTAACTTGTTCATCAGTGGCGGCGGGTGGAACTTTTTCTAAAATTAAATCAAGTAGGGGTGTTAGATCCTTTTGTTCATCACCCAAATTTTTCATCGCCACGCCTTTTCGGCCAATAGCGTAAATAGTCGGGAAGTCCAATTGTTCATTGTTGGCACCTAATTCCATGAATAATTCTAAGACTTCTTCGTGAGCCTGTTCTGGTCGCGCCGCACTTTTATCAATTTTATTTATTACTACAATTGGCTTCAAACCAAGTTCAAGAGATTTTTTCAAAACGAAGCGAGTTTGAGGCATCGGACCCTCTTGAGCATCCACCACCAAAAGCACAGTATCAATAGAACGCAGTACTCGTTCAACTTCAGAACCAAAGTCGGCATGCCCAGGGGTGTCCACAATATTAATTTTAGTTCCCTTATAGGAAATTGAGGTGTTTTTAGCGTAAATAGTAATACCGCGCTCTTGCTCGAGTTTGTTTGAGTCCATCGAGACCCCTTCTTCGGCCGCACCGGTTTGCTTCATAATAGCGTCGGTTAGGGTAGTTTTGCCATGGTCCACATGGGCGATGATTGCAATGTTTCGAATTTCCATAAGTTTTAAAATATACATTAAAATAAGGCTTTTTGCAAGGGTTTGACTTTTAGTCATATTAAGTAGAAGATAAAATTAGGAAGTGGTTCTTTGGCTTTTTAAGCGCGGAAGGGAACCCTATGGCAGATAACCCGATTGAGTATTTGACCGGGGATCGTGATTTGGCCATCGTTGTGGACGAACGAAAGCTGTATGGAATTTACTCCATGTTCAGCCTCGTCCAGGTTGTAAATTATCGATGGACACGATACGAAAGACCTAACGAGGATATCGTTATAGGCTACATTGGCCGAACCAGGGAGCTCATATCGATTAGCGGGCTCTTGCGGATTTTGGGTCGATCGACTGGTCCGGAAACTGTTGCCGCCTGCTCGACGGTGTCCGTCGGCGGGGTCACAACTTATTGGGGCTACGTGCACAATATGAAAATGCGGATTGTTATGTACAAATGAGGAAGGGTAAAAAGAAAGGAGGTGGGCGTTGCTGAATGGCAGCGCTCTATTTCTTTTTTAGTAATTCTTTAACATCACCATTTAAACCAGTGGCATCACCTTCGAGCCCAGTGACGTCACCAAAAATATTTGTGGCATCGCCTTTAATATTTGTAACAAAACCAAAAATATTGCTGACAAAACCAACCAAACCCGTGACATTGCCAGCGAGGCGGCTTACATCACCAGATAGATCACTAACATCGCCGATAATTTTTGTGGTATCACCAGAAATTTTGCTGACGTTACCTCTAATATGAGTAACATCGCCAGCGATATTCGAAACATTACCTACGATTCCACTAATATCACCGGCAATTGGTGAAATTAAGCCGCGCAAGTTTGAAGTATCGCCAATGATGTCGGTTATATCGCCACTAATGTTGGTAACCTCGCCCGAAACACCATCTATTTGCCCAGAAATTTTTGAAGCATCACCGCGAATTTTATGTAAATTTAAATTACCTTTAATTTTTGAAACATCACCACGCAAATCGGCAAAGTCTCCGAAAATATTTGGATGTAAACCAGTAACATTTTGAGTATTTAATTGCTTGGGAATCGGGGCTTCTTTTAACATGGCGATATTATAGCACTATGTTATAATTGTAGCCATGAATCAGGAAATTGAACGTTTACAAAAATATGTTCGAGCGGCCAACTATCTATCCGTCGGGCAAATCTATTTACAAGATAATTTTTTACTAAAAGATAAATTAACTTTTGACCATATCAAGTCGCGCCTGCTCGGTCACTGGGGAACTTGTCCGGGTATTAATTTTGCTTATGCTTGTATCAATAATTTGATTATTAAAACCGGTGCTAATATGATGTTTGTGCTTGGTCCAGGCCACGGTTTCCCGGCTATTCAGAGCAACGTTTTTATGGAGGGCACACTTGGCAAATATTATCCTGAGGCCAAGCAAACAGCCGATGGTATTGCTTACATTACGAAAAATTTTAGTTGGCCCTACGGTTTTCCCAGCCACTCTTCACCGATGACGCCGGGAGTGATTTTGGAAGGTGGAGAACTTGGTTATTCGCTGTCGACTTCTTATGGTGCCGTTTTGGACAATCCCGATTTAATTGTTGCTTGTTTGGTGGGTGATGGTGAAAACGAAACTGGCGCTTCGGCGACCGCTTGGCATTTAAATAAATTTATTGATCCCGCTACCAATGGTGCGGTTCTGCCGATACTTCATTTAAATGGTTATAAGATTTCTGGCCCGACAATTTTTGGCCGAATGAATAATGCCGATTTGAAATCTTTATTTAAAGGTTATGGTTATGAGCCAATAATTGTCGAGGGTAAGGGTGAAAAAGTCTACGAAAAAATGGTTGAGGCTTTGGATGATGCTTACGCTTCAATTCGAGCAATTCAAAAAGAAGCCCGCGAAAATCCTAATCGAAAACTCGATGATTATTTTCGCTTTCCAATGATTGTCATGAAGACTCCAAAGGGCTGGACTGGGCCAAAATATTTAACTGGACCAAAAATTGAAGGTAGCGGCGATAAAATTGAGGGCAACGCTCTGTCCCATCAAGTTGTTGGTAAGGAAACTAAAACTGATAAGGATCAGCTTAAAATGGTGGAGAAGTGGCTCAAGTCCTATAAATTTGAAGAGTTGTTTGATACAGAAAAAGGTTTTTCATCTGACATTTTAGGTAATATACCTGCTGACGGTTTACGAATGGGTGATAATCAGATTGCCTTTGGTATTAAAAAGGGAGATAAGAGTCGTGATCTAATTTTGCCAGATATTTCTACTTTTGAAACTAAAATAAATTCTGCCGGTGAGGCATCTCAAGGCGCCATGAAAAAAAATGGTGAGTATTTGGCCGAGATTGTCCATCTAAATGAAAATAAAAGAAATTTCCGTTTATTTTCTCCGGATGAGACTTATTCTAATCGTTTGCAAGATATGTTTGCTCATACTACTCGAGCGTTCGTCGGTAAAATTGAGGATTGGGATAAAGATATGTCTCGTGATGGCCGTATCATTGAAATGCTCAGTGAGCAGTCTTTGCAAGGCCTAGCTCAGGGTTATATTCTAACTGGTCGCTTTGCGATTTTTGCTTCCTACGAAGCTTTTATTCCAATTGTTACTAGTATGGCTGATCAGTACAGTAAGTTTTTGAAAATCGCTCGCAAAACCGATTGGCGTGGTGATGTGCCTTCATTTAACTACATTCTTTCTTCAACTGGTTGGCGTCAGGAACACAATGGTTTTTCTCATCAAAATCCAAGCTTTATGGATGAGTTATTAAATAAAAATCACGATTTTATTAATATTTATTTTCCCGCCGATGCCAATGAGGCTGTTTTGATTACCGAAAAATGTTTAGCCTCTAAAAATCAAATAAACGTGATGGTGGTAGAAAAAACGCCAGAACCAGTTTGGCTGACTTTGGCTGAGGCTCAAAAAGAAGTGGCCGATGGCTTATCAATTTGGAATTTTGCTAGTGACGAAAACCCCGATGTCGTTTTTGGTGCGGCTGGGCAGTATCTAGTCAAAGAAGCTTTGGCCGCCATTTCCTTAATTAAAAAAGAGGCGCCGGAAGTTAAGGTTCGTTTTGTTAACGTTGTTGAAATTTCACCGAATACTATTGGTAATGATACTAGAATTTCTGAGTTAGATTTCGAAAAATATTTCACCAAGGATAAACCAGCCATTTTTAACTTCCACGGCTATCCAGATACCTTAGAAAAAACATTATTCTGTTTTGTTAACGCCCTTGATCGACTATCAATTCACGGCTATATGGAAAGCGGCTCAACCACCACACCACTCGACCTACATATTAGAAATAAGACTGATCGCTATAATTTATTTATCGAGGCGATAGAAAAAGTGGCTAAAAATGGAGTTATTGACGCCGAAAAAGCTAAAAGATTAGTTGGTATTTATCAAAATAAAATAAAAGAACATAAGGATTATATTATGAAGGTCGGGGACGATCCAGAGGAAATTTTAAACTGGAAATGGGAATCAGCTAAATAAAATTTAAATTAAAATTAAAATGAGCCAGAAATTTTTAGTTGTAAATAGCGGCAGTGCTTCGCATAAACACGCTTTGTATCAGGATGATGAGTGTCAGTATTTTATTCATTTCGAAATGATTGGTGCTGATTATGTTGCTCATGAGAAAATTGCTAATCAAACTCGCGATCTAGATATTTCTGAAAAGATATTTACTAAATCGATTGAGTATACCATTGCTCGATTATTAGAAAATAAAATTATTGCTGATAAAAAAGATTTGGCGGCGATTGGTATTCGCGTGGTGGCACCCGGAACTTTTTTTCAGGAACATCGCCTGATTGATAAGGAGTATGAAAAGAAATTAAAACAGGATTTACGCGAATCACCCTTGCATATTAAATCTGTTTTACTGGAATTAAAATTTATAAAAAAAGTTTTGTCTAAGGTGCCCATTGTGGGAATTTCTGATTCCGCCTTTCACAAAACTATGCCTGATTTGGCCCGATATTATGCTATTCCGGTTGAAACTAGCCGAAAGTACGGTATTTATAAGTATGGCTATCATGGTCTCTCAATACAATCAGTTGTGGGTCGCTTAAAGGCTCGTTATGGCCAGTTGCCCCCTAAGGTGGTCGTTTGTCATTTAGGCGGGGGAGCCAGCGTTACGGCCGTTTTAAATGGTCAAAGCTTAGATAATTCCATGGGTTTTACTCCGACTGATGGCCTAGTGATGGCAAGTCGAGTTGGTAATGTTGACCCAGGTGCCGTGGTTTATTTAAGCGAAAAATTGGGCAAAAGAGACGGTAAAATGATGGATTATTTTAATAAAGAATGTGGTTTACTTGGCCTCAGCAATGGTAAGAGCGACGATATTCGTGAGCTATTGAAAAATGAGCAGGCGGGGGATGCTGATTCAAAACTAGCTTTGGATGTGTATGCTTATCGCGTCAAAAAATATATCGCTCAGGCGGTGGGTGCCCTTGGCGGAATTGATGCTTTGGTTTTTGCTGGCACAGTTGGCGAGCGTTCCATGCCGATGCGCAAAAGAATCTGCCATAATATGGAATTTTTTGGTTTGAAACTAAATGATGAATTGAATGATAAAACTGATGCCATTGAGGCCGAAATAAATACTCCTGATTCCAGGACTAAAATTACTATTATTAAGACAGACGAGATGGGGGAGATTGCCAGGGAAACGGTTAAAGTCGTTTCTTCAAACTAGCTTCGATTTCATCGATTTGGTGATCACTGAAATTGTGCTTGCTCTTGTTTTCGCGCATCCATTTTACTCGAGCGTCAATTTCGCTTTCTTCTAGGCCACGAGGGTGGCTCTCGGTTTCATACTCATCGTGCATATCACCAGAAAAAATCTCTTCAACGCGATCGCGTTGCCTTTTATTCATTCCTTCATTCATCAAATCACTGCGAACTTTTTTGAATTCTTTGTCCGTGACCCGTGGCTTACTCGAACCGCCAAATAGTATTTGATATAGTCCCATCTCAATATTATAGCATAAAAACTTTCTTTATTGTATAATTATTGTTATATGAAAAGAAGTAGCACGGTTTTGTTTGTGGTTTACTTGGCATTATCTCTAGTTTTTCTAGAGGGCGTGAACTTCCTTAAAGATACTCCTCAATTAAGCCAACTAAAAGGCTTTGCTATTCCTGCAATTTCTATTTTTATAATTCTCTCAATTTTAATTTTGTTTATTTATCGGGAAATTGAAAATATTAAAATTCAAAATCAATTCATCACAATCGTAACTCATAAGTTTCGAACCCCTTTAACTGGTATTCGCTGGACGATTGATATGTTACAAAAGGATTTAACCTTATTGGAAAAAAAGGATTTATTAATGGAAATGCAAAAAGCCAACGAACGTTTAATGGAAATTGTGGATCTTTTGGTTGGTTTCGCCCGATTTGATAAAAAATTATCTTATGCCTTTGGTGCCGTTTCCTTACGAGAAATAGTTGATACTTCGTTATCAAAATATTCGGCCATGGCTAAGACTAAAGAAATTCAGTTGCAGATCAATTCTGATCGCGAGCTACCAATGGTGGTTACCGACAAAGCCAAAATCCAATTTGTGGTGGATATGTTGCTTGATAATGCGATTAAATATACCCCAGCCCGTGGTGGCGTGACTATTTCTTTTTCTGCTGAAGCTAAATCAATTACTTTAAAAGTCACTGATACCGGTATGGGTATGAGCTATTTTGATAGTAAAAAAGTTTTTCAGCATTTTTTCCGTTCGGCGCATGCCAAATTAATGGATACTGAAGGTTTGGGTTTGGGTTTATACACCGCTCGCAATATTGTGCTTCATCATGGAGGAAAGCTGTGGGCGACGTCGCAAGGCTTAAATAAGGGTTCAACCTTTTATTTACAGCTGCCAATTAAGAGATAAAAAGCGTGATAGTAAATAGTCTTTATTTTTTAAAGTTTTTCTGCTATCATATTTGAGTAGCTTTTTTCAAAGCTATATCTGTATTATTCCGGTGTGGCGCAGTGGTAGCGCAGTCGCCTGTTAAGCGATTGGTCGTTGGTTCGAATCCAACCGCCGGAGCC
>CAZMNX010000004.1:0-56240 GCA_964567825.1 uncultured Candidatus Saccharibacteria bacterium
AAAGTTTTATTTACGTAAAGCAATTGCTAGTGGAAAAGTCGAAATTCCACAAGAGGTTTACGATTATATAAACAATAATTAATAATATGTTTTGTGAAAAATGTGGTGAAAAATTAGATAGTAAAGATAAATTTTGTGTTGGTTGTGGTAATTCTGTAAACAAAGAGAAAGAATTAAAGAATCATACTCTAAATAAAGAAAATAAGTGGTGGGTGCGTTTATTTAGAGTAATTTATATTTTGCTATATATACCATTACCCTTTACTCTATATGGAGTATGGACGTCAAATGATGTTTACACTTATTATGATTATTATTCTAAAAAGAATATTTCCTACGGTTCGTTTGCAGATGCTTTTTGGTACTCACTATTAACTTTTGTGATTTGGGTGATTGTCTTACGATTAATTAAAATTTCTGTAAAGTATATAGCAATTGGTCAAAAACCTGAATGGGAGAAGGAGCTTAAAAAAATATATTAATATGATTATATTTGGATGGGGACATCAAACAATTAAGCAAATAGGGGTAGTTTTCAAACAAATTTGTGAACACTGTCATAATGAAGACTATTGGGTTTTGACTAGAATTATGACCTGGTTTACAATATTTTTTATTCCAATTTTCCCTTATTCTATTAAATATTTTCTTAGTTGTCCTGTATGCAAGTATGGCTTAACGCTGGATGACAAACAAATTAATGAGATAAAGCCTTTGGCCGAAATAAATCAATCCTTAGTTGATGGTGAAATTACACAGGAGGAATATCAATTAAGAATACAAAAATTGAATAGTGGTCCCGTTGAATCAATACCGGCAGAAATAAAAGAGGTTGAAATATTAACTGTGAAAGAAGATAGCTTGGTTTATTGTAGTCATTGTGGAAAAAATATTGATAAAGATATTAAATTTTGTGGTGGCTGTGGAACTAAGGTTAATTTGAAATAATTACTATGTTTTGCACTAATTGTGGTAATAAAATAAAAGATAATGAAGATTTCTGCACAGAGTGTGGAATGAGTATTATAAATAAAAAAAATAACCACAAAAATACTGAGGCTGAAACTGTCTCAACACCCAAAAAAGAAAATGAAGAACAAATAAAAGCAGGGGGTACTTTACTGAAAAAGATAAAATTAAGTAAGAGAGAATGGTTTATAATTGGTATTATGGGAATAATAGTAATAATATTATTTTTAATATATGGTTTTGAACCAACAAAAAAAATAAGCGCTGACGTCAAATCAGTTGTAAATATATGGTGTGATAATGAAGGTGGAGGGTCTGGTACCTTATTTACAAATGACGGATTAATACTTACTAATAACCACGTAATCGAAGGCTCGACATATTGTCTTATCACTATACCCAATCCAGAGACGGGAAAAACTGAAGAAATATATAAGGCATTACCCACCATAACTCCCGTATTAAGTAAGAAATATGACGTGGCCACTTTGAAAATAAGTGATATCTTTATTGACGAAGAAGGAGAAGCTTGGGGAACCTTTCCATTAAATTTATCTCCATTTGTTCTTCCTAAAACATGTGACACAAACAAAGCCTCAAAACTTGGAGACTCTGTGCGGATATATGGGTATCCAGTTACGAGCGGTGGTTTTAATCTCACTATTACAGATGGAATAATTAGTAGTTTTACAGATGAAGGAGAAATACTTACCTCTGCCCAGATTGATAGTGGTAATTCTGGGGGGTTAGCTATTGACCAAGACGGTTGTTGGCTTGGAATACCATCCGCAGTTGTCTCTGGTGATTATCAAAATTTAGGAGTAATAATACCGGGGAGTGTAGTTGAGTATTTTATTGAAACTGCTCCAGCTAAGTTAAACCCCATTGCAGATAATATTGATTATACTAAAGAATCCATTTATTCTCCTGAGGAAGAAGATGATGACAGTGTCTGTCAACGAGGTTTTGGGAAATATAGTGAATGGAGTGGAGAATATAACGATGAAGGAAATCCAACATGTACATGTCAAACTGGGTATTCCTGGGATGCCAGTGGTGATTATTGTGCTTTAGGCACTTCCCTTCTAAAAGAATGTAGAGATAAATATGGATATGGAAGTTATTCAACTACTGAAAATGGTAAGGCAGTTTGTGACTGTTCATCTGGTTATGTGTGGAATTTAGCTCAGACAGCTTGTGTTGTTGAACAAGAACCAGTCCTATCAAATGACCAAATTTGTGCAAATGATTACGTTAATTCTCATTGGAGTGAGACTAATGATGGTTGTGATTGCAATACTGGTTATTATTGGGATATTAATGAAAATGGTGATGGTGGTGGTTGTTATACAAAAGAGGCCCTTAATCAATCCTGTAATAAGAGTTTTTCGAATTCCAAATGGGATGGAACCTATAGTGAGACTGATGGAGTATTTATTTGTGGTTGTAAGTCAGGGTATGAATGGAATACAGCTAGAACAGCTTGTAATTAATTTAATGATATGAATCTCAACGGGTTCAATTGATGTATTAGATATAAAATTCACTACAAAAAGATGAAAGTAAAAGTGGTTTTGTCTTAGAAAAATAAAGGGTTTAAAATCTACTAAATTATGCTACACTATCAAAATAGTGTCGTGTATTTATATAAACCTATGGGAAATTTGACTTTGTTTGAACAAGAAATTTTAAAGGTGCTTGAAATGATAGAGTATCGTTGTGAAAGTACCGAAATACTAGACTCTGAGACAAAGTCTCTTGAGATTTTTTATACTGACAAGAATCGCCCACCCCTAGAGGAAGAACTCACTAAGATGGTTGTTATTGAAAAATACCTTAAAAAAAATGGTATAAATTTTAAATTAACACATAATTTTATAGACGAACCAGAACGGTCAGATGGTTTTATAATGCTGGGAATAATTAAAGATGAGAATATTAAAAATATTAAATCAAAAGTTTTAAAACTTATCTCCGAATTAAAAATAAAGGATAATAAGAAAAAACTAACACTTAACAAAGCCGGTAGTAACCAAGAGATAAAACAACTCGAATTACTAGAAGATAAGACCACAAACAAGGGGGTTACTGTTTATATAAACGTTAAATACGATACACCTAGAAAATTTAGAAGAGGAAAAAACTGGGGGAAAATGTACGAACTCGCAATGGACCAGCGGGTACCATATAATAAAACTTTTTTTGATTATTTTAATTCGAATAATACAAACCCTCTTTATACGAAAGAAGGGTTTAAAGTAACTAAAATCCTAAACAAGGAATATGATTATATTACTCCAAAAATAGAAATAAGAATTATCACACAAAAAGCTGTTACACAACGGCTTAAGTCTGCTTAAGAAAACTTAAAATTGTGAATAACTTTTATCCCCCTTTGAAAATAGGGGGATTTTTTATTTAGCTTAAGAAAAATAAGCATTTTTTGAGTCATATAAAAAACATATGCTTAAACAATGCAGATTGAAGATACAAAGGTCGGAGAATACCAAATCCTATACCAAAAAAAGTATGGAAAAAGTATAGATAAAGCTCGTGCAAGAGACGAGCTTACTTCGCTCGTCTGCCTATTAGAAGCTGTTTATCAACACATTAATTCAATAAACTATGACTATCAAAAAACAAATAAAACTAAATATTAATTTTTCCCCAACGTTAGCCAGTGAAGGTTTAAAATCATTCATAGATAATACCGGTAATGTTCTTCGTACTGATGATTTTTACCTTGCAGTGACACTTTTCCATACCGGAGCCAAGCTTTTATCAATTGAAAAAGATATCTCTGGTGTACAAATTTATACCTTTAAGAAAATAATTAATATTGAAAGTGTAAGAGACGAATTATTCAGTGATTTATTTAAGGTTAGAGCTTTTTCTTTTCTGGAAAGTATAAAAGCTTTTGAAAAACTTATCAAGTCCGAACAAAATAACATAATAACATAAAATTATATGACAGAAATAGAAAAATATTTAACAGAAAAAGGGATTACCTTTTATGGTGGGAATGAGGAGCTTATTACTAGATGTCTATTTTCAGACTGTGACGCTAATCACAAAGATAAAGACGGTCATCTATATTTTAGTAAAGAAACTTCGCAGTACCATTGTAAAAAATGTGATGCCAGCGGTAATTTAAAATCTTTAAAGAAGTTTTTTGGTGATGATAAAGAAGTAAAAACATCAAAAAGCAAATTAAAATTAGAGGAAGTTGAAAGGTGTCAGAAAGCCTTAACACCAGTTATAACAGATTATTTACACGCCAGAGGGCTTACAGATGAGGTTATAAACTCACACAGGCTTGGCTATGGCTCCTATTATGGTAATAGAATGTGGATAACAATACCCGTTAAGGATATAAACGGAAATTATAGCTTTCTAAAGCTTAGGGAGGACCCAGAACAAGGAAGTAAAAAAATGACGTGGCCAAGTGGTATAGAAGCACAGATATATGATTGGGATAGTTTATTGTTAGCTGAAAATCGTTTAGTAATTTGTGAGGGAGAAATGGATGCCTTATTATTAAAATCAAAAAATATTCCTTGTATCACAAATACTCATGGTGCAAAAACGGTTAAAGATGACTGGATGTTACACTTTAAAAAGGAAGTCGAATATTTTATCTGTTATGACAATGATAAAGCCGGAAAAGATGGGGCAGTAAAAATGGCAAATGCCTTGCTAAAGCATGGGTGTAATAAGATAAATATTATTACCTTACCTGAAGTGGTCGGAGAAAAAGGTGATATTGGAGATTATATTATGAGGTTGAATTTACCAATTGATGACTTGTTTATAAAATATTCTATGCCTTTTCCAGAAAGAATTGATACATCAAAGTTCAAGGAAATTACCACCACAGAAGTAGCCCAGGTCTTAAATGCCACAATAAAAAAAGATGATGAGAATAAGATAGTCACCTTCCTATCTATGCTGACAACTTACACCGAAGACTCGCAGATGAATTTGTTCTTTAATGCCCCAAGCTCTACTGGTAAATCACATTTACCGTTATCAGTTGCTGAAATTTTTCCATTTGAAGATGTGATATCTCTCGCTTATTGCTCGCCGACTGCCTTCTTCCACGACCAAGGTCTTTATAATAAAGACAAAAATGAAATTGTTGTAGACCTAGCAAGAAAGATAATCATTTTTACAGATATGCCGGACCAAGCATTAATATCAAGATTACGTCCACTTCTCTCTCATGACCAAAAGGAATCTAGGTTAAAGATAACTGATAAAGCACAAAGAGGTGGAAATAAGACTAAGAACGTGGTTCTACTTGGCTTCCCGAGTGTATATTTCTGTAGTGCGGAAATGAGGGTTGATGAACAAGAAAGCACAAGATTCTTAATGCTCAGTCCGTCTATTGAACACGAGAAGATATATCAGGGAGTAAAACAAGCTATACGCAAAGCCTCGGACAGTGAGAAATTTAACCAAGAGATAGATTCTGACCCCGAAAGGAATCTGCTTAAAAGTAGAATCCGTGCAATAAAACAAGAAAATATTTCTGATGTAAAAATTGAAGACATAGAATATATTGAAAAATTATTTTTAAAAGATGGAGAAGGGGTAAGGCCAAGACAACAGCGTGATATTAAAAAAGTCATTTCAATTATCAAAGGATTAGCCCTATTAAATGTGTGGTTTAGAAAACGTGACGGTAATTATGTTTGGGCGTCAAAAGAGGACATAGATGTAGGCTTTGATTTGTGGAATAAATTATCATACGGTCAAGATTATGGATTAGCTCCTTATTTGTTTGAGATATATTCAAAGATAATTATGTATCTTTGGAATCAGACGGACGAGACCTTTTCTGATTTTTCTAGTGTTACTAAGGATAAGAAAAAATACATAACCAGAAAAGAAATATTGAAGAGACATTTTGAGGTGTATAAAACCCCACTTGGAATGCAGAAACTAAGACAACAGATTCTTCCGCAGTTAGAGCAAGTTGGTCTTATTATGCAAGAAAGAGGTGGAGATGATATGAGGGAAATGGTTGTAATTCCTCTTGAAACAGGAATGGAGGACGAGAATAAGATATAGTGTCAGACCCCCGGGGGTAAAAGATGAGTTCACTTTTAAAAGCAAAGATGATATAATGTAGAAGCTAAACCACGAGATTAATAAAATCCTTATTTTTGTACCCAAAGATGAGGTAATAGTATCTTGTGGTTTAGCGATTACAGGATTTTAACTATTACCTCTTCTTTGGAGGCAAAAATATATGGAAAATAAAATTACATGGGCGATATATGTTCGTAAAAGTACAGAATCAAAAGATAGACAAATTCAGTCTATTGATGACCAGATAAATTATCTAAAAAATACAGCGGAAAGAGAAGGCCTTAATGTTATCAAAATAATAAAAGAGGCAAAATCAGCAAAGAAAACGGGCCAACGTGAAGGATTTATTGAACTTTTAAATCTAATTGAGCAAGGAAAGATAAATGGTATTCTCACTTGGAAAATGGACCGGCTATCAAGAAACCCAATAGACAGTGCCTATATTCAAACATATCTTCAAGATGAGAAATTATTGTGTGTAAAGACTTCAGAAAAAGATTATCTACCAGAGGATAATGCAATTGTAGTTGGTGTTGAAAGTGGTTCAGCCAATCAATACATTCGTGATTTATCAAAAAATGTTAAGCGAGGTTTAATGTCAAAAGTTGAAAAAGGATGGTTTCCAAATATTCCTCCAGTCGGATATTTAAACTCTAAAACAAAGGAAAAAGGTAACGAGACGATAATTGTGGATGAAGAAAGGTTTAAAATTGTTAGAAAGATGTGGGACCTAATGCTCACTGGTACTTACTCTCCCCCACAAGTTCTTAGAATAGCCACAAGCGATTGGGGCTTGCGTACACCTATAAAGCGTAGGCAGGGTGGAAAACCCATCTCCCAAAGTGAAATATATAATATATTCAGTAATATTTTTTATACCGGATATTTTAATTACAGCGGTAAAACTTACCAAGGTAAGCACGTGCCCATGATAACAATTGATGAGTACGACCGGGTACAAGTTATGCTTGGTAAAAAAGGCAAGCCTAAGATGCAAACTCACGTTTTTCCTTTTACTGGAATTATGAAGTGTGAGGAATGCGGGGCTAGTATCACCGCCTCTAGGAAGACTAAGCTTAATAAAACACTGGGAACAATTGAGACTTACACTTATTATCATTGCACCAAAAGGAGAAAATATATTAAGTGTAATTCTAGACCAATCACTGTAGCTGAATTAGAAAAAAATATCACTGAAATTTTTCAAGATAATATGATTGACTCTGAATTTTATAAACTAGGCTTGGAAACATTAAAAGGTATGCACAGTCTTGAGGTTGGTAAAAGACAACAAATATATGAAACCCAATTAAGAAATGTAGAGGAGACACAGAAAAAGCTAGACAGAGCATTAACATATCTCCTAGATGGAACAATTACTCAACCGCAGTATTCTTCACAAAAGAAAGAATTAGAAGAATCTTTGATAAAAGAAAAAGCTAAACTTAACGAGACTGAAGCTAGGGCAAAGAATTGGACGGAACTTACAGAAAATGTTTTACATTTTTCTTCTCTGGCAACGAAGGCCTTACAGAGCAATGACACAAAAATTCAAAGAGATATCTTTAACAGCATTGGTTGGAACCACAGGATAAACGCCAAAAAACTCTTTGTAGACCTACATTCTTGGTTCGTTGTACTTAAAAATGGTGAAAAAGAGCTTCTACCTAAAATTAAAGCGTTGGAACTGGGAAATATCCTTGACCCACAAAGAAAAAAGGAAGCTTTCGCCTCCATTCTTCCGACTCTGTGCCGAGACCCAGGTTCGAACTGGGGACCCTTCCCTCTTCAGGGGAATGCTCTACCAACTGAGCTATCTCGGCATCGGTCTATTTAATCATATTTGGGTAATTTTTTCCAGTATTTTATGTGCCCTCGGCAGGAATCGAACCTGCATCTAGGGTTTAGGAAACCCCCATCCTATCCATTGAACGACGAGAGCTATAGTTTCGACTTCATTAAATCTATCACACTCATAATGATTTTGAAATACTTGGCACCTTTTTTGACCCTAACTCGACACATTCCGTGCTTCAGTTTTCCTGATTTTTTCCCGTGTAAAATATTCACGCCTCTAATTAAATTGACGGGGATACCGAGCGTTTTCGCCCAAAACGACTTAACTTTCAGGGGACTCAAATCTTCATAAATTCTTGCGGTAACTAATAAATCTTCAGTCTCAACACCAAGTTTTTTAAGGCAACTTACAAAGATTCTGATCAAATCTGGGTCGCTATTTATAAGATTTAGATCGCCTTTACTTCCTTCGGCCCAGTACAAAGAAGCCAAAATTAAGATTTCTGACTGTGGCGATATTCTGCTAATAAGATTACCTGCCGTGATTTTTGATTTCTCCCAATCTTTTTCGGCCCTTCTAATACTACCAGTTTTTCTCAAATCAAAATCAACTTTAACATTCTTAATATAGCTGTAAATTGTCGTCTTGCCTCGTGGAACTAATTTACATATACCGTCTAGGCTTAGGCCACTTTTCCTTAATCTAACTATCTCGGCAACTTCCTCCTTGCTAGTTTTTGGCTTCCCCATACCGGCAATTATAACAAAACTACAATACCGTTCAAGGACAACAATCCAGTTCTAATCAAAAAATTAGAGGCCAAGTAAACCAGCCACCTGCTCTTCATCAAAGCCAACCACGATATCTGTTCCAATTTGAATTACCGGCACGCCCATTTGATCGCTTTTCTCTACCATTTCTTTTCTTTTGGCCAAATCAGTGGCGACATTAAACTCTTCATACTTTACTCCTTTTTCCTTAAAAAAATCCTTCGCTAAATTACAAAAGTGGCAAGTAGGGGTTGAATAGATAGTGACTTTAGGTGTGGCCATATAATTTTTTAATTAAACTTTTATAAAGCTATTTTAGCATACTTTATTTAACCGACAAATCGGTGCGGGTAGCGAGAATCGAACTCGCGTCTCAACCTTGGGAAGGTCGCATTCTGCCACTGTACCATACCCGCATTTATCTATTTTAACCAATCCAAAACCTTTTGCCAAAAACCTTTCGAATCTGAGCCCAAACTACTGGTACTTAAACCGTCTGATTTATGAACAATGGTAATCACCTCTTCCCCCGGCTTTACCAAACCATACTTCTCTCTAATTTCTTCTTCAATTCCCGCTTCAGTTTTAAGCCGGCCAATCTCAACCGATAAATTATTTTGCCTTTGCTCGAGGCCCTCCAGGTTTAAACGAGTTTTATTTAAATTTTCCTTAGTTATTTCTCTTTTCTTATAAACACTCCAAACCGCGTTAATTAGTACCCCCGCAATAACCACTAAAATAACAAGCGTAACCTTAGAAAACATCAGTCTCTTAACCTTCTTTTTTTCTTGAAATTCCAGCACCAATACAGTATAATACAAATATGTTATTCGAACAAAAACACAAGAAAAAAGTCAGTGTTATCTGGGCGGTAGTCTGTATTCTTGTCGCTATTAGTATGATTGCCTTGTATATTCCAATACTCTGGTCTTAATCGTTTCTAATCATTTTCAAAAAAACATCCTGAGGAATATTGACCGAACCACGATCGGCCATACGTTTTTTACCCTCTTTTTGGCGTTCGCGCAATTTCATTTTACGAGTAATGTCACCACCATACATATGGGCGGTAACGTTCTTTTTCATGCCCGACAAGCTACGAGATGAAATGATACGCCCCATCGCCTTACCCTGAATTTTAAAAGAAAACATTTGGCGAGGTAAAATTTTATGGAGTTTCTCCACGGCCTCCTCGGCCTCAATATCGGCTCGGCGGCGCGACACCACCCTTGAAAAGGCTTGGACAATGTCATCGGCCACAAGTACATCAAGCCTGACAACATCGGCTACCTTCATTTCACCAATTTCATAAGAAATCGAAGCATAACCAGAAGTGAGACTTTTTAATTCGTTAAAATAATTGCGCATAAGCTCACGTAAAGGCATGGTCAAGCTGACCGAGGTTCGGGTATCACCAAAAACTTCGGAGTCTCCCACCACGGCCTCGTGATCATATAAACTTTGCATTATTTCTCCCAAATATTTTGCCGGGGTAATGATTTTTACATTCACCCATGGTTCCATGACTTTTTCCACCGTATTATCATCAGGGAAAAGTGACGGCGAATAAATCATTTCTTCCTTGCCGTTTTTATAAAAAATTTTGTAAGTGATACTGGGATTAGTTACTACTAAATCCAAATTAAATTCTCGTTTCAACCGTTCCATAATTATTTCCAAGTGAAGCATACCCAAGAAACCGCAACGAAAACCGCGACCCAAAGTACCCGAAGCTTCTTCTTCATGAGCAAAAGAAGAATCTGAAAGTCGTAAGCGTCCGAGGGCTTGTTTTAAATTATCAAAATCATCGGCATTTTCCGGATAGACTGAAGCCCAAACCACGGGATTAGGGGTCATATAACCATGCAGGGGTGGATTGATATCCTTAAGTGAAGAAACCGTATCTCCCACTGAAGCAATACCCGGCACTTTTATTCCGGTTACAATATAACCAATTTCACCCGAAGAGATTTTATCCGTCGCCAATTCGCCAGGTGCGAAAATTCCCACTTCGAGCGCCGAAAATTTTTCATCGGCGACCTTAAAAATGAGTGGTGTGTTTTTTGTCACCTCGCCATTTAAAACTCGCACATAGACGATCACTCCACGGTGATTAGAATATTGAAAATCAAACACGAGCGAACGGAAAGTTGTATCACCAGCAAATTCATCTTTCGGCGGTGGTACTCTTTTTATAACCTCGGCCAAAAGATTTTCGACGCCTTCGCCCGTCTTACCGGACACCTCTAAAATCTCATCTGGTTCCACCCCCAACAGTGTCACAATTTCCATCTTGACATCATCAATTCTGGCTAAAGGCGAGTCGATTTTACTCACCACCGGAATGATTTTAAGGCCTGAATCACGGGCCATATTTAGAGTGGTCAATGTTTGTGCTTGGACACCCTGAGTCGCGTCTACGAGCAAAATTGAGCCTTCCACGGCCTTTAGGGCTCGCGAAACCTCGTAGGAGAAGTCTATATGCCCAGGAGTATCAATTAGGTTCAAAACGTAGTCCTGACCATTGACTTTATAAGCCATCCTAACCGGTTGCATCTTAATCGTAATTCCCCGTTCGCGCTCCAGCTCCATGCTATCAAGCACTTGCTCCATCATCTTACGCTTTTCAATCGTGTGAGTAATCTCAAGCATACGGTCTGCTAAAGTGGATTTACCATGATCAATATGGGCAATAATGCTGAAATTTCGGATGTGCTTTAAGTCCATAACAAAATCAGTCTAACACTCAGACTATATCTCCGCAATATCCACCGGTAATGGTTTTGCCCTCCAAATTTTATGATGCAAGGTTTTCCAAATTTCCTTAATTTCTTGATTATTAAGCAAATTAAGAATAATGACACCGGCGATAATCCCCAAAATTCCCGCCAGGAAGCCCTGCATGAAAATACCAAACACAGTATTTAAATTAAAAACATTATCAAACAAATTTAGGCCAAGGTAGGCCACCGCCCCCATAATAATCGAGGCGGAAAAACTTTGAAAAATAGTCCGGCGAAGCGCCTTAGTAAAACCCGAAAATTCTTTTCCAAAATAAAACCAAAGTAAAATACAGTTTACAAAAACGGCTAAAGTATAACCAAGTGGCAACATCAAAACCGCCGTGCCGTCGATACCATTCACACGGAATAATGATTCAATAAAATATTGGAACATCGGATACCAAGCAAAAAGTTTGATAAATAAATAAGAAAAAAGAATGATTAAGGCGCCAGAAACAGTACCGATATATAGTGGCCTTTTAGTATTACCCATCGCATAATAACCGCGAATAAAAATTAAAATTAAACTTTGAGCGACAACAGAAACAGAAAATAGGGCCAAGCAGGCCGCGGTCAAACGCGTATTGGACCAACTAAATTCTCCCGTTCCTAAAATCGTACGGACAACTTGGGCTCGTAGAACAATAAACATCATGCTAATTGGCAACGACCAAAGGATAATGTGCCGAGCTGAGGTGACCATTTCCGTCATAAACTTTTCTCGCTCACCACTGGTAAAATATTTGGCCAAAGTGGGGAAAGCGGCAATCGAATAGCTCACTCCAATAATCGAAAGTGGCACGGCTTGTAAATTGCTGGAAAAGTTAAAAATCGCCACGGAGCCCTCTTTCATAAAGGTAGCCATAACTAACAAGAACATCGTGGTGATTTGAGTAATGGCTAAGGTAAAAGTTCGTGGTACCGATAAAAGCATCACTCGGCGAATACTTTTAAAATCAAAATTGAAACTAAATTTGGGATACATCCCCTTCTTTGCGACAAAAGGAATCTGAATTAATAAGTGAACCAGGGCACCAAGAATGACCCCGATAACCAAGCCGTTGATACCCCAAAAGGGATATAAAACTACTACCCCAAGAATAATACCCAGATTGTAAGCGAGCGGACTTAGAGAGTAAATCACAAACTTTTTATAAACCTGAGTAATGCTGCCAAAAAAGTTTGATAGACCGAGGAAAATTGGCGAGAGCAGAAGAATGCGAGTAATCAATATTAATTGTGGAAAATCTTTTGGCAAAAAACCTTTGAAAACTAGCGGCACAAGATACGGAGTGATAATAAAAGCAATGATACTGACACCAATAATCAGCAGGAAAAAGAAAGAAAAAACGTTATCAATAAATTTTTTACCTTCCTCGACGCTTACATTTACTCTTTCAATAATAAAGGGGACCAAAACAGAAATGGCCACCAAGGACCCAACCGTTACAAAAATAAAATCTGGAATACGAAAGGCTGAATAATAAATATCCAAAACGTGATTGGCTCCAAATGTAGAGGCCAATAAGCGATCGCGCAATAAACCTAAAATATCAGCTAAAATAGCAAAAAAACCAAGCAAATAGGCGGCCTCATGTAAGCCGGTAATCTCCTTGCTAAAAAATTTGCTAATTGCCTTGACCATTAATTTACACAATTATACAGGATTTTAAGAAATTAAAAAGTAGTTCGAGATTCACTACTTGCAGCAAAATCGCCCCTTTAGGGAGCGATTTTACATTGCCTTCGTACCTATAAGCCGAATCCTGTCCTCCCGACTTTACGTCGAGATGTCTGACCATTTATCTAGGCCCACCATTACTGTTGGGCTCAAGCGGCACTTCCCTCGATTTCTCTCGGGACACGACCTTGCATTTAGGTAAGGATTTAGCCGTTGCACTCCCTAAGTCACCTTAAGGATTCATCCCTCGTCGCTTTCGCTTCTCGGGATGCTGTCTTCTTTTCAAAAAACAGCGTCACTGTTCGCACCTCGCGTGTTACCACGGACGGGCGTTACCCGCTACCGGACTCCAAACTTGCGTTTGGAAATGTTCGGACTTTCCTCTCCGACGGTTACCGTCGGAGTAGTCAGCCGATACGGAGACTTATTATTTATAACACAAAATTAGGATTATTACAAGCAAGATTATTTTAGGCGATCTCACAAACACCACCAACACAAGCCAACTCCTTTTTTACATCAGTCTCATCACGCTTTTCGTAAGTGATGATTTTAGAATAATCGATATATTCAAAACTCTTAGTCATTTGCAGATAACGCTTTTCATCAATTCTTTCATAGGGTGCCAACTGATACACATGATCCTCGCGTGGCAAGAAGGAAAGTCCACCAATCATATCCCAATTTTTGTAAAGCCACTGAGCAACTGTAATCCATTCATTCTCCCCGATCGAAATTGTAACCGACGGATTATGATCCGTGAAATTTTGTTTAACCACCTTCCAATATTCTAGTTGCTCGATGGCAGTTTGATCATCACGGAAGACAGAGCCAGCCGGCGACTTCACTGGAAACTCAAAAACAAAAGTGTTGGCGTTTGATAGAGTCTGACCAACTTCTGGAAAATATGGTACGCCTTGATCTTTAAGCATTTTGAAAAGAGTGTCCGTACTAGCAATACGCACGCGACGAATATAATACGGTGCATAGCGAGGATGCATACCAGAAGAGAAATCAAAAGTTTGTGAAGAATTTCCATCTGGCTTAACGCAAGTAATCGAGGTAGATTCGGCGATACCAAAACGTTTAGCATAAATTTTATTAACCTTAAGACACTCTTCGCGCAACTTAGAAAGCATTTTAGGAGTACGGACAATATCACAGTCCCACTGACCGGCGAGGCCGACTCCGAGTAATCTTTCGCGTTCACAATTTTGCCTCCACTCCTTGGATAAATATTGGAAATTAGTTAGTGAGGCTTGATAAGTACCAATAATGGTGGCGATTCTAATTTTTCTTAGCAGTGTCGCCTCAGTATCACCGGCCCGGGCAATCACGTTCGTCAAATTACAAAATTGTTTAGATTGTAGAATAATCTCACCGCAAGGATTGGTGCCGATCATGCCGGTAATATTCTGGCCGTCGTATAGGCCGTCCTCCTTCCACAACTTTAGACGACGCTCGGGTACAGTTTTTGGCAAACTACCACGATTAAAGATTCCTCTTTCGCCCGATTTAGACTTCATTAAGGCCACCCATTCATCTAGGAAATCTTCTTCAGTTGGCTTTTGCATATAAACGGCTGAGTTATTGGCCAAGGAACGCTGCATTTCGGTCAAATAAAACTGACCCTTTTTAGCATCTCGTATTTTATCGTCCTCCAAATCAGAGAGTGAAATCATAGCACTACGGCGAACACCGCCAGAAACCACGATCTCACCAATCTTACACATAATGTCGTGCGCATCGATATTTTCTAGGCGACGACCCTGATGCTTTAACATTCTCTCTCTAGTGAAAGAAAGTAGCTGACGAAGTGGTTCTGGTCCAGAGGCTTTACCGCCCATAATTTTTAAACGAGCACCAGACGGACGGACTTGGGAAAAATCAAAATCAATATCCTTGCCATCGGCCCAGGTACTCATACCTAGGGCTAAAGAATCACACCAGCCCTCTTTACTGTCTGGCACCACATGAGTTGGTAATTTTTTACCAGTCTGTCTTTTAATTTGAGGTAATGACTGAATGTTTTGACTTTCTGCCGACCAACCCACACCCGTACCGCACATGGAAATATACATAATCTCCGCAAAATCTTGCCAACAACTTGGAGCAATGTACGAACAATTGTAGGCACAAACATTTGTTTTTCGCGCCGCACTACCAGCGAATTGAAGTAAACGCATCGAGGGCATTGATTCCTGTTTTAAAATTGACTCTCTAATTTCTTTATACTCTGAATCCTTTAGTTTCTTGCCCAAATTTTCTTTCATAAACGAAACGTAACGATCAACTGTTTCTACCCAAGTTTCGCGACGCTGTTCGTCATCGATCCAACGCGCATAAGTTCGATAATAAACAAATTCACCGAGTGGATTTCGGAAATATTTTTTACTCTCTTCCGCTAATTTACGAACTTTTGGCGGAACGGTTATTCCCTTCTCGCGCAACTTCGCTCTTTCCTGTCGATACAAAATATATTCCTTCGAAGTTTTAACATATTCACTTAAAATCAATTCTTTTTCCACAGAATCCTGAACGCCCTCAACGGTCGGCACAAAATTTGTATATTTTTTCGAAATTCTGACCAAATCAGCAAAAACCTTGGTGGCCACGAGCTCAGCTTCTTCCAGAGAACCCTCTCCAACGACTAACATCGCTTTGTGAATCGCCCCAACAATCTTCATTAGGTCAAAAGGAACAATCGAACCGTCTCGTTTCTGAATACTTTTTACCAACTTTACCTCCTTTTTACCGCCGACTGTATTTTTGACCATAAACTTTATAAAAATTACTGACTTAATAAATTTCTTAACTTTTAATTTAAGATAGGCTAATTTTACACCAAGGGCAGGCACAAAAGAAGTGCATAACGTGAGAAAAGTACAGAGAAAATTAAAAACGAAGAAATGTAAAGCACCCCGCTCAAAATTACTTACTGGGTATGACTAAAAAGGCGCCCAATTTTAGAAAAAATTATTTATTGAGAAAAATTGCTTGGTTACCGACGGCTAAACCATAAGAATCCGACTCTGCGGCATTAATTTCTAGTACGTATTTTGATCTTACATTTGAACCAAAAGTTTTTGGAAAGGTTTGTGGCGAAATACTTTTTTCAATAGCAACAATTTTCCAATTTTCATCAAAAAATATCATGTCTAAAGATATTAGCATGTCTTTCATCCAAAAAGACCTGGTGGCGGACCCATCAAACACAAAAAGCATTCCCCGACGAGGATAAAGCACTTGACGATTTGATAAACCATTCTCTTTTTGTAATGTACTGGTCGAAACTTCAACGTTCCAGGCATTTTTATCAATTATAATCTGACCAACTGAACTTTTTACAGGCTCAGATGAGGTAGCAGTAAAAAAGTTTTGGCTGGCTGGACCCAAAACTCGCACCTGGCTAACCGTTTTCTTCACAACTGAGCTGTTATTCCAGAAAGGATAAAAAGTATTGGGCGACAAACCAGCCCAAAAAATTAAACCGGCAATGATAAATAAAATTCCAACTGCTATAAAAGAAAAGACTTTTTTCACTTTTTTATTATACCAGGAAATTAAAATTAATCCACAGGTGGGAGATTCTAAATATTTCTATTGGCGCGTGCGTTAGGCCGACATAAATTCACAAACAATAATCTTGGGTCGTAGGTATGCATTAACAGACGTGATGAGCCTTAAGTCTAATACCTTGATTATTCTTAATCTCGACTTTTCTATAATCGGTATCAATAATTCGTGCTTACTGGTATAAACGACCAACTTTCCATCCGGCCTTAACTTTTCTTCGCAATATTCGACAAAGACTCTGTAGAGAGATTCGAGGTCGTCATTTTTTGATATCACCATACCAAAAGGCAAATCTGAAACGATAACATCAAAAGTTCCGAAGTTTGGTTTTTCAAAAAGATTACCCTCCATTATTTGCACTTTTTTAATTAATCCGGCCTTTTTAATATTTTGAATAGATAAAGATAAATGCTTTTTATCAATATCAAAACCGATCACTTTTTCTAGGTTCGGATAACATTGCCCAGCTTCAATAATTAACGTTGCACTACCAGAAAAGATATTTAAATAGGAGCGGGCATTTTCCAATTGGCAGAAGGAATTGATAGCGTAAGCGATTGTTGGATCTATTGCTCCACTCATGTTTACCGCCCTATACTCTCTTACAGATAGTGGTCTTGGAGTAATTTGAATACCAAGCTCCCATACTTCCTCATGCTTTACTATGTGAATTTTTAAATCTGCCTCATCATTTTCTGTAAGATCATAAACATCTTCTATATATCTCGCTACACCCCTCACCGCAGAGGAGCCAGAACCAGCACAAGTAATCTTAAAACTATTAAAATCCTCTTTATGTTTTAAGACAATATCTATAAGCATACTAATTATAGATTTGTGCCTTGAGAGATATAGCGGATGATATTTATCATTTTGCATAACAAGATAAGCCCTCGCAACACTTCTTAAATCTTTAATTTGGGCAATAATATCCTCTGAAAATTCTAGGTATATTGAATCCGCGTCCTCGCCAAGGATATTAAAATTCGATTGTTTTTTCAGCTCATCTAAAACAACAGGTCTCAGTCCTGTTATGTACGATAATTTTATTTTAATTTCCATATATTTACTGAGAACACGCCGACATTTAGCTATTTGAGCGGAGGGTAAGAGATTCGAACTCTTGGTGGATTGCTCCACACACGCTTTCCAAGCGTGCGCACTAGACCACTATGCGAACCCTCCGTAAAAAAGATCTTAACACGAAACAAGATAATTTTACAGACTAAATTGATCGATAAACAAATAAGCTCAAGATAGAAAAAACTAGGGATAAATACAGTAAATAAGTTGCAACAATAATTAAACTCGCCCAACCGGTTACAAGAAATAATAACAACAGGCCCACCCCAACTGACTGAAGTATCATTTTGATCTTTCCCGTCATCTTGGCTGGCATTAATTTTCCTCTAAAACGAAAATATGATGATACAAGCAACAAAATTTCCAAATCGATAATCAGCCCAGCCAAAAGTGGGCTAATCAGTTTAGTGACCACAATCAAGCCTACCGCCCCGATTAATATTTTATCGGCCAGTGGGTCAAAAACAATTCCCCAGTCGGTAATCTGATGTCGTGTTCTAGCAATAGCGCCATCGATAGCATCTGATAAAGCGGCTAAGGCGAACAAACACAAGCCCAGTATATAATTATCGTGTAACAAAAAGAAAATAATAAAAGGAATGGAGATGATGCGGAAAACAGTCAAAAAATTTGGCCGGACTGAAATTGGAAATAGCCACAACAAAGTGTGCTGAAAAAAACGATCTGTGACCGTTATTTTGGCCATGTATTTTGATCGAGGCTCGTCAAAAACACTCAAGGCCAGAACTTTCTTAAAGAACTTCTTTTCTCTTATCTTCTTAACTCTCTCTGGCTTAATTAAATCGATTTTCTTCATTTTTTCATTATATACCACTAACGACCGAGTAAGGCCTTGATTCTTTCCTCTGTTGGCGGATGGGTACTAAACAAACCTAAAGTTTTTTTGCCCAAACTACCGAATGGATTAGCAATAAAAAGATGAGCGGTTGCGGTATGTGTATGTTGCATTGGAAGACCGGCATTGCTAATTTTTTGTAAGGCCGAAGCCAAGCCCTCAGGATATCTCGTCAATAAAACACCAGAAGCATCGGCTAAAAATTCCCTTTTGCGAGAAATAGCGAGTTGAATTAATTTTGCAATTATTGGTGACAGAATTATCAAGACCACGCCGACGATCATCAAAACATTTCCACCTTTACTGTCACTGTTTCTCCCCCGACCCAAACTCCCACGCAAGAAAATATCGGCTAAAATAGAAACAAAGCCGACGAGAACAACGACGACGGTTGAAAGCAAAATATCCCGATTACCAATATGTGATAGTTCGTGAGCAATCACCCCCTCCAGCTCGGTCTTATTTAAAATTGCGAGCAAGCCAGTAGTCACCGCCACCACAGCATGTTCTTTATTCCGACCAGTGGCAAAAGCATTGGGTGAAGGATCGTTTACAATGTAAACTTTGGGCATCGGTAGACCAGCAGTAATCGAAAGATTTTCCACGATATGATAAAGATCTGGATATTCATCATGTAAAGCTTCTTTAGCGTGAGATAAACCAAGCACAATCTGGGCCGAAAACCAGTAACTAAAAATATTCATTACAACACTAAAAATAATAGCGAAGTATAAAATACCAGGATTACTATAATAATAGCTAATGAAGTAACCGAGAGCGATGATCACGATCAAAAACACGGTCATTAAAAACCAAGTCCGTCGAACATTCTTATCTTGCTCAGTATAAACTGTAGACATAATTAACTAAAACTTCACTTCAACTGGCTGCTTAGCGGCCTCTTCTTCAAGAGCAAACAGTTCCATTTTAACAAAATGAAAAAAGCCAGCGATAACATTGCCCGGGAAAGCCTCGATTGCGATGTTTAGGTCTCGAACATTACCATTATAGAAGCGTCGAGAAGCCTGGATCTTGTTTTCGGTATCAGATAGTTCGGTTTGTAATGACAGGAAATTTTGATTGGCTTTTAAGTCTGGATATGCCTCCGCTAGGGCAAAAACAGACTTTAGGGCTCCAGAAAGCATATTTTCTGCCTTGCCTTTATCAGCCACATTAGATGCCCCCATGGCGGCCGTTCTAGCTTGTGTAACTTTATCAAAAGTTAAACTCTCATGAGCGGCGTAGCCCTTAACGGTATTAACTAGATTAGGAATCAAATCATAACGACGTTTAAGCTGAACATCAATATCGGACCAGGCTTCCTTGGCACGATTAATTAAGACCACAAAGCGATTGTAAGCGACAATAGCCCAAATCACGAGCAGGACAATTATGCCTAATAAGATATAAATTAAAGTCATGTTTTTAAATTAAAATGATATTAAAAGATAAATTCCGACTAGACAAGAGTATATCATAATAATTTGCAATTATCTACCAACCTGCTATACTATGAGGAATGAGTAGTTTGATCGGTATATTACCCTATATCCAAATAGTCCTATCAATTTTATTGGTGGTCGCTATTCTTGTACAGAAATCCGAAGCTGGTGTTGGCGGTTCCTTTGGTGGTAATGATAATTTTGCCGCTGGTTTTCATACTCGTCGTGGTTTTGAGCAAAAACTTTTCTACTTCACAATTGCTTTGGCCATTTTATTTGTTGTCTCTTCCCTTTTAATTCTAGTGTTGAAATAAAAAGAATAATTTTTTCTTTTTATTTTTGACCCTGTTTCTTATCTATCTATGTCAAAAATTAAAGATTCATATCAGGCGAAATCAAATTATTTGAATAAAATATTTAAATCTTTTGGTCTAACCGAAAAAACAATCCTGACCGCGCTTCTTTTGATCATGGTCTTAGCTAGTTTTTCATTATTTCGGATGGTCAGCACTCATTTTTTAACTGAGGTGCCGGCCCGTGGTGGTTCGTTAAATGAAGGAATTGTCGGTTCACCACGCTTTATTAATCCGCTACTTGAACTATCTGACGCCGATCGAGATCTGACTTATTTAATTTACTCCGGCTTAATGAGGGCCACACCAAACGGCGATCTAATACCCGATTTAGCCTCAGACTATTCCCTATCAGCTGATGGCCTAACCTACACTTTTAAAATTAAAGACAATGCCTATTTCCATGACGGAGTGAAGGTTACCACCGATGATATTGAATACACTATCGACATGACTCAAAATAATAACTTACGTAGCCCTAAAAAAACAAACTGGGCGGGTGTCACAATCAAAAAAATTAGTCCGAGTGAAATATCTTTTGAATTGAAACAGCCCTATGCACCATTTCTTGAAAATACAACTTTAGGAATTTTACCTAAGCATATCTGGATGAACGCCAGCGCTGAAGAACTACCATTTAGCTTATATAATACCGAGCCAATCGGTTCAGGTCCTTATGAGATTAAAAAAATCAACCGAAATAGTTCCGGCCTACCAAACTCATATGAGTTAAGATCTTTTAATAAATATGCTCTTGGTGAACCATACATCAGCGCCATCAAATTTAACTTTTATCCAAACGAAAAAGCTCTATTTAATGCCTTTATCGCCGGGCAAATCGAAAGCACCAGTGGCTTAATCTCTGAAGATCTAAATTTATTAAGAAAAGAGAATAACCTTAATGAAGAATCGATTTCTCTGCCAAGAATTTTCGGGGTCTTTTTTAATCAAAATCAAGCTAAAGTATTTTTAAATAAGGAAGTTCGAACCGCTCTTGACCTGACAGTAGATAAGGACCGAATCGTGAGAGAAGTTTTAGATGGCTACGGGGAAAAAATCGACAGCCCGCTTCCTAAGATTAACGGGGCAAACGATTCAGCTGAAACTCTTTACAATCGTGATCTTGCGATTAGCAAGGCAAAGGAAATTCTGACAAAAGCTGGCTGGAAATTCAGCACCACAACCAAAATTTGGGAGAAGAAAAAAAGTAAAACAGAAACAGAAAGATTAGCTTTCTCAATTTCAACTTCAAATACCAACGACCTTAAACAAACAGCTGAGATCCTGAAAGAAGATTGGGAATTACTTGGTGCGAAAGTCGAGATTCAGACCTTCGATCCAAGTGATCTAAATCAGGGGGTGATCAGTCAAAGAAAATACGATGCCTTACTTTTTGGAGAAGTCGTCGGCCGAAGCCTAGACCTGTTTGCCTTTTGGCATTCTTCACAGAGAAATACCGGTTACAATGTGGCCATGTATACCAACAGCAAGGCAGACAAATTACTAGAGGACGCCAGACAGATAACCGACAAAAGCCTGCGCCTGAAAAAGTACGCCCAATTTGAAACAGAAATTAAAAATGATATTCCAGCCATTTTTATCTATTCACCAGAATTTATTTACATTTTACCTAAAACAGTTCGCGGCTTTCAATCTGGCTTAATTAATAATCAAAGCGAAAGATTTGAGACGGTCTATCAATGGTACATTGAAACAGACAAGGTCTGGAACTTTTTAAGTAAAAAATAATTTAATAGCTACTCGAAGCATTAATTCGAGATAAAAAAATGATAACAAATAACAATAACGAACGAAAACGCTCCGCCCCTTTTCATGCCGATAGTTTAATATTACGAAACAACAGCCGACCTGAAGTCCGTAGCACTTCAGCTATGCCCGGCCTACAGCATAATGCTAAGCGTCAATTGAAAAATACCAGACGACCAGCGCCACCAAAAAAACACGGCGGGCCAAGTATGCATAAAAGGTTTGAAGATGTGGTGCCTGCCTTAAAGGAAAAAACAGTTAGAATTATACCACTTGGTGGTGTGGAAGAAGTCGGAAAGAATATGATGGCTATCGAATACAAAAATGACATTATTGTTATTGACGCCGGTATTCAATTTAAGACCGAGGAAACTCCTGGTATTGATTATATTTTACCTAACACCAAGTATCTCGAAGAAAGAAAAGGTAAAATTCGAGCCCTAGTCATCACCCACGGCCACCTTGATCATATCGGTGGTATTCCCTACCTGATTGAGAAGCTAGGTAATCCCCCAATCTACACTCGTGAATTTGGTGCCTTATTAATCAAAAAACGCCAAACCGAGTTTCCTCATTTGCCTGAATTAAATATTAAAATTTGTGGTAAAGACGACGGCTTTATTCCAATCACTCCGGAATTAAAGTTAAGGTTCTTTGGTTTAACCCATTCAATCCCCGACTCAACTGGAGTCATAATCAATACTCCATTTGGAGATATCGTAAACACTGGAGACGTGCGAGTGGAAAATAACAACGGTGTAGTTACTGAGGAAGAATATGAGCAATATAAATTCTTTAAAGATCGAAACGTTATTTTATTGACCATGGACTCAACCGGTATCGAAAAACCAGGTTGGACAATTTCTGAAGATCAAGTGGTTAAAACTGTCGATAAAATTGTAAGCGAGGTACCGGGACGAATCATCATTGCGACTTTTGCCTCTCAGGTTGAGAGAATAATCAGATTTATTGATATTGCCAAAAAATATGGCAAGAAATTAGTTATTGAAGGACGCAGCATGAAAAACAATGTTGAGATTATAAAATTTCTCAAATTGGCTGATGTGGCTCATATTATCGCCGTCGAAGATATTGCTGATTATCCGCCACATAAATTAATGTTTTTGGCGACTGGAGCTCAGGGTGAGGAATTCGCCGCTTTAATGAGAATGGCCAATGGTAGCCACAAACAAATTAAACTAAACAAAACTGATACGATCATTTTGTCGTCATCGGTTATTCCTGGAAATGAAAGAGCGATTACCGGCCTTAAGGACAATCTCTATCGTCATGATTCAAAAATCATCACCTATTATGAGACGGATGTGCACGCCGGTGGACACGGTAAACGCGAAGAACTAGCTTGGATTCAAAAACAGATCCCCCACCGATTCTTTATGCCAGTTCACGGCCATCACTTTATGCTTAAAATGAACGCCGAATTGGCAGTAAATCAAGGCATGAAACGTGAAGACATCATCGTACCAGATAACGGCAGTATCGTAGAAATAAGTGATACAGAAAACGGTCTTAAAATGCAGGTTATAAAAGAAAAAGCCCCATCAGGCCTAGTGATGGTGGACGGTTTCTCTATTGGAAACATTCAAGAGGTAGTTATTCGCGATCGTCAAATGCTTGCCCAAGACGGAATGTTCGTGATTATTGCCAGCATCAACACGGTTACCTGTAAATTGAAAAAATCTCCAGACATTATCTCTAGAGGCTTTGTCTATTTACGAGAATCTCAAGAGCTATTAACCGAAACACGACACATAATTAAAAAAACGATTGAACAGAGTGCCTCTGGTATGAAACCAATTGACTTTGATTATGTTAAAAATCAAGTTACTGAATCTATTAGCAAATATCTTTTCCAAAAGACGGCTAAAAGACCGATGGTGATTCCGGTTATTATTGGAGTTTAAGAAAACCGTCAATATTATTTAGTATCTTTTAATCTTAAGCTGAATCTTAAGCCGATAAGAAGTACTAAGCCGAGAATTAAGAACAGGTATTTTAAATTACTTAAATAAAAACCGAGAATGATACTGGCGATAAGTGGGCCAAAAATATAAGCGGCCGGACTAGACATTCGGTAAAAGCTAATAATATTGGCGTTCAAACTATTTACTTTCTTGAAGAAATAAGTATCGCACATTATCTCGATTGTTGCCGCCCCAATTCTGGTCAAAAACAATATTGAGGCCCAAATTACAATATTTCGGCTAGTAATAAAAGTTATAGTCATGGTGGCCAAAGCGGCAATCACAAAACCCAAGCTCAAAATCTCTTTTTCGCCCCATTTTTTATCAGCAATACGACCCAATGGATATTGAACCAACACAAACGGCAAAAGCATTATACTGAAAATAATACCAATCTGAGTCCAAGAAAAACCAATTTCCTTATGTAAATAAAGCGGAGTGTAGATTATCATCCAGGAATAAAAAAAGAAAAGCAGAAAGTTGGCCGAAAAAATATTTCTTAGGTTACGATCCCGCCCTATTACTTTTAATGTCTGCCAAATTGGAATAATTTGGTAGGGCGAGTCACTAAAGTTTTTTAATTTTTTAAACAAAATATAGACAGTTGGTATCAAAAAAATAAATGAAATTAAATAAATTTTCCAATATTCATTATTCGTCAAAATCAAACTACTAAACACGGGAGAAATGACCCAAGCAAGATTGATAAAAGTTAAATATATTCCCCTCACCCGCCCAGTCTTTTGATTGGTCGATAAGCCTTCAATAAAAATGTCGGTTAGAAAATAAACAATTGGAATCGCAACCAAGTTAACAATAAACAAAATTATCAACCAGATCGAGCTGGGTAAAATAGCGAGTCCGAGCAAGGCAAGTAATTCAACAATAATTAAAGTTAGACAGGTGCGATAATTTCCAAAACGTCTTAAGAAAAATGGAATAACGAGAAAACTCGCAATCGTGATAATCGAAGCAAGAATATAGATTAGACCAACAGAATCTTCTGACAAATAAACATTCAAAAAACTCGAATTAATATAGGTTGGTAGTGCAGTATGAAAGGCGAAAAAAAATCCAAGCAAATAAACGGAAAATAAAGTATTTGACTTAATTGAGCTAGTCATACATTAATAGTTACTCAAAAAACCCGAAGAAGCTGTGGCGTAACCATAGTTTTGAGCCTGCTGGATGAGAACAGCAAAAATTACTCCGATTAGAAGAACTAGGATTGTTAGAACAAACTTATTGTTTAAAACAGTTCTAATTGTATTGACCCGACTAAGATAACCCAGACTAAAGAGATTGAGCTTACTTACACCGTTAACCTCCGAGTTTGGCATCTTTTTAAGGAGATTCAGGTCTCTAAATTCGCCGCTAGCCCCCAACATTCCTAGACCAACAACATTAGCAAAAAGAGAAAAATCTTTTCCTTTACCAGCTAAAGTTTTAAGATTAATATTATTACCAATAGTTACAACTTGTGTTTCTTTATTCAGTCTGCTCTTAACCGCCTCAACTAAACCCGGCAACAGAGCCGAGCCGCCAAGTAGGTAAATATCGTCCAATTTTTGTTTAAATGTTTCCTCGTAATAATTTACCGCCGCTTCGGTTTCTTTCAAGATGTCTTCAATAATAGGCAAAATAATCTCACGGACGTTATTCTCCTTAGTATCCTTCAGACCAAATTTAATCTTCAAATTCTCAGCTTCAGCCAATTCCAGATTTAACTGGTTTTTGATTGCTTCGGTCATTTCACTACCCGCAACCGGAATTGAAATAGACATATTAACCTTATCATTACTATCAAAAAAACTAAGATTCGTAGCGTGTGCGCCCATATCCATAATCAAACTTTGCCGATCAGAGTTTCTTAGAATTGCCCGCGCTAGGCTTAATGATTCAACACAAAGTGATACCACCTCCAAACCAACGGAATTACAAAATTTCACATAGCCACCAGCAACATCTTTTGGAACACTTATAAAAATAATCAGCTTCCTATTTTTATCAGGTAGCGGTTTTTCAATAAAGTCCCAATAGGTTTTATCGATATTAAGCGGTAATAGCAATGAAACTTTATTAATAATGTAATTTGTTAGTGCACCAGACTTTAATTTTTGGTCGACAACAAAACATTGTATAAAAACTTGTGATTCTGGCAAGGAAACAATAACCTTATTTGTCGAAACCCTTTTGGGATGAGCCTCTTTTAAAAGTTTCTTCAGCTTTTCTGCCAGGCTGTTTTGATCGACAATCTTACCGTTAACAACAATACCGTCTGGTAATTCGGTCCGTCCGTAAGTCACAACAGAAAAACGAAAGACCTTTTCCAACTCCACAACCTCGACTGACCGATCAGAAATATCTAGGCCAAAAGCCTTATCAAATTTTATCGTCAAGGCATCCCGCAAAATCTTTCTAAAATTCATTTTTTTAATAATTAAAAATCGGCTACTAAATTCCAATAATTTACAACTAAAGATGGTGTGTTGGTAGCCACCTCAATCCTAACCTTCCTAGTGAAACCAGACACCGTACTTGAGGCCAGTATAACTTTTGCACTTCCATTGCTACCAATACTATAAATATAACATGTTTCCGATGAGACTGCTAAAGATTGAGCCCCGGTATATAACTGCCAGCCGGGTAAGCCACCAGTGGTTGTAGAAATTTGTAATAAAGCATATTCCCCGCAAGCATTAACGGCCCCCCAAGCTTTTAAAGATTTTTCTGAATCAGAACTGGCATTCACCTCACTAATTGAGCGAAGCATCACACCGGTCGCCACGGCAAGAACCACCGCACTAACCAAAAGAACCATGGTTAAAACAAGAAAACCATCTTTATTTTTTTTAAGCGAAAAAACTTTAGACATTATTGCGTCACACCATTAATACCAACAGCATCGCCCACCGTTATACTAATTTCGTCTAGAACCGCTCGACTATTTTGATTGATATCTTGAATGGAATCAATCTTGGCCTTACCAAAGATAGAATTAAAGGCGAAACCACTAATGAAATACAAGACCGTGCCGGCAATTGCTAGATATAAAATAGCCTCAATTAGAGTAAATCCTCTTTTCATACCAATAATTATATCATATGACCAGCTAAAGGCGCCAATTGGTCAAAATAGTGTCCAAAACGACACTGGCTGGCCGACCAGAAACTAGGTCCCAACTAACTGTAACACTGACATTTTTAATAGTACTTGTCGCCGATACCACGTCTACCTCTCTGGTATATTTACCGCTGATCAAGTCTGGGGACCCATCAAAGACCCAGGCACCAGAATTGGAAACTAAACCGTGCACACCAACCGAAACCGAATCCCAATTACTGTCCCTGATCGATTTAACAGCATCAATACCTTCTTTAGCATATAACAAAGCCTCCGTTCTTTCCCCTGCTAATTTTGTACTAAGATTTGAATCAATTAAAAGAGTAGCCATTCCGACTGAACCGAGTGAGAAAATAGCAATTGCCAAAGTGAGTTCGAGTAAACTAAAACCCGCTTGTCTAAGTATATTCTTTTTTGTTTTTAACAATTCCATTTTATGGTTTTTCGGCATTATATATATCCTCCACCTCCTGTGCCGTCAGCGCCCGATTATATAATCGAACTTCATCGATAAAACCGTCAAAATAACCTTCCGTTCCGTGATAAAAAGCACCTACGAACCAAGAAGAGTCTGTTGTGTCAGTTAATGACGTTGAACTAACATTATTTCCAACACCATTTAAGTATAATTTTGCATTAGAGCCATCATAAACATAAGCAAAATTATACCATTCACTAAAATTTATGCCTGGTCTTAAATCACCATCGGCTTCAGCTCCACCGACGCAATAAAGGCCATAATCACAATCATACGGTGAGAGGAAAACCTCAAAACCGGTAGTGGAACCATCTTCTGGATTGGCAGGCTCGTTTTCAGAAGAAACAATCCCCACATCACTGCCATAATACGGGCCCTGGAAAAACCACCCAACCACCGTGTATTCATCTCCTGAGCCGAAAACTGGAAGCCCGGGTATTTCGATAAAATCATTGAGGCCGTCAAATGTATATGCTTGCCCCACAACACCAACAGCAAGGGCTGGGCAAGCCTCACCACTACATGTTCCATCATAATTACCAATATCATCATTCATGTTGCCGTCAAAAGTCCAATAGGCAATCGGACCATCGGAGACCTCGGGGTCGCCACCACCCGCGGCCTCAGTAACGCTGATCACGCCATTATCATCAATCAAAATATTTCTGACTAAATTTCCAGAGGTTAAGGTAATGGTGCCCGTCGCATTAGGGGTTCCAACTATCTTATTAAAGACTATAGAATTAAGAGCGCTGGTGAGAGTCACGCCGCCGGTATAGGCATAAACTTCGTCCTGGGCCGGAACCTGTCCATAACTATTACCCTGAAATAAAACATAGCTGCCCGCAACCGAATTAAGATCAACACCAAACTTACTATCATTTTTTTGCAAAACAGCATAATGCCTAGCCCGCTGTAGAGTATTGATCAAATTATTCTGCTCCTCGTTTATAAGCTGGGAATAATAAAAATTTAAAGCAAAAGGGGCGGACAATAAAAAAATACCAGCCATCATCGCTACCACAATTAACAACTCAATCATTGAAAAACCCTTGTTTAATTTCACAAAATAATTATAACACACAGCGAAAAGTTTCTACACTCCCAAATTTCCGGTTAGTTTATAGATTGGCAAAATAATAGACAGGGCAATCATACCAACGGCCAGGGCAATAAACACCAGGAGTACCGGCTCGATAATGGTTGGCAGTAACTTCGTCTTGTCAATAATTTCTTTAGTCCAAAAGTCAGAAATTTTAAAGAAAGAGTCTTCCAAGGTACCACTATTTTCACCGACCGACAGCACACTCATGGAATTTGCTGGATAAAGCTCTGGATATTCCTGCATTGTCGTAACCAAAGAAATACCCTTATCAACCCTGTCAATAATTTCTCGTAAGGCTTTTTTGTAGTAAAGATTGGAGGTACCAATATAGGCAATTTCTAAGGCCTCATCAATCGAAATACCAGAACGCAACAAAGTGCCCATTAATTGAGCAAAAAGTGCCAACTGATAACCGACCACAAATTCTCTAACATACGGGGTGTGAATTAAGGTTTTATGATAAAGATAGTGCATTCTCTGAATCTTAAACAGTAAAAAGATACCGAGCCAGATAAAGAAAATGGCAGCGATAACCATCAGCCAATATTTTTGACTAAAAAGTGAAATCGCCAAGACCACTTTAGTGATTAACGGTAACTGAACGTGTAAGCTGGTGAACATCGGCACCAACTTTGGTAAAATAAAAATAGTTAAACCTCCACCCAATAAAACCACGGCCGCCAAAACAATTTTTGGATAAAGCATCACGCCATTTATCTCTCGACGTAAATGACTATCACGCTCCAGCCAAACAGACAAAAATTCTAGGTTATCAGAAAGTGAGCCAGACAACTCCCCCGCTTTGACCAAGCTGATAAAAACCTTACCAAAAATATCTTCTCCCTCTTCACTAATGGCTGAATTTAAGGAAACTCCATTTTCCAAACGACTCTTTAGGCGATATAGAACCTTCTTCATTACTCCCGGCTTAGCTTGATTAGCTAAAGACTCGACTGCTTCGTTAATAGTCACACCGCCACGCAATAGAACAGCTAAGTTTTTTGCAAAGCTGATTTGATCATCGAGTGGAATTTTTGTTTTAAAAAAGGCCTTTATTTGCATACTTAATCAACATTAGATAGACCCTCTAATTCGTCAAAAGTAGTGATGCCATTAAATAGGTGGACCAAACCATTATAGTACATTAGGGTCATACCATTCTCTTCGGCCTTGTTTTCTATTGACGAAGATGAAGCCTTGGCGCTAATCAAGGCTCGAACATCATCGTCAACTTCCATCACCTCGAATACCGCTAATCGGCCCAAATATCCAGTGTGTTTACAAGCCTTACAACCAGTACCACGATAAAGTTTTATATCTTTTATATCTTTACCTGGGAAAAAGTCCTTCATCATTTTCTTAAATTTAGGATCATCTTCCATGGCCACAATTTCTGGTATGGCTGCGGCGTTTTTTGGATAATTAGTCTTACAATGCGGACAAATTTTCCTGACTAGTCTCTGGGCGACAACAACGTTAACAGAAGAAGCGACTAGGAATGGCTCAATTCCCATTTCAAGCAAACGCGGAAAAATAGTGGCGGCATCATTGGAGTGCAGAGTTGAGAAAAGCAAGTGACCAGTCATGGCCGCGTTAACCGCAATACTTGAGGTCTCATTATCACGAATTTCTCCCACCATAATTATATCGGGGTCCTGACGCACAATAGAACGGAGACCGTTAGCAAAAGTAATATTTTTCTTTACATTCACCTGAATTTGCTGGACACGATCAATACTGTATTCAACAGGATCTTCAACTGTCACAATGTTAATCGGTAAACTAGCTAGAATTTGAATCAAAGCATACAACGTCGTTGTTTTACCCGCACCAGTTGGACCAACCACCAAAATCATACCGTACGGCTGAGTAATTGCTCTCTTAACCTTTAATAAATCCTTGTCATTAAAACCTAGGTCCTCAAGAACCACTTTCTTAGTTCTCTCAGAGAGAACACGAAACACAACATTTTCACCATTTGTTACGGGTAAAATCGAAACACGGACATCAAATTCCATGCCGGGAGTTTTGTACTCGAAACGACCGTCCTGAGTGGCGTCTCTTTCATCGGTTCTCAAGTGAGACATAATTTTCACTCGAAAAACAATCTTCTCGTGCATCTCAATTGGATAACGAACGACCTCATTCAGGATTCCGTCAATACGGAAACGTACTGAAACGGTACTGTCTGACAGGGGTTCAATGTGGACGTCAGACGCATTATTATCATAGGCATACTCCAAAAACTGATTGACCAAAAGTACAACGCTATTTTCATTATTGTGAACTTTATAGTCTTCAATTAAATCAACAACATTTTTGAAAATGTTGTTCTTATAAGCCTTAAAGACTTCAGACATGCCGAGCGGAGTCGTATAATAAACAGAAATACGGCCATCAGTTATTTGATCGACGTGCTTGATAAATTCAAAATTTTTGGGATCAGAAGTAGCTAAATTATAGCCCTCTAAAGTCTTTGCAAAAATAACGGCATTCTGAGCCCGAGCCACAACTTCTGGTAGCATTTCCAACAAATCATTCTGGATATTTTCTTCTTTAAGATCAATAAACGGAACACCGTAGTATTTAGCCAAAGCCTCGCCCAACTTTTCATCTTTAATTACATCAGCTTTGACTAAAGCGATCTCAATACTCTCCCCCTTTTTTATTGCCGCCGAAGAAACACGGTCAAATGCCTCGGCACTCAAGTAATCACCAGAAACTAGTATTTCCTTTAATTTTTCTATGGTCAAAGACATTTATTGCTTAATTAACGCGGAGAGAAACAAACCTTGAAAAGTAAGTTTTGAGATAAAACTATCTGGTGACCTCAATATCAGCTATGCCATTCTCAGTGCTTGGAGCACAAACCGTAATACGTCCGTTTGTATTTTTGTTTATGTAGTACTCTGAACCATCAGGATCTAATGGTGTATCAGTAATATAGTCTGGAACTAAAAAAGCAGCTAAGTCAGAACCAGGGGTGTCAGTACCGTCACCAACACAAAGGTCGTCAGGTGAACCAGAGAAACCCTTAGCGTCATCAAAATCAGCAATTGCGTGTGGAACAGCAATAGTTGAATCAATAGTATATTGATAGATAGCATTTAAAATAGTCAAAACGTCAGATCGTCTCTGGGCGTTTCGTGTATCCCCCAACTGCTTGGTAGGATTAATAGCCAAAATAACAATTCCGGCTAAAATTGAAATGATACCAACAACCAACAAGATTTCCAAAAGGGTAAAACCACTTTTGACATTTGGGGACTTTGTACTTTTTGATAAGGACATATTAAATTATTAAATTATTAAAAGCTTTTATGCTCGATTAATTATATCAGGTTAACCTAAATAAGCAAAGCTACTACTTATCCACAATCAATAAATGACCGTTATCTGTTAATATATACTAATGGAAAAAAGAGCTGACGTACTCGTGTTTGAAAAAGGCCTAGCTAAAAGTCGAAACTCGGCTACCGCCCTTATTAAAGCTGGAAGAATTATGGCGAATAAAGAAATAGTCTTAAAAAATGCTGAGTTAGTCGACGAAACGGCTGTTATCGAGATTCTCGGTGATGATGTTCCATACGTTGGTCGAGGGGGCTTAAAACTTGAAAAAGCCCTGGCTGAATTCAAAATCGATCCTGCCAACATAATTGCCATTGATGTCGGCTCGTCCACGGGTGGTTTTACTGAATGCCTACTTAGACAAGGAGCCAAAAAGGTCTATGCGATTGATGTGGGGACAGACCAGCTTGATTTGATGCTAAAAAAAGATAGTCGAGTGATTTCAATGGAAAAGACTGACATTCGTAATATTAAAACCCTACCAGACAAAATTGACCTTGCGGTTATCGATGTTTCTTTTATCTCGTTGGAACAAATATTAGACGGGGTTAAAAAATTACTAAAGAAAAAGGCTAAAATTATTGCCTTAGTTAAGCCCCAATTCGAAACATCGCCGAAGGCCAAAAATAAATCTGGCGTAGTAACAGATCCAGAGATTCGAAAACTTGCACTAGAGAAAATTAAAAAAGTGGCCCTAGATATTGGTTTAGAAACGGTATTAGAAATCGATTCCCCTATCTCTGGTGGTAATGGGAATAAAGAGTACCTCCTACTTTTACAAAGTAATACTTAGGTGATATAATTTACCCAATATCTTATTAATAAATTGTGCTTTTAAAAATGAAAAATCATTTCAAAAATTATCTATCTAGTCTTTTGTTGTTCCTAGCTTTGATAATGATTTCTAGCTCCTTTAATTATTTTCTGACCCGTTACCAAGTAAATCTTACGGCAACCGCCTTTAACCCCGTGGACCTATCGAGTGACACTTATAAGGTTGCTTCAGGTTTTGCCTGGAATGATAGTGTTGGCTGGCTAAACTTTGGCACCTCAACCAATAGGGTGGCGGGTCGAGTCTATGTTTCAAATACTGATTTACGTGGCTATGCTTGGGGAGAAAATATTGGTTGGGTATCCCTTAATTGTCTAAATGATGGATCGTGTGGTAATTCGTCTTATGCGGTAGCAAATAATGATGGAACCGGTGAACTATCCGGCTATGCTTGGGGAGAAAATATTGGTTGGATCGATTTTGCCCCAGCGGGCGGTGGAGTAACTATTGACCGAACAAGCGGAGCTTTTTCTGGCTATGCTTGGGGAGAAAATATTGGTTGGATTTCTTTCTCTGGTACTAGTCCAGATTATGGAGTTACAACAGGATGGAATAATCCGCCAGGAGGTATTTCCCCTCAGGCCTGTACGTACACCTACACCGACTGGTCAGCTTGTATAAACGGCAATAGATCAAGGACGGTTCTCTCTCAAAATTACACAAGCTGCTCAAACCAAGGTGTCCTAAACGAAAGCTGTACTGCTACCACAACACCGATTGTGGTTAGTATTTCCCCTACTACTTTGACAGCTTTCATTAACAGCACATCAACCTTTAGTGCCACAGTCACTGGCACAACCACAACTAGTAAAACCTGGAGTATTCTTGAGGGTCAAGCCGGTGGAACAATCAGCACTAGCGGTTTATACACCGCCACAGGAACTCCCGGAACCTACCACATAGTTGCCAAATCTACGGCCAGCACAACAGCCAGTGCCAGCGCAACTGTGACTGTTGTAAGTACTCCAATAGTGAATGTCAGCCCCGCCTCATCGACAATATTTGTCGGCGAACAAAAGCAACTTTCAGCTACCGTCACGGGTGTAGAAAATAAATCGGTTGACTGGATATTAACACCAATAGACGAGAGCAACTTCTATGGAACGCTCACCAATGATGGACTCTATACGGCGCCAAAACAAGCAGTAAACGTCACCATAATTGCCCGCTCAATTGCTGATGCAAATCAATCTGATACGGCAAATATAATTGTCAAACTTAGACCGGCAACAACTACGCCGACAGTAGTAGACGCAACTTCAACTGCCAGCCTCTCAAAATCAGATTTACAACCGGGCGAAGCCTTTACAATTAATATTGAAGGCTGGAAGGCAAATAATGAAGTGGAGGTTACTTTGCACTCAACTATCGTTGTCTTGGGTAAAATTACGACAGATTCAAACGGTAATGCCAGAGGCTCATTTAATATACCGGCCAACACTGAACCCGGTACTCACGCTATTCAAGTCGAGGGTACTGATTCTGATAACCTCAATCGAATTGTAACCCTAAACATAAACATCCTACCGTTGGATAACAATGACGATAATGATGACGTAACTACTGGGACAGTAAACACCAATACTAACAACGGTTCTGAAAATGGCAGTTCTTCAAATAATTCCGCTGTTGAAAAAATAACCAAAGCTTTAGATGTAAGCACCTTCGTGGCTAACAATATTACAATACTGGGCACAACTACCGAAAAGGTTTTGCTCCAAGCCAAGAAAATAATTGAGAGCAAGCCGGGTGATGTCGCGGTTAAAACCTTTACCACCGCCGGTGTGGTTGGTGGCGGTATTGCCGCCTCATCGGTGTTTATCCTGAATCCAGCCGTAGCCGCCGATTTGCTCTTTATGCCATTTAGACTTTGGGGTCTCTTGCTTAGTGCTCTTGGTTTAAAAAAGCGTCGCCGACCTTGGGGAACAGTATATGACAGCGTTACCAAACAGCCGATCGATCCAGCCTACGTCACCCTGACCAATCTTGAGTCGAAAAAGGACGACACCTCAATCACTGACCTAGATGGCCGCTATGGCTTCCTTGTTCCAACTGGCAAATATACTCTAGCTGCCAACAAAACAAATTACACCTTCCCTTCCAAGAAACTTGCCGGCAAAAAGTCTGACGAACTATACGGTGATTTGTATTTTGGTGAAGAAATTAATGTTCAAAGTGGAGCCGTAATTAGCCGAAACATTCCGCTTGATCCAGTCAATTTCGATTGGAATGAATTCGTTAAAGGTAAGAAAAAATTAATGAAATTCTATTCAAGACGCGAAAAAATCACTAGAATTATCACTAACTGGATTTTCCGAATCGGCTTCGTGATTTCCCTTATTTCACTAATTCTTGTAGCAGCACCATATAACTTAATTATCTTTGGTCTTTATATCATCTTAAGTATTCTTAGAAAATTCGGCCTCCGCCAGAAAGCTTTTGGTTCTTTAACTGATAGTAATAATAACCCTCTGTCCTTTGCAATTATTCGAATAATTTCACCTGATCTTAATATTGAAATAACCAGCAAGGTCGCTGACAAAATTGGTCGTTACTACTGCTTGGTCCCTAAAGGAAAATATTACGTCAAAATCGAGAAGAAAAATGATGATGAAAGTTATTCCCTAGTTCACACTTCTCCCGTCTTTGAGGCGGCCGATGGCATAATAAATAAAAGCTTTGTTAGCTAAAGTCTAACAAAAAAGTACTAAAAGAAAAAAGTAACCTGGTTGGTTACTTTTTTCTTGCTCGGAGGATTCTTGAAGCCTCGGCAATGATACTATCTACCGTCATTGAAGCTTTAATTAGGAAACTAGTGGCCCCCAAATCCAGTCCTCTTCTAATATCATCTCGCTCACCAAGGTTTGATAACAAAATTATCGGAATATTTTTGGTTTTATCGTTCTTTTTTAAACTAGCCAAGACATCAAAACCACTAACGCCGGGCAAGAGTAAGTCTAAAAAGACCAAATCCGGCAAATTGGATTCGATTCCAGCAAAAGCCGTCTCACCAGTTTCAATATGATGAACTTTACAACCACTCTCTATTAATTTTTTAGAAACCAAACCACCAAGGAACTTGTCGTCTTCAACGATCACAATCGTAGTTCCACCTGAAAATAGTTCGTTGGTTAAATTTGTCATGTGTCTATTTTATAACATCCCCTATTTCAAAGCAAGAGACTAGTAGGCTTTAGCAAAAATAACCCGCTTGTTAGAAGGTTTACCAGATTTAATACAAACACCAATCTCTTCTTTTTGATCAAAAGGAATACAGCGGATAGTCGCCCCGGTTTCTTTTTTAATTTGAGCCTCGACTTCGGCTTCACCAGACCAATGCGCCAAAACATAGTTTCCACCGTCAATCGACTTAACAAAATCATCCCAAGTATCTACCGTTTTTGTCTTCGCTTTATTATACTCCAGTGCGCGGTTATAAAGATTTGTTTGAATTTCAATCAATAAAGTCGCAATCGCCTTTTCGATCGTAGCCAATGTTGTCTTGATCTTTTCACCCGTATCCCGTCGCACCAAGACAGCGGAATCATTAGCAATATCCTTGGGACCCAATTCTACCCGAACTGGCACACCTTTCTTTTCCCATTCAAAATATTTCTCACCGGGGCGCAAATCTCGACTATCAACTTGTGATCTAATACCGACTGATTTTAATTTATTATTTATTTCCTGAGCCTTACCGATTACTGCTTCTTTATCTTTTTCAGCTGGCACGATAGTGGTAATAATAGCCTGAATTGAGGCAATTTTCGGTGGCAAAACTAAACCCTTATCATCACTGTGGGCCATAATTAAACCACCAATGGTTCTAGTGCTTAAACCCCAGCTGGTTTGCCAACCAAACTGCTCAGTATTATTTTGGTCAAGAAATTTAACACCAAAAACCTTAGAAAAATTCTGACCTAAATTATGTGAAGTGGCGTATTGCAATGCCTTGCCATCCTGCATCATTGCTTCAACAGCATAAGTTCTTAGGGCGCCCGCAAATTTCTCTGATTCAGTTTTAGCTCCCAAAATTACTGGTAAGGCAATGTACTCGACTGCAAAGTCACGATAAATGCTGAGCATCATTCTGGCGCGCTCATCGGCCTCCTTTTCAGTCTCGTGCACAGTATGGCCTTCTTGCCACAAAAACTCCGTGGTGCGCAAGAACAGACGTGTCCGAAGCTCCCAACGAACCACATTCGCCCACTGGTTTATCAAAAGTGGCAAATCACGATATGACCGAATCCACTTAGAAAAAACGTCATAAATGATTGTCTCTGAAGTTGGTCTGATCACCAATGGTTCATCGAGTTTTTTGCCGCCAGCATGAGTTACCACCGCCACCTCGGGAGCAAAACCCTCAACGTGCTTTTCTTCTTTTTTCAGTAACCGCTCTGGAATGAGTAGCGGGAAATAAGCATTTTGTACTCCAGTTTCTTTAAACTTTTCGTCTAAAATCTTTTGAGTTGCTTCCCATAAAGCATAGCCATATGGCTTGATCACCATGGTACCAGAAACTGGACCGTAGTCAGCTAAATCAGCCGCCGAAATAACGTCCAAATACCACTGGGAATAATCCTCCGCTCGTGGCGTAATCTTTTTTTCTACCACCTTATTGCTTGGTTCAGTTGACATTGCTTTATATTAGTATAAATAAACAAATACTTCAATTAGCTAGTAAAATAACTCATGGCCTCTCTTAGTCCGTTAAAAACTTGGTCGAGTTTAGTTGATTTTCCCAAAATGCGATAATTTAAAATGGCTAGACTACGATATATTTTCCAAAAATTTAATCTCTTTCCAAAATCAACCAGTATCTCTTCCTGATTATCATATCCCTCCAATAAATATCTAGTTGGGTACTCCTGACCAAACTTAAGATCCCAAAGGGCAAAATCCAAAACTGGATCAGCTCCGTTTGCGCTCTCGAAATCAATTAAACCAGTAACCTCACCATCGGCAACAAAAAAATGTTCCGGCTGAAGATCATTATGAATAAGTTGAGCCGAGGGAACAACTAGATCGGCTACCAACCCAAGTAAGAGCTCGTAAGCCTCCTGCACCAACTGCAAATCCTCCGGATAATCACTAAGTGCGGGTAAAATCACATCATCAAGTGCTGGCTTAAGTCCCGCAATCAATTCCTGAGGTGAAGAATATTGACCCCTTCCTTCCTTATCAATAATACCAAAGCCGTCAGTTTTAACAGAGTGAACTTTAGATAATATCGACCCAATCTGATGTAATAAATTAATTAAGTCTTCCTGTTTTTCGGACGAAGTAATACCTGGCAAATTATTTAAGGCCGTGCCGGGAAGCTTAGTTTCAATACAAATAGGTAATAATTCCTCGCCAATCTGAATTCGATCAACCAATAAAACTTCTGGAGCGGGAACTCCAACTGCCCTACTTTGTTCGATCGCCCATCTCTCTTTCTCGAAACGAGATCTTTCGCCGTGAAAAATACGGATAATATACTCCGTTCCATTCTCGGTTCTGGCTCCGAAAACTTCATTAGTTTCGCCTTTACTATCAATTTTAGACACTTCAGAAATTACTTCGTCGGTAACTTTTTTAAGTGCCTCTTCGATAATTGCAACCGGCGTGTTCCAGGACTCACGCTTAATTTGTCCAGGCGTTAGAACTTCATTTGGATTCATATAAAGTATCTTACCACAAAAAATAGTGACTATACCTTAACCTTAACAACAACCCTTTTAACAGTGATGTCTTTATCAATTCCGCCAGGCGCATGTGGGGTGAGTGGTAAAATTATAACAATTTCTCCCGGTTCGATCTTTCGCCACTGATCAGATTTAGTTGTTAAATGTAATCCCTCGCGTTTGGGATCTGGAGTCGAACCATCTAATGAGGCCGTTCCTCTGGAATTCAGACCGATTAGATCACCCGCTTCTGAGACGACCGTTTGAATATCTATGTGATCAAAATGAATTTCTGATGTTGCGCCGTCCAGGCCCTTTCCCGGTTTTTCTAAGACTTCAGCATAAACATTCTCACCGTCAATTTCCTGCTCGCCCTTACTCAATCGAGCCAAATTACTGGTCATTAAGAAGTCAAAGGCGGCAGCAAATTTCTCACTTAAATCAGGTGGTAAACTATTTAAAATTTCGGGGCGAGCAATCGCCAACTCCTTTGGACTTAAATAAACAGCCCGACTGGCATCGAGAGGAAAAACATTTAATTTCTCTAAACCTTTTTGTCTAGTAAACTCCGCAACTCCACCCCTTATCCTTGAAGATATCTCCTTAGCAATACCACGATAAAATTCTTCTTTTTCGGGAAAGTTACTATCTTCAACAATTTCGATCATCTCCCGTGGTGAAACATCATAATGACCGAGCCTGATCAGACGATACAAATCAACTAATTGATCAGCCGTGATGTTGGGAGCCTGAAGATATTCACTAACGATAGAAAAAGTTGATTTATTATAATTTTCAATCAAATCGGCCTGTGACATGACTACTAACTGTTTAACTTTTGCCGGCCAAGATTCAACCGTCTCAGCTGGGACACGACCCTCTTTAATATAATCTTGAATAACTCGGATTGATAGATATAGACGAGTTTTTGATTCTTCTAAGACAACTCGTGAATAAAAATCTCTGAGGTTCATTGCCTTAGCCCTAGCCACAGCCTGAGGATTAACTTCGGCAATAATTTGATCGCGGTAATCGTTTCCTTTTTCCAAGAAGGACAAGCCGATCACATCATCAAAAATCTGTTGCATTACCTCGGCATAAGTGTGAGTATAAATTGACGGTTCATTATCTGGTGCCGTCGCTCCCCAATTCAAAATTGTTCCATCGTAATGAATCAAGAAATCGGCCCCTCTCTCTTCTCCCTCTTTATTAAAGACAACAGACATGTTACCACCATGCTCAGTATTAATATCCTCATCATAAACGCCAGCATTCCTATCTACGACTGGTGTATCATGCATGTCAACCGTTGTATCCGAATAAAACAGTCTCTTCCAACGAACCTCGAAAGTGAACCCATCATCCAGGGTGATAATCTCTGTTTTTGCATCCTTGGTTTTGCGTTCAGCCACTGGCAACATGTCTAAAAGCTTTTCCATAGTTTTTCGATCCTCCCACATTGAATGGAAACCTAGCTTAAAATCAGGAGAATCCTTATATTTTCGACGGTAGACAGCCAATAAATTCATCACGTACTCGAAGTCACCCTTAGGGGCAATCTTCTCTGCATGAAAACGATCGAAGCTAAGTCGAAGATCTAACTCTGCATCATTTGGATTTTCTTGATGAGCGGCATATAAATCATCAATCATGGCCTCTGCCGGTTTAGCGCCCCTAGCCCAAACACCGCTAGAAGAAAAAAAAGTTTCTCGGCGTCGACATGGGCGGCAATTTGTTTCATTAATTCACGCTCCAAGAACGGCTCGCCGCCGCCAGCAATTACGAATTCACGAACATTTGCATCATTAATAAATCGAATTAATTTTTCTCGTCCCTCCGGGGTTATTGTATTATCGGCAGCATGTTCAGTACCCGCGCATTTTGGCGATTTAAAGAAACAGCAATCGCAACCGACTGGGCAAAATTTTGTTGGCCAAACACAAGCAAAACTTTTGCCATGAAAGGTCTCGATATTTTCAACTCGAACGTTTTCCAAGATACTCTGACGAAAAATATCGGGGTGACCAAAAGCATATTCGGCCAATTCGCCGTCCTCTAGTTCATTTTCAGGCAGCTCAAGCGTCTCAACTGGCTCAGATTCTGGGTTTAATCTGGGGTGACGTTTATTTTCAATTGGCCAAATATTCGGTGATTCTAATCTAGACATTAATTTTATAATAAGTTTTTAAAACTACTATAATAATAACAAATCATTAAAAACCGACAATATCCAGCAGTGGAAAAGTCATCATTCCCCCATCACATCCTTTTCAATCCGATGGGCATCCTCAATTATTAATTTCATTATCTTTTCTACCAAATCTGGGTTAATTGCCAATTGTTCAGCGATCGCCCTTCGGCTTTCGATCACCACTTTTTCTCTTTCCGGCTGAAATCGGGCTATACCCTTGGCTCTTTTGTACTCAGCCACCTGAGGAATCAATTCCATTCTTTTGGCCAAGACGGTAAGTAATTCTCTATCAAGAGAGTCTATTTGCTCTCTTAAAACATCAATATTCGGTAATTTTCCTTCGGTACTTTCTGGTGTCTGCATAAAAAATATGATTTAGCCTTTCTAATCTAATCTGATTATTCTAACATAGTGAGTATTTAAAACAATTAACCAGCCTTGATAGTAACTATTCTGGATTTCATTTTTCGGCGAAAAAACATCTTCCTGATTTCTTCCACCCAAAGAATAGACGAACCGACCAGAACGACGATTCCCCATTCAGAAAGACTCAAGGCCGTAGTCTTAAATAATCTTTGCATCATCGGATTATAGATCATAAAAAATTGTAGAGAAATGACGATGAGAGTAGCACCGCATAAAAATTTATTGGTGAAGGGATTCATTTGGAAGATCGATTTTGATTCATGTCTACAATTCCAAGCATTAAACCATTGAAAGACCGCAAGTGTGGTGAGAGTAATGGTCCAACCCTTAATCAGGCTATTTTCAAAATAAAAACTAAATAAAATTAGAGTGCCCAAAGTCATTGGAATAGCCATGAAAAACATTCGCCGGGCCATCATTTTGTCTACGATATATTTTTTCGGCCGCTCAAATTTACGCTGGAGCAAACCCTCCTCTTTTGGCTCCATGGCTAAAGATACATCAAGAAAGCCGTCGGTTACAAAGTTCAACCAAATGATTTGAGCCGGTAAAAGTGGTAAAGGAAAACCGAGCAAAAGCGCACCTGCAATAGTCATTACCTCACCCCAGCTAGTTGAAAACAAATAGAGAATAACTTTTTTTAGAGTATTGTAAATATTTCTACCCTCTTCCACCGCTCCGATAATACTGCCGAAATTATCATCAGTGAGTACTATATCCGAAGCCTCTTTGGCCACTTCGGTTCCAATCCTGCCCATTGCTACTCCCAAATCCGCGGCGACCAACGAAGGAGCGTCGTTTACACCATCACCGGTCATCGCCACTATCTCTCCCCGAGCTCGGTAAGCCTTTATTATTCTTAATTTATGTTCCGGCGTCACCCTAGCAAATATCGACGTCTTGGCTAATTTTACGGAAAGCTCTGATTCAGAAAAATTATCAATATCTTCACCGGTTAATACAAGATCGCCAACGTGAAAAATTCCCGCCTCTCTCGCGATCGCCTCCGCGGTCACCCGATGATCGCCGGTAATCATTACCACCCTGATGCCGGCCGAGATGGCACTTTTCATTGCTTCTGCTACTTCGGTTCGCAAGGCATCTTTTAAACCAACAAAACCAATAAAGGCTAGGTCATTTATGGCCGTCGTATTCAAAACTTGAGAAAATTTAGGCTTCACGGCCAGAGCAATAACTCGCAAACCGTCCGAAGACATTCTTTGAAAAACTTTTTCTAATTTGTTTTTTTCGGTCGTGGTCAAATTAGAAAGCTTAATGATTTCTTCTGGTGCGCCAGCCACGGTGAGTAAATTTTGCCCTTCCACTTTATGAACTGTGGCATGATATTTAAATCGATAATCAAAAGGAATTTCGGCCACTAGTGGTGACTCGCGCTCCAAATTATCTTTATGAAAACCGAGCTTCTGACCAAGCACGAGCATTGCCGCTTCGGTTGGATCTCCCGCCACTCGCCAAGCCACTTCCTCTTCCGAAAAAAAGACCCGAGCGTTGGCACAAAAAACTCCTACCTTCCCCGCAAAAACAAGATCCTGATGATTGGCCACATCAACCACCTGCCCGTTTAATTTAATTTCTCCTTTCGGCTCATAGCCTAATCCGCCAACTTCAAAAAAATCTGGTTTTCTCTCGTGATCTTTGTGTAAATATACCCTCTGTACAACCATCTCATTTCTAGTAATTGTACCTGTCTTATCCACAGCAATAACCTGGGCCTGACCCAAGGCTTCTACCGCCTGTAATTTCTTAACCAGGGCGTGGCGTTTGGACATACGCCAAACACCAGTTGCCAGGACTAGGGTCATCACAATCGGTAAGCCTTCGGGAATAACAGAAACGGCAAGGGAAATAACCGTGCCAAACATTTCCTTAGCTGAATTTCCAACCAAGAGACCAATAATAAAAAGAATCACACTTAGACTAAACACAATAATAATAATCAGGCGCGACAAATAGCGGATATTCGTCTTAAGTGGCATTTCCGTATCAATCGTAGCAATCTCCTTGGAAATCTGTCCGATCACGGTATCAACTCCGGTTGAAGTTACGACGGCCCAGCCACTGCCCGTTAAAATATTGGTGCCTTTATAAAGTAGGCTTCCGGGGGTCTCGAAAGTTTTTTGAATTGGCTCGGATTCGCCAGTCAAAGCCGCTTCATTTACTTTTAGATTAGTGGCCCTAATAATTCGAGCATCGGCCGACACTTTTTCCCCCTCTCGTAAAATCAAAACATCGCCTGGTACCACTTCATTATCAGGAATGACCAATTCTCTTTCCTCGCGAAGCACGGTTGCTTTGGTGTCCGTAAAATTTTTTAGAGCTAATAATGTATTCTGTGCTTTGCCTTCCTGAGCAGTACCAACGATGGCATTAAAGACAAGAACGGCTAAAATAATAACGGCATCAAGCGTTTCGCCAATAATCAAGACCACAATACAGGCGAGCAATAAAATATAAATCAATGGGCTCTGAAATTGTCTAAAAAAGATGGTCGGGTAGCCGTCGATCTTACCGGCCGGTAACCTGTTTGGGCCATAGTCCTTTAATCTTTTGGCCGCTTCTTCTCCAGTCAAGCCGCCTTGACCAGAATGAACAGCTTCAAAAGTTTCCTCTAATGTAGACTGATGAAAATCCTTCATTCTTCTTTTTTATAGGTCGCAATTTCGATTAAAGCCAAACAAAGACTCATCACCAATGGTCCCAACAGAAAACCTAACGGTCCAAACAAAGCCAAACCACCCAAAACTGAAAGAAAAACCATCAAGGGGTGCATCTTCATGCCTCGACCAACCAATCTTGGTCCCAAAAGATTATCGATCAAACCAACAGCAGTCACACCCCAAATAAGCAACCCTAGACTACCAAAAGTATTACCCATAATATATAAAAAGATGACGGCCGGGATAACTACAAGCGCTGTACCAACGCCGGGAATTAAGGCGGTAATCGCCGCCATCGTTCCCCACAAAACCGGATTCGGCACACCAAAAATAGTGCAACCAATACCGGTTAAGACACCCTGGATCAAACCGATAGATAGATTCCCTTTAACCACCGAAGATACTGCCGTACTCAATCGAGATACCACCATTTGATCGTCAACGTCTGACAAGGGGCTAAGTAAGATAAAATAATCTTTAAGCCGACTGCCGTCTTTCAATAAGAAATAGAAGGCGATCAAAAAAACAAAAAAGTTTAATATTATACCTGCCACACTTGAAAAAATTGAGCCAATATTACCGATTAAAGCTTCTAGGCCCCGTTGTAAATATTGACTAAGATTTATTTGGAAATCGCTTGAGATCGGAAAAAGTAATTGAACCTGATTAATCAGGTTTTGAATTATCGCTAAAAAGCCATTTTGGCCGCCCGCCGCCAACGTCGAATAAAGCTGACTTGATTCCTTAAAAATTTGTACCCCAAGGAAACTTAAAGGAATCATCACGATCACGGTCGTAATGATCATGGTCGCGAGAGCCGCCAAGCTAGGCCGATTACGAAATTTTTTTAATAGTCGCTTGTACCAAGGCTGAAACAAAAAAGCAAATACGGCCGCCAAAATCAACGGACTCAAAAAAGGCTTTATCACGAAATAGGCCAGCACGAGCGCCACCGCAAGAAAAATATACAAAAAATAAAGGCTGTTTTTGGTGTATGGCATTGCCTCAAAATTATAACATAAAATATGTTAATCTTATTAAATTAATTCAATAAAACTTATCTTGCCCTTTTGTAAAACAGAGCCTGGGGTGGTCGTATACTTAACGTCAGCAATCACTACACCATTTATCTTTACCCCGCCCTGCTCAATGGTTCTTCTTGCCTCCGACTTTGAGGGAACAAGTTTACTGTCAACTAACACAGAAATGATATCGTATTTTTCTGGCTTAAACCTTGACATCTCAGTCGGTATCTCTTTTTTACTAAAAGTACTGACGAAATATTCTTCAGCTTTTTTAGCCTCTACTTCAGAATGATAGAACTTAGCTAATTCAAAGGCCAGTTTCATTTTTATGTCCTTTGGATTGACGCCGTCATCTAACATCTTTTGATACTGCTTTATCGTATCCAAATCAACCCTAGTGGTGAGGGTAAAATATTTTATAATAAATTCATCCTTTAGGGACATTATTTTTCCATACATATCAGTTGGAGTATCAAAGAGATTAACGACATTACCCCAACTTGAACTCATTTTCCTGCCATCTAAGCCTTCAACCAGAGGGTTTGTTATGATGTCTTGAGGTGTTTGATTATAGTGTCTTTGCAATTCCCTGCCAGCTAAGAGATTAAACTTTTGATCAGTTCCGCCCACTTCAATATCAGCTTTTACAGCAACAGAATCATAACCCTGCATTAACGGATATAGCAATTCCCTCAAAGAGATTCTCTTTCCGGCAGATAATCTTTTTGAAATATTTTCTCGAGAGATAAAATCGCTTAAAGAAAAAACATCGGCCTGCTTACAGAGTTCATTATAACCAAGTTTGCCGAGCCACTCACTATTGTAATGTATTTCACATTTATCAATATCGATAATCTTACTTGCCTGCTTAATGTAACCCTCCATATTTTTTCTAACCTGATCTTCTTGTAACATGGGTCTTTCACTCTCTTTATCAGAGGTATCACCAATAACACCGGTAAAATCACCGATAATCAAAACTATTTTATGTCCCAGTTCTTGAAAATCACGCAACTTCAACAAAGGGATACTTCTACCGATATGTATATTGGGGCTAGTTGGGTCAATACCGAGCTTCACACGAAGCTGTTTACCACCCTTCAACTTTTCGATGAGTTTTTCCTTTTCAATAACCTCTTCAACACCCCTTGTTAATAGGTCGTCGATCTGCTGCTTATCATTTTTGATCATACTATTATATTAAAGCTTTTTCACAAAAAAAGCCACAGATTGGGCAACCTGCCGCTTCCGGACCTTGGTATGGAGTTGGAACTTTTCTTAAGGTAAAGGTTTAACCTCTATGCCGTAAATACCGTACTTCGGTATATTTTCTTTATACTCTTCAAAAGCCGTATTATAATTTTCAACCGCCTCATTAATGCTCATGCCAGACGATAAAGTATTCCTAGTTCCCTCTGCCTCAAGCATAGATCGGACATCTGGATAATGTCTTACCCCCAGAATCTCTGCTTTCATAACCTCGTAAGTAACATTATTTGTAAAAGTAAAAGTGTCGCCAGCTTTTAATTCAGCAAATGGAATATCATAGTGACTGGTTGGTACCCGTGTCTCTATTTTCTTTGTTCCAGCCTTTATTGCTTTAAACGGCCGGTCATTTAAATCTAAATTGTAATTCATTGTATATATTTGAACCATTTTAGCATAAAATACATAAACCCCATAAACAAGAATGCTCACGGGGAGCGTGAGCAATCCCGTGAGCTATTAACCCCTAACTCAGCCGCGAGCGACCATCAGGTCATCCCCGGCAGATTACGGTAGCACCACTCCATGTTACGGAGCACGTCGATATGATCGAACTTGACGAGCGTTCCGGTCGGCAAGCGTGAGCCGCGCGCCGACTTGTTGCCCTTGGTTCGCAGATGGGCGAGAACCGCCCCGCCCTTGAACACTCGGACTACGTAGAGCCTGGAGCCCCGCGCCACCGTCCCCTTTTCATACCGCGTAAAGGTTCGGCTACCACTGTGAACCGGCGCCCGATTCTCCACGTAGAGCCACATGCAGCGCCGACTTACCCGCGCCACATAGCCGACTCCAGCGTCACTGCGTCTCAGACTACTTTTCATCTCATGTTCCCTTCTACTTTTTTCTTACAACAAGGTATAATAATTAAAGCGTGATGTCAACTACGAGAAACCGGGTGTGAGGTTGGAACGGCTTTGGTTCGTAATGTACAGGTTTAAGAGGCTTTTTTGAGATCAACCAAAAACTCTTCGACGGCTGACTCTTTAGTCGCCCATGATGTGACTAACCTGATCACAGAATTGGCTGTATCAAATTTCGACCAGACGTAAAATCCATAATTTTCTTTCAACTTTTCAATGATGTGGTTTGGCAAAATGGGAAAAATTTGATTTGTACTTGATTCAGTCAGAAATTTACAGCCGAAAGATTTAATGCCGTCAGTCAGTTTTTTGGCCATATCATTAGCGTGTTTGGCGTTCTCGGTGTAAAGGTCTTGCTCAAACAGTGCAACGAACTGTGTTGCAATTAATGTGCCCTTAGCGAGTAAAGCCCCTCTTTGTTTTAAGTGATATCTAAAATCTTTTTGTAGGTCTGGGTTACAAATGACAATTGCTTCACCCAGCAATGCTCCATTTTTAGTTCCACCAATGTAGAAAATATCTACCAGTGATGCAATGTCTGATAATTCTAAATCATTCCCACTTGAAGCGATAGCTGAACCTAAACGTGCACCATCCAAGTAAAGATATAAATTATTCTCTCGACAAAAATTAGAGATATCTTTTAGCTCTAATTTTGAATAAAGTGTGCCAACTTCAGTTGATTGAGATATAAATACTACTTTAGGTTTGACCATATGTTCATCTGTATGAGCATCTAATACAATTTTTATATCCCCACTTGTTATCTTACCGCCTTCGGTCTTAATCGTATTTATCTTGTGGCCAGTAGCTTCAATTGCCCCAGCTTCATGGACACTTATATGAGCTGTGCCGGCGGCAATCACTGATTCATAAGGCTTAAGAATCGCTCCTAAAACTACAAGATTGGCTTGTGTACCTCCGGAGACAAAGTGAACCTGGACTTTTTGATTATTTAATTTCTTTTTAATTAGATTAGAAGCCTTAAGTGAAAGTGTATCTTCACCATATCCCACTTCTTGATTAAGATTCACCTCACTCATCAACTTTAAAATGTTTGGATGTGCACCCTCCGAATAATCGTTAAAAAATAAATATTTGTGTGGCATAGAAAAAGTATAGCCTAATATGCTAAAAACTGCGAGCTGACCGTCCGGTATGAAGTTGGGACTGTTACGACACTACGGGAACAAGCAGGTCATGATATTTTTCTACCATGAATTTAACATCCTCCGTGAACTTCCCGGGATTATCCTTTATATCTCGAGTCAGTTCACCAATAGAAAATGTTTCAACTCCAGAACTCTCTCCGTCAGCAAATCTAATCGCACCGTCGAAATAGCCAACGTAAATATCCGTAATGTACACTTGCTCAAACTGCTTCCCATTTTTTAAAACCCGAATAGATTTGAAGTTGGGAATGTGATCAACCCTGCTAAGAACTCCGATTATCTTTAGGTCGATAGATTTGACTGCTTGTTTAAAGTCCTCCTTTGATAAAACCGAAACAGGAAAACCCAACTCTTCCGCACACTCCTTAACTACTGTCAGCTCAGATGTGTCCCCCGCTGAGACGTGGCCTCCGACCGTCTTGTCATAAAGTCCAGAGTTTTCATCCTTCAACAAGCTTCTTTTTTGTAAATAGATTCTCCCAGCAGAAGTCATCAAAAATACTCTTATCGTCTTCACCTTTTTAGAGACCTCTCCGGTGGTTTCGAACTCTCTTTTGGATTCAAGATAAAAATCTTTTCTTTCCTGAGTTCCAATGAATGTTCCATCAGATTTATATACTTCTAATAATTCGCTCATGATTTTATAGTATCATAAAAAAAGAAAAGCTGTTTGCTGCGGGACCTGGATTCGAACCAAGATAACCGCCTCCAGAGGGCGATGTCCTACCATTAGACGATCCCGCAATAATAGTAACAGGGTCACTATTTCAATCTAGAATACGTTAAAATAGGTTATTTTTCAAGCTAAATTTTCAGATAGCGGTGCACAGCTAAATAACTAGAAATGGCACCAAGAGCGATTCCCGAACCAAAAACAATTAGGAAAATCTGACCAAAGTTTTTTAGGTAAAAGTCGAAAAGATCGAGACCAACGAAAAAGTTTTTTGATAGGCTGCCAACCCAGTAAGTTAGACCGAAGAAAATAGCCACAACAATAGCTGCCGAGACGATACCATAAAGGATACCGGAAACCACAAATGGTCCTTTAACATAGCGCCCAGAAGCGCCAACCAAACGCATAACAGAAATCTCATCTTTAGAAATAAAAATGGCCAAACGAATAGTGTTGAAGGTGATGACAATTGAAATGATCAGGAATAAAATCGCCACCCAGAAACCAACAGCATTAGCCGCCTCAATTATTTTATTTAGCTTATCAATTACTACTTTATTTTGATAATAGTTAACTTTCTCAATTATTGGATTGCTATTACCCGACATCGAATCCCCGTTATCTAGGAACTTAGCGATACCCTCGTACTGAGAAGGTTCATTGGCCTTTATACTCAACGAAGCGGTCAAAGGGTTGTCCCCCAGCTCATTTAGGGCCTCGAGAGTTAAAGCATCATCTTTATGCCGTTCTTTAAAATTAGCTAAAGCTTGATCTTTCGAAACATAAGTAACCGACGCCACTTCAGATATTGTTTCGATTGATTTCTTTAAACTAAGAATATCGGCTTCTTTAGCATTACTGGTGAAATAAACGTTAATATCAACTTTATCTTTTATCTCCTGTAATGAGAAATGTAAAATAGCACTCATAAAAATAAGCGAAGCAATCATAAATAAAGTAATGGTCATCACAACCAATGAGGATAAAGAAACAAAACCGTTACGCCAAAAATTGGTGAGCCCGGCGCGAAAAACTCTTTTTACTTTGGTGAAAAACATATTTTATTTATTATAGCACGTATCCTCCACTCTTATCATCTCGAATAATCTTACCGTTTTGCATACTAATGACCCTTTTACCCAAAGAATCTACCACGCCCCGATTGTGCGTCGTGATGATAACCGTTGTACCTAAATCATTAATTTTCTTAAGGATCTGAATAATTTCGTGAGTATTGGCCGGATCAAGATTACCCGTTGGTTCATCGGCCACAATCACTTCTGGTTGATTCACAATCGCGCGAGCAATCGCCACGCGTTGTTTTTCACCGCCAGATAGCTCGTGAGGGAAACTATAAATTTTTTGACTAATATCAACTAGTTCTAATACGTGTGGCACATCGGCTTCGATCTCCTCATCGGTTCGGCCGGCCGCCTCCATGGCAAAAGCAATATTTTCGTAAACAGTTTTATTTGGCAATAATCTAAAATCCTGAAAAACGGTACCGATTTTCCGTCTTAGCTCCGTCATATCCTTCCCTTTTAGCTTATGAACATCCACTGACTCATAAAAAACCTTGCCGTCGGTGGGTTTCTCTTCGGCCAAAATCATCTTGATCAAGGTAGTTTTACCCGCCCCAGAATGGCCGACGATAGAAATAAACTCCTTTGGGCCAATGGTTAAACTAATGTCTGATAGGGCAACCGAGTTATCAGAGTAAATTTTTGTGACTTTATCAAAATAAATCATTACCTGGATATTATACTATAGATTCGCCTCCGCTTCCACGAAAGAATCAAGTTCGCCGGCGAGCACTTCGTCCACCTTAGCTGTTTCCACCTCAGTCCGATGATCTTTAACCATTTTATAGGGATGCAAAACGTAAGACCGAATCTGATTTCCCCACTCAATTGCCGTTGTTTTAGAAACATACAAGCCTTTTTCTTTGGCCGCCTTTTCTTCCTCTAATTTAGCGTAAAGTTTACCCTTCAAAATAACCAATGCCTTATCTTTGTTTTGGGCCTGAGAACGCTCGCTGGTAGAACGCACAGCTAAACCCGTCGGGGTGTGGATGATACGAACAGCCGTTTCGCGTTTGTTCACGTTTTGACCACCTGGGCCACCAGCCCGAGAGAGTTCCACTCGTAAATCAGTTTCGGGAATTGGCAAATCTGAACTTTTTTCAAGCTTCGGCACAAATTCAATTAATGAAAAAGAAGTTTGTCGCAAACTTTTGGCATTAAACGGTGAAAGACGAACCAAGCGATGGACACCGCTTTCATTTTTCATTTTTCCATAAACTCCTTTACCAGAAACTTCAACAGTAATATTTCGATAGCCACCATGATCATTTTCATTCTCGTCTAAAACTTTATAGCCCCAACCTTGTTTGTCAAAATAGTGACAGTACATTAAAAACAACATCTTGGAAAAGTCTTCAGCATCATCGCCTCCCGCACCAGATAGAATCGTTAAAATCGCCTCACCAGCATCGTATTTTCCCACACCAGCAATTTCGGCTTTTAATTCGGCAATTTCTTTAATTATCGCCTGCGCTTTATTTTTGTCACCCCAAAAATCAGCCGAGTTCATCAAGGCTTCAAGTTCCGCTAGCTTCTTAGTTTTATCTATATTATCTGACATACTTGGAGCCAAAGGTGAGAATCGGACTCACGTCTCTACTTTACGAAAGTAGTGTTCTGCCACTGAACTAATTTGGCCTGCCTTGATAATATTTCATTTCCCCTCTTTTTGCAAAGCAATTCCTTGGCAGATTTTTTTGATCAAACCGGGACCTTCGTAAATCATACCCGTGATCATATGAATCAAATCGGCACCGAGATCAAATTTAACTTTCGCATCTTCGTAGGAAAAAACGCCGCCACAGCCAATCACGGTAAAACGATCCTTGTATTCTTGTTTAGTTAAGGTAATCAGTTCATTTGAACGTTCAAAGCAGGGTTTTCCAGAAAGCCCACCACTGTACTTTGTAGGAACAAAATCTCTTTTATCTATATAACTGTAATCTTTTTGTAAGTTACCAACAATCACCCCTTGAGCGTTGTGACGATCCAAGACCCCAAGTAATTGCACAAAAACATTATCAGAAACATTTAAAGGCATCTTCACATATAAAGGTTTTAAGCGCGGCACCTTATCAATCTCAATAAAAAGTTTTTCCAATAATTCGGCGGTAGTAAAAGGCTCACCATTAAAAGTATTTGGGCAAGAAATATTGATTGTATAATAATCGCCAAGACCACTTTCCACTACTTTTTTTAAACTATAAACGTAATCGGCAATTCCCGCTTCGACCGTCGAAGCTTCTTTTTCATTAGTGCGAGCAATACTTAAACCCAGCACAAAATCTTTTATTTTTTTCTTCATGGCCAAACGTGCGAGTACAATATCCACCCCGTCATTTCGTAAGCCTTTATTTACTAAAATACTTTTAGAAAATGGCAAACGAGTTAAACGAGGCTTGGAATTACCCCCGCAAGGCTTCGCGGTGACCGAACCAATTTCTTCTCCACCAAACGATAAGGATGATAAAACCTGAGTGAGATGCGCATTATAGTCAAAGCCAGCGGAAAGTAGTATCGGGGTTTTATAATGAACACCATCAACTGTTTTAGAAATATCTGGGCCACGATAACCATATACCCAGCTCAATAAAAAACGGCCCAAAGAAAATGAACCAAAAAATTCACCGGTCGCCACCATAAAATTATGCACGCCTTCGGGGCCAAATTTGAAGAGAATTGGTTTAATAACTTTTTTATACATCTGGAGCCATTGATCGGGATTGAACCGATGACCTCGTCATTACCAATGACGTGCTCTACCAACTGAGCTACAATGGCCTCTGTACCTTTTAGTACTCAGACAGAATAGCTTATTTTCTGTATTTTTTCAATTGAGGTGCAAAAACCGCGGCCGATGGGCAACGCGGTTTTTGGGATGCTTGATCTACCTCGGTAGAAGTTGGATCAAGCTGGCACTATTCGAAACAGTTTGGCTTTTGACCAGAACAGTCGAAATAGTATCAAGGAACAAGAGGAAAGTGTCTTCTAGTGCGTGGAAAATTTCTGGCACTAGGAACCGAATCATGATGATTGCTAAGCCTATCGACAAAATCTTAAATATCCCCATAATAAATTAAGTTTGAAGGTAGGATTTCTGTGGTTCGACAACCACATACGCATGATACATCACGCACTCCCCTCGCCGATTTTCCAAACTTACTCGGTTTAGAAACTCAACGAGTGGCGGTTCACATTTTTTATTTTCAAAGATCAATCTAATCTCCCCACACTGGTAGTATAGCATATGTGCTATATTTTTGCAAGCTAATTAGGGTAAACAAAGGGGCAAGTTGCAAATTTGCCCCTTGCCCCACTTTCGTGTCTTCCTCCTGTTACAACCCGAGAGCCTGAATGGCGAGCGTCGCCACGCCCTCTCTGGTTTGACTGCCGTCGATACGGTAGACTGGCACCCCCATGGTGTTCAACCGCTGAACGGCCGGAATCTCCACCGAATCGTACAGTTCCTGCCGCCGGGCCATCGCCCCATCGGTGTCGTCGATGCGATTTTCACGCTTCGCCCGTTCCCGCATCCGATCGAGCCGCGTCTGTGCTGGCGTATCGACAAAAAGGCAGACGAGTTCGTACGGATAAGGAAAGTCCCGCATCAGCCGTGTGAATTCCTCGGCCTGCACCGGCATCCGAATGACTCCGTCGACGATGATGTCGGAAATGCCGTGCACCAATTTCTGGCATTCGCCGCCGAAAACCTCTCGGCAAACTGCCTGTTCGGCGTGATTGCCACTCTTGATCTGCTCAGCAACCATCGCTCCAACCACCGGATCATCGCGCTTCGCCAGAAGGCCGGCACTCATCGAGATCACTTGCGGTTCCAGGGGCCGATCCGGAACATGACCAGCGGCCAATTCCCGCTGGAGATACGCCCCAGACAAGTGGCCCTTAAGCCGGCTCACGACATTGCCCTTGCCCGAGCAAGGACCACCGGCAATGATGATCACCTTAAAGACTCTTGGTTCCAAGTTCAAACTGACCTACCCTTCTTTTTTTCTCCCGTGACACAGCCAAACACTGCACCAACCATCCTTTATTAAACTAACAGCTTTTATATATTGAGTCAAACAAAAAATCCCCGAAGGGACTTTTTGATTTGGCGCGGGCGATGGGTGCTGACCCCACGGCCTCTCCCGTGCACTAATTCACTATTTTCATAGTGGCATGGACTATATCTTTATCCTTCCCTTTCGGGTGAGGATACTCCGGTATCTAGTCTCTACGGCGCTCCTTCGCTTCGCTCAGGACCTACGGTCCAGGCTACTTTAAAGGTTCCCACGGTGTTCGCATATCTGCCTCATCGGCTGACTTAGCCTTCACCGTTATCCCAGAGAGTTTCAATCCGCATCTCGGCGGAAAGCTGCACGTCTACAGGGGAGTGCTCTACCGTTGAGCTACGCCCGCGTGGCGATAAATTTCTCAAAAACTATGGCCTTTCTTTTTAAGAATAAACCATCTCCTTTGAGATCTATACTATTATACATAAAATCATATAATTTCAAAGCATCTTTGGTACTATAAGATAAACGACAATAATTCTTCTTATTTTTTATTATTGAGCCCCCAACTAATCCAATGATTCTTAATTTATCTTTTAAAGTAAGTAAAAAATCTAAAGAACAAGAGGTGAAAGCACAAAGAATCGCTAAATCTGGCCTTGCTCTGGTTTTGTGTGTGTACCCCATCCAAACATTACCGTCGCCATCAAAATAACCACGAACAAAATCAGCAAAATATTTCTTAGGGATATTTGGTACAAAAAGACTTTTAGTTTTATTCTCTCTGTAACCAAGCCTGTTTAAATCTTCGCACATTTCCTTGCTTCCTATCTGCAAACGATATAAATTTCTATCATTCCCCTTTCCAATTCTCTCACCTATTTTATGTTCTGCACCGACACACTGTCTAATCTTATAAATCAAATCTTTATCGGTAATCTGAATGCTCCAAAAACTAGCTCCGCGTTTATTTACAGTAATATACCCATCCGCTGCGAAAAATCCCAAGACATAAGCCATCTCTGGCGTCCATTTTTTAAAAAAATCTTTATTTACTTTCCTGTAAATTGGCACCCATTCATTATATCACGTGACAGGAGATTATACTAGACAATTCAAATGCCTGCTTTCTTATTCCTTAAAATAAAACCTCCGACACCACCAGCCCCAAAAGGCATAACGAGTATATCCTTATCTGTATTTGGCCCAATACCCTTTTTTCTATCGTCTAAGACTTTTTCTAAGGCAATAAAAGCCCCAGAACAGGTAGGATTACCGTGTTCTTGTGCAACTTTTTTATGTAGATGAATACCATAAATACCCTCCATTGTCTCTAGAAGTTTAGCATTTGGTTGGTGAGGAACAACATCATAATCTTTTAAATCAATCTGAAGTTTTTCTGCTACAAGAGCCGGAACAGCTGAAGCGGATTTGCTTACTTCTCTTCCATCCATCTCCCAGAAACCGCCAACAATCCCCAAGGCTTCGTCCGCGATAGTCGAGTTTACAGAAAAAACATCCGTTATTTCGACAATACCTTCTGAATCATTTGACCACAAGGAAACACTCACTGCATCAGAAAAAAGGGCTTCCACATTACGATCCTTAACCATTTTAGTTGGCCAGTCTTGGGTTACATATAAAGCATAAGTTCCGACCGGTTGATTCTGCAACCAGGTATTCATCGAATCGATTCCAACCGCCGAACCACCACAACCCCAACCTTCATCACATACTTTTGTCTCTTCAGAAAAACCCGCCCTATGAGCAAAAGTTACCGTTAACGATTCATCCCTCGTCTTGCCATCTATAGTTATTGGATTAGTTGTTCCAAATATAGCCTTAATTTGCGACTGATCAATATTTGTCTCTTTAAGTAAAAGACGAAAACACTCCAAAGAAGCCTCAGTTGGAGATTCAGGGCCATTATCCCAAGAGTGTCCCTTTTCTTTTCCAGTCTTTTCTAAGACCCACCCTTTCGGTAGTCCATATTTATCCTCAATTTCAGCATTATCAATAGTTCTCTCTCCAAAGGAGTGTTTCAAACCAACCAATGACACTGGTAGCCTTTCCATATTTTAGATTATAACAAAGCGTAAACTAAAAGTCATTTTATACTTCCTGGTGCCGATGAATGGAATTGAACCA
>CAZMNX010000005.1:0-48118 GCA_964567825.1 uncultured Candidatus Saccharibacteria bacterium
CTTTGTTAGTTTTTCATCGACGTATGGTCCTTTTTTATTTGATCGTGCCATTATTTTTTATTTGATTTGAAGCGTTATACTAACAAAATTTCCTTAAAAGTCAACCTATTTCTCGCCTTTATTCTTTCCCACTTTTCGGCGGGTAACAATCAAGTTGTTAGAATATTTCTTTGGCGTACGTGACTTCTGACCCTTACCCACGTGCTTACCCCAACGAGTCTTGGCAAAACGCATACCTCGGCCTTGTCTCTGCTCTCCTCCACCGTATGGGTGATCCACTGGGTTCATTACCGAACCGCGGACAGTTGGTCGAATACCCAACCAACGGCTTCTTCCGGCCTTACCAATATTGATAAGTTTGTTTTCATTATTAGAAACTTCACCGATACAAGCAAAACAAGTATCTGGCACCTTTCGCACTTCGGTTGAAGGCATCTTTAGGTGAGTAAAACCGGAATCGTTAGCCACAACTTGAACAAAGTTTCCACCAGCGCGACCGATTTTAGCACCATTGCCCGGTTTTAACTCGACATTGTAAACAAAAGTACCCACCGCAATCTTTTTAAGCATAGTTCGGTTACCAACCTTTATTTCAGCATTCTCAGAAACAATAAAGGTATCGCCAACCTGCATAGATTTAGAAATAATTACATATCTTTTTTCACCATCAGAATATTGCGCCAAACCAATGAAGGCGGTTCGGTTTGGATCATACTCGATAGAAACGATTTTAGCTGGCACATCAATTTTATTGTAAGAAAAATCAACCTCTCTAAATAGTCTTTTATGACCGCCCCCTTTGTGTCTGGTGGTTAAACGACCATAATTGTTTCGGCCGACATGTCGCTTCCTACCAAAGGTTAAAGCCTTTAATGGTTCAGACGTAGTAATAATCTTCGGAAAGTCGATTCCGGTCATTTGTCTACGTCCTGGTGATGTTGGTTTATAATGCTTCATGGTTTTATACAAATTCTATTTTATCCCCTTTCTTCAAGTAAACTACCGCTTTCTTAACTCCCGTGCGGCGGCCAGTTTTACCGCGACTAAAAATTACTTTAGCTGGCAGATGAGTAATGTTTACTTTAACTGGTGTAACTTTGTAAAGCTCCTTGATGGCCTTAGCAATATTTTTCTTATTGGCCTTAGCGGTTACTTCAAAAGTATAGACTCCAAAACCCTCGGCCTGTAAGCCAGACTTTTCGGTAATTCGTGGTTTTTTAATGATAAGTTCGTTCATAAAATTTATTTCATTTTAGCCTCAAGAAACTTAATTGCCTCTTTTGGACTATCGATTATCAAATAACGATAATTCAAAACATCGAGCGGATTAATATTTCTTAATTCATCCAACTTAATGTTTCCAAAGTTTCTAAAGCCACGATCGAGATTCACATCTTTCTTAGAAGCAGCAATGTAGGTTGAGTTATTTTTCTTAGCTAAAAACATTTCGCCACCTTTGATTTTGCTCAAATTTTGTAGAACGCCCAAGGCTTCGCTTGTTTTAGGTGCCGATAAACTTAAATTATCTAGGAAAAATACTTCACCATCTCTGAATTTCTTGGAAATAATAGTAAACAAAGCTTTGGCCTTCATTTTCTTATTAACCTTTCGTTCATAATTCTTATCGTTTCTTGGACCGTGAGCCACACCTCCACCAACCCAAATCGGTGAACGGATAGAACCGTGACGAGCGCGACCCAAACCCTTTTGCTGCCAAGGCTTTTTACCACCACCAGATACTTCGCCGCGAGTTTTAGTATGGGCTAAATTAGTGCGCTTGTTAGACATCAAAGAAACAACTACCTGATGCACGAGGTCTGATTTCCAAGGTAAAGCAAAAATACTTTCTGGTAATTTGATAGAATCAACTTCTTTTCCAGTTTGATTGAAAATTTTAGCTTCGACGCCGCCAAGGGTCTTAACTTCCTTTTCACGCTTAGTCTGCTTGGTTTTTCGATCGGCAGTCTTTACCTCAGCTGATTTTACAGCCACCGGAGCCTTTGGGGCTCTTGGCGCCTTAGGAGCTTTAACCTTTTTCACCTTTGGAGCTTTTTCAGCGACTTTCTCTATTACTTTTTTTGCTTTTTCTTTTTCCATAGTATTAAAATTAGCCGATTATCTCCACCAAGGTTCCTCTCTTACCAGCCACTGAACCAATCAATAAAATCTCATTATTAGCTGGATCTAGTTGAATAACAGTTAAACCTTGTACGGTAACGGTATCTGAGCCCATACGGCCAGCCATACGCATCTTTTTCGGCACGCGACCTCCTTCACGAGTACCGCCAGAGATAGATCCTGGCTCACGCTCAGAGTGTTTTTGACCGTGGCTTCGTGGACCTCCTTTGAAACCATGACGCTTGACCACACCTTGAAAACCCTTACCTTTTGAAGTAGAGGTGGCGGTCACTTTATCACCCTCTTTGAAAGTGGATAGATCAATCTTGTCGCCTACCTTCATGCCAGCTAAAGCCTTGATATCTTTCTCGTCTTCCATTCTGAATTCCTTGATGTAACGGAAATTACCGAGACCCTTAACGTGGCCCTTTACCGCTTTAGTAATATTTTTATCTTTTTTAGTACCAAAACCGACCTGAACGGCATCATAGCCATCAGTTTCCTTAGTTTTAATTTGAGTAATAACAATTGGGCCAGCCTCGATAACGGTTACCGGTTTAACGGCTCCCTTATCATCGAACACCTGAGTCATATTCTTTTTTACACCGAGGATAAATTTCATTTTTTAAAAAATTATACGAACAAAAACTTAATGGCGATATGAGTAAATCAATTCTTACTCGTATCCCCCGCTTTCCCGCCTGTTTAGACGTTCCTAGGAGTCTAGCAAATCGCTGATAAAATGTAAAGGGTCAGTTTAGTATATCTCGTGACCTCCAATTTCATGCAGAGCAACGCTATTTTGGTTCTGAAACTCAAAAATTATTCTGGTCTGATAATCAACAGAAAAAGCCCACAGACCAGCTAATCTCCCATTCAATTTATGAGTTTTAAGCTGACTATCAAAAGGATTTTCACGAAAAATATACTCTCTTTCTTTAACCTTATCTCTTATTTCCCTTGATAACTTTTTATACTGCCTAGAGAATCTTGGCGAGTAGGTTATAAGCATTTTAATCTAAGTCAGCAAATGACTTAAGAATTTTTCCTTTACCCTCTCTGATCTCTTTTTGACTCTGTCGTATTGAGGCTAACAACCTATCCTGTTTCCAACTTCTTACCGCCGCTCGGAAAAATTCGCTGACCGAAGCATACTGACCCTCTTTCACAAAAGAATCAATTTCTTTTTTCATACTTGTTGGCACTGATATGTTTATAATATTTCTCATGTAATACATTGTAACAAATTGTATTACACAAAGTCAAGTGATAAAAAGTGAATTCGACGATTTTCACGCCGGCATTCTATCACACAAAGACCCCCTCTCGGGGGTTAGTGTGTGTGGATAAAAGAGAAAATCTTATCTAATAAAATTAATAAAATCGCGATAGACAGCTTGAATCAAAAATATACCAACAACAGATACAACACCTATTGTAATAAACTTCCTACCGATTTGGAAAGATAGAATAGATACGATTAACACCAAGAATACCGCAAAAATGACAGTAAAAAATGTTGGCCCCGACACCATAGAATTCAAGATAAAATAGGCTACAGCTATCACACCGATGATGGCTCCGACAATTAAGTCACCGATCTTTCTGCCTAGATTTTTATAATAATTTTCTTTGTTCATTTTTTTACTAAATTACAATTATGCATATTATACTCTTTCAACCATCAAAAAACACCCTATTTCGTAGGGTGCTTTTTGATTTCCTATTTTAGTAGGTTTTATATCATCTTCACATCAATATTCACGCCGGAAGGCAATGAAAGATTGGTGAGGGCTTCAACCACTTTGGCCGAAGGATTAATGATATCGATCAAGCGCTTGTGCACTCTCATCTCAAACTGTTCTCGCGCATTTTTGTAGACGAAAGCGGAGCGATTCACCGTGTATTTCTTAATCTCGGTTGGTAGTGGAATCGGACCCAAAACTTTAACGTCAAACCGCAAGGCAGTATCAATGATTTGTTTCACTGATGCATCAAGAATTTTGCTATCGTAAGCGCGAACGCGGATTCGTAGCTTAGCTACAGCCTCTTTGTCGGCTACTTTCGCCCCCTTCTTGGCAGTCTTTTTAACTATTTTTTCATTATCTTCCATGATGGTTTTTATCTTCAAACGAGGGACGTACCTCTTTTGAAATTTAGTCTAATTAAGCAATAATCTTAGTAACCGCACCGGCACCGACAGTCTTACCTCCTTCGCGAATAGCAAATCTCTGCTTTTCCTCAAGAGCAACTGGGGCTACCAATTTAACCTTAAACTTAGCGGTATCACCTGGCATAACCATTTCGACACCCTCGGCCAAGGTCACATCACCGGTCACATCCGTAGTTCGCATATAGAACTGTGGCTTATAACCAGTAAAGAATGGAGTGTGGCGACCACCTTCCTCTTTCTTCAAAATGTAAACTTCTGCCTCAAAATCAGTATGAGGAGTAACTGAGCCCGGTTTACAAAGAACCTGACCGCGGTGAACATCCTCTTTCTTGGTACCTCTTAAAAGAATACCGGCGTTGTCTCCAGCCATACCCTCTTTAAGTTGCTTGTTGAACATTTCGATACCAGTAATGGTAGTCTTAACAGTTGGCTTAATACCAACAATTTCAACATCTTCATCAAGTTTAACGATACCTCTTTCAATTCTACCGGTCACCACCGTTCCACGACCTTCAATCGAGAAAATGTCCTCAATTGGCATCAAGAATGGCTTAGCGACATCGCGAACTGGTTCAGGAATATAAGTATCCAAAGCATCAACAAGGGCCAAAACTGATTTTGACCATTCATCATCGATACCGGTTGCTTCCAAAGCCTTAAGACCAGAACCGCGGATAACTGGACAGCCAGCTCCATCAAAACCTTGCTTGGTTAAGAGCTCACGAACTTCCTCTTCCACAAGATCAATCAATTCCTTATCAGGAACCATATCGCACTTGTTTAAGTAAACAACCACCTTAGGCACACCCACCTGCTTAGCAAGAAGAATGTGTTCACGGGTTTGTGGCATCACACCGTCAGTTGCTGCTACCACAAGGATAGCGCCGTCCATTTGAGCGGCACCGGTAATCATGTTCTTGATAAAGTCGGCGTGGCCCGGACAGTCGATGTGGGCGTAGTGTCTCTTGTCTGACTCATATTCGTTATGAGAAAGAGCAATAGTAATACCACGAGCCTTCTCTTCTGGGGCGCAATCGATTTCGTCGACGCCTCGTAACTTCACTGTTTTACCTGCTCGGCTCAATACGTTAAGTATTGCGGCGGTCAAGGTAGTCTTGCCGTGGTCAACGTGGCCGATAGTACCAACGTTAACATGCGGCTTCGTTCGATTAAAAACTTCTGCCATAATTTTGTTTTAATTGCCTAGATCAAGTGCGCGAGAACGCTCTCTTAATCCAGCCAACTAATAATTAATTATTAAACTACTAATAAAATTCGACACTGACATTACACCGACCAAAATAAAAAATCAGTCAGTAAATGCAGTAAAGATAATACTAACAAATTAGGTGGCAATGTCAATTACCAAGCAGTTACCCAGAATGGCTTGTCACTAGTGTCTTCAATAACCGTACCGTCGTTTTCAGTCATCTGCAACTTAATCTTGTAAGCCCCATCATTTAACGAGGAGGGTACGGTCCAATCATAAACACCATTACTACCAAAACCAGTAGTGTTATAGACTGAATTGTCTTGATAGTCTAAAACTGATATTTTAAGAGCTCTCTCACTGCTATTTTTAAGCGTATATTTAATATCGTAGCTAGTTCTGGCCTTAAAACTTTCACCGCCATTAGGATAAGTGACTTTTATACTCGGAACTAATATCGGCGTAATTTTAAAAGTGGCATTACTATCGTCTTTAACACTCAAGCCGAAACTATCGGTGCCAGTAACCCTAGCCTTGTATGTACCGTCAATCAGCGCGGTTGAGGTTCCGGTAACAAGGTTATAGCACTTGGCTGTCTTTAAAAGAAATTTGTAGGTATTATTCCCATTCTTTGCAGCGATTGGAAGCGGACTTATATTACAAACAGTATTCTTGGGTGATAAAACCAAAGATAAATTTACCGTTGATAAACCCTGTGAACCCCAAGTTATCGTATAAGGAACGCCCATATCAATCGCCCAACTTTCACCACCGTTTGGAGTCAAAACTTGAACATAAGCGGTAGAGCTCGCCGTAGTGGTACTTGTCGCTATCGTGCTTGTCGCAATCACCAGTGGCTGTGCGGCCACGGCTCTTGCCGCCACCACCTTATCGGCTGGAATTGCCCCAATACTTATAAGTAACTCCACTAGTTGAGGAAAAGTCATCCCCTCAGCTTTGGCAACACTAACTGAAGAAAAACAAAACAGAGTCGAGACAAAAACAAGTGAAGCAATAATTCCAATAAAATTAATTCGAAACAAAGATAATTTATTCATTTAATAATTATACGTGACCAATAAATATCAAGCAACCGACTTACTATTTAAATAAGTCCGCAATCGAAGTAATCACCGCGCCGAAGAAGGAAGTTTTCTCGGCTTGAGCAGAGCCTGATTTCGGAGCAAAACACCATACCGCATTATCTTCCCAAGTGTTATTTTGCCCGATACAGGACCAATACCAACGGCTAGGATTTTCACTGGTCGAGCCACTCTTTCCAATTTTACCAATGTCACAAAGATTTGAGCTTGGCATAGTAGCACTTACTTTTTCCGAAGCCGAACCGCATTTTGGCCAAATGACAGTTGTGTCTGGTTTTGGTTCAGTTTCTTTTTTCTCTGCTTTACACCAAGTATCTTCTGGGGCTGGATTGGTATTACGCTTACAACTCCACCACCACTTAGTATCGCCCTCTAGTTTAACACTTCGAGCCACACTAGCACCGGAACCACATAGATTACTGGTTGGAGCCGAAGAGAAGCTGCCATTATTAGCAGAACCACAGGTTGCATAAACAATTGGCTTGGTTGGTGTGGTTGCTGGTGGAGTAACAACAACAGTCGAGCTGGTTTGTGTGACTAAACCACCATTATCTTTAACTGAAAATCTGATTAGATATGTTCCAGCCGTAGAATAAGAATGAGTAAAGGTGGTGGTTTGAGTAAAACCACTATTCAAATTAGCGCTGGCTGAGGCTATTACAGTATCTGGACCCGCATTCCAATTTACAGAATATGTCAACGATCCATTTTCTGGATCCGAAGCATTGACCGTCCAAGTTCCGGTTTGATTAACAGTCAATGTTGTAGGTGCTGTGATGCCACTGATAACTGGTGGTTGATTGTTTGAACTACCAGCAACAACCTTGAAATAACTATTACTTGAATCGCAAACATTGCTATTATTCGCATCGCAAACTCGAATTATATAATTATCTATATTAGTTGAAGTAGCGATCAACCAATTATATTGTTGACCAATAATGTCATTCGCAATTTGAGTCAAAGGAGAAACAGCTAAACAGGCAGAACCTGGAGGACAATAAGCATTACCTTGTAGGTAAATATCATATCGTGGATTTACAATACTAGTACAAATTGTCTGGTTATTGTTCGTTGTACAAGTTGGAACAGGTTGGTTACCTTCCCATTTAATTAAATGAGATGTTCCTCTTGCCCATGTTTCTCCACCGTTTGGTGAAGTGACGGTGATAATAGGTTGAGTAGAAGATCCAATAATAATGTTCAGATATCCAGGAAATGTGCCCATAACACCGGATTCGCCTTTAGCAATAACATATAACTTAGCATCACCAAGTGGAAAATCTTTTGGAACATTAACTACGATATTATCCTTGCCGTCACGATTAATTTCACGAGATTCAGAATCAACCGTTCGATTACCGGAAACAGAGCTTAAGCGAGTAAAAACGCTCTGAACACCATAGGAAATAATTGGCACTCCATAAGAAAGACCACGCGACCAATCGGTAATTCCATAACTACTAACAGTAATGGTTGGTTGAGTAGTAGTTGAGGTGGTTGAACCTGTCAAATATATATGGTCAGAAACAAATTGATTATTAGAACCATCGAGAATAACCTCACCCCCTCCATCTAACGGAAGGTAGATTGCCTCGGCTCTATAATATCCACTACTTTGCAGTGGCGACATGACATAGTCAATAGTAAAAGTTTCGGTACTTCCTTCCTGAACGAGAAAACCTGTTTTTGATGCAAATGCTCCACTATTTGAAGTCAAGACCGTAGAATTGGCCTTGCCGACAATTACACCATTTTTTTCGACATTAATAGCAGCCCGGAGATCGTTGGAAATCCAAACGTCTCCGTCTGAAGCTATTGCCTTGAATTTAAAGGTGCCGGCCGCAGACTCGTTACCATCTTTATAACCAATCAAAGATTTGCTTATGAAGGTAATATTCAGTGGTGATTGAATTGGCTGAACTGGGATAGAACAACCGACGGCTTCACGAGCAATATTGGCCTTATCGGGTGCGATTACATCAGCAGAGATAAATAACTCGATCAAACCACAGTCTGATGATTGCGCGTTAACTGATTGTGTTGAGATAAAAGTACTAAAAATAACAACGCTCATCATAATCACGGTGCCTAAAACAATACGAGATAAAATATTTTTCATATTAACAATAAATAGAGAGCTAAATAAAAAGAGGTTTCCGACTTGGTGATATTATAACTTTTCTAAAGGACAAATGTAAAGGACATTGGTACTAGTACCTGTGTATAACTTCAGCCTAACCACAATTCAAAAACCAGCTTTGGTCAGCTGGCTTATGAATTCTACTACTCTAATAAATTACTAAACAGTTTTCCCGGATAAAACAAAACCACGCTTTGAAACGTGGTTTTGTTACTTTCTTAGTTAGATTCTAAAGAGATTCACACCACCACTTACTTGGAGAGTTCTGACCTTGGCAACTCCAATAGTACTTACCGTTACCGGCATTACCATAATCATTAGAGGTGCCAGACACGGTACACAGGTCAGGCGTACTAGCTGATGGTATAGCTGTCATATCTGTGCTTGTAGCCGAACCGCAGACAGACCAAACAATTGCTGAGGCGGCAACTTTTGGAGCATAACACCAGATGGTATTATTTGTATAAGTAGTATTTTCTCCAACACAAGCCCAATACCAACGATTATCATTGGTCGAACCTTTTCCACCCGGCAAACCCTTGGCACATAGATTAGTGCTTGGTAAGACGTCGCTCGATTTACCACTAGCCGTACCGCAGACTGGATAAAGTGGTTTGGTTGAAGCAACCGGAGTAATGATGGTGGTTGGATTTACAATCGTGAGATCTTTTTTATTACTGATTTTATTAATCACATTGTTCTTAACTTGCACCTGATATTTTCCAATAACCGCCATTGGCACAGTAAACTTTAAACTAGTGCCCGTTTGGTTCACGTCGCGGGCGCCTAAAGTGTAATTAGCTTGACCATTTCCAAACAGAACCCAAGGGCTGGTGGTAGTACCAAAATCGGTACCCGTCACCGTGATTGTTGCTCCTGTGGTGGTACTGATTGAGCTTAATGCAGAAATAACTGGAGAAGTTACGGTTGGTGGAGTATAAACTGGAGTTAATCTTGCTGGAACATAAGCATAATTAATTGATGAAGTGATATTTTCTGGAACTTCAACTGTGTTTGATTGGTTGGTATTGTAATTAAACAGGGTGAAATATGCCGACCAACCATAATTTAGTAAGGATTGAGTGTTGCTATCCATCTGAAGGAAAGTACATTGATTACCATTCATGGTAGAGGTTGTTGGCGGAGTGTACAACCAGATAGCGTGAGTACTGGAAGCCGTTGCTGTATCTTGTAAATACCAAATTGGACTGCCTTGAATTATACCGGCCGAATTCTTCCATTGAATATTAGCGTTGACTCGAGTACCAAAACCGGTACCACAAGCATACAGACCAGTTGAAGTCGCATTCGTACTTGAAGCATAGCGAACTATACTGGAAATGTTGACGCTGTTTGTGGAAGAAGCTGGGGTTACAGTCAAGGTTGTCGTGCCACTAAAAAGATTGCCGTTGCGTATAAAGAGAGTGTAAGTACTGGAAGCGACAGTTTTTGGTAAGACAAAAGATAGCTGTTCGCCAGAATAAGTAGAAATCGAAGATGGATTGATCACAATCTCACGAGGTGGAGTTTCTGAATCTTGCAAGTAGACCTTGGAGCCTGAGTAAAAGTTTTGTCCACGGACGATAATCAAAGCTGAACTGCTGGCAACGACTTTGTTTGGATTAATGCTTGTAAGGACTGGGGTAGAGGCTGTAGCTGGTGTGCGATAAACAACCTTACCAGGCTTGGACATCGGCACAGTGATATGCTGATTTAAGTCAGAATTATAGAGAGTGAAATCAGCTTCCCATTTGGAATTAAATAGAGCCTGGGTGGTGGTGCTGAGATAGATGAAAACACATTGATCACCGGTTGTGTCAGTAAGATTAATTAAATTATAAGGATATGTGCGATTCTTCATATACCAAGCAGGAGTTGGGGCGGTGGTGCTGGTATAAACGCCAGGAGACACCCAAGTCACATTGGCCAGAACATTACCAGTCATACCAGTACCGCAGGCATAGAAGCCACTATTGGCAGAATCAGTGCTGGAAGAAACTCGATTGGTATAATTTATATTAAAGTCATAAGCAGAATTCGATACAACAACAGCTGTAGTGGTAGTCGCGGTCAAACCCACGGTTGATTGGGTAACAGTAGTACCACAAGTACTTTTCTTGATTTCCGCGCGCGTATAAGCCCCAGCATAACCAGAATTAGGGCTAATGAAATGATCTTTTTGATAGTTGGCGACAGCGTTTTTAGTCAAACTGCCAAAATAACCAGTTGATTCACTAAGTAAGTAAAAAGCACCAGTAGATGAGGTGGTGGTAGCTAAGAAATCTTGCAGTACACTGACTTCACCGTTGGTATTAGCATCAACAGCTCCATAACCCATATTGTAAGTCAGATCAACACAAGTGTTTGTTTGCGCTGAAACACCTTGCGCAACAGCCAAAGTGAAAAGCAAAACAGTTAGAATAAATAGAAACTTTTTCATTATAATAAAAATAAATTAATAATAGTTAATAAAATAACCCCATGGAAATTATACCATAGGGTCATTTTACTTGGCAAATATTGATGTTTATTTTCTCGCTTCGGCGATTTCCTTGGCTACGTTTGGAGGAACGATATCATAATGATCGAATTCCATGTTTACAGAGGCACGGCCTTCGGTCATTGAGCGCAAAGTGGTGATATAACCGAACATTTCGGATAGTGGCACTTTGGATTTAATAACTTTGTTCAAACCGCGCTCGCTCATTTCTTCGATGACTCCGCGTTTCGAGTTTAAATGACCAGCAACGTCTCCCATGAATTTATCCGGAGTAACAACTTCAACCTTCATAATCGGTTCGAGAATAACTGGACGGGCTTTTTTAGCAGCCTCTTGAAAAGCTTGCGAGGCAGCAATTTTATAAGCAATTTCGGAAGAGTCCACATCGTGATACGAACCGTATGTGAGTTCACAAGAAATATCCACCATTTTATAACCGGCGACTACTCCTCTTTCCATACCCTCACGAATACCTTTTTCACAGGCTGGAATAAATTCCACTGGAATAACTCCTCCTTTAATTGAATTGATAAACTCAAAACCCTCTTCGCGAGTTACGTTCTTTGGAATTTTCGCGCCCTCTTCTAATTTCTGTAGTGGTTTAATATTAATAACGACGTGACCGTATTGACCCTTACCTCCCGATTGTTTAATGTATTTGTGCTCAGCTTCAGCTGGACCAGTAATGGTTTCTTTATAAGCCACCTGTGGTTTACCAACGTTAGCCTCGACGCCGAATTCTCTTTTCATGCGATCAACCAAAATTTCTAGGTGAAGCTCACCCATTCCCTTGATCACGGTTTCACCTGTCTCACCATCGGACACAATTTTAAAGGTTGGATCCTCATCAGAAAGTTTTTTAAGCGCCATACCCATTTTTTCCTGGTCTGCCTTGGTCTTTGGCTCGATTCTTAAGGAAATAACCGGCTCTGGGAAGACGATTTGGTCCAAAACGATTGGATTATTCTCGTCACAAAGGGTGTGACTGGTACGGGCATCTTTCAAACCAACGGCAGCCGCGATTTCTCCGGCTAAAACGATGTCCACCTCTTCTCTTTTATCAGCATGCATACGAACAATGCGGCCTAAACGTTCCTTTTTACCGGTCGTAGAGTTGTAAAGATAAATACCGGAAGTAACGGTACCAGAATAGACACGGAAGAAGGTCAGCTGACCGACGAATGGGTCATTTTGTAATTTGAAGGCCAAAGCGGAAAACGGTTCCTCATCAGAAGCATGGCGAAAGATTTCTTCACCGTTACGAGGATCGATACCGCGTACAGGTGGAATATCCATTGGTGATGGTAAATAATCAACAACGGCATCCAAAACTAATTGCACACCACGATTCTTCAAAGCTGAACCAGTAAAGACCGGCACCAGAGTATTAGCGATAGTCGCTTTTCTTAAAATAACCTTAAGGGTCTCGAGCGGAATTTCCTTACCGTCTAAATATTCAGACATGGCTTTTTCATCTTGCTCCACAATCTTTTCAATCGTCTCCGCTCGGGCCTTTTTCGCTTTTTCCAAATATTCAGCGGGGATTTCCTTTTCGACAATAATCTTACCCATTTCGCCTTCAAAATAATAGGCTTTCATTTTAAGCAAGTCGATGATTGCTTCAAAATTTTCTTCTTCCCCGATTGGTAATTGCATTCTAATCGCACTCTTAGTCAGACGATCTAGAATTGATTGATATGAACGTTCAAAACTACCACCCGTTCGATCAAGTTTATTAATGAAACAAATGCGGGGCACTTTACCGTCATCGGCATAACGCCAGTTGGTTTCCGATTGTGGTTCCACACCTGCCACACCGTCAAAGACCACTACCGCACCGTCTAGCACGCGCAAGGAACGCTTCACCTCGGCGGTAAAGTCGATGTGCCCGGGGGTGTCAATAATGTTGAACATAACTTTCTTACTCAAATCTTTGACGTCCATGTAAGAAGGGTTCCAAAAACAAGTGATGGCCGCCGAAGTAATCGTAATACCGCGCTCTCTTTCCTGTTCCATCCAGTCGGTGGTGGTGTTTCCATCGTGCACTTCTCCAATCTTGTGGCTTTCACCGGTATAATACAAAATTCTTTCGGAGGTAGTAGTTTTACCCGCATCAATATGGGCAATGATTCCGAAATTTCGAACTTTTTCTAATGGATATGCACGTGTCATAAATTAATTATTAAAATTTTAGTAAATAAAAAGACAAATCTCCCCTTCTTTAGTAGGCATACAATAGCGTAAAATGAAGTAAAATGCAAAGAGAAACTACCAAGCGAAGTGGGCAAAAGCTTTGTTGGCCTCGGCCATCTTGAGGGTGTTTTCACGCTTACGAACAGCTTCACCTTCATTTTTAGAAGCGGCGATGATTTCGTCCGCTAATTTATTTGCAATTGGAGCGCCTTTTTTGCTGCGAGCAGCATCGATAATCCATTTCATAGATAGAGCCGCGCGGCGTTCTGGACGAACTTCAACCGGCACCTGGTAATTGGCACCCCCCACTCTCTTTGATCGCACCTCCACGTTTGGGGCGGTGTTAGACAAAGCTAATTCAAAAATTTCTAATGGGTTAGCACTCTTGGTTTTAGTCTTGATATCCTCAAACATATCGTTCACAATTCGGCGAGCGACAGTTTTCTTACCCTTCTCCATAATATAGTTAGTAAATTTACTAACCTTTACAGAATTAAAGACGAGATCAGGAACGATTATTGGTTTTGCTTTTAATTTTCTTCGCATTGAATTTTAGTATTTAAAAAATTATTTACCAGCCTTTGGCTTCTTGGCACCGTATTGACTACGACCCTTCATTCTCTTTTCTACACCAGTAGCATCGAGCACGCCGCGAACAATAGTATAACGGAGACCAACATCTTTCACACGGCCACCACGAAGCATCACCACCGAGTGTTCTTGTAGAGTGTGGCCCATACCTGGAATGTAGGCAGTGACTTCCATACCATTAGTTAAACGAACACGAGCAATTTTACGAATAGCGGAGTTTGGTTTCTTTGGGGTTTTGGTGGTCACCTTGATACATACTCCTCTTTTAAAAGGCGCATTGTAATAAGTTGGACGATTTTCCAAGCTATTGAAACCCTTAGTTAAAGCCACCGATTTAACCTTTCGGGGCATAGTATGACGATTCTTTTTGATTAATTGATTTATTGTGGGCATTAGATATATGATTACAAACTAAATTAACTGCAACTCCGTTCGCTATAAACGTTGGGTGCAATATACTACATGAGGCAATAAAAAGCAAATTTAGAATCCAACTAGCTGGCGAAAGAAAAAAACAACTACAAAATTTATGATCCAACTAAAAAATATAATAAAAGCCAGAAGAAGATAGATGCCGTAGCGTTCAGCGGCAAAAATATAACGTTCGTAACGATAAGGCAAAAAAGACATTAAAATCTTTGAGCCATCGAGGGGTGGAATCGGTACTAAATTAAAAATCGTCAAAACTAAATTGATCAAAACAATATAGGTAATTATTTCCTGAGCCGGTAACGAAAGACCCAGACTTGAACTAAAGCGCAACATAAGACCAAAGACTAAGGCGAGTAAAAAGTTCACCACCACGCCGGCAATCGCCACACAAAATTCACCGAGCTTACGATTACGTAAATTGTAAGGATTGTAAGGTACCGGTTTAGCCCAACCCACAATTATACCCGTTCCCGAGAAGGCTAAAACTAATGGCAAAATAATCGAGCCAAAAAGATCAATATGTTTTAAGGGGTTCATGGTTAATCGCCCCTGGTTTTTAGCAGTTGGATCACCAAAATAGTAAGCCGCGGCACCATGGGCCACCTCATGCGCCATAACTGAGACAATTAGAATTATGATTTGAAAAATGATGATCATTATATTTAGACTTGAAACTTTTTGTTTACCATGATAGCATAGCACAACTGAGTTAAATTATAAAAAAATATGGCCAAAGTCTGTGCAATTACAAAAAAAGGTTCAATCGTTGGCGGTGGTTATTCAAACACCACTCGTGCTACTAAATTCAACCCAACCGGTGCTGTCCGCAAATACAGTAATCTTCAAAAAAAGAAGATCTATGTTCCTGAACTCAAAAAATCTTTTAATTTAACTATCTCTACTCGCGCACTAAAGACTATTCAGAAAAATGGTGCTTATGCTACCTTAAAAAAGGCTGGGGTAATCAAATAAGAAAACTAAAATTTAGATACGAAAGAGGGCGGCCCGCGTGATGCGTGCCGCCCTTTTTGGTTCCCCTTTCTGGAACCAGGGTCCGTTAGAACCCGTAACCGACCTTGAGTTGGTCTTCGGTCGGCCGCGCGGTATAGATTTCTCCGCGCGGACCACGATACTGCCCGTAGCCGACCTTGGTCAGAGTGACCGGGGTGTAAGACCCGTTCTTGTTCTGCACCATAATGGTTTCGGACTGGCTCTGGGCCTCGAGGCCGTCCAGCCGATGGCGCGTGACATCCTGGCCCTGACCATACTGCTGACCAGCCCAACCGCCCGCCGCCGCGCCCATCGCTGCGCCGAGGACCTGATTGTTGCCGTCACCCAGATTGTTCCCCAGCACCCCGCCGAGCACACCACCGAGGACCACCCCTGTGGCCGCCGAGTTGATTTCGCTTTGCCGCGCCTGGTAAGTCGGACTCGAACAGCCCGGCCCAACCAAACCGACAACCGCTACCAACGCCAGCACCGCACCGAACCGTACCTGATTCTTCATAGAACTCTTCCTTCCTATCTCTGAGGTCATTACGACACCTAGGCGATTACCTAGGATCTGCCAGCTATTATACACTAAATAGTCACAAAGTCAATGTCAATAATGACTTAAATTTTGGCCGTCAGATTTGAAGATTATACTGCCCTGCCCCATGGTTTTTAGTACTTGGCTATTAACTTTTATTAATCTGTCTAAGGTTTCCTGATTTGGATGACCATAACGATTATTCAATCCGGCGGAAATGATTGTGTAAACAGGCAAGACTGTTTTTAAATAAAGTTCTGAGCTAGAAAATTTCGAGCCGTGATGCCCGGCTTTTAATACATCGCTTTTAAGTAACGTGCCGTATTTTTTTACTAAATAAGTTTCGATCTTGGCTGGCGAGTCACCAGTCAATAAAAAAGAGTTACTGCCGTAAACCAATTTACCAACAATTGATGAATCATTTGTCTCCCAACCCGCCGTATCTTTATCGGGAAATAAAATATCAAACTCGGCTCCACCACCCAAGTCTAAATTCTCCGGTGCCGTAATTATTTCTGTTTTTACTTTCCGATCTTCTACTGTTTGAAGAAGGGTTCGATAAACCGAAGTGCTGGCCACAGTGGCAGTGCGCACAAACATCCCCACTCGGAAACGTTCGAGCACAGAAGGTAAACCACCAATATGATCTTGATCGGCGTGAGTCGCCATAACAATATCAATCGATCGGTCGTAAAAGGGCATCACCTTGCCCAATTCCCGTAAAAGTGCGCCGCTAGTCGCCCCACCGTCAATCAGCATCTGTTCACCGCCCGGAGCTTGAATAAAAATCGCATCACCCTGACCCACATCTAGAAAGGCCACTGTTAATCTGGACTCATTAGAAAAATAAAAAATATAAAAAGCAAAAATAACACAAACAACGATAATTAGAACCAAATATAATTTAAAATTATGTTTCAGATTTTTCATGTCATGATTGGCGTTCTAGGGCGTCTAATTATATAATGAGTATTCGGTTAAGAATTATTAGTTACTGTGGATAAATAAAAGATAAAAATATATGAAATACGAAGAAAAAAAGTTTAACATTCCGAAATTAGAGGGCATTTCCGAGAAAACTATTACGGAGCATCTGAAATTGTACGCGGGATACGTGAAGCACACTAACTTAATCCTAGAAAAAGCTCCAGACTTACTAAAAGGAGCAGACACAGCATACACTGGTGCCGAAACTCAAAGACGCTTTGGTTTTGAATTCAATGGTATGCGCAACCATGAGATTTATTTTTCTTTAATTGAATCTGGGGCCAAAGAATTAGGGACGGAAAGTAAATTAAAATTAATGATTGAAAAACAGTGGGGTTCTTTTGAGGCTTGGCTGCAAGAATTTAAAAACTTAGCCAAGACTCGCGGTCCAGGCTGGGTGATGCTCTACAGTGATCCAGTTTCTGGCAACTTGATAAACAGCTGGGTGGATGAGCAACACAATGGAATTCTAAACGGTCTCAAGGTTGTAGTCGCCCTGGATATGTGGGAACATTCATTTTACCTAGATTACGTCACCACCGACAAAGCCAAGTATGTGGACGCCTTTTTTGCTAATTTAAACTGGTCGGTCGCCGAACACCTATTTGATTACGCCATATAATCACTAAAAATATCAGATAAATTAAGATTACCAGAATCAATGGGAAGTTTTTTAGATTGAGTGAAGAAAAAGGTAAGGCAGCGGATAGGCTGATTACATTTAATACATAGGAAAGAAGAAGAGAAGAAATATAGGCAAAAGGAACAGCCAGAAGACTGGAAATAAAAGCGAGTATTCCAGTGATAAAGCCAAAAAGCATGATGGTGGGGATGAGTGGTAAGATCAAAATATTAGCTGGTAAAGAAACAAGCGAAATCATTCCCATTTTATAAAAAATAAAAGGCAAAACAAAAATTTGAGTAGAGATGGTGGCTAAAATTAATTCACGAAACTTTATTTTCTCGCCAATCTTTACTAAAACTGGTGGTAAGTGCTGTACCCGACGACTAAAGCAAACACTCTTTAAATATTTTTGTTCAATGATCGGCGAAACAAAAATTAAAGCCAGGGTTGAAAGAAAAGAAAGTTGGAAAGAAATATCGAAGATTAAAATTTTTGGGTTTTGAATAAGCATAAAGAGCCCCGCCAAAAGCAAAGCCCGAATCACATCGTAGGTCCGATTCGTCGCTTTCGCTAATAAAACAAGTAGGGCCATAATCGAAGCGCGCATTACGGTGGCTGAACCGCCGGTCATTATAGCGAAAAGAAAAATACCCAAAGCGCCGGCCGACATCGCCACAGCTCTCGGCAAAAAAGATAGGGCGAGCATAATCCCCTCAGCCACAATAGTGATGTTGTAACCAGACAAGGCCACGATGTGAGAAACACCAGCCTTGCGAAAATCTAATTGTAAATCTTTGCCCAAAGAATTTTTGGCCCCCAGTAATAATCCACCAAGTAAAGACGATTCTGGTTCTTTAATTAATGAATTAATTCTATCTGTGAAAGCATCCTTGAACTGAAAGAGTTTTAGTCTAAAAAATGAGCCGTGGTTGGAGGACATTACCCAGGCACTAGCTAAACTTACTTTATAGAAAATATCATCCTTAGCTAAAAATCCAACATAATCAAAATCATTTCCCGTTTCCGAAGTAAAATTTTCAGGCTTCTCCAATTTTCCTTTTACTTGAACTAAATCCCCATATTTAAATCGCGGGAAATGACCGGTGCTGACCAGAATTTTATCAGACATTGTTATATCTTCGGAATTAATTTTACTTACTTCCACTACCAATTCAGTACTATTCTCTTTCACATTTGGTTCGTCGGCGACAATTCCTTCCAAAATTACCTTCGTACTAACAAACTGAGAAATATCGTCATCAATTTTTCTTGTATCTTTTATTTCGTAACGGACAATTCCCAAAGCTAAAGAAAAAATGAAAATTGCGAGCAGAATAACTATAATTTTCTTTCCAACTAAAAATCTTGCAGAGACAAAAATCAAAATAGATAAAATTAAAAGAAAAAAGGCTAGACGATAACCCAAATTCCAAAATGAACTCAAAAATATTCCAGTAGTAAACCCTGCCGTCAGAATGTAAAACGTTTTGTCTTTCATTTATTTGATCAATTTATTCACTTTTTTCAATTTGACCTGTCAAAAATTGGTTATATAATGTACCTACAAATGGCCTTCGGGCTCGGCCTAGTCGCAAGACTAGCCAAACAAATGAAGAGCGGTTAGGGATACAAGTCCCTAACCGCTTTTCTCATGTTCTTAAAATCAACCTCACTACAAAAACCCATTTTTACATCTAATCTTTTGCTATCAATAAATTTAACCTGTGATATTAAGGCTGTGCTTTTTATATTTTCTGAGAAAGTGAACTGGTAATGATATTCATCATTCTTATTAGAAGTCGAAAGTGGCACCCCACTAAAAGCAAACTCGTTAAATTTCCTCAAAATTAGTATTGGCCGTTTAAACCAATTCCCCTTGCCGTCTTGCTCGTACCCCACATTAGCCCCTAATCGGCACCACCAAATTTCCCGCTCACGAAAAAATACTTTGGATACACTTGCTTGGTTTACAATTTTCTTTTTCTCGTTCCACTGATCGAAATCTTTTTCCATATCGCCCGACAGTCTAGCACGAGAAAAAAGCTTGCCCCCAAAAGAGCTGTGCACAAAAACTAGAGTCCCCAGGAGGCAATTATTTCCTTTTCATGCTCAGGACTAATCGCTTTTTGGTATTTCGTACCACTCACTCCCTTAACCCTCTTTTCACATTCCGCCCAAGTTTGATCCTTATATAAAACTCCCTTTATTAAACTCAAATAAGAATAAGCTTTAATTTTAGAATTAGATTTCTTACTAGAACTAGATTGTTTTAAAGATTTCTTAGCGTCATCATGTCCCAAATCCAAAATATTTAATTTGTAATCAGCCAAAGACCCGTTATAAAAATTCACCTTCTCCCCACTCGCCAAGGCCGAAGCAATCTCATCACAGCGTTCATTCCCTGCCACACCGATATGCCCGCCGACATAATTCCATTTAATTTTCTTGTCTTTCTCCAGCTTCGCGAGCATCTCCCACAAATCTTTATTCAGCACATCCTCTTTCGCCTTCGTCTGCCAATTATTTTTCTGCCAAGCAAATACCCACTTAGTAATACCGTTTATCACGTAACGAGAATCGGTATAAACATTCACCTCATAATTTTTTACTTTAAGTTTTTCTAGTGTTTCAAAAGCTTTAATCGCCCCAGTTAATTCCATCCGATTATTAGTCGTCTCTTTTTCTGCACCGCCAAGCTCTTTTACTTTATCACCCACCACTAAAACCGCTCCGTACCCGCCCGGTCCCGGATTGCCTTTGGATGCTCCGTCGCAGAAGATAGTGATTTGATTTTGCATAATCTATAGCTTAACAAAATTAGAGCCGTGATTCCACCTTCACAATCCTCAGCCTCAACTCCGCAAAGCCTCGAAAAGTCGATTTTTCAAAATTGGCTAGGAGGTTTATTTTATCGCCAGATTTTAATTCGGGACCGAAAGTTTTAGTGTTCATAAAGAAACCAATGGCTTTGACGGCGCGGCCTTTGGAATTTTCAAAAGTTAGTTCCAGGTGATTATTTTCTTTACCAAACATTTTGACGTTTTTGATTTCAGTATTTTCAAATAAGAATAAAGGTTTAGGATTATCCTTACCAAATGGCGACATTTTTTCGATTAACCGATAATTTTCGTGAGTAACTTCGTCGAAAGTAATCTTCATGTCTGGAGTTAAAACTTCAGCCTGGAAATTACCGTCCTTTGTTAATTTTTCGTAAGACTCATTTAATTTTTCCTCAAGCAAGTGTACTTTTTCTTGAACCAATTCAAAACCGCCCGACATAGCGTGACCACCAAATTGTTCGAGGATTCCCGATTCAACATTTTGCATCAGGGCGAGTAAATCGACACTGCCGTCCGACCGGCACGAGCCCTTTAGAATATTTCCACCGTCCCGACCCCACAAAAAGACCGGGCAACTATGATTATCTTTCAAAGTATTGGCCACCAAGCCCAAAAGCGAGGGTTTCCAATCCGGATTTCCGATTACGAGTACTTTTTTCTTAGATTCACCGTCACTTAATCTTTTTTCAATTATCTTTTGCACTTCTTTAGACATCGAGGCGACAACACCCTTTCTTTCACTATTTATTTTATCCAAATGTCGAGCGAAAGTATCAGCCTCCACTTCATTCTCCGTGGCAAAAAGATTAAAAGCGTCTTCGGGATTACCCATTCTTGAGGCAGCGTTAATACGCGGCGAAATCGTAAAACCAATATCATCTTCGGTAATTTGGCTTTGGTCAACCTTTAAAAGGCGAAGGAGTTTCATAAGTCCAACCCGAGGTGACTTTCGTAAAACTTTCAAGCCATAAAAGGCTAGAGCTCGATTTTCGTCTAATAGTGGCACCATGTCCGACAAAGTGGCGATACCGACCATATCAAGAAGCCACTTTTCCCAACCGTCGCTTACTCTTAAATTTGAAATTCCGGAAATATCCTCGGAACGATTAGGTACTCCGTTAAGTGGAGAGGATAATTTCTGGGATTTCAAATTTATCAAAACCGCCTGAACCACTTTGTAAATCACGCCGCACCCGCATAAACCCTTAAATGGATAATCGCAATCTTTTCTTTTAGGATCAACAATCGCAAAGGCGGTTGGTAATTTTTCGGGTGGTAAATGATGATCGGTGATGATCAAATCTATTCCTAATTTTTTTATTTTCGCCGCCTCCGACACATCAGCAATTCCACAATCGATCGTGATAATCAAATCTACTTTTTGTTTGGCAAATTCTTTGATCGCTTCATGGTGCAAACCAAAACCTTCGTTATGACGGTGAGGAATATAATTTGTAAAATTTTTAAAACCGATTTTTTTAAAAAAATCATGCATCACGACCGCCCCGGGAATACCATCCGCATCATAATCACTATACACCACCACTTTTTCGTTCTTTTCAATGGCTTGCAAAATTCTAGCCACAGCAATGTCCATATCTTTGAGTAGAAACGGATCGTATACGTCCCGCTCGTAATCAGGATTCAAAAACTTCTCGATTTCCTGCTCATCGGTGATGCCTCTTTTCTCAAGTAGAGTTCTAAGAAAAACGGGATATTGCATAAATGGGATTATAGCACAACCACCTCCCCCTCGAAGACTCGGGTACTCCTCCTTAATCAAGGAGGAGAAAGCGGAGTAACTTCACGAGAGTCCCCTTTCCCCGCCTTAGTTAAGGCGGGGTGGCTATTCTGATAGCCGGGGCGGTTGTGTTTGTGTTAAAATAACCAAATGGCTGAAATCAAAAAAAGACATTTCGTGGGAGTAATCGTAGTCACCAAACTGCCACCGGCTGATAATGCCCCTGAAGAATTGGCGATTATCCTCCAAAAACGCGGTAAAATTGAGGCGGAAGATGCTTCCGGTTTTAAATGGCAAAGTTATGCTGGTTGCTGCGAAATCACCTCCTTCGGCATGAGTCAGGGTAATGAAAGTGTTGAGGACACCCTAAAACGAGAAATGACCGAGGAGCTTGGACAGGAAGCAACCGAAATTATCCTGGGATCCAAACCGGTGAAAATTTATGAGTCTGAAGAACAAGATGGCGATCGCAATATTGCTTACTGTACTTTTCAGGATAAAAAGATTTTGAATAAATTTAAACTTGAGGTCTGTAGCGGCGGCCTAGAGATCGTTTTTCAAAAAGATCTACCTAAAATTATCGAGAGTCAGTACGGTGACAATAGAACCACAACTGATTTAAACGAAATAATTTTGTTCCCGATTCCTAAATCGGTTTTAGCTAAAGCTTTTGAGCTTTATAAGAATAATTAAAAAATATGAAAGATCCAAACTGTATTTTTTGTAAAATTATCGCCAAAGAAATCCCCGCCGAAATTGTTTACGAAAACGATAATTTCCTGGTAATGATGGACATCAAGCCAGTTTCACCCGGTCACGTTCAAATTATTCCTAAAAATCATTATCGCTGGGTTTGGGATGTGCCAAATATCGGAGAATATTTTGAACTTGTAAGAAAAATCGCCCTGGCTCAGAAAAAGGCCTTCAATACTGAAGCAATCTATTCTGACGTTCATGGTATTGACGTTCATCACGCCCACGTTTGGTTATTTCCGGACTCAAAAATAGCTGGTGACAAAAAAGATTTAAAGGGAAATGCTCTCAATTTGATAAAATTTATTTAACTTCACAGTTTTTAAGCTAACAGTTTGAACCTTCCTAAGATTTGGATCAATTTCCACCTCTAATAATCCCCCACTCATGGTCTCGAGTGAAAAATATTGATCAAAAATAAAATTGCCAAGACTATAAATTATATAGGCGTTTCGATACTGTTCTAAAGTTTCCACCACATGCGGATGATGACCAATAATTAAATCCGCACCCGAATCAATCGCCAGCTCGGCATATTTTTTCTGATAATCATTTGGTAATTTCTGATATTCTTCACCAAAGTGAAAAGAAACAATCACTAAATCGCTTTTGACTCTGGCTTCCGCCACACTATTTTTAATGTATTGTTCAGAAATAGTGGCAATGCCCGGACTAGCTGAAATAGGCCCAACTCCACCGACCCCAAATTCGCTAAAACCCAAAAAGGCAATTTTCAGCCCAGAAAGGCTAATTAGCTGGGCCGAATAGGCCTCAGGGCCGTCAAAACCGCCACCAACGTAAGTAAGGCCCTCCTCGGTCAAAGATTGTAAAGTATCTGTAAATGCCACCTGGCCCCAATTAAAAACGTGGTTATTGGCGACTGATAGTACATCAAAACCGTTATCTTTTAAAATTGGCACGACCCGAGGTTCCATCCGAAAAGAATAAATGCCGCCCTGATTTTTTCCCTGATCAGAAACTGGGCCTTCTAAGTTTCCAAATAATAAATCATAATTCTGAAGTTGGGACTTGACCTTAATAAATAATTGTGAGTAGTCGCCGGTAAAATTTTTATAAACCGAATTTTTTACGCCTCGATCGAGCATAATATCCCCCACAAAAGCTAATCTAATATTCTTAATTTTTTCTGTTGTTTTTTGAATTGGCAGCGATGACACCGTAGCGGTTTGCGAAACCCGATTTGAGTTTTGCTTAAAATTAAATAGGTGAGAAATTTGACTGACAGCAAAAAAGAAGAAAAGAAATAAGCCCAGACTCCACCATAATTCTCTTTTCATAAAATTATTTTAACAATCAACCGCCAGTAATAAATCGCCGAACTTTTTCGCATCTAAACTCTCATGACCAACAAGTAAGCCCGCTACTTCGCCCGAGGTGATCAGGGCCTTAGCATTTTGAGCATTGACTGAGCCACCGTAAAGAATCGGGATAGTGATCGCCAACTGGGCGCCATAAATTTCGGCCAAAACTTTTTTAATAAATAGAGATGTTTCGTGTAAATCCTCTGGTTTCATGGCCTCCTTCTCGCTCTTGCCAATTGCCCAAATCGGCTCATAAGCAATAATTAAATTTTTCAAAAATCTTTTTGATAATTTATTTAGGGAATTAAAGATTTGATTACGCAAAAAATGTAAGTACTCGCCGTGCTCATCTCGCTCCTTCTCACCGACACATAAAATAACTTTCAAGCCAGTTTTCAAAGCCAACAAAACTTTTTGGGCAATCAGGGTATCAGTTTCTCCCAGGGCTCGCCTTTCCGAATGACCAAGGATAACGTAATCAACGCCCGAATTTCGAAGCATGGCCGGCGAAACCTCACCAGTTTGCGAATGATTACTGTCAAAAGAAGCATCCTGAGCACCAAAAGAAACAACTTTTGTGGGTTTATGAGAAAAATCGGTCAACCAAGTGTATGGTATGCACAAAATTACCTTAACACTTTTAACGACACGCGAAACTTGAAGCGATTCTTGAAAGAGTTTATCGGCCTTAGCATAGGTATCGGGATTCATCTTCCAATTTGCCACAATCAAAATCTTACTCTTTTTCATAAGGAGAATTATAACACTAAATATGCTAAAATAAACCCAGAATATGTTTATCCGTCGAAGAAATAAAGGAGGTTTTACTTTAGTCGAAAGCTTAATTGCGACCGCTATTTTTGTTCTGCTGGCAAATGTGATTTACCAAACCTCAGCTTTATTGATAAAAAGTGTCGGCACCTATCGAGAAAATGCTACAATTTCCAGTTTGGCGAGCCAATATATGGAAATAGTCCACAATTTACCGTATTCAGGTGTCGGTACTCTAAACGGCAATCCGCACGGCACCCTACCCGACCAACCAAGTACCACGACGGTGAACATTAATGGTGCTAACTACCAAATTTACTATGTCGTCAACTATATCGATAATCCCGCTGATGGTACGGCTCTAGCTGGCACCGATTTTGCCTCGAATGATTACAAGCAGGTAAAACTATATCTCAAAAATATTAGTACAGACAAAATCTACAGTTTTTTGACCAATATTACACCTAAAGGCTTAGAAAATTTGGATAGCGGCGGGGCGCTAGTGGTTAAGGTTTTTGATTCAGTGGGCCAGCCGGTATCAGGGGCCTCAATTAATATTAGCAATACAACTCTTTCCCCAAGTATTAATTTAACTCGAACCACCGACGCTCAGGGTAATTGGATCGAAGTTGGTTTGCCGGATAGTGCTAATAGTTACCATCTAGCTGTAAGTAAAAACGGCTATTCAAGTGATCAAACCTACCCAATTAGTGCTGGTAATCCTAATCCGGTTAAGCCCGACTCGACCATTGCCAATGGACAGATCACTCAAATCAGCTTCTCGATTGATAAATTAAGTAGTTTATCTTTTGACACTCTAAATCAGAGCTGCGCCGTACTGGCCGGTATCGACATGAACATTTCTGGTACAAAATTAATTGGTACTCCTAGTCTGTTAAAATTTAATAATAATTATACCTCGGATGGTACTGGAAAAATCTCGCTAAATTCTCTTGAATGGGACAACTATACACCGACCTTATCAAGCAGTACCTATATGGTTTATGGTTCATCACCAATTCAACAGGTTAGTGTTCTGCCGGATACCAATCAAAATTTCACTCTATTACTTGGACCAAAAACAACGAACAGCTTGCTGGTGATTGCGAAAGACTCAGCTACTAATAATCCAATTGAAAATGCTACGGTACACTTACAAAATTCTAGCCCAAACTTTGATGACAGTAAAATTACTGGTGGTAGCGTTTGGAGTAGCAACGATTGGACAGGTGGAGCTGGTCAAACTAGCTTAACTGACAGCTCTAAATATTTTGTTGATGATGGCAATATCAGCACCGATATTATACCGACTGCTTTACGTTTATTAAGCTACGATCACGGTGTAACTTACAGTCCGAGCGGAGCCCTAATCTCCTCAACTTTTGATACCGGCACGGCCTCAACCACTTATACCACTTTGACCTGGCAACCCACATCCCAGGATCCGGAAACGGCTGTTAAATTCCAAATCGCCACTAGTGATGATGCGGCCACCACTACCTGGAATTATCTTGGGCCGGATGGAACGAATGCCACCTATTACACCACTTCCGGCACCAATATTAACAATCAAAGCGGGCGATACGTTCGTTACAAAACTTTCTTAAGTACTTCTAACACCTCAAAAACACCGGCCCTTACCAGCCTAAATTTAAATTATGTTTCTGGCTGCTTTACTCCCGGTCAAGTAATTTTCACCGGCCTAGACTCAAGCCAAGATTATAGTATAAGTGTTTCCGCCGATACTTACCAAACACAAACGTTAAACAGTTTAAACATTACCGGCAACCAAACTCTGGAAATATTATTAAATCATTAGAATGAATTACTTAAATAAAAAAAATGGTTTTACACTGACAGAAACAATAGTGGTTATTTTTATTTTCACCCTGCTTTCAGTTGGAATCACCACTCTATTTACTCATATCTTTATTAATTCTCGCGAACGTTTAATCTCTATCGACAATATCGATCAGGCGAGATTGGTGGCAAACAGTTTTACCAATGAAATTCGCGTGGCCTCGGTCGGTAACGATGGTTCATATCCAATTAATCAGGCCGGCGACAATCAGGTAATATTCTATTCTAATTATGGTCAGGCAGCAGGGATAATCTCACGCATCCGTTATTATTCGGCTACCAGCACTCTATACAAAGGTGTCACTATCCCAACCGGAAGCCCTTTAACCTATAATTTGAATACCGAAAAAATCACGACCGTTCAGAATAATATGATTAGTACCACAACACCAATCTTTTACTATTATGACGGTAACTACACTGGTAGTTCAACTCCTCTGACCCAGCCAGTAAATGTTAATCAGATCAAATACGTCCGAATCAATTTAAATGTCTACAAACAAAGCACTAGTACGGACAACACCATCTTCAATATCAGCACGGGCGCTTCGATTAGAAATCTAAAAACAAATCTAGGTAATTAAAATGATGAAAAAGTTAGTAAAAAAGAATAGTGGTTACGCCATCGTTTATTTGATCGTCATTATTTTTATTTTTTCAACCATGATGTTGCCAATTGTTAATTTATTGGTAACTAAGATGAAAGTAATTACTTCGGCAGTTAATAAAGAACAGGCCTTACAAATCGCCGACGCTGGAATTAATTACTATCAATGGCATTTGGCTCACTTCCCAACTGACTATTACGATGGGGGCGGAGCGACCAGTACCGGACCATATGTACATGATTACGTGGATTTCGATACTCAAAAAACGATCGGGCAGTTTAGCCTGGTCATAACCGCCCCAAGTGTTGGTTCAACAATCGTAACCATTAAATCAACCGGTTGGACAAACGATAATCCAAACATTAAAAGAACGGCTACGGCTCGCTACGGTGTGCCATCGCTTGCTAAATATTCTTTCCTAAGTAACGCCGTGGTTTGGATTGGTGATACCGAATCAGTCACCGGCGAAATGCAAAGCAACAATGGAATTCGTTTTGATGGCACCACCAATGCTCCAGTTGGGTCAACTAAGTCAACTTACACTTGTGGGTCGGGCCAGGGTTGTTCACCGTCAGTCACAAAAAATGGTGTCTGGGGTAGTGCTTCCCAGGCGGTTCAAAATCTTTGGCAGTTCCCGGTTCCGACCGTAGATTTTTCTTCCTTAACTTCTGATCTCGCTAGTATGAAAAGTTCAGCTCAGAATGGTGGAATTTATTTGCCACCCTCAAATACCAACGGTTACTCCCTAGTTTTTAATGCCGACGGAACGGTGAGTGTTTATAAAGTTGATAGCTTGAGATCAAATTCTCCAGCGACCGGTTGGGATGTAAACGGTGTCGCCCACAATGAAAAAACAGATTACAATTCACGTACCCTACAATATACTCAAAATATTCCAACTAACGGAATAATTTATATTGAGGATAAGGTTTGGGTGGAGGGAACGGTTAAAGGAAAAGTTATGCTAGCGGCTGCAGTTCTACCCTACGTGGCCGCTACGGCTCCAACGATTTATATTCCCAATAACATTGTGTACGCCGCTAAAGACGGTACTAATATCTTAGGCCTACTCGCCCAAAAAGATATCGTGATTACCAACCATGCCCCAGATACTCTGGAAATTAACGCGGCTTTAAGTGCTCAAAATGGCAGTGCCCAATTCTTTTATTATCCAGGTGATATCAAAACCAACATCACGGTCTATGGTTCAATCATGACTTACGGCCAATGGACTTGGTCTTGGGTCAACAGCTCGAATCAAATTGTGGCTGGTTACGCTAACACTTTTTCTAATTACGATAACAATCTACTATACAGCCCACCGCCAAGTTTTCCACTGTCTGCTTCTGGTTATCAACAAATCGACTGGACGAGTAATTAAATCTTATGATAAGAAAAATTTTACAAATAGCATTAATAATATTGATTAGTTCATTACTAACGAATAGTGCCTCCGCGGTTATGAAGATCGACGCGCCAAGTAATCCCCTTCAGCCAATGCCGGTCGGAATCAAAGGAAATTTTTCTGGCAATATCAACTCAACTTCCACCTCAATCGCTCCGCTGTCGAGCTTTTCTGATCTACAAGAGCAAAACGATTCGTCAGTTAATAATCAAGAAGAGTTAAACAATAAAGTTCAAAATCAAGCGGTAAACAAAAATACCAGTAACAATATCTGGTACTGGTTAATTCTTTTTATATTATTAATTATTGCCGGCCTGGTTTGGGGTTTCAAAAAACTAAAATAGCAGTCCGAGATTAAACCTTATCCATCACCGAGTAAATTGGAGTAATCATGGAAAGCGCAAAGAAACCGACCGCGGCACCAATGATCACCATGAGGACCGGTTCAATAATAGTGGACAGATCTTTGGTTCTTTCTTCCACATCATTTTCGTAAAAGATTGCTACTTCACCAAGCATTGAGGCCATATTACCGGTCTCCTCACCCACACTCATCATTTCGCCCACGAAGGTAGGATATAGACGTGGATTTTTCATAAAGACACCAGAGATACTTTCACCTTTTTGCACAATGCCAATTGCGTCTTCCACCACCTTTCGATAAAGGTGATTGCCAACGATATCTTTAGTAATTTGTAGAGCCTCGGCAATGGGCACGCCGGCCGTTAAAAGTGAAGACATCGTTCTAGCCACTCGGGCCGCATTTGCCTCCTTGATTAAGTCGCTGATTAACGGTAAACGAATAACTAACTGATCACGAAAACGCTTACCAAGAACAGTTTTGGCTGAAAGATAGACTCCCACAATAAAGGCAATAATAATTGCAAACGCCAAAAACCAATGAGCGGAAAGAAAATCACTTATAAAAATAATCACTTTGGTACTAGCTGGCAATTCAGTATTTAACTCTTTAAAAGTTGAAGTGATGCCGGGCACCACAAAAATAAACATCAAAATACCAACGACGATCATCACGGAAATAATAACTCCGGGGTAAATCATCGCCCCTTTAACTTTCTTTTGTAACTTATAGGTCTTATCCATCTGCAAAGCAACGTTGGCCAAGGCATCAGATAAACCACCGCTTTCCTCTCCCGCTTTAGCCATTGAGATAAACAAATTCGAAAAAATATTTGGATAATTTTTCAAAGCCTCACTTAGAGTTTTACCCTTTTTAATTTCCAAGTTAATACCCTCGACAATGTTTTTAAAGCGGGCATTGCTACTCTGACGTTCGATAACTGATAAGGCTCGGGATAAAGACAAGCCAGCCTTAGTCATTGATGATAAGTTTTTTGCAAAAGAAATCTTTTGAGCAGTAGAAACATTTCCGAGAAAACTAAAAATTTTATAAAAATATTTCAACCATGGCGCTCGACCGATTTCTTCGGCCGAAATTAACATTGAACCAGTTGCCTTTAATTCATTGTATAGAGAAAACTTGCTCTGGGCTTCAGTTGTCCCCTCGTATCTTTCGCCGTCATTTTTTATCGCTTTATATTTAAAACGCATTTTATTCAGAAATAACACGCAAAACTTCTTCAATTGTCGTAAGACCCTGAGCGGCCTTAAAGATACCGTCTTCAATCATAGTCATCATCCCCTCTTTTTTGGCTTGATCATTAATAACGTTGTCTGGCTCGCCACGGACAACCAAATCTTTAACCGCCTGAGACATCTTCATGACTTCATTGATACAAACTCGTCCATGATAACCATCTTTTGCCTCAGCTGACTCTTGAGCCTTGTAAAACGGAATGGTTTCGATCGTATCTTTATCACCAATAATCTTTTCTTGTTTAAGAAAATTTACAACTCGATTCAGATCAATAATTTTTGACAGTGAAGCAATTTCTGATTTCGAAAGAAAATATTTCTCCTTCGCGCCAGCCAATTTTCGCAGCAATCGCTGACCGATAATAACCTTAGCGGTAGAGACAATCAAAAACGGCTCAATTTTCATATCAATCAGACGAGGCATTGCTCCGGCGGCGGAGTTGGTGTGTAGGGTCGATAATACCAAGTGTCCAGTCAAAGCAGCATTAATGGCCAAGGAAGCCGTTTCATTATCTCGAATTTCTCCAACCATGATAATGTCTGGATCCTGACGCACAAGGGATCGCAAACCGTTGGCAAAAGTAAAACCGATTTCTGGTTTAACCTGAGTTTGATTAATACGATTCATTTGATACTCCACCGGGTCCTCGATAGTTGAAATATTTACATCGGGGGTATTTAAAATATCGAGCAAGGTGTAAAGGGTGGTCGTTTTACCGGAACCAGTCGGACCGGTTGTTAAAATCATACCGGTCGTTTGTTTGATGGCTTCGTGCATCACCTCTAAAGCTTCGCCGTGAAAACCCATCGCCTCTAAGGTGAAACCAGAAACGCTTTCTCGCAATAAACGCATAACCGCCTTTTCACCGAAATAGGTGGGTAAAATCGAAACACGGAAGGAAACTTTTTCATCATTAACCTCCAATTTGAAGCGACCATCTTGCGGTAATCTTTTTTCATCGAGTTTCAAACTAGCCAAAACTTTTATACGAGCAATCACGCTGGCCGCCACACTTTTTGGTAAAACCATAGCATCGTGCAGAATTCCATCAATACGGTAACGCACCAACAATTCATTTTCCAAAACCTCAATATGAATATCCGAAGCATTTTGTAAAATGGCATGCTTCAATAATGTATCCAAGATACGAATAACCGGCAAATCTTCCGCCATTTTCCTTAAATCCTCACCGGAATTGCTACCGCCGCGACCTTCAATTAAATTCTGCAGAGCGGTCGCATCTTTTTTAATTATGTCACCAAATTCATCGTGTAGGCTTTTTTGATACTGTAATAAAGCATTCTTAATCGAATCACTATCGGTCAGACGGGGCACAATTTTTAGGCCAACTTTCTTTTTTATGAAATCAATCGAGGAAAGATCGCGAGTATCGAGCATGGCCACTTCCAAAGCATCGCCGTTCTTTCTAAAGGCAATCACATTATTTTTGCGGGCAACCGGCTCAGGAATCAAGGATAAAATATTACTATCAATCTTTTGATCTTTTAGGCTAACAAAAGGAATACCGAGAACGTAGGCCTCTGCTCGACGAAAATCATTTTCACTAATTTTGCCATTGTTGATTAAAACATGGCCGGCGGTTAGTTTACCCTTACTTTTTAAAGCCTCCTCAACGGCTGCTTCGTAATCAGCTTGGCTAATCAAACCAGAGTCAAGTAAAAATTCTTTTAATTGATTTTCTTGAACGATCATTTGTTATTATTATACCTTAAATAATTAACCCGAGCAAAACAAAACACCCCGAAAATCAGAGTGTTTTGTTATTCATTGCCCTATTTAATCAGATTTCACAAACTAAATCTCGGTTGTGCCACCTTTCTGTACCACGGTAGTTGAAGCGGTACCAGAACAGACGCCGCTAACCAACGGATCACTTGAGTTAACCGAAACACTAACGGTCTTTTTACCAATAGTAGTAAATATCTTATCTAAAATATTTGTTGTTGTTGCAGTCGTTGTACTATCGGCCCCGCCATCAATTGTCCAGGTTTTTATTCCGCCTTGGGGAGGTCGAACTTCCCATCGTGTGTGCGTATTTATTACTGCGTTATTTGTATCTGGAGTAACTTTAAAGACAGAGCAAGCGATTGATGGAAGTACTGTTTCATCATCTGGATTAATATAAATTCCAGTACCACAAACTGGGGTTGTACATCTACTGGTCCTATTTCCGCCACCACTATCATAACTACCGACTCTACCTGAGCAACCAACGGCAATAGAGTTTCCTGTACTATCGCGAACGGTGGTGGTGGCATAATAATAACTTCCCCCAGAATCATAACTCCTTGTAACGGATGTGACATTACCAGCGGCGAATGGAGTATTACTGAAAATCCAGGAGTAACTATATGGAGCGACTCCACCAGTTACATCATTAACTGACCAGGTAACATTTAATGGTGCTTTACCATATGTGGGAGTAACCAAGCATGTAGCACTCAAGCCGGTGTTTGGAGCACTACAAGAGGTGTCACTTGGGGCAAGATTGGGAGATGGTAGATTACATTTCCACCACCAATTATTATCTTGTCTAAGTATGGCATCCTGTGTTTTAACAGAACCAGTACCACACAAGTTAATCGTTGGAATAGTTGATGTTGCCACTCCTCTGGCACTACCACAGGTACCATACAAGACTGGAGCGCTACATGAGGCAACAGAAGAGCCCTGGGTGCAAGTCCAAACCCAATTTGGTCCACTCAGAACCGGTGTGCTATCTGTTCCAACATTACATGGAATGGTTATAGCACTCGCAGTTGAGAAACTGGAAGAAGAGATACTATAATCTGACCAGCCACAAGAGGCGGTTGTGCCGGAAGATATAGTTTTTGTGGCCGAACAATAATCATGCAGGCCACCTTCACCGCGACAAGTCCAGGTCCATGGTCCTGTACCTTGAAAGTTCCAGGCCAAACCGTCAGAACATAAATTAGGGTCGGTGGAACTTAGGTTTGATAAAACTTTTCCATCGTAAGCCGGATTACAAACCCCGCCGTTTGGAACCGTACACCAAACCGCCGGACCGGTAACTACGGCTGAAGAAGCTAGGCAATGATATCCTTCCGAGGTAACCATGGTCGCTTCATACCAATCATGATTAGTTGTGAGAGGAGCAGTCACTCGATACGGACCAAAAGTGGTGTATTCCCAAATATGCCCCAGATCTCCTTGATAGATAGATGCCAAAGATCGGCCAGCCATTCTTATTTCACCGGTGTATTCGACTCCATTACGGCAGGTGGAACAAAAAGCAGTTCCTGTAATTTCAATAACGGCCGTGGCTGGACAGGTACCCTGACTACCACTTGGTTGCACACTAAACCAAACAGTGGAAACTGTCTGCCCCTTATCAGCAAAGACTTTTGTCACATCAAAGAGAGAAACCAAAACCAACACAACAACTGAGAGAATCAAGAAAATTGCTCCCAAAACTAAATTAACTTTTCTTTTATTTTTAACATAAATCGCGAGCAAAATCAGGGCGATCATTCCCAAGATAATTCCCGACCAGGTTAAAATGTCCGCTAATTTATTTGACTGGGAATAAACTTTATCCTGAGTCATCTCGATTTTTTTGGATTCAAAAATCTCTCCGTTTGTTTTATCTTTAAAATTAAGAGTTAAAGATTTAATCATGGTTTTTTCCGGCATTTTAAATTCCGAAAAGTCCACCGAACTTAATTCAGACAGCATCACATCCTGAGAAAAACTCGCCACCCGACCATCAGATTTTTCAAAAACAGCCTCAACGACTCCTTGTTGTCCAGCGGTCCATTGAAAAGCAATGGTCTCAACATTTAAGTCAACCTTTTGATTTTTATTATAAAAGTTTGTTTGAGTTTTAACATCACCAATTCTGGCCATAAAACCCTGAACCCACCATCGAGCCACAATCTTATTCGCCACGACTTCGCCTTTGCTATTTTTAATTAATACTTCAACTTGATATGGAAATGGTTTTATTCCTGACCAGGGTTTTAAATCGATTTTGACAATATTACCTGAAACCACAAGCGGCATCGGCTGATATTCATAGACTGGCTTGTCTGATTCCAAAGAAAATACTTTTGCTTCAATAGTATATTTCAAACCAGAATCAAGAGCTTTTTTCAAAGTGGCATTTTTGTCTAAAGATATAACAATCGCCGGAGTCTCGGCTTTATCAATCAACTGCCCGGCCATGAGAAAATCATCGCCCTTGGAAGTTTTAAAAGTGGCCTCAATTTGACCCAAAAAGGATCCCGAACCTTTTAAGGCAATAGGTGATTTGGTATAATCAATTCCCACATTCTTATATTCTCGATCAAAGACGACAAATCTGGCAAAATAGTTTCCTGCCTTCACACTTGAAGCTGGAATAAATTTTAGACTTTCTTCGATTTTTTCATTGGGAGCAATTTTATTAACCAAACCAGTTTGATTAAAAACATATTCTAATGATCCGAACAAATTACCCTCATCGGCTAATTTATCTCCACGATACATTTCTAAACGATACTCCAAATTATCAGCGAAGACGCTGCGATTATTGGTCACCGAGTAATTCAGCAAGATCTCACTGGTCGTTGTCGAAACCGTTAGCGATGAAATAGAGACGTTGAGTGGAGCCAGAGAACTTTGCGCCGAGACCGTCGCACCCACACCCAGCGAGAAAAGAATAAAGAATAAAGCGAGAATTTTTTTCATATTTAAATTAAATTATAAAATATTATGACTAAATTATATCACCAACCAGACTTGACAGCAACAAAGGATTTGCTATAATAGCTGGGTAGTTCAGTTCGCCCGGAAGGCGGACTAATTTTTTACCAAATTATCAAGTAATTATTAATTAATAAACAAAAATATGGTTGATTTGAAAGTCTTAAATGCGGTTTTAGAACAATTAGAGCAAGAAAGAGGTGTGCCTAAGGAAAAAATGATCGAGGCGATCGAAATGTCTATGGCTACCGCTTACAAAAAAGAGTACGGGAAGCGTGGGCAGATTATCCGCGCCAAATTTGACGTTAACACTGGTAAAACGGAGTTTGAACAAGTCAAAATTGTCGTCGAAAAAGATAAAGTCATCATGAGAAATGAGGAGGAGCTTTTGGCCGACAAAAAAGCCGATCGAAATATTGAACTTAAGGAGGACTCGGAAGATGAGGTTGTCTATTTTAATCCCGAACATCATATCTTACTTGAAGATGCCCGAAAAATTAAAAAGGGGGTAAGTGCCGATGAGGAAATGGTCTTTCCGCTCGAAGCGAAAGACGACTTTAGCCGTATTGCTGCTCAGACTGCTAAACAAGTTATTATTCAGAAACTAAGAGAGGCAGAGAAGGTCTCGGTTCTGGGTGAATATGGTAAAAAAGAAGGTGAAATCGTGACCGGTAGCGTTCAAAGAATGGAACGAGGTAATATTTTCATCGATATGGGCCGCGCCACTGCGATTTTGCCTTTCGAAGAGCAAATTCCCGGCGAAAGATATAAACAAGGTGAACGGGTTCGCGCTTATTTGTATCGCGTGGAAGAGACACCGAAGGGAATTTTCTTGAAACTTTCTCGGTCTCATCCAAAATTCTTAGAAGAGCTATTTAAAGCCGAGGCGCCAGAAATCGCCAACGGTACAGTTGTAATGAAGGCCATCGCTCGCGAGGCGGGTTCTCGTTCTAAAGTTGCGGTACTATCAAATGATGCTCATATTGATCCAGTCGGTTCTCTCGTTGGTCAACGCGGTGTCCGTGTCGCTACCGTTATGAGTGAACTCGGCGGCGAAAAGATTGATATTATTGAATGGTCCGATGATGCTAAGAGATTTTTGGAAGATGCTTTGTCCCCCGCTAAAATCTTAAACGTTGAAATGAATGATGTCGAAAAGAAAGCAGTAGTGGAAGTTTCCCCTGATCAGCAATCACTCGCTATCGGTAAAGGTGGCCAAAACGTCCGCCTTGCGGCAAAACTCACTGGCTGGAAGATTGATATCAAATCAAATCAAGCCGCAATTGAAGCTACTCCCGCAGATAAAGAAATAAAGTAATCTTGTTTTCCCCCTTATTTTAAGCTACACTATTTCTCTGTAGTATATTTATTAGTATTTATTAGTTTTAATATAAAAGTATGAATAGTTATCTCGTGTTTGCCTTGATCGCTGCAGTGGTGGCGATCGCTTATGGTCTAGTTTTAGCTCGATCGATTTTAAAAAAGAGTGCCGGTAATGCCCGCATGCAAGAAATTGCCAAGGCGATTCAGGAAGGCGCTTCGGCTTATTTGAATAAGCAATATAAAACTATCGCGATTATTGCCGTTGTCTTGTTCTTAATTATTGGTTTTGTACCAAAACTTGGTTGGGCGATGGCACTCGGCTTCGTTGTTGGCGCCGTTTTCTCTGGCCTAGCTGGTTATATCGGTATGAACGTTTCGGTTCGTGCCAATGTACGCACAACCGAAGCCGCTCGAAACGGCCTTTCCAGCGCTCTATCACTCGCTTTTAAAGGAGGAACGGTTACCGGGCTTTTGGTGGTTGGTCTTGCCCTTCTCGGTGTGACCGGTTTCTATGTGTTAAGCGGTGGTAATGTTACTGCCCTCGTTGGTCTTGGTTTCGGTGCTTCCCTTATTTCTGTTTTCGCTCGTTTGGGTGGAGGAATCTTCACCAAAGCGGCCGATGTGGGTGCTGATATCGTCGGTAAACTCGAAGCTAATATTCCAGAAGATGATCCACGAAATCCAGCTGTTATCGCTGATAACGTGGGAGATAACGTGGGAGATTGCGCCGGTATGGCCGCCGATTTATTTGAAACTTATGCGGTTACCTCAGTCGCCACCATGCTCCTTGGTTCACTTTTGTTTGTTGGCTTCGAAAATGCCGTGATTTATCCTCTCGCTATCGGTGGTATCGCCATTTTCGCCTCTATCATCGGAACTTGGTTCGTCCGAATCGGAAAGTCTCAAAACATTATGGGTGCGCTGTACAAAGGCCTGGCAGTTGCTGGAGTTCTCGCCGCTATTGCCTTCTACCCTCTTACTAAAATGTTGATGGATAATAACGGAACCTACACTGTTAATGCTTTATTCATTTGTTCATTAGTTGGACTTTTGGTTACGGCCGCTCTTGTAATCATTACCGAATATTTCACTTCAACAAAATACAAGCCCGTTCAATCAATTGCTAAAGCCTCGGTTTCTGGTCACGGCACAAACGTTATCCAAGGTTTGGCTATCTCAATGAAATCAACCGCTTGGCCACTTGTAACCATCGTCCTTGGTATCTTAATTACTTATCACTATGCTGGTCTTTACGGAATCGCTATTGCGGCTATGTCTATGCTTTCGATGACCGGTATCATTGTGGCGATCGATGCTTACGGCCCTATTACAGATAACGCCGGAGGAATTGCGGAGATGGCCGAATTACCAAAAGAAGTTCGAGATGTGACTGATCCTCTTGATGCAGTTGGTAACACTACCAAAGCTGTCACTAAAGGTTATGCGATCGGTTCCGCCGGCCTCGCCGCTCTTGTGCTTTTCGCTTCTTATACTGAAGAAATCGTTAAAGCTGGTAAGAGCATTGCCTTCAGCTTAACTGATCCTTACGTTATTGTCGGTCTATTCATTGGAGGTCTTCTTCCTTATTACTTCGGTGCCCTTTGTATGGAAGCCGTCGGTAAGACTGCCGGAAAAGTGGTGGAAGAAGTCCGCCGCCAGTTCAAAGAAATCAAAGGTATTATGGAAGGAACAGCAAAACCAGATTATGCCAAAGCTGTTTCTATTGTGACTGGTGCTGCTATCAAGCAAATGATTGTGCCAGCTTTGATTCCAGTTCTCGCCCCAATCGTCGTCGCTCTCGTTTTCGGTCGCGCTCATGGTGCGGTCGTTCTCGGAGGCTTGCTAGTCGGTTCGATTATCACTGGTTTATTCGTCGCCATTTCAATGACCTCCGGTGGTGGTGCTTGGGATAATGCCAAGAAATATATTGAACAAGGAAACTTTGGTGGTAAAGGTAGCGACGCCCACAAGGCCGCTGTTACTGGTGACACCGTTGGCGATCCTTACAAGGATACTGCCGGTCCCGCTATCAACCCAATGATCAAGATTTTGAACATCGTGGCGTTGATTATCGTGGCGTTTATGATTTAGTTTCAGTGTCACATTAAACACAAAAAGCTCACCTTGCGGGGTGAGCTTTTTGCTATATACTTAACCTAGGTAGTAATGGTTTAACTGCTACCATTAATCAACAATCAAATGCAAAAAATTATCACTAAAGTTTTGGGAGTGGGGGTCATTATGTCAGTTTTATTAACTCCAGTTTTATTCTTGCAAGCTGAAGACAGACCAAGATTAGACGATCGAATGATGAAAATCGATGAGCGAGCCACCAACACGATTGAGCGAATGCAAAAAAGAGATGATCGAGTAGAAAAAATTGAAGGAAGAATTGCTTCGAGCACCGCCTCAACTACTAAAATGCAGAGACTAGAGATGATGAACAAGCAATTGATCAAACAAAAAGAGCAATTAGGAAAATTAAGACAGCGACTAGAAATCAAAGAATTTAAAATTATCGATTTATTAGATAATATTTCCCAGCGTATCGGTGAACGAATTACTTTAATTGAAAACAGAGGCATTGTTCTAACTGACGCCAAGACTTCCTACGCTGAGGCCAACACCAAAATTACTGAAGCAAAAACAAAATCTGATACTTTAAAAAACTTACTTGATTCACAAAATAACGCCACCACGACTGATGATGCAGCCCAAACGAATATTCGGACTCTGCATGAAGAAATAAAAAGTTTAACCAAAGAGGCCTATGCTCTATTACAAGAAACTATCAAAAACATTAACCAAGCCTTGCCGAAAAATGGCTTAGAGAGAAAAGCCACCTCAACTGATAATTAATTTAATAGTTTATAAGTAATTAAACATGGAAAACACAGAAAACAACTCAGCCGAAGCATCAAAATCTGGAAATGGTTTTGGCACCATTATTGGAATAACTATTATTGTGATTGTCTTACTCGCCGGCGCCTGGTATTTCTTGGGACAAAGAGTAGCTAAACTTGAAGAGCAAAAGCAAATCAGTACGGTAATAGATGAATCGAAGCTCAGCACTTCAACTGAGGTCGTTGATTTACAAGCCGATCTTGGCAAAATCGATATGGAGGTTCTAGACCAGCAATAATTTTGCTTTTTTCTCCTTTTTTCGCTAGACTCTGGGAATGACAAAAAATAAAGCAACAAAGATCAATTATAAGATATTGGGTTCTAAAGAGTTGGCGGATTCGGAGGTGGAAATTGAGTGTGAGATTAGGGCCGAAGAAATTGAAAACTTTCGAGCCAAAGCGATCGCTAAGATTCAAAAAGATTTAAGCCTACCAGGCTTTAGACCTGGCCATGTGCCAGAGTCTACACTGATAAAACACGTCGGTGATCTTTTTATTTACAATGAAATGGCCGAGATGACGATTAACGAAGCTTTTGCCGACATAATTTTAGAAAGCAAAACCAATTTCATTTCGATGCCGAATATTCAGCTCACTAAAATTGCAAACAACAGCTCTGTTTCTTTTAAAATCATCGGTCCAGTGATGCCGGAAATAAAACTTCCGAATTACAAGAAAATTGCCAAAGAGGAAGGAAAAGAAAAAAGCGAGCCAACCGAAGCCACTGATAAAGAATTAGAAGAAACAATTGAGGAAATCAGAAAAAACCACGCCCTAAGAAATCACGAACATAAAGAAGGTGATGATCATTCCAATCTCCCCCTCCCAGAACTCGATGATGAATTTGTAAAAAAACTTGGGCCAGATTTTAAAACCGTTAAGGATTTCAAAAATAAAATAAAAGAAGGAATTCAAAAAGAAAAAGAGTTCAAGGCAAAAGATAAAAAACGTTTAGCGATTATCGAAAAAATTATTGCTGAAACAAAATTAACCTTGCCAAAAATTTTAGTGGAAAGTGAGCTCCGAAAAATGCAGGCTCAGTTCGAGGACGACATTTCGCGAGCGGGATTGAAGGTGGATGACTATTTGAAACATCTCAAAAAAACCAAAGAAGACCTAAATAAAGAGTGGGCGCCCGATGCCGAAAAGCGTGCTAAATTACAATTAGTTATTACCAAGATTGCACTTGAAGAAAAACTCGAGGCCGATCCAGAGCAGGTTAAAAAAGATGTTGAAAATCTTTTGAAGGTTTACAAAGACGCGACTGAAGATCGCACTCGTGCTTATGTCGAAATGATGCTGACTAACGAAAAGGTGTTTGAGTGGCTAGAAACACAGGAATAATTACTTAACACACACAACACTCGGCCCCACTTCTATTTTATTAACCAATACACTTATTCCACTAAGGGTATCAACCGTGTATGCTTTAGTATTAAAATTAAACTGAGTGGTGCTGGTCCAATAATAATTAAAATGATTCGTAAACGAAACCCCGTCGACATCTACATATTTTTGAACAAACTCGGGGTAAGTCGGTAGTCTCCAACCTGGGCTACCATCAACAGTACCGGCACATGTTGAAACGGCGGTATCAAAGTCGGCATTATCGATTTGATGCGTTGACCACTCCAGAGAAACGGGTGGTGTTTGAGAGAAACTGCCCTCAATTCCAAAAATATTAACCCCCTCAATAATATTATCTGCCACTAAATCTTCCTCTACGGTTACCAAATCAATGGCTTCATAATAACCAGTTAATACGGTTGTAGTACTATTATCCAAAGTTAACCACTCCGGTATGGCTTCAAAAATCTGCGTTAATGTTACCATTGTTGATGTTTCAGTATCACCAGTTGGATTAAATGATTTTTCGGTTGTTGTAGCACCAGTAGTTAGCTTATCAAAAATATCTTGAAGTGAAGCATAGGTTATTGCTGGAGATTCAGTGGCAGGAATAAGAAAGCCAGCAAAGGCTACCCCGCCAATAACCAAAACTCCGACAATTAAACCGACAAAAAGAAACTTGACCTCGTGGTTCATATAAACATATTACCACATTTTAAAACTTCCCACACCACCACAACCGCCGCGGTTTCTGCACGAAGAATATTTTGACCGAGCGAACGAAACTCGAAATTGTTTTCTTTAAATAGAGCGATTTCTTTTTCTGTCCATCCACCTTCTGGGCCGACAAAAGCTGCGACACCCGATCCCTTCCTCTCTTTAGATAAAGAGGGATTAGGGGCGGCTGAAGAGTCCGGGTCGATGTGAAACACTACTGGAACCTCGTTTTGACTTTTTTGTTGTGAAACAACAGTTTCTAGCGTCAACTGTGGATAAATCAGGGGTAATATTACGCGCCCACTTTGCTCACTGGCCTCCTTCACAATCTTCTGCAATCGCTCCATATTTATTCCTTTCTTCTCGCTTCGTTCAGAAATAATTGGATGGATTTCTGTCACTCCAAGCTCGGTGGCTTTCTCAACTGCTAGTTCAAAATTACCTTTTTTGATCAGGGCCAAATAAAGAGCAACTTTTTGGGTTGGTTGCGGTTTAGACGATGTAGAAATAATTTCCAAAACTAATCCCTTTTTAGAAATAGAAATAATTTGTGAAACATATTCAAAACCCGAGCCATCAAAAATTATTATCTCACTTCCATCTCTCAACCGAAAAACGTTTAATAATTGATGGATTAAGTCGTGGTCGGAAAGAGTAATCTCCTTTTGTTCGCCGACTTTTTGTTCAATATAAAATCGATGTAATCTCATAGTGCTAACAATATATAAACTGTGACGAAATATCAAGCGAGCAACAAATTTGATTTAGAACTTGATTTGTTATAGTCTTAAATCATTACCAGTTAATTAAGATTTAAATTTATGAGTTACTTAATCCCAACCGTTATCGAGAAGTCTCAAAATGGCGAACGAGCCTATGATATTTATTCGCGCTTACTAAAAGAAAATATTATTTTCATCGCCGGATTGATCGATGATGATTCAGCAAACATCGTCATCGCTCAACTCTTATTTTTACAAAGTGAGGATCCTAAAAAGGACGTCAAAATTTATATAAATTCTCCTGGTGGTCACGTCTCAGCTGGCATGGCGATTATTGATACGATGAATCATATTAAAAATGACGTCTCCACCGTTTGTGTTGGTATGGCCGCCTCCATGGGAGCTGTTATTCTCGCTTCTGGTACTAAGGGAAAAAGATATTCTCTGCCCAACTCCGAAATTATGATCCACCAACCATCAGGCGGAGCTCAGGGCCAAGCAACCGATATTCAAATCAATGCCAAGCAAATTTTAAAAACTAAAGAGAAACTAAATCAATTATTAGCGGATCGAACCGGTAAGCCCGTCGCCCAAATCGAAAAAGACGCTGATCGTGATTATTATATGTCGGCCGATGAGGCTAAAAAGTATGGGATTGTGGATAAAGTATTATAAAATATGAAAAATAATCAAAAAGGTTTTGCAGTTTCTCTAATTATTACAATCATCGCTATTCTAGCTATTGGCGGCGGAGCCTATGTTTATGTAAATAAAAAAACAGTAAATACTCCATCAGCTGATGCCACGACCTCTTCTGCCGTTAAGGCCACATCGCGGGCTTCCGCCAGCACCAGCGCGACAACCTCGGCGGTTGATACAAAACTAGTGACCACCAGTACAGTTACTTTCACTAAAAATGTGAAGACTTCTATTAAAACAGACACGTTCAGTTCAATAGCGAGTGGTGATGTAACCACTAAGGTTGATTGTGGTGACGAAGCTTGTTTTAATAAAAAGTTCATAGCTTGCGAACCTTCAATTCTTAAGGCCGATGCTGGCCCAGCGTCAGTTGAGTATAAGATCTTAAACAAGACAGCTAATGGTTGTAGTCTGACCTTCAAATATACCAATTACCCCGACCCAACTTGGACCAATAAGGAAATGACCTGTGAATTTAACAACAAAATTACTTTCCAAGATTCCCTACAAAAAGTTTTTATTGGCGTTACTACCGGGGAGATGGTTTGTATCGGACCGCTATACGATATATTGCACAAAAAATAAGCTATTTTAGATAAGCTTGCAAAACCCTCCTCTTTGTCATATAGTGTAAATGTTACCAATTTAATTTATATGACTTTGTTTTTTATCCACTTGAAACTAATAAATAGCTTAAAACTTGGGGTTTAATTAACTTTCAAGGCATAAAAGGCGAGGCGTATTCGCAAATTTATGTCATTAAAAATTGTATTATTGCTAGCCGGAGTGGCGGGCCTAGTCGGCATCGCTATCGGTTATTTCTTACGCCTAATCATTTCTTTGGGTAAGAGAGGCTCCATGGAGCTTGAGATAAAAGGAATGATGCTTCAAGCCAAAGAGGAGGCCAAGAAAATTGTCTTGGAAGCCGAAAACAAGGCTGTCGAAACCTTGAAAGATATCAAGCACGAGGCCAAAGAAAAAGAAGACGCGGCCAAAATTGTCGAGGCACGCTTGATCAAAAAGGAAGATTTACTCGATCAACGTCAAACCGACATTGATAAAGAAGTCGAGAATATCAAGAAAAAAATTGTTGAGATAAAAGAGATTCGAGAGAAAACCGAAAAAATCGAGACGGAAAAATTAGCTGAGTTACAAAAAATTTCTGGTTTGAGCGAAGAAGAGGCAAAAAATCAGGTTCTGAAATCAGTCGAACAAAAATATGAAGAGGATATTATGGCCAGAATCAAAAAGCTGGAACTTTTTGGCACTGAAAAGTATGAAGCTAAGGCAAAAGAAATTCTAACCAGCGCCATTCAGCGTCTGGGTAACTCGGTCGCTTCTGATGTTATGTCTACCATGGTGAACATTCCGTCTGACGAAATGAAAGGCAAAATCATCGGTAAAGAAGGTAAAAACATTAAAGCCTTTGAACGTGCCACTGGAGTTGAGGTTATTGTGGACGATACACCTGGCGCTATCACCATCTCGTCTTTTGATCCAGTTCGCCGTCAGGTGGCCCGTGTCGCTCTTGAAGCTCTATTGATAGACGGCCGTATTCAACCAGTTAAAATCGAAAAGGTGGTTGAGGATGCCAAAGCCAATATCGCTAAAATTATGAAAGAAAAGGGTGAGGCCGCTGCTTATGAATGTGGCGTCTTCAACCTCGATCCACGTATTATTGCTATCCTCGGTCGTCTACATTTCCGAACCAGCTATGGCCAGAACGTTTTGCAACACTCAATCGAAATGTCTCACATTGCCGGTATTATCGCCGCGGAAATGGGAGCTAACGTTAGCGTCGCTAAGGCCGGTGCCCTGCTTCATGATCTTGGTAAGGCCGTCGACCACGAAGTCATCGGTACCCACGTGGAAATCGGCCGACGCATCTTGCAAAAATTCGGTGCTTCTGAAGATATCGTCAAAGCAATGCAAGCTCACCACGAAGAATATCCTTATGAAACGGTTGAATCTATCATCGTTCAAGTGGCCGATGCCATTTCCGGTAGCCGCCCAGGAGCAAGACGTGACAATATTGAAAACTACATCAAACGCTTGCAAGATTTGGAAGCGATTGCTAATGCTTTCCCTGGTGTTGAGAAATCATACGCCCTCCAAGCCGGCCGCGAGGTTCGTATCTTCGTTACGCCAGAGAAAATCTCGGATCTCGAAGCTAAGGAATTGGCCCACGATATCGCCGCTAAAATCGAAACTGACCTTAAATATCCAGGTGAAATTAAAGTTAACGTTATTCGCGAATTGAGAGTGATCGAATACGCAAGATAGAATATTTAAAAAATTAGATAAAAAGAGAGGACGGGGGCGCGTACGTCCTCGTCCTTTTTGTAGTCAAACCAGCGGCTGATCAATCCGACGAAGGTTCCAACCTCGAAATCAGGGCCTTCTCCACTTGTTTATGAAAGATTTCCGAGATTTTCTGATACTGCTCGGGGCTAACACCAAACAGAACGGGTGCTTTCGCCGCCTCTTCCATCGCCCTGTCGTGAATCATCTTCCAATCGTTACTGCCCAGCGGAACCATTTTAATTGTCATGTCGGCTACCCTTTCAAATCTCCCCGTATTTGTGCTCAGAATTCCATCTAACTATATAGTTAAAATCGGAAGTGTCAACTTTTTACCTAGCTTGCGTCAAAAAAGCCTTGTATTATACTAATATAGTACAAACAAGGTCGAATTATTATTAGAAATAAAGATAAATTCATTACTCGCGCGAGTAATTAAAATAAAATTATGAATAAACAAGCAATCGTAGAGGCTGTAAATGGTGTTCTAAACACTACCAAGGTCCAAGCAGAGCAAGTCGTAGACAAGGTTTTTGATTCAATCGTCGCTTCTTTAAAGAAAGGTGAGGAAGTTTCCATCGCCGGTTTGGGTATCTTCTCCGTGAAGGCCCGCGCCGCTCGTGATGCTCGAAACCCTCGTACTGGTGAGACCGTAAAGGTCCCAGCTATGAATGTGCCAAAATTCCGAGCTGCTAAGGCTTTGAAGGACGCGGTAAAATAAATCTCTTTTTATTTTACGCTCATCAAAAAGACCGCCGTAGGGTGGTTTTTTTGATTATTTCTTGGTGTGCGGGTAGGGCGAATCGAACGCCCAACCACAGTTTGGAAAACTGTCATTTTACCATTAAACTATACCCGCATTTACTTCCAAAAGAGCCTCCACATTATACACAAAATTTAACCAAATAAAAGACAAAAAATTATATCTGTTCAACGGTACCAGAATATGCATCGTAGCCTTTATCAATCGTCAAAACCCTAACCATTCCCACATCATCAGTCGTCGCAATTTTAAACTCACCATCTTCGTAAAACAAAGTTCCAGTTCTTCCGCCCATCCAATCTTCAGAGTTTTCAACTTCAAAAGATACCCTACTCCCAATTGAAATCGGTTTACCGCCCCTTCCCTCAAACATCAGCGCACTTTCATTCTTTACCAATCCCTCTTCTTGTCCTTTCATATTTTAACTGTTTAAATTATAAACGCGTGATTAATAATAACGTGATCCAACACTCATAGCAAATTATTTCGCCGCCACTTCTTTTGCTACCTTTAAAACTTCATCAAAATTATCGTCTTTTTGCATTTTTTTTCTCTTTAAAATTCCACAAACCTCGCAACGATAGGTCAGCATATACTCCCCTCGTTCAGTATCAACTTTCACCGGCTTCATCATCCCCTTACAGCCTGAGGCGCGATCGCCAGGATTTATATCCACGTGCTTACTCCATAAACACTTCGGGCAATGATCCGTATACCCATCACCCTTCACATTCTCGCCACAATGATCGCAAACAAAGTCCTCAATCGTTCTTTGAAATAGTTTGGTCATAAAGTAATCTGTCGGGGCGCCGGGATTTGAACCCGAACTGCATGCTCCCAAAGCATGTATGCTACCGTTACACCACGCCCCGAATTACTCGATAGTAGCACATTATTAATGATTTTCCAAACATTAGCTGTTATAATCACAGCATGAACCAATCTATAATCTTTCTCGGCCTTTTGTTTCTGGCGGTTATACTTGAAGCTATTGCTGACGTTTCATTTAAATATTCTTATCTGGAAAACAAGCCGGTCTATCTATGGGGTGGAATCGCCCTTTATACCATTGGCACGGTTATCTGGGCTCTGTCTTTGCGTTACGAATTTTTATCAAAAGCGATTTCTTTATTCAGTGTTATAAACTTAATCATCGTTATTCTCGTGGGAATCATTGTTTTCAAAGAAGATTTGTCTCTGATAAACAAAGTTGGCGTTGGTGTTGGCATCTTAAGCGTTATTTTGATGCAAATTTGAGAAAGTCCCAAAACTGCGGCCAACTTTTACTAACGCAACCTTTATTTGAGAATTTAACTTTTTTCTTTTTTACTACCCCAAGCATAGCAATCGCTTGGACCACTCGATGATCGTTTGTTTCGATCACTTCCCCATTTTCAAATTGCTTCAAACACTTTTCCATTTCATTCAGACGATTTGATTCATGACCCTGGATAGCTGGAAATCTTTTTGCCCCCTCTTCTTTATTTATTAAATTAAAGGCCCGAGCAAAACAATAATCATCGGGATTAGAAGCCCGAAAACTAGTTTTTCCTTTTTCTAAATATTCTAAAAATGCTCCCGCCTGTCGCTCTAAAATTTCATCATATTTAATATCATAAATTTGGTCCTTTTCTCTTCGTTCCTGCCAGTGTTTAAGTGCTTGATATGTTATATTCAAAAAATATGGAGAGTCGTCTATAACTTCCCTATTTCCCAATAAAATAGAGGCACTCGCCCATTGGCTCGTCCCTTTATCTAATTCCAACAGCCTTGCCAATGGATAATTTACAATTTTAGGATCATCACAAATCTCTCTTTTAGATAGAGTTCCACTTTTAATTAGTTTCTTATCTAAATTTAATTTCCAAATCGCAAATTGTAAATAACGAAATAAAGTTCCTGATTCACCAACATTAATTTCTTTTTCGCTGTTCCAATTTTCTGCAACATTAAGTAAGGCGGTCACATCACCATTCAAATTTTTCTTTTCCTCACGATTCAAAATTTTAATAATATCTTTTTCCTTTCCATTCACAATATCCAAAAACCCCATCCGGATCATCCAGTATTTATCGAGAGGGATATATTTCCTAA
>CAZMNX010000006.1:0-42336 GCA_964567825.1 uncultured Candidatus Saccharibacteria bacterium
AGCGCAGTCGCCTGTTAAGCGATTGGTCGTTGGTTCGAATCCAACCGCCGGAGCCTCGTTTTAGATATTTTCAACCATTATTTTGTGATATAATCTTGAAATATGAAAAACTCACACAAGGGTTTTGTAATTTCTGTCATAACTGTAATTGTGGTTTTATTGGTAATTGGTGGTGGAGCATATATTTATACAAATAATAAAACTGAGGCCCCAGTCAAAACCCCTGATATTGTAAGTAATGTGCTAACGACAACTCCCGTTGTACCAGTTATATGTAATAATGGTCAAAATTATGAATTAACATCTGACCAGAGAATCTATATTGATAAAATTAGAATGCCGACAAGTTATATTCTTCCAGCTGGCCAAATAAAACTTGGCATAAAAAATATCAATACAGGAGAAATTAATTATAGTCTCCCTTATTCATATACCACAAATGAGCCTTCAAAAATTGAAATATCTGGAAATATTGCTAAGGATCTAGTTTCTAGCTATTTTGACTATGCTCTTAATATTAATATCTCTGTCGCCGGTTTGAATAATTGTGGAAACGTTAAACAGCCAATGAGAATAATGATAGGGGATCCATTCTTGGGTAAAGACACGGCTATTATTTATCCAAAGGATATAATTCCTTCACAAGTCTTACCGTCTGGGCAGGATTGGGCGGATGCCAGTGTCGGACAGGTTATAACTGAATACAATGTCATAAAAGTTACCGATATTGTTCGATCTCTTCAGGAAAAAATCTTTGCTCATAAAGCTATCAATGGAGATGTTATTTTAATGGGACTATTACCTTCGGCCTGTGGAGCGTCAGGACAACCATTAGGTTTTGGGGTTGGTTGTTTAATTACGTCAGTTGAGTCCACCACTCAACCTCAATGGGGAATTATTTTTCACGAAATGGGCCATATTGTAGAGAATTTTTTAGGCGAGTTACCTAATGGACTTGGTGGAACTTATAGTAATAATAGGAGTTATTTTGGAGAGATTGATAAACAAAGCGTCGGTAATTTTATGTATGCCGAGGGTATTGCTACTCTAGCTGCTCTTTATGCCGAAAAAAATATCTTAGTTAATAATCAGACATACAAGTTACCTTCCAAGGTTATAACCGGAATTAGAAATCAATTTAATAACGATCATTCAAACTACTTGGAGAAATTATCTGATTATGAATCTGCGGGGGGTGTGTTTTCTAGTATGACTCCTGATGTTTTAGACGGTATTTTTATTAATTTGGCAGAAAATGATTCTATTAATAGACTTCGCTGGGAAATCTATCCTAAATTTTTTAAAATTTACCAGAATCCATTACCCATTTTTATTACTGGCCCACTGACCGAATTGCAAGGTCACACATATTTTATTGCTGGATTATCGGCGGCAAGTGGAAAAGATCTTAGATATTTATTTAGAGATAAATGGCATTTTCCAATAGACGATTTATATTTTAATGAAATCTATCCAAAATTAATTTTATTCCTATAATATAAATATGAGAAACTTACAAAAAGGTTTTGCAATTCCTATCATAATTGCAATTGTGGCTTTGTTGGTAGTAGGAGGAGGGGTATATTTTTATACAAGTAATACAGTTGAAGCTCCCTCTAATATATCTGATATTGTCGGTGGCGATAGGGATGCTTACGGTTGCATTGGTTCAGCTGGATATACTTGGTGTGCGGTGAAAGATAAATGTTTAAGAGTTTGGGAGGAAAAGTGTGAGCAAACACCCATTAACTCTGGCCCGGGGGATAAAGATGGTTTAGGAGGTTATTAGAGAAGCAATTTCTAATGCATTTCTATGAATATTTAAAACGTGATATAATTAACAAAAGTCAAAAATTTGACTGACAAATTTCTGAATAAAATTTATTTATTGTGAATACAAAGTACAGATATATTATACCTGGATTAATTGTCATTCTCTTGGCTATTTTTTTTGGTGTCACCCGTCATAATAGTCTCAATTGTGATGTCACTTATTTAATTCCGGACTCATTCCTGCTTACTAGCTCAATAAGGTCCGCTGAAACACCAACAAATATTGAATACATATATCAAACGAGCGATGTTACATATGGTGACTATATTATTCCAAACGGACCATATGCTTTTTCTTATGATCAGAATGGTAATAGGACGCCGAACGTAATTAAGGACTCATTAATAGATGGCGCTAGGCTTTTTGTTAAAGTACAGAAACTTGAAACTACCAAAGAAGAATATTTAAAACTGATTGAAAAAGAAGACAGAAATGGGGATTTTCCACGGACAATAATTTCCACTAAAAACGAGTTAGTATTATATAATCACCCATGGGGTTTTTTAGAGGGTGTATATGCTCATGAAGGGAGAAATATTGTTAGTAATAATTGCAGTATTTTTATCGGCTTAGAGTATAACCAATACGTTAATAATTATAGTAGTAATTCAAAAAAAGAGTTATATTTAGAGGAGTTTAATAAACTTATTAATTCTTTTAAATAAATCATAAAATTGTGGTATAATTTTATAACATGAAAAATTTACGAAATGGTTGGATTCAAGGCGCAGTCATTGGGGCGGTCATATTAATTATTTTTTACATTATTTCAAGTATAACTGCCATTGATTTTGTTGGAAACGATTTTTTGTTTATTGTTGTCCTTGTTTTTTTGATACTTTCTGCCGCTTTTGCTGAAATCATGTTTAAATGTCAGATAAATTTTGACATTATGAATGGTATTAGTAATTGCAGCGTCGTAGCCACAGCACTGTCTAATATTACTGCCGCAATAGTTTTCATTTTACTTTTCGCACTTATGGGTCGATTAATTTTCCTAGTCATTAAGAGAAAATAATTATAATTATGAAAGATGTCTCATTTTTAATTGAAGATTTTGTTTATGATATACCAGCCAAGTGGCTATGGTTGATTTTTCTTATCGTTGTTATTTTAATCAGTATCCTTAGTTATATCCTAAATTATCACTGGAAATTTTTGGGTACCAAACAAGTTAAAAAAGGTCGAAGACTTTATTTTTCTGTTCTTGCAATTTTATTCCTGATTGCAGTTGGATCATTAATCAGTTTCCAAATTTATAAATAGTATGTCTATTTTACTTGAAAACGAAAAAGTCATGGCCGAAGTAAAAAGACACCCTTTTTATTTTTATGTAAACATTGTCGGCCTGGTTATTGCCGCTTTTGTTCCCTGGTTTCTTTACACAATAGTTCTTAATCTTATTTTAGGAATTGAGTCCATAAACACACTATCCTTTTTTATTTTTTGCTATTCATTATTTTTAATTTTCATCTGGTCATTTATTTTCATTTTTTGGACTGATTATTTTGTCGACTCCTGGTTGATCACCGATTCGCGGGTAATTGATTTTGAACTTAAAGGTCTTTTTCACACCGACGTTGCGAGTGTGGGCTTAGAGAATATTCAAGATATAAAGGTTAAGATTGTCGGTTTTATCGAACACTGGCTAAAGATCGGCGATATTTATTTGCAAACCGCAGGTAATAATAAGGAGTTTATGATTCGTGGCGTGTGTCGTCCCGAGGAAATGAAGGCTAAAATATTTGAAGCAATTCATAATTTAAAAACCTAAATTATATTGATATTGTAAATATGTCTAGTGAAAGTGTGATATAATGTAGTTATGAAAGGCTATGTTGCTAGCATTGAAAAACTCTCACTTGAAAATACTAATTTTAGAAAGGTTCTTTATACCGATAAGAAAAGTCAGCTTGTCTTGATGTCGCTTCTCGCTGGAGAAGAAATTGGTGAGGAGGTGCACAATGTTGACCAATTTTTGCGCGTGGAGAAAGGTACTGGCACAGCAATCTTAAACAATATATCTCACGATCTTGCCGACGGTAGCGCTATCATCGTTCCGGCCGGAACAAAACACAATATCATTAATACCGGAGGTGATGAGATGAAGCTCTATGCTATATACATGCCACCGCATCACAAAGATGGAGTCGTCCACAAAACAAGAGCCGAGGGTGAAGCCGACACCGCTGATGAATTCGACGGCAAGACGACCGAGTAAATGAGCATAGAACTTTTTGCATATTTCTGATATATTTATGAAATGGAAAAAGCTAAAAATGCGAGGCCCGAGGATATTGTGCTACCCGAAACAAAGATCCGACATTCAGCGGAAGCTGAGGAGATTTTTGGTTTTGAGGAGTGGGGATTGACTGGCAAATGGCTTAAGCTAACAACAATAGATGGAAAGACCGTTGAGGGAGCATATTACCAGGCAGGAAAGAGCAATGGCGAAGTTATAATATTTCACCCAGGTTTACCAGGAGACACCGTTGGTCGGTTTGAGGAGGAATTTGTTGGTGTCCTACTTGAGCAAGGATATGATGTATTTGTCGCGAGACATAATGGTTTAATAATCCAGGATGGTAATGAGAATTTATTTCATAACAAGAGTAGAATTGATAAAGATGGGGATATTTCTGGCGAGTCATTAGATTGGTTTAGTGAACCAGAAGTCTCTGTTAGTTATTTTGCACAACAAGAAAAGCCAATTACTTTAATTACACATAGTTTTTCAGGAACTGCAGGCGCTAGCTCTTTTGTTGAAATGGCAAAAGAAGGTGTTGAATCTAGTCCGGCACAAAAAATAAAAAGATGGATTCTTGCATCCGCTCCGATATGGGGAATGAAAGATGAAGACGTACTAGATCCTGATAGGGGCCTTAGTGTAGAAGATTTAAGAAGTGTCTGTCGATATTTTGCAACAAAATATGTTATGCCTGCAGAGGGCGGCTCGGATAAGTTTGCGGATAGAACAATAGAAGTATTGCGTTCGATTGATTCACAAATAGGGGCATCTATACCTGAAAATACTGAGATAGTCGGTATTTATCCAGAAAGTGATAAATTGGTCAGTCCACAGGTGGGGGTAGATTTTTTTAGCAAACTCCCAAGAGGAGTATTGTTAAGAGACAAATCTGTTTCAGAAGATAAAAGTTATGACGGTCACGATTTTAAACAGGCAAGAGTAGAAGATTTATTAAGAATAATGCAGATGCAAATATCAAAGTCGAAACACACATTTAATATTAATAATAAATAATATGGATAATTCAGCACATAAAGAAAAATGGGCAAAGATGTCGTATATATGGGGCCTCGTTCAAAGACCAGGTAGACCAAGTCAGGGTGATTTAAAGAATTATAGAGATTTAGTATTATCATCAGACGAATTTAAGAATGTTCTCATTCTTGGTTCTACACCAGAGATTCGGGATATGTTTATAGAAATGAATAAAGAGGGCTACGAAATAAAGGTTACTTGTGTCGATATGGTCAAGGATATGTATCACGCAATGGAAAATTTGATGAAAAATTCTCCAAACGCTGAAGAGTTTGTTGAAGGTAATTGGTTGGAATTATCTTCTTCCTTGAAAGAAAATCAATTTGATATTGTTATTGGTGATTGGGTCTCTGTTAATGTCGGAAAAGAAAGGAGTAAGTTTTATTCAGAAATTAAAAGAATTTTGAAACCGTCTGGTAGTTTTATTGAACGGTCTGGTTTAATAGCACCCGAAACACCAAAAATAGAGAAAAATGTTGATAGCGTTATGTCTGTTGTTAAGGAACAGGCAGAAAAAGTCAGATTAGGTGAAATTACAAAAGACCAGGCCTGGAATTATTTTATAAGCAAATTGATGATGTCCGCGTATTATCTAAATGATCAAAATAGAATAGATTGGGGCGACTCATATATTAACGAGATAAGGGAAGTAGAAAAGATAGTTTTAGCAAATGCAGATCCTGTCGAGAAGTATATTTTTGAAAAGTTCAACGAAGTCTACGGACCAACCTCCGGCAAGTATTGGACAATATACAGCAAGGAGGAAACAGAAAAAGTGTATGGGGAACATTTTGATATTAAAGATATTAGAGTTTCTGAGGATTATGATTATGTAAAAACTCACGAGTCACCAATATACTTATTGGGTAATAAATAGTTTTGAACGAATCCAACGCTGGGAGCAAACTTGACCCGGAACTTATTTAGTGTTACCTTTTGAATAGAATTTGAACAAGTAACGTCGAAGCTGAACGCAGTTGGAGGGCGGAAAGATGATGACACCTATGGGTGAGTATCAGCCTGAGGGTAGGGCAGCGGGAGGCGCGCTGGAGATCAACGCAGTTATGTTTGTCTCCACCAACTGGCTACCTCTCTGTACTTTGGTGGGGCTGAGTCCGGTGCCGGAGTTCCGGGTAATCGTGGGAATGCCCGCGTGTCCGGATCAGGACACGAGTGCGATCTACGTGCTTCCAGATGAGGAGGTTGTCTGCGTCGATGCCACCGATCTGAACATTGATTGCGTTCGGATGTCTGAGATGCCGGGGCTTTGCACTATTGGCATGCTGTGGGGCATGATGTCGGTTGCGGCTCGGGTCATGCTGTTTCGACGGGGAATGATTCCCGACGACCAGCGCCTTGACCTCGAGTCTGTCACACAACACCGCTGGCCGGCGGCGATAATCACCCTGGCGCAGAGCAACCCGCTCTTTCACATTCAGAGTGAAAGTGCTAAGAAAGCGGCAGACGCTCAGTTGATCCAGGTTGGAGTCCAGTACTTCGTTCAGTCCTGTCAGCTGAACACTCGCATCGACAAGGGGTTGAAGCGGATCATCCTGGCTCATCGGGATAACCTGCCAGACTACTTGCTGTAACAACAAGGCTCGCTCGCGGAACAGGAATGGCCTGCTCACGAGCGGGCCATTTCCTTTGGTGAAATTGAATTAATAATTTTCTTGATGTTTGTGTTATACTTTTTAGGATAAAATTTAAAATCGTAGACTATGAAAATATTAATTATTGATAATAATTCGAAACACATTGAAGAGATTAAAAACTTGTGTTTAGGACACGCAGTGAGTATTTTAAAATGGTCAGAAATATCTACTGACAGCTATAGGCCATTTGATCTTATTATTTTGTCTGGAGGGAGTGGTATGTCTATAGATAAACACACCGCAGACTTTAAAACCGAAGCAGATTTAATCAGAAAAAGTAATAAACCGATAATTGGAATTTGCCTAGGCTTTGAACTCATTTGTAAAACTTTTGGTTGTAGAATAGAGCGAGAGGAGGAAAGTGAAAGAGGCTTAATCGAAATCCAAACTATGAAGGATGATCAAATCTTTGGAGAGAAAAGTAAATTTAAAGTTTTCATGGCTCATAAATGGCACGTTAGAGAAGTTGATCCACCGCTGATACCTTTAGCCAGATCCGAAAAAGGCATAGATATTGTTCGGCATTTAGAAAAGCAGATTTATGGTTTTCAGTTTCATCCCGAAGTTTTAGATCCGGAGAATGATGGTCATCTTATCTTTAATAGTCTTATTGAAAGATTCCGACAAACTATATAATAGTAATTTATCACTAGATTTATTGGGGACCAAAAGTATTAAAGCCTAGTTCGATTATTGTGAAAAAGATAGAAGGAAATTTAGAGTAAGGGGGTTTTTGCTTTTGTAGCTTTTATTTATACTCGAAATATGTCATCATACAATCAGAAAGGTGATTCTTCGGTGAATGACACAGAGGAAAAAGGAGGAGGTGAGCGAAATGGATGATGGAAGCCCAAAGCAGGCAACCGACTTTCAATACTGTTCGACGATGGCGCCGTTCATGAAGGAGGTCATGCGGACGGTTGCTGAGCAGAACGATTTTCGTGGCATTGGTGGCCACGGAGTCCAGGACCATGGCGGTCATGGTCCACACCGCCAGACGAGCATTGGGCTCGGCGGGAACATGACGGTCAACTTCCGCGAAGAAGTGAAGTGAGGGGCGAGCGCCCCTAGGGGGGCTCCACCGGCAACAGCTGGTGGGGCCTCATCTTTATTTTAATAATTTTAATAGAATTTTTAGATTATTCCTGATATATTTATAGTATGAAAACAGTCCTACTCACTGGTGGTTCAAGCGGAATTGGCAGGGCGACGGCTTTATTGTTTGCTAAAAATGGTTTCGATGTGTCTTTTACTTATATGAGTAATAAGATTGGTGCCGACGAAGTGGTGAAAGAAATAGAGAACTTTGGTCAAAAAAGCCTGGCGATTCAGGCCGATTTAATCAACGAAGCTGAGGCGAAAAAGGTAGTAGATGAAACGATAAAAAAATTTGGAAAAATTGATGTGTTGGTGAATAATGCTGGACGGTATATTGATGGCGATGAATGGAATGGTTCAGCCGATATTTGGACGAAATCACTACAGCAAAATTTGATTTTAATGATGAACATTTCAAAATATGCTGTTGAGATTTTTCAAAAGCAAAAAAGTGGAATTATGATCAGTATTGCTTCACGTCACGGTGTTCACGGAGCCTCTGATGCTTTATCATATTCGGCCGCTAAAGCTGGTGTTATTAATATCACTGAAATATATTCAAAATTATTAGCGCCGTATGGTCGAGCGAATACTGTATCACCTGGGCCGGTGATGGCTGGTTATTGGCTCAGGGCTCCCAAAGATGAAGTAGAAGCCCAAGGTAAATTTATTGAAGTAGAAAAAGTAGCTGAAAAGATTTTGTTCCTGGCTTCTGATGAAGCCAAAGATATAACTGGGCAGAATTTTTCATTATTGATATAATACATTTATGCAAAAAATTGCCACCAAAATTTTTATTTGTGCTTCCGTTTTATTTGGCATAATTGGGATTTTGATTGTTCTAACCGCTTCAGGACCAGACACACCAGATTCACCAACCAGCGAGGTGCTTATCAGGCTTTTATTCGCGACGGTATTTATCATCCTGCCTTCATTTGCCCTGAGCTTGGCGGGTAAATATTTAAACAATGGAAGGAGCTGAGACTTTTGAAGATTTAGCGGAGATTGCGATTAATAGACTTAAAGAAATGAGTCTGTCTGGTAAACCGATTGTTCAAATTTGTGGGCCGATTTCAACTGGTGGTTTGGGTAGTCTCGAAAAGAATATTGCTCGTTTTGCAAAAGCGATTAAAATTGCTAGCGATCGGGGACTACAAGTTTTTGATCAGGTTCCTTTTGAAGACTCAATGAAAAGGCTTTCTACTAAATATCCTAAAACAGACGGATACTGTCTGCCGATTCTCGATATTTTTTATAAAAAAGTTTTTGAATCCGGTTATGTTAAGACCGCACTATTTTTGCCGGACTGGCAAAGTTCAAAAGGAGCCACTTGGGAGCGTAAATTAGTTTTTAATTTGGGTATCGAAATTAAGGATTATCCTTTGGACTGGTTGGATTAAATTTATTTGTAAAATTCATAATTCGTGGTACTATCCACTTTAGATTCGTAACACCCCAAACTGGGAGAGTAGAACATGGCCGCTCATTTAACATTGCTGGGTTTTTGGATCCTTGTCTTGCTGCTCTTGATCAAGATCCTGCTGTTCATCAAGAAGCTGATCATAATCATGTTGAGGAAGTATGAATATCTGGAAGTGATGAGCCACATTAAGTGGATGACGGGTATCGAAATCAGAAAGGCGCTGCGGGCGGCCGGGAAGCGTGAACTTGCCGATACGAGCGTCTTCTATACCATCATGAGCAAGCTTGAGGACGAGGGGCGCGTGGAGCACCATGTCTCACCGGGAGCGAATGGTATGTCCGTTCACGAATACCGGCAGAGGACCTGAATCTGCCCGGATCAATCACACTGTTCACGACACTTCGAAGTTTGGGGAACGCGGCCAAAAATTGGCCGCGTTTCTCGTTTTAAGTATAAATTATTTGAGGCCCGGATTCCAAGTGGAATCCGGGCCTCGGAGTTTACCTCCTTTGTTCAGAACCTGATCGGCCGGTAACCAGATTGGCTACTGGATTTTACCGTCCAACGATTATCGTAGGGCGCGACGATGAGCGTCGAGCGATATTGGCTGGGGTTATGCATCCGCAGCAGCCAGTTGGTATCCACGTACAATCGTTCGCCGTACTGACGGAAAACGCTGTAGTTCGGTGGTGTGGACATCAGAACACCATCCTTTGTCCACGGTCGGTCCTGCTTGACCTCGTACAGGATCAGCGCGGGCTGACTGTCGTCGCTCAAACTTCGAGCGTACTGCACGAAGGACAGCCAGTGTATCCATTCACCGATCTTCTCGCCATTTGCCAAAATGAAGCCGACTTGGCTTTCTTTCGGCTGAAGCGAGGAAAGGTAAAGGGCGCGCGATGGACCGCCCGGCTTGCGGTAGTGGATCTGTTCGTTCAGTTGGGCCTCATTCATAAGGCCACTGTCCAAAAAGTTTTCCAAATAACCCGTTTTGCCGGTGTCCCCAAGAAAGGTCACGAACCGCCGCATGCTTTTCCGCTGCCCATCAATGCTCGGAAAAACTAGCGGCTGGCCGTGTGTTCGAACATAGTCCAGGTCGATACTTTCTTGTCGCTCCTCGGTCAGTTTGACGACCTTGTTGCCGGCCGCACAGGACACCATCAACTCTTGCGTGATATAGTTCACAATCACCGCAAAAATTGGAATGCCCCGACGAATGCAACTGATCGCCGATGTTGCTCCCGAGATTGAGGCCGGAGACCCAAAGTCTTCTTCCCACTTCCTGGTGTATGCCGGATCCCCAAGGATATCGATGATTCGCATCTCCTTGGGGAATTGGCTCAAGAACTCCTTGAGCTGGTTCGAGCGATCGGTCGGATCGCTAATGAACACCGTTCGAAAGGTCTGTGGGTCGTTCGGCCGTGGCGGGTCGCCAAGCCGATTACCCTTAGAACCGATTTCCTCGGTGATAACGACTGCGCCGTTATCGTACCTCTCGAGCTCCTCACAGATCGTGATTTCCGGCCCGGCGTCCATACCAAGCGTGTCCTTCTTCCCGTAGGTTGAGATCTTGCGTAAAGCATCCTCAACCGTCGAGTGAATGAAGTCATAGTAGGCCTTTAGGACGGCTACTATTGCAGCATTCAAATGCGATATTTCTACCCCTTGCATACGCACCTGCCCTTCATTTAACTACCAACGAACTAGCCCTCTCATCAAGTTGTCTATCTATAACTTTAGACCTTTTAGAGTGGAATGCAAGTTCACAGAAGTAGACAGTGAACGCTCGTTCACTTATAATGGAGAGATGAGTAAAGGTCTTGAAAATAAAGTTATTTTGCATATAGACGGCGATGCCTTTTTTGTGGGCGTAGAAGTAGCGAAAAATCCTAAATTAAAAGGCTTACCGGTAGTGACTGGTGAAGAAAAAGGAATTGTGACCGCTTTGTCATACGAAGCTAAAGCTTTGGGTATAAAACGCGGCATGTCGACCTTTCAGGTTAAAAAATATTTCCCGAAAATAATTATTTTACCGGGTGATTATAAATCTTATGCCAAGTATTCTAGTTTAATGTTTGATATCGTTCGGCGTTACGTGGATGAAGTTGAAGAATACAGTATTGATGAATGCTTCGGAGATTTAACTGGTCTGAATTTACCATTAAAAATGACTTATCAAGAAATCGCTGAAAGAATTAAAAAAGAAGTGAATAATGAACTTGGTCTGTCTGTTTCGCTTGGCCTGGCTCCAACTAAGGTTTTAGCTAAGGTGGCTTCGAAATGGGTGAAGCCGAACGGCTTAACGGTTATCGATCGAGATAAAATAAGGGATTTTTTAAGTAAAACTAATATCGGTAAAATTTGGGGTATAGGTCCCAAAACAACGCAATTTTTAGAGCGACGCGGAATTAAAACTGCCCAAGATTTTATTGATAAAGATATTGCCTGGGTAAGAAGGAATTTGTCACAACCATTTGAAGTTATTTGGCGAGAGTTACAGGGAATTTGTTTAATGGAAATAGATTCTCAGCCTAAAACCGTATATTCCTCAATTCAAAAAACCAGAACCTTTCATCCGCCGACAAACGATAGGCTTTTTCTTCTTTCGCAATTATCCAAACATATTGAGGAGGCTTGCGCGAAAGCTCGTCATTTTAAATTAATGCCGAAAAAAGTTTCATTCTTTTTAAAAACTCAAAACTTTGATTACCATACTTTCTCTATTATTTTAGCTCAGCCTACTAATGCGCCAGAAAATATTATCGCTCTGGCTGAAAAAAATTTAGATAAAATACATCGTCGGGGAGTTTTGTATCGTACGACTGGGGTAGTTTTACAGGAACTAGTGTCTTCTTCTGTTTCTCAGGGTGATTTGTTTGGTAATCGAGTTCAGACTAGTAAATTTGAACTAGTTCACGAACAAATTGATTTTCTTGAAAAGAAATTTGGTAAAAAAGTAATTTATTTAGGCTCGACTCAGAAGGCTTTGAAGAGAAAAGCTGGCGGTACCGAGATCGAGGATCCAGAAAGAGATCTTCTGTTCTTGTGATTGGCAAATATTTGGTTTTAGTTTATAATAAAATCAAACAAAAATATGGCTGAAAAAGACGAAACAGTAAGTAATACCAAACCAGAAAAAGAGATTCGCCTAGAAAAACTGGCTAAATTAAAAGAACTAGGTGTTGATCCATATCCGCCGCTTTCGGCTAAAACTCACACAATTCAGGAGGCACTAGCGCTAAAGAGCGATACGGTTATTGTTGCTGGGCGAATTGTGGCTAAAAGGAAGTTTGGCAAGCTAACTTTTTGTAAAATTCAAGATGTGACCGCTTCGATTCAAATTGTTTTGAAATCCGATGTGGTGGGCGACTCTGCCTATGAAACTTTTAATTCCTATATTGATACTGGCGATATTATTGAAGCCAAGGGTGAAAGAACGGTAACAAAAACTGGCGAGGAATCTGTTGAGGCAAGCGAGTGGAAACTATTAAATAAATCGTTACTGGCTTTACCAGATAAATTCCATGGCTTACAGGATAAAGAATTACGTTTTCGTAAACGCTATTTGGATTTGATTACCGATCGAGAAGTTTTTGAGCTTTTTAAAACTAGATCGAAAATTTTAACCTTGGTTCGAGAATATTTAAATGGCGCAGGATTTATGGAGGTGGAAACTCCGGTTTTGCAGGTTTTGTATGGTGGCACAAACGCTAAGCCGTTCAAGACAAAAATCAATGCCTATAATATGGACATGTATTTGCGTGTGGCTCCCGAGCTTTATCTTAAAAGACTTTTGGTGGGTGGTTATGAAAAAATTTATGAAATGGGAAAGAATTTTCGTAACGAAGGTGTGGATCAAACCCACAACCCCGAATTTACAATGATCGAATGGTATGAGGCTTATATTGATTATCAAGGAGTGATGAATCGAGCGGAACAATTATACAAATATATTGCTCAGAAATTGTTTGGCAAGCTCGAATTGGTGGTTGGTGAAAAGGTAGTTAATCTGGACTATGCTTGGCCAAGAATTACTATGCTTGATTCAATCAAGAAATATTTGAATTTAGATGTTGAGAAAATGTCTGACGAAGAATTGAATGCCGTTTGTGATAAAAATAAGATAAATATTCGCGGTAAGAATTCCCGCGGACAAATGATCATGGAAATATTTGATCGTTTGGTCACTCCAAATTTAATGGATCCAACTTGGATTATTGATTATCCAAAGGAGGTTTCGCCCCTGGCACGAGTGCACCGAAAGGATCCGCGTTTTGTGGAAAGATTTGAATGCTACATTATGGGTAAAGAAATCGGTGACGGCTGGTCCGAGATTATTGATCCCATTACCCAGCGTAGTCGCTTTGAGAATGAACAAAAAGCCATGAAGGCTGGAAATGATGAAGCTCATCCTATGGACGATGATTTTATCGAGGCCCTAGAATACGGTATGCCACCGATGGGGGGTATCGGAGTGGGAATTGATCGTTTGGTTATGTTATTTACTAACAAATGGTCCATTCGCGAAATTTTGTTTTTCCCTATTATGAAGCCAGAGTCGTCGAAAGATGAGAGTAAGGGAGACGAATAAATCACTTGCACAGAATTATCGACTTATGATACGATATTAATATATGAAGATGATTGCCGCACAATTTAATACTTGGCACCATAACCACCTTTGGAATGAAGGGGTTTCTTGGCACATCTAATACTATTAGATTCAAGATCGAAAAGATCTTAAAACAAAAGCCACCCTTCATTCTAGGGTGGTTTTTGTTTACTAACTTTAATCAAAATTTATGAAAAAACTTAATAAAGAACAATACCTTAAAGACCTATCAAAATTAGTATCGTTTCAAACTCTAACGTCAAACATTACAGAGAACACTAAGGCGCTAGATTTTATTGAATCAAAAATAAGTTCCAAGTCGATTATTAAAAGAATTAAGACGGGCGGTCGGGAACTGCTTATGGCTTCAAATACTAGCACCAAAAAGCCGGATGTTTGTTTTCTTGTCCACGTTGATGTGGTAGCGGGAAAACCAGAACAGTTTTCAGTAAAAATAAAGAGAAATAAGATTTATGGGCGCGGAGTCAGCGATATGAAATTTTCCATTCCGCTTGGCTATGAACTTCTCAATAATTTGATTGAAAACCAATCTGATCTGTCGGTTTCTTTTGTGGTTACTACAGACGAAGAAACTGGTGGTTTTCAGGGCGCCGCCTATCTTGCCGACAAGTATGGATTTAAACCAAAAGTCCTTATTGTTCCGGACGGTGGGGACAATCTTATTTTTATTAATAAAGCTAAGGGGGTTTGTGCCTTGAGAATTGATTCAGTTGGTAAACCAGCTCACGCTTCTAGGATTTGGGCTGGTAAAAATGCCTTAGAGCCATTGATTAAACTTACTAATGAAATTCTCAAGCGTTATGAGGATAATAATAAAAAAGAATCGATGAAAACGACGGTTAATATTGGGTTAATGCAAGGCGGTGTATCGATTAATCAGGTATGCCCTCAGGCTTTTGTTACTCTAGATTTTCGTTTCCCAGCCACCACGAGCTTTGGGGTTATATTTAATGAGGTTAAGACTTTGGCCAGAAAAGTTGATCCAACTCTGAAGATCTCGATCTGTTCTAAAGGTGACCCCACCTCGGTAGACATTAAAAACCCAGCCGTAAAACTTTTTCTTGATTCCTTTAAAAAAGTGATTGGCCGATCCATTGAGATTAAGCCAACTTATGGCGCTTCCGATGCTCGTCACTTTGCAAAATTTAATATTCCAACTTTAATGATTAAGCCGATTGGTGGAGATATACACGGTGACAATGAAAATATTGATCTTGATTCGTGTCTGGACTTTTATGAAGCCGTCTTAGTTTTTCTGAAAAAATTAGAACAAAATAAAGCTGTTTTATCTTGGCATAAATAAAAACTATCCCAACTCGTTTGGGGGTAGTTTACTGCCCGCACATGGTGTGTTGGTAGTATCTGTCAAAGGAGACAGCGATGAAAAGTTCGGTCATTGTTCGAGTTAGTTTGGCTGCAATTTCTAAGGAATTGCTCCAATCTTGGGCCAAGCTCTATTGCCAAATTTGGCAAGAGCCGCCCTGGAATGAAGATTTTTGGCGACCAGAAGTGGTCGTCGAGGACTTCAAGCAAGAAATGTCTCGGCCTGATGCCTTGGCCTTTCTGGCACTAAACGATCAGCGGTCGGTGATTGGATTCACTCAGGGTTACTCAGTATCCAGGGGTGAGTTGCAGGAGATTGCTGGCAACGGCCTGCTCGATTTCCTTTTTACGGAAAACGAACGGGTCTACTACGTGGATGAGTTGGGAGTTGATTCCTCGTATCGAGGCAATCATCTTTCACTTCGTTTGAGTCGAGCCTTAATCGATGAGGTTCGTAATCGAAGCATCAAGTCCGTGATTCTTCGAACAGACGTCCAGGCCTTGGCCGCTCGGCATGTGTATGGTGAATTGGGCTTTAACGAGCTTTCCATTCACGATGCACAATATCCAACGCGGACCTATTGGAGTCTCGAGACCGACAGATTTGTTCTTTAACATCCGAATAAGGAGATGGTGATGAAATCATTCATGAAACGATTCGAGTTTGATTCGTCCAAGGCTTTGTTCGTTGGAGTAGAGCGAGAAGCTTTTGTGGCGAACCACGAGGGACTAATTGTCCCCGAGGCACAGCTGGTGCTACAGCAGACTGATGATAAGGCCCGCTTTGGTTACGAATTATCTGCCTGTCAGGTAGAAAGTCGTATCGGGCCATGTCAGCTGGAGGACCTTAAGTTTAACCTAGTTGAGACTGAGGAGTCTTTGGCTCGATGTCTCAATGCAGTTAAATTGAGCTTGCTTCACACCGAGGTTGCGCCGGTTGATATGCCACTTGATGTTTATCCAGATCCGTCTGGACGATATCAGCAAATCACTCGGAACATGCCGCGCGAAGTTCTGCTTGCGGCCTGTCGGGTGATTGGAACGCATATTCATATCGGTATGCCGGATCATGAATCAGCCCTCAGGGTGTACAATCAGGTTGTGGCGCAGCACGACTTGTTGTGCATGAAGGGCAATGGTTCATTCGGTGAGCGGTTAGATATTTATCGAACTGTCGCTCCGGATTGCGATCCTCGGCCTTACTGCGACTGGGCCGAGTTCTATCGCTACGCGCAGGTAAAAGGTTTTGATCAAGATCCGCGTAAGTGCTGGACTTTGATCAGGATCTCGAAACACGGAACGATCGAGTTTCGAATGTTTGGTGCTACATCATCTCTTGAAAGGATTGTCGGTTGGGCCACGCTTTGCCATGATTTGTGCCGGCGAGCGTTGGTCTAAAATTGGGGTGGAGCTCACAAAGCTTCACCCCTTTTTAATGCAGGCTTATTTATTTCCATGATATAATTATCACAATAAGTTTTTTATTATTATAATTTAATAAACACATGACACCAGAAGATGGTTTAAAACCAGAAGCCCATCGAGAAGTTGAAAGGAAATTTCTCGTCAAAAATTTACCAGAGGATTTGGAATCGTTTAAAAGTAAGTCAATCATTCAAGGTTACGTTTCTATTACTGAAGATGGTACGGAAACACGAATTAGGCAAAAAGGAGATAAATATTTTCGTACGATTAAGGGCGGAACGGGCATAAATCGATCGGAGGATGAAACTGAAATATCGAAAGAGGAATTTGATCATGATTGGACCCTGGTTGAAGATAGAATAATTGAGAAAACTCGTTATGAAATTCCGTTGGAAAATGGCAATATAGCGGAGTTGGATGTTTATGCCGGTAAGTTGCAGGGTTTAATCGTTGTTGAAGTAGAATTTGCCGATGAAAGTAGCGCCAATGGTTTTGTGCCACCTGATTGGTTTGGGACAGAAGTGACGACAGATGCTGGTTATAAAAACGCCAGTTTGGCGGTTAATGGTTTGCCAGAGGGTATTTCAGAAAGCGTTCCGGAATATGATTTGGAGCAAGGTGTCTCAGTTTTAGTTGAAAAAGTCCGAGAGAAAATGGAAGAAACCGATGAGCCAATAATTGTTTTGGTGGCAGGTGGTTCAGCTTCTGGTAAGACCAGTGCGGTGGCCGATAAAGTTCATAAGGCTTTTGGTGACGATTCTATTATTTTGTCCCTGGATGATTATTACCGCGGCCGTCAGTTCATGAGTTCAATGTCGGAGGAGGGCGTTGATTATAATTATGATCAACCGGAAGTCATTAATCTAGATTTGTTCGGAGTACATCTCGAAGCTTTAAAACGAGGTGAGACAATCGAAAAACCAGTTTACAATTTTTCAATTGGTGAAGCTGATAAAACCGAAATTGTTAAACCGAGAAAGGTAATTGTAGTGGAGGGACTTTTTGCTCTTAATGAAAAACTTGTTCATATTGGTGATGTTAAAGCCTTTGTCGAGGTCGGAACCCACGGCCGCTTGATCAGAAGAATATTAAGAGACATTGAATCGAGAGGACAGAATCCCGATGATATTTTAGATTATTTCGCTAAAGTTGTTGAACCTATGCATGGCGAATATATCGAAGGTACAAAGGAAGAAGCTGATTTGATTATTCACAACGAATATAATCCTCAAGTAGAGGCCAGAGGAATCAAAGAGGTTCAGATAAAATTTCCAGGAACTATTAAACCCGAAGTACTAAGAAAATTGAGGGCTGAAAGAATCGGTAATTCCACTCAAATCGATACTTACTATAATCCAATTGGTAGAAATCTTTCTGATACTGGTGAATCGCTTCGAGTGAGAGAAGAGGACGGTCGTAATACCGTGTCATATAAGGGTCCAAAACAAACTGGAAACTTTAGAATCAGACCAAAAATTGATTTTGAAATCGATCCCAAAACCACTAAAGCTTTTATTGAAATGTATGGCGGGTCAACTCAAGTAATAAAGAAGGAAAGAACTCTGTTCCAATTAAATGGTGTGACTTTTAGCTTAGATAAGGTTAACAAGGTAGTAGATGGTGAGGATGTTGATTTGAGAAATTTTGTGGAGATTAGAAGTGTTGATACTCAATCCTCAGATAATTTAGAGCAAGTAATAAAATTACTCGGTTTTAATTTGATTGATGGAGATAAGCGAGCTTATTCAGAAATGTAAATAGATTTTTCCTACGCCTGCGCAAATTTAAAAATTCGATTTAATTCTAGCTTTGGATTGGAGGCGATTTTGGCATAAAACCAGGGCGCGAGAATCACCGCGAAGACTAGGTTGCCGCCAAGATGGCGAAGGGTGAAGGGGATTTGACCGATGGCGGCATTAGTAAAGCTACCACCAAATAAGATTGGGCCCATGAGTACGCCGGTTACTATGTCAAAAAATAGAGTACCAACGATGGTCATTATTACAAAATTTTTTGTTGAAGCTTCTCGGTTTTTAATATAGAAGGCGGCCAGGACACCAACCAAACCGTAAGTAATCGTGGTAACGATTGTCCAACTACCGATTTTTCCCATAAGTAAATCAACTAAAGCAATCGAAAGCGCCCCGTAAAGACCGGCTAACCACGGTCCATAAGCCTTGGCACCAGCTAATTCAGTGGCCATGAGCGGCGAAATATTCCATAGGCCAAACAACGGTGAAAGTAGTCTAAAAACTAAGGTACCAATAAAACCAATAACGTATTTGATTAATTTATTCATATAATTTGTTCTGCCATTGTAACATAGAAATGTATTTACAAAACGACTGCTTCGATTTGACTTAATTCTTAATTTTAGGTACTCTATTTTTAGGTGTCCTTTCTACATTGTTTGGTAACAGGGGAGAACGAGCATGAACCATGCTTATCGTGGATTGGGTACCGGAATTCCCGGTATTCTCGAGCGGGTTGTGGGTGGTTATAACCAGAATCACCCGATGGGGCGGGCGTCGCCGTTGGTCGGACACCTCACCATTCGCAAGATCGAGACGGGGAACACGATCTTTGAGCGACCGGTTGGCACTGTTCCGCTGGGCGAGTTGGCTCATCTGCGGAAGATGGGTTGGGAGCTGAGTTACGAGTTGCTTCAGCATCAACACCTCGAGTGCAGTTGGGAGATCGAACCGGCTCGTCGACGTGGGGCCATTCGTGCCGGTCGTTACGTTTTGGCCTTCACCGGTCGAACCGACGATGACCGGGTTTGCGATGCGGTGGCTCTTTCGGTCGCTAGCACCCACGGCCTCATCGGGATCGATGACGTCAAGCGGATCGCCGCTCGGACGGAGAATGACGTTCGTGGCCTGGTTACCTTCGAGTGGCATTACTGAAGTTTGGAGGCAACAGCCGATAACAAAACTAGCCGAGAGGCAGTGGCGTTATCGGCTGGTTTTGTTTTTAATTTACCTAATATGCTATAATTGCGAGGTGAAAAATTTAATTAATAAGCACTTATCTGTTGATAAATTACCCAAAATATTAGCGGTCGTAATTATTATAATTGTCTTAATTTTGGTTGGTTTTGGTTACGGTTTTTATTTCTTGTTTAATGATATATCTTCGTTTAGACAGGAAATGGCTTCAAGCACCAGTCTTTTGAAGAATCGAGTAATTAACCTTGAGGCGGGTTTGGCTACTACCACTTTAACTAGTCAGGAACTAGCGCAACGTTTGGCCGATCAACAAAATCAAAGCAATTCTTTCGCCGAGACGATCGATGATATTGCTGGCACAGTTGGCACATTAGAAAAGCTTTCAAAAACTGATCGAGAATTGTTACAAAAGTATTCTAAAGTTTATTTTCTAAGTGACAATTACGTTCCGATGCGCCTATCTATGATTGATAATAAATATTTAAATGGTCAAACAAAGGATTTAGAATTTCATGCTCTAGCTTTACCATATCTAACCAGAATGCTTGATCGGGCTAATGAAGATGGTATTGATATAAAAATTGTTTCCGCTTATCGTTCATTTGGTACGCAATCCGTTTTAAAAGCTTCATACAATTTAATTTATGGTAGTGGAGCTAATAAGTTTTCAGCTGATCAGGGTTATTCCGAGCATCAATTGGGCACGACGGTAGACATAACTACTCCGGGTTTAAGTGAAACCTTAGCAATTAAATTAGAAACTACTCCTGCCTATGATTGGCTAGAAAAGAACGCTTATAAATACGGTTTTATTCTTTCCTATCCGAAAGGCAATGCTTACTATCAGTATGAACCATGGCACTGGCGCTTTGTGGGGATAAGTTTGGCCACCAGGCTACATCGCGAAGGTCAGAATTTTTCAGATCTTAATCAAAGGGAGATTGACACCTATTTGGTTAAAATTTTTGATTAGTAATTTTGCTGGCTTCTCGTCCTTAATTTGTTATAATCAGTTTATTAATAATTAATATAAATTTATATTTATGGAACCAGAAGTAAAGAATAATCTATCAATGCCAATTGCAATTGTTATTGCCGGCCTAGTTATTGCGGCGGCAATTTATTTTGGTGGTAGCCAAAACACGGCTAAACCAGTAGTGGATAATGATCAGCCAAAAGTTCAAGCGGTAAATATTAAGAATGTAAAGATTGGAAGCGATCCGTTTATTGGTAATCCTAATGCTCCGGTGGTAATTGCCTACTGGTTTGATTATCAATGTCCTTTTTGTCAGTTAAGTGAAAAAAATATTTTCACACCCCTGGTTGATGAATATGTGAAGACCGGTAAGGTTATGGTGGTGATTAAGGATTTTCAATTTCTCAGTCAAGATTCACAAACACTGGGCCTAAATGCTCGAGCGATTTGGGAGGCTTATCCTGACAAGTTTTACGAATGGTATAAAACGATATTCGAGAATCAAGGTCAAGAAAATACTGGTTGGGCTACTAAAGCCGTTATAAATGATTTGACCAAGAAAGTTCCTGGTATTGATCAGGCAGTTGTTGACGCCTTAATCGTTAAAAATCAGGCAAAATATCAAAAAGCTATGGACGATGATCGAAAAGAAGCAGCAAGCTTTGGTATTAATGGTACTCCAGGCTTTATCATCGCCGATCAGCTTATCCCGGGTGTACCACAGTATGCTCAATTAAAAGCCTATATTGAATCTCAGTTAAAATAAAAATATGAGAATAAACGAGAAAGGAACAAATATACAAATTACTGATGTTATTAGAGATTATCTCTATAAAAAACTTTCGTATTTAGATAAATTTATTGATCCAACCGATCAAGGGGTATTGTGCGAGGTTGAACTGGGCAAAACCACTATGCACCATAAAAATGGTGATGTGTTTCGAACCGAAATTAATCTTCATTTTGCCGGTCAAAATTTTCGAACGGTATCAGAAATGGATGAATTGTTCGCCTCAATTGATATGGCTAAGGATGATCTAGTTCGATCCCTGCAAAACAGTAAAGACAAAAAAGTCAGCTCGGTTAGACGTGGTGGAGCCCGGGTTAAGAATTTTATAAAAGGTATATTTAACTCAGATTAATTTAGGCTATGAATAAACTTGTTAATCCAACGACAATTTTGTATGTTATTTTAATTGTGATTATTACATTATTAATTGGCTATGCCTCTGATAATCAGTCGCCTAAGCCGGAAGTTAAAACAATAAATGTTATGGCTGAAAATAAACAAGTGGTAGTTTTGGAAACAAATTTGGGGAATATCGAGATCGCTTTAGCACCAGATAAGGCACCTAAAACTGTTGAAAACTTTTTGAAGCTGTCAAAGGAGGGATTTTATGAAAATACCAAATTTCATCGGGTGATTAAGGGCTTTATGATTCAAGGTGGTGATCCATATACTAAGGGCGAAGATACTAGTGTGTATGGTACTGGAGGCCCGTCATATAAATTTAATGATGAGATAAATGATTTACCGATGAGTCGCGGAATGATGGCCATGGCTAATTCTGGCCCAAATAGTAATGGCAGTCAGTTCTTTATTATTACTGCCAGCTCGACCCCTTGGCTAGTTGGTCATCATACTGTTTTCGGACAAGTTACTTCCGGTATGGATGTCGTAGATAAAATTGAGGCCTTAAAAGTAAACGAAAATGATTTACCACTTTCACCTGCAATAGTGCAAAAAGTGATCGTAAAATAAATTATTTTAGACCGCGTAGAAAATCCTCGTAGCTCATTTCTTTTTTGCCTTCGGGCACGACTCTTTTAATCGTCAGGATATTATCGGCAAATGAGGCATCTTTCACAATGACGCGGATTTTTCGACCGGCATTTTCGACGAAGAAATAGGCCAGTGGCCACATACTATAAGCTTGAATTTTTAAAAAGTTTTGATATGGGCTGTCAGAAATAATATCGATCAAACCATCGGCTTTTTCGATTTTCTTGGTAAAAGTGGCTTGATCATGGTTTTGTTCTGTCACTTCAATTTTTTCAGAAACCCAATTTTCTAGATTTTCAGAAAAGAGTCTGGCTCCCTCAATTGCTAAAATCTCTTTAAGCTGCTGAGTATTGGGTGGATATTCAACTGTCATATTTTTCTGAGCGATAATTGGTCCATGATCCATTTTTTCATCCATTAGCATTAAGGTAACGCCGATATTTTTATCGTCATTTAATATTTGGGTTTGAATTGGGGATGGGCCACGATACTTTGGTAAAAGTGAAGGGTGAATATTGAGAGTTTTATGTTTAGGCAATTCAATAATATTTTTTGGGATTATTTTGCCATACGACGCTACTAAAGAAATATCAAGCACTTTTTCGGTTAAGATAGAAGTAAAATCTGAATCTAGCTTAGCTGGAGTTAAGCATTCAATTCCATTGGTCACAGCCCAAACTTTTACTGGTGTAGGCGTTAGAACTAAACCTCGGCCAGTTGGTTTATCGGCCGTGGTAATAATTAGTGAGGGCATTAAGCCGAGCCTTTTTAATTCATCTAAACAAAAAACTGAAAAAAGCGAGCTGCCCCAGAAGGTAATTTTTAGATTATTTATCATTGGCTGTTGGCAAAATTTCCTGTAAATCATCTGCTTTATCAACAAAGAGTATACCGTTTAGATGGTCTGTTTCATGTTGAAATATTTGGGCTAATAGGCCAGAAGCGCCATGGGTAAACTTTTTACCATTTTCATCATAGGCGGTAACTGTTGCCTTTTCTGCTCGTTCCACCTTACCGTAGATATGTCGGACTGATAAGCAGCCTTCATCTAGTCGTACTTTTTGTTTAGATAGGCGCTTAATCTCCGGATTAATATATACTTGATCAGGAATTTTTTTAAGTTCTTCTTTGGGTCGATCTTCTAATCCCTTAACCATAATTTCTACTTTTTTAGAAACAACAAAAATTCGTAACGGAATATTAATTTGTGGAGCCGCAATGGCCACACCATCAATTTGTGATTCCAGGGCTATTTTCATATCACTGATTATTTTTTTTATTTTAGGCGTACCAATCTCAGTCAGGGGAACTAAGCGGGCAGTTTCGCGCAGAATCGTATCACCTTTTTGGATTATTTTGGGAATCGCTTTTTCTTTCATCTTATTAATTAATTATAACAGAGTTTCTGGATCGATGTTAATGGTAAATTGTGGCGAAAGATTGCTAAGTTTTGATAAAAGAACTGGATCAATCCAATCAGCTCTCTTGATTTTGATTAGGCCGTGCATACTGTGTTTGCCCTTATGAACGGGGATAAAGGCGGGAAAAATGTCTATTTCATAGGGCGCGAGGCTTTTTTGAAGTTCTTCCATTCCGGACAGAACACTTCTTTTGTCGCCCTCAAGAGTAATTTTGATTGGTAGGGAAAAAGGTGGATAATTTAGGCTTTCTCTTTCTTTTATTTCTTCACGATAAAAGTCAGCCAGGTTACCACTTAGGGCTTGCTTAAAAATCGAACGATCAATATTTCTCGTCTGCAAGAGAAAAGTTCGTGAAGTACTGGCTCTCATTTTTAATAAAATACTCATTACCTTTTCATTGATTCTAAAGTCTGGAATTGAAAAGAAAGAATCGAGTGAGACAACTGCACTATTGGCAATATTATCTTTTAAGTATAGCAGAGCCATTTCTGTTCCAAGTAGAATACTACCTGGTGAGGCATAAAATTTAGACATGGTGTCGGTGGCTTTTTTATGCGTACCAGCTGTGTCGCGATCAATTTTAAAAATTTTTACGTTAGGAAATTTCTCCTTTATTTCTTCCTCAACCGCCTCAATCCCGACACCAAAAGCGGACAGTCTCCAGCTTTGACAGTTCGGGCATTTCTCTAAAGCTGAACGGTGTTCGCCACAACGGTGACAAAGAAAGAAATTTTCGGTACTGGCTTTATGCAAAACCGTTGGGGCGCTACAGGTGTTACAGACAATTAATGTGCCACAGTCGCCACAAACAGTGGTGGGGAACAGTCCTCGTCGAGCCACAAAAATAAGGAGATTTTCATCGTTATCTTTATTACTGGAAATTAAGTCCAATAGTTCAGGGCTAAATAGTCTAAATTTTGGTTCTTGACCAGCTTCTTTTTCGGCCGCCTTGTCTGGCAAGGCTTGCTTCATGTCAATAATTTTTTGGGTACTGGTAGTTAGAGAACGAAATTTAAGCGGCGCTACTTCAAATATTTCGGCATTATTATGTCGCCAAATTGTTTCAGTCCTAAGCAAGAGATCACCCAGAATTACTTTTGCGTTAATTTTTTCAGCCAGTTTTTCGGCAAATAACCTAATATCCACAAATGGTCGAGACTGGCTTTTGTAGGTTCTAGAATTTTCTTTATCAATAATGATAGTCCCGATATCATTGCGCGGAATCCCTAAAAATGAACCAGTTGAAATAATTAAAACCGGATGCTCTTCATTGGCAGCCTTATTCCAAAGTTCAATTTGTTCTTTCTTGTTCAGTAATCCATGCAGAACGTAAGTATATTGCTCAATCCCCTTAGGTAATTTTTCGAAAGCTTTTTTTATATCCTGGATTGTTGGTAAACAGAAAAAGACTGAGTAACCTTTAGCAAATTCCTCGCGGATTAAACTTTTATAAGTGGCATATCTCTCTTCATCATCAGATTGAATTACTAATTTTTCATGAGCCCTGGATCGATCAGTAGTTTTGAATGTGAATTTAATTTTTTCGGCATTATCAAGAATATTTTTAGGAATCACTGAGTTTAGAATACCCCCCGAGGTTGAGGCGAAGTATCGAGACATTTCCTTCACCGCTAGCATGAAGGCGGAAGATAATAGAGGGGCAGATTTAATAGCTCCGACCTTCCTTGTCTCATAATCAGCATTCTTAATTTCAGCCTTAACATCCGCAATTTCCTCAGCCGAGACAACAATTGCTGAAACAATTTTTTTCCTTAACGGCACTTTAACCACGCTACCAATAGAAACATCGGACGCGGTGAAATAGGACAAACTTTCCTTGCCAATACTGCGCGCAATGGGGATAACGTTCAGCAGTTTCATTTGGCTCCATAATGCCAGAAAAACGCCCTTTTTTCAAGGTAGAACCTAGCTGCGAAGAATTTTAATCTTGGCCCCTAAATTATTTAAACGCTCGGCGATTTCTTCATAACCACGATTGATACTGTAGACATTTCGTAAAATTGACTTGCCTTTTGCCGATAACATGCCGATTAGTAGGATAGCTGCCGGTCTAAGAGCGGGCGGACAGATGACTTCCGCCGGTTTTAATTTTGTAATACCGGTCACGAAAATTCGGTGAGGATCCGCCAGGTTCGTTTCTGCTCCAAGCTTATCAATATCCTTAATATAAATGGCTCTTTTCTCGTATGGCCAATCGTGAATCAGAGTTGTGCCTTCTGCCTGTGTTGCGATGATGGCAAAGAAGGGAAGATTATCCATATTTAAACCTGGATACGGCCGACATTCGATTTTTTCTTCAAGTGCCGTAAGTTTTGACGGTGAAATTTTAATATCAACTAATTTCGTTTGACCATTAAGGGCTAAATAAGTTTTTGATTTCTTAAATCTCAGACCCATTTTTTCTAGTTTAAGCATTTCGATTTCCAGAAAATCTATTGGGCATCTTTCTATCATAATGGCCGAATTGGTAACGGCCGCGGTAGCAATAAAAAACATAGCGTCGATTGGATCTTCAGATAGATAGTAAGTTACTGGTGTATTAATTTTTTCTACTCCATGGATTACAAGAGTAGTTGTACCAACACCCTCAATTTTCACTCCGCATTTTTCTAAGAAGAAGCAAACATCCTGAACCATATAGTTAGCCGAGGCAAATTTAATAGTCGTCTTGCCCGGAATCAAAGCGGCGGCCATAATTGCGTTTTCGGTTACCGTATCACCGCTTTCGTACAAAGCAAATTCCGCCGGCTTTAGGCTCTCATTTGATATTTCATAGGCCTTTGCTGTTGTTTTAATGTCCACGCCAAAGTTTTCCAGAGCGTAAAAGTGGGGAGTAACAGTTCTAGCTCCTAATTTACAACCGCCAGATTGTGGCAGAGAGAACTTTTTTAAGTGATGAATTAGGGGACCAATTAACATAATAACACTGCGGGTTTTCTCGGCACTTTCTTTGTTGAGAGTCTTAAGATTAATTTTATTGGGGTTGATTTCCAAATCGTTTCCTGACCATCTAACTGAAACATTGATGCTCTGTAGAACCTCAATCATTCGATAAACCTCTTCGATTTTCGGCACGTTCTTAATTGTGGTCTGAGCTTGGTTAAGTAGGGAAGCGCAGATTACTCCCATGGCTCCGTTTTTGGAGGTTTTGGTTGTAACTTTACCAGAAAGTTTGTGTCCACCATCAACTTCGAAATTCATTGCACCGGCACTTACGGTGACCAGGCTGCGGCCCAGAGCTTCGCTGATCTTGGTAATCATTTCAGTCGTTAAGTTTTGTTCACCACTTTCAATTCGCGCCACCGCGCTTTGAGTGGTCTTTAATTTTTCGGCAAATTCGCTTTGAGTGATGCCGCGTCTTTCTCTTAACTCTTTTATTAAGTGTCCAATGTTGGATAAAGTGTCTGACATTTTTTTACTCAATTTTCTTGAGTTGTAATTAAATTAATATAAAGTTAAGTATAGCATATGTGCTATAAAAGTCGCAACTGTGGATAACTAAAAAGCCGGGGTCACGCCTTGCGCAACCCCAGCTTGCCTCCTCGGCCGAATTCTTCTCAGCCTCGCCCGATTGTTCGAACGGAAAGCCTTCCTCGCCGCCCGATTTTGAAGACCTGCTTCCTCAAAACAAATGATGTCGAGGTGCGGTCGTCGATCATGGCATTGAAGTCGACATTAACTTGGACCGTCGTGGCCCGAAAGGCCGCGCCGTTATCCTCAGCCTTTAGGCCCTTGAGAATCAAGACCTTGTCAGTGATTTCGTCCAGCGCCTCACTGACGTGCCGATTGAGTATCCCTCGAATTACTTCCGTCATGAGCTGACGGTTGTCTACGGTTAGGGCTACAGACTTACTCATGATTGTTGTTCCTTTCAACGTTTACAAACCCATTTAATTTAAGCTTTAAATGTATCAAAAAGCAAGGATTGTAAAAACCTCCGAAAGTGCTATATTGAGTCTATCTATGGCATTTTTTACCAAAAAACTAGGAATTGATTTGGGTACGGCCAACACCTTGGTTTTTTTGCCCGGCAAAGGTGTGGTGCTATTTGAGCCATCAGTCGTTGCTGTTTCGGAACAAGATAATAAAATTTTAGCGGTTGGTGTGGAGGCAAAAAAGATGCTTGGTAAAACTCCAGACAGTATTATTGCTTATCGACCAATGAAGGATGGTGTAATTGCCGATTATCGCGTGACCGAAGCGATGTTGCGTTATTTTATTGATAAGGCGTTAGGCAAATGGAATCTTTTCAAGCCAGAAGTGATGGTGAGTGTGCCGGCTGGTGTGACCTCAACTGAGCGACGCGCGGTGATCGAAGCGGCCATGAAAGCTGGTGCCAAAAATGCTTATGTGGTGAAGGAACCAATTTTGGCAGCAATTGGCGCCGGAATTCCAATTCAGGAACCAATGGGCCATATGGTGGTGGATATTGGTGGAGGAACAACTGATGTGGCGGTGATTTCTCTGGGTGGAATCGTGTCATCAACTTCCGTAAAATGCGCGGGCAATAAAATTGATTATGCGATTGCTGATTATATTAAGAAAACTTTTAACTTAGCGATTGGGGATAAGACGGCGGAGGATATAAAAATAAATGTCGGTTCAGCTGTGCCGATGGAAGAAGAATTGACCATGACCATTAAGGGCCGAGATTTTTTATCTGGACTTCCAAGAACCGCGGAAATTAAAACAAATGAAATTGTAAAAGCTATTGCTAAAGAATTGCGTGATATGATTAAGGCGATTAAAGACGTTTTGCAGGAAACTCCACCGGAATTGGCTGCCGATATTATCGATCAAGGTATTATTATGACTGGTGGTTCATCTCAACTCCGTAATCTTGCCGAACTAGTTTTCCGTCGTACCGGTGTGAAGGCGACCGTGGCTAAGGATCCTATGTATTGTGTGGCCAAGGGTACTGGTATTGCTCTCGAACATCTTGAGGTTTACAAAAAGAGCATTATTGCTAAGCGTTAAGCGTTAAAGTACCTTTTGTGTTATACTGTTGGTAATGAAGCAGATACGAGACAGTTATCGAAGAACTGGGCGATTGCACCATGCCTATGTGGTGACTGGAGAAAGAGCCGGCACTAAGCTAGCCTTATTTGATTTTTTTACGAAAGATCTTAACTTTCCCACTAAAGGCAATCCGGATTTCTGGCAAGAGGAGTTTAATGTTTTCAAAATTGACGATAGTCGAACGCTGCATGAAATCTCTATTAATCGGCCCGTGCGTTATAATCAAAAGATTTTTGTAATTTTTACTAATTCTTTAACCAAGGATGCTCAAAATTCACTATTAAAAATTCTTGAGGAGCCGACCGACGATACCACTTTTTTTATCGTTTTGCCCTCAATCACTAATTTAATTTCAACTTTAAAATCTCGGGTGATTATTGCTAAACATGACGGTTTAACAAATTCTAAAAATACTAAAGATAAGATTTTGGACGCGGCGAACTTTTTATCTTTGGGTGTGGTCAAACGCCTAGAGACCGTAGCGAAAATTGCTAAGGATATTAAAGACGAAAAATTAACGAAAAGTGACGCTATTACTTTTATGAAAAATATTGAAAAGGTAATTAAAGATAGTTTAAAATTAAAAAATGCTCATAATGCGCGTAGTGGCAGCTTACTCGCCGTCGAAGATATCGAAAAAGCGATTAGTTATGCCAATGATGAATCACCTTCAATCAAAGTTATTCTCGATCATTTGGCGGTCACACTGTAAAATGATATAATCAAAATATAAATAATTATTAAAAAATTTATGCAATACGATTTCACAAAACTTAAGGCTAAGATAAAAGAGACAGACGATTGGATGAAAAAAGAGTATCAAGGAATTCGCACCGGTATGGCTTCGCCTCAGCTCCTCGATGCGATCCAGGTGGAAAGTTATGGACAAAGAATGCCCTTAATTCAGGTTGGTTCAGTTTCAATCGCTGATGCCAAGTCTCTAATCGTGACACCCTGGGATGCTTCACAAGTAAAAGCCGTGGAAAAAGCGATTACCGCAGCGAACCTGGGCGTTTCCCTCAAAACTGATGAAAAAAGCGTGCGAGTATTTTTCCCAGATTTAACCAGCGAGAGACGAGAAATGCTCATGAAGCTTGCCAAGGAAAAATTAGAACAAGCGAAAATCACTATGCGTAATGTGCGCGATGAAGTGGTGAAGGATATTGAGGCTAAAGAAAAATTAGGTGGCATGAGCGAGGATGAAAAGTTCCGTTTTAAGGCCGATATGCAAAAGCAGATTGATGTTAGTAACAAAGCCCTTGAAGATATTTTTGCTAAAAAAGTAAAAGAAATAACTGGCTAGAAAAATTAAATAATGACCATAATTTTATTTCTCGTTGTCCTGGCGGTTTTGATTTTTGTCCATGAACTGGGCCATTTTTTAGTAGCCAAGAAATCTGGTATTAGAGTCGATGAGTTTGCGGTTGGTTTTCCACCTAAAATTCTGAGCTGGGTACGTGGTGAAACAAAGTATGTCTTAAATTTAATCCCTTTTGGTGGCTACGTTAAAATTTTTGGCGAAAATCCTGACGATGAATCAATAAAAGGGGCCGATAGTGCCCGCAGTTTTGTTCATGCAAAAAAGTGGAAGCAGGTTTGCGTTTTGCTTTCTGGTATTGCTTTTAATATTATTTTCGCCTGGCTTTTGATTTCGATTTCCTTTATGTTTGGTTCCATAGTCCCGGTGGGTGATGGCGCCAGTTCTCAATACTCTAAATATATTAAAGACAGTCGAGTTGTTTTAACTGGAGTTTTAAATGATTCTCCGGCGCAAAAAGCTGGTTTGGCTCAAGGTGATAAATTACTCACGGTTCAGTCTATCGGCGGTAACGATCTAAATACAACCAAGGTTCGAGAACTAATTGAGATAAGTGCCAATCAAGAATTGAGTATTTCATACGAACGAGCAGGCGAAGTTAAGACCGTTAATCTTAAACCGGAGATAAATAAAGATTCCGGCAAAAAAGTGATCGGTATTTATATGGAAAATGTTGGTGTTGTGAAATTAAATCCACTTTTAGCTTTATGGGAAGGCGGCAAGTTAACAATAACTACAATTAAAGAGGTAGCGGTGGGTCTTGCTAAATTTATTGGGCAAGCTGTTCGTGGACACGGTGACTTTACTCAGGTTTCTGGTCCGGTGGGAATCGTCAGTCTTGTTGGCGATGCGGCCAATTTTGGTTTTGCTTATTTCTTGGGCTTTGTGGCTTTCATCTCTCTAAATCTTGCCGTCATAAACCTAATTCCTTTTCCAGCCTTAGACGGTGGACGAGTTTTGTTTGTTATTATTGAGGCGATCACTCGACGACCAATCAAACCCAAAATTGCTAATGCGTTTAATAGTATTGGATTTCTAATTTTAATTGGTTTAATGCTAATTATTACTTATCGCGATATATTGAAGTTTTTCTAAAATTGAGCTATTATGCTTAAATATGGGATTTTTCAGCGATATAAAAGAGAAAATCAATCGCCGTTTTTCTAATGATATTGGAATTGATCTGGGTACAGCCAATACTTTAGTCTATTTAGCTGGTAAAGGGATTGTGGTTAATGAGCCATCAGTCGTGGCCTTAAACCAAAAGACCGGTCGCGTGGTTGCGGTGGGTGCTCAGGCCAAGGCCATGCTCGGACGAACTCCGCCGCATATCGTAGCAGTTCGACCCCTAGTAGATGGCGTGATCTCAGACTTTGAAGTAACGGAGGAAATGATTGCTTATTTGGTAAAAAAGGCGGAAGAACTTTCACCTAAAACCTTAGGTCCAAGAGTTGTTGTCGGTGTACCATCTGGTGTGACTAATGTGGAGATTCGCGCTGTTCGTGATGCAACTCGCAATGCCGGCGCTCGTGAAGTTTATATTGTGGAAGAGCCAATGGCAGGAGCGATTGGAATTCGTTTACCGATTAAAAGTCCGATTGGAAATATGGTCATTGATATTGGTGGCGGAACCTCGGACATTGCTGTTATTTCCCTTGGCGGTATTGTGAAATCGAAAAATTTAAGAATCGCCGGTGATAAATTAAATAATGATATTATTACTTACATTCGTGGCGAGTTTAAGATTTTAATTGGTGAAAAAACGGCTGAAGAAATAAAAATTAATATTGGCTCAGTGATACCAGAACAATCTATGGAATTACCGGTTAAGGGGCGAGACTTGGTCACGGGTTTACCACGCGAAGTGATCATTACCGATGGCGATGTGCGCGAAGCAATGGCTCAATCAATTTCTAATTTAGTAGAAACAGTTAAAGAGGTTTTGGAAACGACTCCACCAGAAATAGTTTCGGATGTGATGCAGCGTGGAATTTATTTAGTTGGTGGCGGGGCGCTAATCCGCGGTTTGGATGTTTTGTTGCATGAAGAATTAAAGATTCCGGTTTACGTGGCGAGCGATCCTTTAACGGCGATTGCTCGGGGGACTGGTATTATTTTGGAAAATCTTGAAGATTATCGCGAGGTTTTAATTGAGAACGAAGATGAATTACCCCCTAAAAAGCAGTAATTTAGAAAATCGTCGTCGCAATACTCGCCAGCGTATTTTACTAATTATTATTTGCTTATTGATTATTTCTGGACTATTTGTTCTTCGACCAGTTAGGCAAGTCTTTCTCAATTTAGCCACCCCATTTTGGAGTCTAAGTAATTCTTTTTCAAATTCTAATATTTCTGAGTATTTTAAATCTAAGCAAGTTTTGATTGACGAGCGCCAGGCGGTGGAGCAGAAACTTTTCTCCGCGGGTAATTTGCTGGCGCTTAATGAAATCCTTCAGGCCGAGAATGAAACCCTAAAAGACTTAATGGGTCGCTCGGATACTAAACAAAAAACAGTTTTAGCTAATATTTTAGTTAAACCACCACAATCATTTTATGACATTTTAGTTATTGATGTGGGATCAGACCGGGGGATTAAGGTGGGTGATCGGGTTATTGCTGATGCTACGGTTTATATTGGCAAGGTTAGTGAAGTCTATGATCATACCGCTAAAGTTATTCTCTATTCTTCACCGGGTGAAAAGAATCAAGTTATTTTAGGTACAAATTCGGTTAGTGTTGAGGCGATAGGGATGGGCGGTGGTAATTTTAATATTCTTTTGCCACGGGAAGTAGAGGCTAAGGAAAATGACGTGATCATTATGCCTTCGATCACCACAAATATTTTTGGTATTGTTGAGAAAGTTGACTTTAAGGATAAAGACGCTTTTCAAACCGTTTTATTTAAGAGCCCGGTCAATATTTCTGAATTAAGTTTAGTTCAGGTGGTGCTTGATAAATAATTTGCTATGAAAAGAGCTATTCTAGAAATTGTCTTATTGATTTTGATAGTCATTAGCCCGTGGTGGTGGGTGAGTGTGCTTTTTTCAGTCTTCCTGCTGTACCATTTTAAATATTTTAATGAGATTATTTTGTTTGGTTTGCTAATCGATATCCTGTACGGAAAAGGTGATTATAGATTCACCTTATTTTTCCTTGTCTTACTTTTAACCTCCTTTTTCATCAAGAAACGTTTGAAGTTTTATTCTAAATAAGGCTTATTTTTGGCTGTATTTGAGATTTTTTGCCATAAGAAATAACAAAAGGCTCTAAAAATGCTTGACTTTTAGGTTGGTCGTGCTATACTATTACGTAGTCGATGTCCTTCTGGAAATAAGGTCGGGTAGAGCGAATTTGCCTATCGCGCCACCAGAGGGTTGAGAATTAGTCGATGAAGGTTGGGTTGCATGCGATGCTTACTTAGCGGAACCCAAAACCTTGCTGAAAGCAGTGCGAATAGAATAATATTGGGTAGCTTTAGTTACGTGGATACAGCCTTAAGGCCACGTAGCAAGACGGAGAAAACCTTAGGGGTCGGTGATGGGGAGCCTTTTGTCAGGCCGGCCACATCATCACACAGGGTTGTTCCTTAATTAATGGCCGACCGTCTGACACGTTCTGGTTATTCCGATTAAGACCAGAATGTACCCTGCGCGTTTGGCGCGGGAATGATAACTTCGGATAGCCTGAGTCTCAATAATCCGGACTCACTCTGGGCGAAACAGCCGACGTAACCCATCGTGGTACGTTATCGGCGAGGATAAACTGACGATGTAGTGGAGCACGTCAGCTTGCGAGATCCACATGCCCCGGTGCGCAGATAAGCGGCCGGGGTATAATTTTGTCCGAATTTTAAATTTGCCTTTTTGAAAGAGAAGTAATATGATTCATAGACAACCCCTAGCGTTCATCGCTGGGGCAATTGGCGTCAATATTTAAATAATATGAAAAAAACTAAAGTCCATTTTGATAACGGTGATGAGAAAATAATCATCCGCGGCGCTCGCACCCACAACTTGAAAAATGTGAGTGTGGAAATGCCGCGCGGGAAAATGATTGCCTTTACGGGTTTGTCCGGCTCCGGCAAATCATCCCTGGCTTTTGATACGATTTTTGCCGAAGGTCAGAGGCGTTACATTGAGTCCCTGTCTTCTTACGCCCGCCAATTTTTGCGCCAAATGCAAAAACCAGATGTGGATGAAATTTTAGGCTTATCGCCAGCGATTTCGATTGATCAAAAATCTCGCTCGAACAATCCACGTTCAACCGTGGCGACTATTACCGAAATTTATGATTATTTAAGAATCTTATATGCCCGAATCGGCCGCCCACATTGTTTAGTCTGTGATCGCGAAATCAAAAAACTTTCCAATGAGGAAATTTTAGAGACTATTATTAAGTCAGTTACTTCCACCAATCTAGAAAAAAATACCAAAGTCGTTTTGGGTGTGCCGTATACTGATGCCAAAGTTAAAATATTTTCTCCCGTTGTTGTTGGTCGTAAGGGCGAATACTATCAATTACTTTACGATCTATTGGGTAAAGGTTTTGAATATGTAAAAGTTGACGGTGTTCTTAAAAAACTCCGAGATCAGATTATTCTCTCTAAAACCAAGAAGCACGATATCGATGTCTTGGTGGATGAATTTTACATTAGTGAATTTAAGGATAAAGATAAAAAATCGGCCACTCGTGAGCGTTTAAGTGAAGCGATTGAGAAAGCGATTGATGAAAGCAAGGGTTTGCTTAAAATTGAAACGAATGGTGAAGACAAAATGATGTCTGTGAAATTTATGTGCCCTTACGATGGCTATTCTTATCCGGAAATCGAACCGCGTCTATTTTCTTTTAACTCACCCTATGGCGCTTGCCCCGAATGTAATGGCCTTGGTACCAAACATCTTTTTGGCTTACCGGAGGGAGTCATGGCTAATGATAGTGAAGATATTTGCGAAAAATGTCATGGGGCTCGTTTACGCGAGGAAGCTCTGCATGTTTTAGTTAATGGTAAAAATATTGTCGATTTAACTGCTTTGTCTATTACTGATGCTAAAACTTTTTTTGATAATTTGAAATTAAATGAAGTCGAGAAAGAAATTTCGGCTGTAATCGTGAAAGAAATAGATGATCGCTTGCGTTTTATGATGGACGTGGGTATTGAGTATTTGTCGCTCGATCGTCGGGCCCACACCCTCTCTGGTGGTGAAGCTCAACGTATCCGCTTAGCTTCGCAACTTGGTTCTGGTTTGGTCGGAGCGTTGTATGTTTTGGATGAGCCGACGATTGGTTTGCATTCCCGCGATAATGATCGCTTAATTAAAACTTTGACCGACCTTCGTGACTTGGGCAATACGATCATTGTCGTTGAGCATGATGAAGATACTATTTATTCTTCCGATTATTTAATTGATATTGGACCGGGAGCTGGGGTGCACGGCGGAGAAATTGTTGTTTCTGGTTACCTTGATAAACTTTTGACCGATAAAACTAATAGTTCCGGATCGGTTACCTTAGATTATTTGCGTGGTGATAAGGTTATCCCTATTCCTAAAAAACGTCGTGATACCGATAAAGGTTCGCTGAAAATTCGCGGTGGTAATATTTTCAATATTAAAAATCTGAATGTGGATGTGCCACTCGGTAAAATGGTTTCAATAACCGGCGTGTCTGGTTCTGGTAAATCATCTTTTGTTTATGAAATTATAGACAAGAATCTTAATGCTCGATTAACTCATCGTTCTCGAACCAATGAAGTCTTTAACTGCAAAACTTTTACTGGTACGGAGTACGTTAATCGCGTTATTCTGATCGATCAATCGCCAATTGGGCGAACACCAAGATCAAATCCGGCCACTTACACCGGGGCCTGGTCGCATATTCGCGATATGTTTGCTTTAACAGTGGAGGCTAAAGCCCGTGGCTGGAAGGCCAATCGTTTTTCTTTTAATGTGAAGGGCGGACGTTGTGAGGCTTGCGAAGGTAACGGAGTAATTGAAGTGGAAATGCATTTCTTGCCGACCGTGTATGTGCCTTGCGATGTCTGTAACGGTAAGAGATTTACCAAAGAAACTCTGGAAGTTAAATATAAAAAGAAGAATGTTTTTGAGGTGCTAGAAATGACCGTGGAAGAAGCGGTGAAATTTTTTGAGGATTTACCGGCGGTGTATGATCGTTTGAAAACTTTGCAAGATGTGGGCCTTGGTTATTTGAAACTTGGTCAAAGTGCTACCACGCTTTCGGGTGGTGAAGCACAGAGAGTGAAAGTGGCGTCAGAACTTTACAAACCTCATCTTCAAAAAACAGTTTATCTTTTAGATGAGCCGACGATTGGTTTGCATTATGAGGATGTGAAAAAGTTGATTGAAATTTTGGAGCGATTGGTGGATCATGGCAATACCGTTATTATCATCGAGCACAATATGGATATTATTAAAAGTTCGGATTATGTGATTGATATTGGTCCCGAAGGCGGGGACAAAGGTGGCGAAGTTGTCGCTAAAGGTACACCAGAGGATATTGCCAACTCAGCAAAATCATACACTGGGCATTATTTGAAGAAGCATTTGAAGAAATAGGCAAGTTTTAGCCCCAGTTTTGGTCCTGGGGCTCTCGCGTTGCGTTTCTTCCTACCGGTGCTTTGACACGAGCACCGCCTCAATGTGTTCGGCAGTCCTTGGCCCGACACCCCGATACTTCACCAGGTCTCCTTTCGAATAGGATCGAAACTGACCGAGCTTGTCGATCCTGAGCGTGAAGCATAGTTCCAGGGCTCGTTTGCCAAGACCGCTTGTTCGGAAGGCCATCCTGACCGGACATTCCGGTTCTGCGACAACCAATGGTGAACTCCGCTCTTCTTGCAGCGCACCACTGACAATTTCGACCATTCGATTGAGTCGTTGCTGCATTTGTGCCAGATTCGCGCGAATCGACAACAACTCATGCCTCTTCATGCCCTTCATGATAGTTTCCTCCCAGATTCACTGTTGCGTGTTTGCGAGCTTCCACCAAAAATGCTAGCATGATAAAAATGGATAGTCAATACTACAAAAAAGCCAAACTACCTGATTCACCCGGGGTGTATTTTTTTAAGCGTGGGCGGGAAGTGCTTTATATTGGTAAGGCGACTTCACTACGAGATCGAGTGAAAAGTTATTTTGCCAAAGATTTGATCGCCACCCGCGGACCTTTACTTGTCGATCTAATTTTTCAGGCCAATAAAATTGACTTCATTAAAACCAACTCGGTTTTGGAAGCTTTGATTTTGGAAAGTAATTTAATCAAGAAATATCAGCCTCGTTATAATACTAAAGAAAAAGATGATCGAAGTTATAATTACGTCGTTATCACCAAAGAAGAATTTCCGCGAGTTTTGATTGTCCGTGAGAAAGAAATAAAGTTAGGCTTGCCATATGAAGTACGTTCAAAATTTGGCCCTTATCCAAACAATACACAACTGAAGCAAGTGATGGCTCTAATTAGAAAGATTTTTCCTTTTCGAGACAGATGTAGTCCATCAATTGACGGAAAGCAAAATAAACCTTGTTTCAATTATCAGATTGGTTTATGTCCAGGAATTTGTTGTGGGATGATTTTGGCTAAAAATTATTTAAGTATTATTAAAAATATTGAACTATTTTTAGGCTCGAAAAATTCACAACTTATCAAAAATTTAAATAAGGAAATGAAGGCCTGCGCCAAGTTAAAACAATTTGAAGCGGCTAAAAAAGTGCGCGATACAATTTTTGCGCTACAGCATATTAGGGATGTGTCGTTGATTAGGGAGGAAAGGACTAGTCAGGTTGCCGATTTCAGAATTGAGGCTTATGATGCCGCGCATTTTGGTGGCCAGGAAAATGTGGGAGTGATGGTGGTCATGGAAAATGGTGAATTGAAAAAGAGTGATTATCGTAAGTTTAAAATCAGAAATAGCGTCGGAGATGACATTGGGGCTTTGAAAGAAATGTTAGAACGTCGCCTCAAACACACTGAATGGGCCTTACCAAATTTAATTGTGGCGGATGGGGGACTTACACAGTTGGGTGCAGCTAGACAGGTGATCGGTAAGTCAATTGAATTAGTGGCAGTGACCAAGGATGAAAAACATAAGGCTAAAGCGATAATTGGTGATGAGAATTTAGTTAAAAAATATAAAAAAGAAATTTTGCAAGTGAATGCCGAGGCGCATCGGTTCGCTATTGCGTTTCATCGAAGAAGTGGTAGAATTTTTTACAGATCATAATTGCCGCTGAACGCCCAAACAGGAGGCTAACGTGAAGGTAAAGCTTGGTTTGTTCCAGCTGAAAAGTTTCTGGCAGGGAGTCAGGGACTGGGAAATCTGGAGACCAATAGGGGGTGTGATACTTACCCTGGTTGGTGTCGTGATCATCCTCGACGGTCTCTACGTGCTGTTTTTGACCCTTGGACAAAATCTCACGTACATCAAGGAAGTGGCTGTGTACTTTAGCTGTGGCATGGTGATTCTTTTTGGAGCCCTCGCCGTGCTGATCGGTGTAATGGCCATCAAGGAGGAAACTCAACGTTTGCGGCACCAACGAAACCGTTAGTGAGGGAAGTGGGAATCGTGGCATCAAACGCCGGTGGGGAAACTCACCGGCGTTCTCGTGTTTGCTAAAATTTTCTATGTTATAATTTATTTATGTCAAAAAAGCGTGTTGGAGTTTTACGTGGTGGGCCATCGGCAGAATACGAGGTGTCTTTGGGTAGCGGAAAAACGGTGCTTGATACTTTGGTATCTGATGAGTTGAAGAATAGATTTGAGGTGCTCGATATCGTGATCGATAAGAACGGCGTGTGGCATTTTCAAGGTGTGCCTATAAAACCAGAAAATATTTTCAAAAGAGTTGATGTTATTTTCAACGCCCTTCACGGTACTTATGGCGAAGACGGTAGTATTCAAAAATTATTGGATGATTCGGGGGTTCTTTATACCGGCTCAACCACTCTTGCTTCAGCTTTGGGTATGAATAAGATTCTGTCGAAAAAGATTTTTAATGATTATGGTCTAAAAACACCTCTCCATACTTCGGTTCGTAAAGTTGCTAATTTTCATAATGAAGCCGTTAAGATTTTTAAAACTTTTCCCATGCCGGCGGTGGTTAAGCCAAACAATAGTGGTTCATCCGTCGGTGTTTCAATCGCAAGAAACCTAGCACAGTTGGAGGCTGGAATGATTGAGGCCGCCAAATATTCAGACGTAATTTTAATTGAGGAATATATTGCCGGAAAAGAAGCCACCTGCGGAGTTGTTGATAATTTTCGTGGAAAGGACATTTATACTTTATTACCCAATGAAATTGCCAAATCTTCCGATAGTGAGTTTTACGATTACAAAGCTAAATATTTAACTAATGAACCGATCGTGATTTGCCCGGGAAATTTTAAGGAAGCCGAAAAGAAAATTATTCAAGAAATGGCTGAAAAAGCCCATCGCGCTCTGGGCCTTCGTCACTATTCCCGTTCAGATTTCATTATTCATCCTAAACGCGGTATTTATATTTTAGAGGTTAATACTTTACCCGGCTTAACCAGCCACTCGCATTTACCAAAATCTATGGCGGCAATTGGTTGCCCATTGCCGCAATTTTTCGAGCACTTAATAGATTTAGCTTTGGCGGGGAAATAGGAGGTTTGAAATTTTTCTTAAATATGTTAGGATATTTGACATTGGGCCGTTAGCTCATCTGGTAGAGCACCTCATTTGCAATGAGGGGGTGGCAGGTTCGAGTCCTGTACGGTCCACAAACAAATCCGCCTCATGCGAATTTTTTTTGAGTCTGAATATATTGACAAATATATCAATTATGACTATTCTGAATAAAGTAAGAGAACATTCAGCTAGCGGGAGAGGAAGATGAATAGTCCATATTATTACTACCTGAAGAGTCTCCGTAAGGGGTTTGGTAGTGAGAAGGTTACGATTGACCGCGCGGATACCACGCCGGCGGTTGGGACTTTGAACAAGGTTGCGTCGTCCGGCTGCACGATCGCCCAGAATGCCGGGTCCGACTTACACCCCGAAGCCTCACGGTTTGTCTTCGTGGCCTACGAGGACATCCGCGGCGTCAGTCATGTGGCCTGGGATCACGAGAAGATCGGGAAGTAATGTGCGGCAATTTAATCCGCGCCACGAATGAGAAGCACCACGTTTGCCTCTCAGACGTGGCGCTTTTCATTTGTTATTACTTGAACTGAAAAATAATTGTGTTATTGTTTAAATATGAAAAATAGATACAGCAATATATTAAGTGAATATAATCAAGATATTATTGATCTAGTGCCTTATAACCCCTTAATTTTTACACTGGGTGCGAAAGAAATCGAGAAAATTTATCGAAAAAATAGCCGGGTCTTGGAAATTGGGACAGGGGAGGGCGACTCCGCTTTACCAATTCTGAAACTTACTCAAATCAAGCTTGATTTACTCGATGTTTCAAAAGAGATGCTGACAAAAGCTAAAATTAAACTTCGCGCATATAAGGATAGAACTACATATATTTGTGAGGATGCATATTCTTATCTTAAGGATTCATTACCATACGATATTATTTTTTCGGCCTGGACGGTTCATAATTTTAAGGATGCTGATAAGGAGAGATTGCTTAACTCGATTTATAATAATCTTTCAACTGGTGGAAGCTTTATCTTGATGGATAAGGTCTATCCCCAATCTGGCGGAGCTGATTTACTTGAAAGACAATCAAAACGTTTTTCGAGGTATTTGCCATTAAAAGTTGCCAAGGCAATTATCGCCCATGAGATTCAGGATTCTAAACCGCCATATAGACTAGACGAAAAATATTTATTAAAACTTTTGGCGAAAATCGGTTTTCGATCTATTTTTATTCTCGATCGAGTTGAAAGGGATATTCTATTGATCGCTCGAAAATAATTTAGTATTAAATAAGTATGCCTATCGAAACCCCTCAAAATAATCTGGAACGACAATTGGAAATTAGGCGGGAGATTATTGCCCTTGCACGAGAAATTGTTTCTCGACACGAAGTTTTTCCTTTTGCTGGTCTCGAGCCATTATCCTATCAGCGAATGATGGCTACTGATGCTGAGTATCCTGGTTTTACTACTCCCACTGATCAAATCATAGCTAGATGCCAGAGAGAGGGCATCAAAGTGATATTTGGTAGGGATCCAGAAAGTGGCAACGTCTATATTTTACCAGCCGGTAGTGATGATATTGAAGGTGATAGTTTTTCTCCTAAGGATTTAAAAACTTTTCCAGGAATTAGCCAAGCTCTTAATCGATTAATCGTCCTAGATCGAGCCAGACAATAATTGGCCGTGTCTTCTTGACTTATAAATTAAAGAGACTAATATTTTGGCTTGAACTCCGCATTTTGCCGATAAACGAATTTTGAAGGGGGTGCGACATGCATCGAGTAATTGTTCTTGCAGATGAGGTGGATAAGCCTCTGGGTTGCTATCTTCCGGGGACATTAAACCCGGCTAAAGTAACCAAGGCGCTAGACATCACCAAGGCTTGCACTCGCGTGCAGGCGTCTGGCGATCGTTCAACCGTTTACTACGGCGAGCATCTTCATTGGCCGATTGTGGGCCTGAAGCTCAACTATGCTGGTTGTGGTAGCAGTCATCGTGCTCTATACCTGCCTTGGGGTGCTGGTCGCTGGATGCCACAGGGTCGATTGATCAAATGGGGCTCTTTTGCTGACTGGGCGAGTGATTTGGGCATTGATATGGGCCTCCTAGCTCAGATCATCTTCAGTCATTTACCCGAAGGCTCGCTCTGAGCTTCACTACGAGGTATTCATGCCTCACTAAGTGCTCCGCGCGTCGCACCGACCCGGGGCACTTTCCGTTTATCTTTGTTTGAAATCAAAAAAGTGTTATAGTTATTTCGTAGCTAATTAAGTAGAATATATGACAGAAGAAACAAATCCATTTTTGCCTGGTCTAAAACCGGAAGCTAAGCCAGAAGACAAGCCAGAGGTACCAGAGTCTAAACCAGTCCTGCGTCTAAATCTTGAAAAAATTGTTGCGGCAGATGATGACGATGGGCCAAGAGAAAATTGTGCCCAGTGCGAAATTTACGGCATGGCTATTGGTTGTCCAAGACATAGGGCAAAATAACTGTGGGCGATACAGGAATCGAACCTGTGACCTTACGAATGTGAATCGTACGCTCT
>CAZMNX010000007.1:0-3716 GCA_964567825.1 uncultured Candidatus Saccharibacteria bacterium
GCGTGACCTCATTAAAGGTAACCCCAAAGCCTTCAATTTCCTTGGTTTTGATCATTGAATAAATATACCACAACACGTTGTTCTTTACTCTTGACTTTTAGACCCTTTGGGTGTATAATAGTGGAGTGGAGTTAGAATAAGATCTTTGAGTTTCGAAACCATTTAGAAGGAGGTTCGGATGGATACGGCAATCTTTTTTGCTGTAGTATCTGGGCTTCTCCAGATACTCGGGTACATCGTGTACAACTTCAAGGTGCGCAAGTCGGGCATGGAGCCTGACAGCGCGTCGTGGGGGATCTGGACGTTTGGATCGCTGATGAATATGTTGTCGTACGCAACACTGACAAACGACTGGGTGAAGGATATTCTCCCGATTGCGTGTTCAGTGTCGTGTATTGTCACGTTTGTCATCATGCTCCGACGCGGACAGATGCACTGGCCTGATATGACTGGTTGGATGATGTTTCTGGTGGACCTGGTGATTACGATCATCTGGTATTTCACATCAGCGACTGAAGCTAGCTTGCTGTATCAGATCGGAACTGTTGCTTCATATGTGCCAATGGTGATTGGCGTGAAAAATGGTACCGACAAGGAGGATCCGTTGCCGTGGTTCATCTGGACTTTGGCTTACGGAATATTTATGATCTCGGTTATGTTGAGGCTCAACAACTGGCCAGAACTGGCATACCCAGTTACCTGCTTCGTTGTGAGTGGATACATGGCCTGGGTCGTCTGGAACAATCGCTCTCATTAAACAAAAATCGTTTAGGAGGGCGATTTTTGTTTATTTATATATATATGCTATAATTTGTCATTAATAATTATGAAACAGTTTTATATTGCAACAAGTAATATTCATGGAAAAGGTATCCTGGCAGGAGAAGTAATACAACGTGGTGAAGTAATTCAGCCCATAAGAGGAAAGATGAAGTTTATGACGATAAAAAACAAGGATGATTCCTTGTCCCATCCTAATTGGATCGGTGTTGCTAAAGATCAATGGATTGATCCAGATAAACCATATAAATTCTTGAATCATTCATGCGATCCAAACGCTGGTGTCAAAGGCAAAATTAATATTGTTGCAATTAAAGAAATAAAAGAAGGAGAAGAAATCACAATGGATTACTCGATAATTGAGGGTGATGATCTTTGGGAAATGAAATGTGGTTGTGGTGCAGCAAACTGTCGCGGGGTAATTAGGTCAATACAATTTTTGCCTCCGAAAACATTTAAAAAATACTTACCGTTTGTTCCGACATATTTTAAAAAGGTGTATGAGAAACATTTATCATCCCTCGATAATAAATAAAAAAACCTACGTATCAAATAGTCCTAATAAGGGCCGTGGACTATTTGCATCAAAAGATATCCGCAAAAATGAACTCATCGGTTTTTTAAGGGGTAATATTATTCGATTCGAGCCAAGAAATATGAAAGACAGTCTAGTGGGTGAACATTGGTTATATATTAAAAAACATACATGGCTAGACGTTAAATCTCAAGAAAAATACATTAATCATTCTTGCGTGCCGAATGCAGGCATTGTTGGGTCAGTTTCGGTTCGTGCAATGCGTGATATTAAAAGAGATGAAGAAATCAAAATTGATTATTCTACTCTCGAGGAGGACGAGAACTGGTCCATGAATTGTCACTGTGGGGAAAAGAAATGCAGAAAGATAATAAGGTCTATTCAATTTTTACCAAAAAGAATGTATAATAGCTATGGTAATTTTATTCCAACATACCTAAGGAATAAATATCAAGATAATGTCTAAAAATACACGTAGCAATTTTTTCATAGTAGTCCTACTTGTATTGATCTTTTTATCTGCCGGTGTTTCTTATTATAAATATATGGTCACTGAAGATTTGACGTATTTTACAACTGAAGAATCTGTTCCTGATAGATTTAATCTAGAATCATATAAATAATATTAAAATGCAACCAGTTCTAGATATAATTCAAAATTGCCAATGGTTTCCATCTCACTTTTTGGTTATATCTGAAAATGTTTTTTCACCTCTCCTATACTATTCATATTTTGGTGCCGCAATTCCAACAATCATTGTTGGTTTGTTAGTTTTCTTAAGTGGGAAAAATAAACTTGAGAATAAGCTTTTATTCATGGTTACGCTCACCTTTGTGGTATGGATGTTTTCTAATTTAGTTACGTGGGCCACAGAACTTCCAAAATATACCATGTTCTTCTGGACTCTTTTGGTTATTGTTGAACCGTTTGTTTACTTATTTTCGTTTTATTTTTCCTTCGTATTTTTCTTTAAAAAAGATTTCTCAGCACTGCAAAAGATACTGTTCAGCATACCGCTTGTTCCAATCTTAGTGCTTGCACCGACAAAATTTGCATTGCTTGGTTATGACTTATCCAACTGCGATCGTGCAGCGATTGAAGGAGTTCTGACCTCGTATGGTTACATTTTAGAACTAATATATGCAATTCTTATTGTTATTATTGCAATTATTGCACTCAAGAAATTTACAGATAAAATTTCAAGGAGAAAAATTATTCTTGTAACAATTGGCATTACGTTCTTCTTGCTAAGTTTTTCTTTAGGTAACATTTTAGAAATTTTTACGGAAAATTGGTATATTGGACAATACGGATTGTTCGGCGCTCCTGTCTTTATGGTCTTTTTAACATTTATGATTGTCAGGTTTAAAACCTTTGATGCAAAACTCCTCGGTGCTCAGGCACTCGTTTGGGCGCAGATAATTTTGATCGGTTCTCAGTTCTTTTTTATTCAAAGCAATATAAATAAAGTCCTAACCGGAATTACTCTGATTATATCGGCTATTGTGGGCCTAATCATTATTCGCAGTGTGAAAAAAGAAGTAGCACAACGTGAGGAGATTGAGAAACTGGCGCAGAGCTTGGAGAGTTCGAATAACAAATTAGCAGATGCGAATTATTCATTAAAAGATACCAACGAGAAGATCGAATTGGCAAATGAGAAACTAAAAGAATTAGACTTGATGAAATCCGAATTCGTTTCCCTAGCTACTCACCAAATCCGTGGGCCACTCGCTGCCATTAAGGGTTATGTTTCCCTGATGGTGGAGGGTGATTATGGACCAGTGCCAAAAACTTTTGATGAACCGTTGAGCACGGTGTTTAAATCGACTGACTCACTCAGTCGCATGGTGACAGACTTCCTAGATGTATCAAGAATCGATTTAGGCCAAATGAAATACGAATTTAGCGAGTTTGATTTCAGAGATTTGGTTAACGACGTCGTTAAGGAATTGAAGCCAAATATTGACGCTAAAGGTTTAGAATTCCGCATAAAAATTTCTGATCAGGCCTGTATAATAAATGCTGATAAAAATAAATTGAAGCAAGTTTTGAATAATTTGATTGATAACTCAAGTAAATATACAAAGACTGGCTGGCTGGAAGTTTCAGTTGAAAACAAAAATAAGAAAATATTGTTTGCGGTGAAGGATAGCGGAGTCGGAATTTCACAGAAAACGCTCGGTCAGCTGTTCCAGCGTTTCAGTCGAGCTAAAAATGCGAATGAAACTAATATTCTCGGTACTGGCCTCGGTCTCTATATTGCCAAAAAAATGGTGGAAGCTAACAGCGGTAAGGTTTGGGCGGAATCGGCCGGCGAGGGTAAAGGAGCTCAATTCTACGTGGAAATACCAGCAGTAAGATAAAATTTAATATTAATCTTACTATGGTGAACAAAAC
>CAZMNX010000007.1:3816-37832 GCA_964567825.1 uncultured Candidatus Saccharibacteria bacterium
GAAATACCAGCAGTAAGATAAAATTTAATATTAATCTTACTATGGTGAACAAAACAGAAAACAATCTGGATGGTTATGAATTTGTGTCTTTGGCTGCGCATCAAATGCGTGGGCCAGTGGGATCAATTAAAGGTTATTTATCCATGATCCTCGATGGTGACTTCGGACTAATACCTGATAATTTATTTAAACCACTGGAAACGATTTTTCGCTCGGCTGATTCACTTAGCAAAACAATTAATGATTTTTTGGATACATCAAAAATGGAACAAGGCCAAATGCGTTATTATCTAAAAGATTTTGATTTAGTTGATTTGGTTAGACAGACAATTGAGGAAACTCAGGCTTTAATTAAAATTGAGTTGGAATTTCGCGTTCATTTACCAAAAAATCCAATTTTGGTGCATGGGGATAAGACTAAAATTAAGCATGTTTTAATGAATTTAATAGATAATGCCAATAAATACACAGAGAAAGGCTTTATTGAGATTTCTGTGGAAAGACATGGTCAACATAAAGTGATTGTTGTCGTGAAGGATAGTGGAATCGGTTTCTCCGCCCAAACCCTTGAGACACTTTTCAAAAAGTTTAGTCGCTCGGCGGATGCGAGTAAGGTAAATTCTAGCGGTACTGGCCTCGGACTTTACGTTGCTCAAAAAATGATTGACGCGCAGCACGGCCGCATTTGGGCGCAGTCGGCGGGCGAAGGTAAGGGCTCTCAGTTTTATATTGAGTTGCCTAGTCTGTAGAATAATTTTGTTTTTTCTGGTATTATCTCATTATGTCTAAGACCACAAAAAAAATACTTTTATCTGGTGTAAAGCCCTCAGGCCGTTTGCATATCGGCAACTATTTTGGGGCGATGAAGCAATTTTTAGATTTACAGAATGAATATGAAAGCTACATTTTTATTGCCGACTATCATGCCCTAACCACACTTCAAAATGGTGCGGAAATGAAACAAAATATTTTGGATTTAGTGATTGACTACCTAGCTATTGGCCTGGATCCGAAAAAAGTTACTTTATTCAAGCAAAGCGATGTGCCGCAGGTTACTGAGCTCGGCTGGATTTTTAATTGTTTAACCACCGTGCCGTATTTAATGCGTGCGCATGCTTATAAAGATGCTGAAGCAAAAAACAAAGAAATTAATGTTGGTATTTTTGACTATCCTATTTTAATGGCGGCTGACATTTTAATTCAGGATGCTGATGTGGTCCCGGTTGGCCAGGATCAAAAACAGCACGTCGAGTACGCCCGCGATACAGCCCAAAAATTTAATCGGGTGTTTGGTAATGGCGAAGAAACCTTTAAAATTCCTGAGCCGATTATTTTAAAAGAAGTAGAAACCGTTCCCGGAACTGACGGCCGTAAAATGAGCAAAAGTTATGGTAATGTGATACCACTTTTTGCGACTCCGGAAGAAATAAAAAAGGCCGTTATGAGTATTCCGACTGATTCAAAAGGTGTGGCCGAACCCAAAAATCCCGACGAAAGTAACTTATTTGCCATTCATAAATTGTTCCTAAAAGGGCCTAAATTAGAGGAATTACGAGCTCGATACACAAATGGCGGCCTCGGTTACAAAGAGGCCAAGGAGCTGCTTATAGCTGATTTAGAGGCCTTTATCGGCCCATTACGTGATAAAAGGGAGGCTTTAACCAAAGATTTGCCAGCGGTATTGGCCATTTTGAAGGAGGGTGGTGAAAAAGCCAGAATTCGGGCTGAAAATAAAATGCAGCTGGTTCGTGAAAAAGTGGGTATTGTGGTTTATTAAAAAGATGATAATATAGATGAATAGACGCTGAAGCCGCCAACACGGCTGAGTCTGGGGAAGAAAGCGAAAGCAAGTAGAGCCCCGTAAATAAGAAGTAAGTAAGGTGGCACCACGATGAAGATCGTCCTTACAAGATTATTAGAAATAGTAATTTTGTAAGGACTATTTTTTATGAAAAAAGGAATATATAAACATTCAAAAACCGGCAACTTATATAGAGTGTATTTTGTCGCCAAGCACTCCGAAACGTTGGAAGATTTAGTGGTGTATGAGGCTTTGTATGATAATCAAAAATCGAAATACTGGGTTCGGCCATTGAGTATGTTCGAGGGTATCACAACTGTTGAGGGCCAGCAGGTTCCGAGGTTTGTTTTTGTTAAAGAGGAATAAAATTTAATAATTAGTTTAAATAAAATGGAAAGAACATATATCAAGGATTTGGGCGGAAAGGTGGGGGAGGAAGTGATGATAAAGGGTTGGGTGGACATCCGCCGTGATCAGGGTAAGCTTATTTTTCTCGATTTTCGCGATATGACGGGTGTAGTCCAGGGAGTGATTCTGCCAAATGCTACGGAGGCACATGAAATTGGTTCAAAACTTCGCTCCGAATGGGTGGTATCGGTGACTGGTAAAATAAATAAGAGACCAGATAGAAATATTCAGAAGGATAAATTAAACGGTGAAATTGAACTAGAAATTCTTAAAATTGAAGTATTAAATGAGGCACTGACACCACCAATTGATGTACGTGGTGACGGTAGTGATATTGGTGAGGAGGCTCGTTTGAAATACCGCTATCTTGATTTGCGACGACCAAGGATGCAGAAAAATATTCGTAACCGAAGTAAGGTTATGACTTTTGCCCGCAATTTTTTTGTGAACGAGGGATTTACGGAAATTGAGACCCCAACCATGACAGTTGCGACCGCCGAGGGTTCAAGAGATTTTCTTGTACCATCAAGACTTGAGACGGGAGCTTTTTATGCTTTACCTCAGTCACCACAACAGTACAAACAATTATTAATGGCCGCTGGTATGGAAAAATATTTTCAATTCGCCCGTTGCTATCGCGATGAAGATACTAGAGGTGATAGACAACCAGAATTTACCCAGATGGATTTGGAAATGAGTTTTGTTAAAAGAGAGGAAGTAATGGAGCTCAACGAAAGAGCCTTAATCAAAATGGTTACCACTCTTTATCCTAATAAGAAAATCCAACAGATACCTTTTCCACGTTTGACCTATAAGGAAGCGATGGAAAAATATAATTCGGATAAGCCTGACTTAAGAAAGGATAAGGAAGATAAAAACCTTTTAGCTTTTTGCTGGGTAATAGACTTTCCATTTTTTGAAAAAGACGATAAGGGCGGTTGGACTTTTTCTCACAATCCATTTTCTTCACCGACTCCAGAATGCTTAGGCGACCTAATGAACAAAACCAATATTGAAAAAATACTAACTACTCAATACGACGTAGCCTTAAATGGCAGTGAAATTGGAGGCGGTAGTATTCGAAATCATAAACCAGAGGCTCTACAAAAAGCCCTTGAAATTATGGGTTTTTCTCCAGAGAAGATCGAGAAAGAGTATGGTCATATGTTAAAATCATTCTCCTATGGAATTCCACCACACGGTGGTATTGCTTGGGGCTTTGATCGATTGATGATGATTCTGGAAAATGAACCAAACATTCGCGAAGTAATTGCTTTTGCCAAAACGGGAGAGGGTAAAGATCTAATGATGAATGCACCAGCTCAGGTTGCAGCTGAACAATTGCGTGAATTAGGAATTGAAATTAAAAGAAAAAAATAACATGGATAATTGCATATTTTGTAAAATTGGAGAGGGTAAAATACCATGTGTAAAAATCTGGGAGGATCAAAATCATTTGGCTTTTCTTGATTTGAATCCTAATACAAAAGGAATGACCTTGGTAATTCCTAAAATGCATTTTCCTAGCGACGCTACGGATATGCCCGATACTGATTATTCTCAATTAATGCTAGCGGCAAAATCTGTCGCAAAAATACTTGAAATTGGCCTTAAGGTAAAGAGGGTCGCATTAGTAATGGAAGGACTTGGAGTAAATCATGTTCATATCAAATTGTATCCAATATCCGGATTAACTGAAAAATTTGTAGAAACCTGGGCCAATGATAAGATTTATTTTGATAAATACGTTGGTTACATCTCCACCCAGCTCGGGCCTGAAATGCCTCAGACAGAAAGGCAGAAAATTGCTGACGAGATATTAGAGAACACAAAAAATAATGGGTGATAATCAATTTCAAATCAAAACCGAAGTCTTTGAGGGTCCGTTGGACTTGCTTCTTTCTTTAATTGAAAAGAAAAAACTCTTCATTAATGACATTGCTCTATCCAAAGTGGCGGATGATTATATTGCTTATTTACAAAACCAAACCGCCTTTCCGATTGCCCAAAGTGCTGATTTTTTGGTCATTGCTTCTACCTTGTTGTTAATAAAATCGCGTTCGCTTATTCCATCATTAAATTTAACTGAGGATGAACAGCAAGATATTAACGATCTAGAGCGTAGATTGAAAATTTATCAAAAAATAAAAGAATTAAGTGTATATGTTAAAAAAGCTTTTGGTCAGAATATTATCTTTTATCCTGAACCAAGAAAAATGGTGCCGGTTTTTTCTCCCGATCAAAGCCTAACCAAGGAAAACTTTTTGGCTGGAATTTTGAGTGTCATTAAAGCCTTGCCCAAAATTGAAAATCTACCAAAGGCGGTCGTTCGAAAAGTCATCAGTCTTGAAGAAATGATGACTAATCTAACTGAGCGCATAAAGAGTAGTATCAAAATGAGTTTCCGGGAGTTCGCCAAAGTTGGAAAAGAGGAGCGAGTTAATGTTATAATTAGCTTTCTAGCGATGCTGGAATTAGTTAAACAGGGGATTGTGAACGTGAAGCAGGATAATGAGTTTGCTGATATAGAAATAGAGACACAAAATACTGGTGTGCCACATTACAACTAAATACTTTCGTAAAAAATATCATGAATGAATTAGAATTAGACAGCCAAATCGAAGCCATCCTTTTCTGGAAAGGTGAACCACAAACTATAAAAAAGTTGGCGGCGAGTTTGGGTAAAAAAGAGGAGGAAATTAAGGCTGGCCTCGAAGTCCTAAAAGAAAAAATCCAAAATAGGGGAGTTGAGCTGATTTTTAAAGATGATGAAATTATGCTCGGTACTTCTTCTAAAATTTCTCATATTATTGAGCGGTTGACCAAGGAGGAATTGGTAAAAGATCTCGGTAAAGCTGGTTTGGAAACCATTTCAATTATTGCCTATAAGGGTCCGATTACTCGGGCGGAAATAGACTATATTCGCGGTGTGCAAAGCAATTTTATATTAAGAAATTTACAGATTCGCGGTTTAGTGGAAAAAATTACTGATGAGAAAGATCAACGTCGTTTTCTTTATCGACCAACTTTTGAATTACTGTCATTCCTAGGTGTCTCTAAAATTGAAGATCTGCCAGAATATGAGAAAGTAAAGGCTGAATTTGAGCAACATAATGTAGCTATTGAATCTAAGCCGGTACTTGAAGCGGAAAATATATAATGCAACACAAAAGAACGACAAAAGAAAAAATTTTAGCTATTTTTTTTGTAATTATTTTATTTTTAATTGTCGGCGGCATTTTTTCCTTAGTTAGTTTGAATAACCGACAAAAAACTGACCAACTTGGTTACGCGGTGCTTAAACTTAAAAGTGCGAGGGTTGATAAGGCAAAGTTAGACTCGATTACTATTGAAAATTTGGATAATAAAAAAATTACAGCCAAGGCCTTTTTAGCCCTAGCAGTTTCGCCCAATGGTTTACTAAAAACTCTAATATCCTCGTCTTCTGATCAGGAACTGCCAATTGCTAGTATTACCAAACTAATGTCGGCAATTGTTGTTTGGGAAAATTTTGACTTAAAGACACCAGTTCTGATTACACCAGATTACGTCGACGGTCCAGGTTCTAATCATTTTCTTAAAGCCGGGAAAAGCTATCAGACCTCCGAGCTATTTAAGACCATGCTAATTGCCTCCGATAATGATGTGGCCAGATTATTCGCTGGCCTGATTGGTGAGAAAAAGTTTGTGGGGCTAATGAACGAGAAGGCTAAGAGCTTAAAATTAGCCCATACTCATTTTGTTAATTCCACCGGTCTAGATCCCTTTCCTGGTCCCGGAGCCTACAATTTTTCAACCACTAATGATCTAGCACAATTGCTGATGTACATTGAAGAACGTTATCCAAGTATTTTGGGTATAACTCGCGAGAGACAATTCAACTTTTGTGATATGCTTAATAACTGTAGTATAGTTTATAGCACCGACGCTTTTTTAAGTGATCAGACCTTTCCCTTCAGAATTCTGGGCGGAAAAACTGGTCAAACGGCTTTAGCCAACAAGAATTTGGCCCTTTTGACCCAAATGAATAACGGTGTATTTATTATCAGCATTGTCCTGGGGTCACTTGATAATTTTAGTGATGTTCGTGAGATTATTAATCATATTAAAGAAATAAAATGACCCTAAGTATTCTTAAAATATTCATTCCTACCACTATCACTTTTATAATCGGAATTTTGATTACTCCGATATTAAGTAATTATTTGTATAAAAATAAAATGTGGAAAAAGAAGAGCGCAGTAGTATCCACTGATGGGCGCATAGCCACAATCACGCAAAATTTACACAAAGATAAAGATGAGAGACCACTGATGGGTGGTGTGGTCGTCTGGGCAAGTGCAGTTATTACTATTATTTTATTTTGGTTTGGGTCGATTATCGACGGTCCAATTATGACCAAACTTAATTTTTTAAGCCGTGATCAAACCTGGCTACCACTATTTACTTTGGTCGTTGGGGCGCTAATAGGATTAATTGACGACTATTTCAGTGTTACTAAGTACTACGATCAAAAGGCTGCTGGTCTATCATCTAGAAAACGACTAGTTTTGGTGTTTATTATTTCGCTAATCGGCGCTTGGTGGTTTTATACAAAACTCGGTACTACCGATATTATTATTCCATTTGTTGGTATTTGGCATGCTGGTGTATTTTTTATACTATTTTTCGTTTTGGTTACTCTTGGCACATACTCTGGTGGAGTAATCGATGGTTTGGATGGCCTAGCTGGGGGAGTGTTTGGAATTATTTTTGGCGCCTATGGCTTGATTGCTCTGTTACAAAACCAAATTAATTTAGCGGCCTTCTGTTTTGTTTTAGTTGGTGGTCTATTGGCTTTTTTATGGTTTAACATTCCACCAGCCAGATTTTACATGTCAGAAACTGGAACAATGGCTTTAACTATCACTTTGGTGGTGGTCGCTTTTCTAACTAAGCAAGTAATTCTATTACCAATTATCGCTTTTCCACTAGTGATTTCCTCAGCTTCAAGTACCATTCAACTGTTATCAAAAAAGTTTAGGAATGGAAAAAAAGTTTTTCTGGTCGCCCCAATTCATCACCATTTTCAAGCCTTGGGTTGGCCGGCCTATAAGGTAACCATGCGTTATTGGGTGCTTGGCATTATTTTTGCTAGCATCGGAATAATTATTGCGCTTTTGGGTTAATTTGCGATATGCCGAAAAAAATCGATAAAACATTTTTGCTTGCTTTTATTTTTCTGTTATTTTCTGGTGTCTTGATTTTTATTTCTGCTTCTCTAGGAATTTACGCTAAAGATACGGCCAAATTCGCCTCAATTGTTTTTAGTCAATTATTTTTTGGCCTATTTCTCGGTCTAATTGCTTGTGTAATTATGACTCAGATCAATTATCGATTGTGGCGTAAATATGCTTTTTATATTTTCCTTTTATCAATTATGGCGACATTACTAGTTTTTGTGCCGGGTATAGGAATTAGCCATGGTGGTGCCAGTCGCTGGATCTATATCGGTAATTTATCCTTCCAACCACTGGAATTTCTTAAAATCGGCTTCATTATTTATTTCGCCGCTTGGATTTCTGGACTAAGAGATAAGATCGGAACAATTAAATTTGGTCTGGTTCCGTTCATGGTTCTAATGGGAATAATTGGTACGATTTTGTTGAAGCAACCAGACACTGACTCCTTTGTGATAATCTTCATTGTTGGTCTGGCCATGTATATTGTCGGTGGGGGAAAATGGCGTCATGTTTTCTTAATCGGAATAATTGGCCTGCTTTGTGTTTCGGCTTTGATTTTAGTGCGACCATATTTACTAAGTCGTCTGACAACCTTCATGAATCCCACTGATAATTCTCTGACCTCTGGCTATCAAATTCAACAATCATTAATTGCGGTTGGTTCTGGCCAATTATTTGGTCGAGGGCTCGGCCAAAGCATTCAAAAATTTAAATTTTTACCGGAATCAATTGGTGATGCCATCTTTCCCGTGGCGGCTGAAGAATTTGGCTTTATTGGTGGGGTAGTTATAATTTTTCTTTTTTTATTCTTTGCTTCACGGGGTCTAAAAATTGCCATGCGTGCGCCGGATCTTTTCGGTGGACTTTTAGTCACCGGAATTGTTATACTTATCACGATCCAGTCATTTATCAATATTGCTTCAATGATTGGGGTTATTCCTTTGTCGGGCTCACCATTGATCTTTTTCAGCCAAGGTGGTACGGCCTTAATGTTTACTCTGGCTGAAATTGGTATAATCTTTAACGTTTCAAAATATCAAAAATTAATAAAATGAAAATTTTACTCACAGGTGGAGGTTCTGGCGGTCACTTTTATCCTTTAATTGCTGTTGCCGAATCACTAAACGCAATTGCTAAAAAAGAAAATTTGGTTTCAGCTAAATTGTTTTTTATGTCTGATAGTCAGTATGACGCCGAAGCATTAATCGAGAATGATATAACTTTTGTGCCAATTAGCGCCGGCAAGATTAGACGCTATACTTCGTTCCTAAATTTTTTAGATATTTTTAAAACTTTTTTTGGAGTTATTAGCGCTCTTGGTAAAGTCTTCAAAATTTATCCGGATGTAATTTTTAGCAAGGGAGCTTACGCAAGTTTTCCGGTCTTGATGGCTGCTCGTATCTTACGAATACCAGTAATTATCCACGAATCTGACAGCGTGCCAGGTAAAACTAACGCCTGGGCAGCGAAATTCGCCGTTAAAATTGCCGTATCTTATCCTGAAGCTACTAAATATTTTGATCCGAAAAAAGTCGCTTTTACTGGCAACCCCTTAAGAAAAGCTGTCCTAGCTGTAACTAAAAATGGAGCTCACGAATACCTAGGCCTAGAAGAAAATCTGCCAATTATTGTTATTATTGGTGGTTCATTGGGCGCAAAATTAATTAATGAAAGAATTCTAGATGCTTTACCAAATTTAGTTGAACGCTATCAAATAGTTCATCAAACAGGAAAAATAAATGTCCAGGAAGTTTCTCGAACGGCCGATATTATTCTAACTAATAATCCAAATAAGGCACGTTATCGAGTTTATGATTATTTTAACAATCTATCACTAACCATGGCAGCCGGAGCGGCGAATTTGATAATCACCCGAGCAGGTTCCACCATTTTTGAAATTGCTTCCTGGGGCGTGCCAAGTATCGTTATTCCGATCACTGAATCAAACGGCAATCATCAACGAGTGAATGCTTATGCTTACGCTCGTAGTGGTGCTGCCTCAGTTATCGAGGAAAGTAATCTGACCACTAATGTTTTAATTACCGAGATTGATCGCATTTTACAAAATCCTCAAATGAGAGAGAAAATGTCTGTTGCCGCTAAAGGTTTTTCTCATCCCGACGCCGCCGATAAAATTGCTCAAGAAATAATTAATATTGCCCTAACCCATGAAAAGTAAAATTGTCACCAGATTTGCCCCCAGCCCAACCGGTTTATTCCACGTTGGTTCGGCTCGGGTCGCCCTATTCAACTATCTTTTTACTAAACAAAATGACGGTCTTTTTCTATTAAGAATTGAGGATACTGATGAAATACGTAGCAAACCAGAGTGGACTCAAATGATTTATGATTCTATGGCCTGGCTTGGTCTAGACTATGAAAAATCGTACATTCAATCAGAACGAAAAGCTGTATATAAAAAGTATCTTGAACAATTGATCTCGGAAGATAAAGCCTATATCTCTAAAGAAGAAGTAAAGGAGGAAGGACAAAGAGCGGAGGTAATTCGATTTCGTAATCCAAACAAGAAAGTAAAATTTACTGATTTAATTCGTGGAGAAATTGAATTCGATACAACCGAGTTAAAAGACTTTATTATCGCCAAAAGTCTAGATGAACCAATTTTCCACTTTACTAATGTTGTTGACGACTTTGAGTCTGGTGTCACCCATATTATTCGAGGAGAAGATCATATTTCTAATACCCCACGACAAATACTTATTTTTGGAGCAATTAAGGCAAACATACCGGCCTATGCTCACTTACCATTAATTTTATCGGAAACACGAGAAAAACTATCGAAACGAAAACATGGAGAATTAGTTTCGGTGGCTTATTATCAAAATGCCGGCTATTTGCCCGAAGCCTTTATAAATTTTATTGCCTTACTCGGCTGGAATCCTGGTACTGATCAAGAAATACTATCTCTAACAGAACTAGTGGAAAAATTTGATTTAACTAAAGTTCAAAAATCTGGAGCTATTTTTAACCAGGAGAAACTCTTGTGGACAAATAAAGAATATCTAAAGAAACTGCCGAAGGACATTTTAATGTCCGAGATTTCTAAAGTGTTAGAAAAAAAATACAAGGTTGAAGAAAACTTACTAAGTAAAATTACTCAAACTATTCTTGATAGAATTAATACTTTTAGCGAATTACAGGGTTTAGTTGAAACAGGGGAGTTTGACTACTTTTTTGTGGCACCAACACCCGCAAAAGAAATGCTAATTTGGAAAAAAGATACTGATTTTTCTATTCCCAAAAATAATTTGGAAAAAGTTTTGGAAGTACTGGAAAAACTTTCTGAATCAAATTTTACAGAGGAGGGCTTGAAATTAATCCTAATGCCCGTAGCTGAACAACTTGGAAAGGGGAGTGTGCTCTGGCCCCTGCGCGTTGCCCTCTCCGGTCGCGACAAAAGCCCCGATCCTTTTACTTTACTTACTATTCTCGGTCAAGCTGAATCCCAAAAACGAATTCAAAATGCTATAATGGCATTATGAGAAAAATTCTCTACATTAGTTTTTTTACTATTCTAGGGCTTTTTTCGGCTGTTACGATTGGTTCCTTACAAGCCGAAACGGCCGAACAAATCCAGGCCAAAATTGATATTTCTAATCAGAATCGAGCTGAGCTGGAAAAAGAAATTGCCAATTACGAAAAACAACTCGGTACAATCAGCAATCAGGCCAATACCCTTCAAAATACCATCAAAACTCTAGATGTTTCAACAAACAAAATCACCACCGAGGTTAAGTTGACCACCAACAACATTAATCAAACCAGCCTAACTATTCAGGATACCGGTCTTAAAATCAACGACCATGAGAGACAAATATCTAAAGGTAATATGGTGATTCGCGATATGATTAGGCAAACAGCTGAAGCCGACTCTGATTCAATTCTTGAGCTTTTGCTTTCTAATAACGACCTTTCTGATTTTTGGAATGATTTAGAATCTTCAATTCAGTTTCAGGCCAAAATGAGTGATAAGGTGACCGAGGTTGAAACTATTAAGTCTCAGCTTGAAAAAGCCAAAAATAATTTGGAACTAAAGAAAAATGAATTAGAAAAATACACCCAGGAATTGAACGGTAAAAAGCAAGCGCTGCAATCAACAAAAAAAGAAAAAAGTACCCTACTGGCCGTAACCAAAAATACCGAGGCAACTTTTCAGAAAATCTTAAAGGATAAGCTGGCCCTAAAGGAAGCCCTCGATAGGGAAGTCGCCTCTTACGAATCTCAATTAAAGCTGATTGTTGATCCCAAAAGTTTTCCACCAGCTGGTAAGGGGATATTGGCTTGGCCCTTAGATGTCATTCGCATTACCCAAAATTTTGGGGTAACGAGTGCTTCTGGACGGTTATATGCCAGCGGTTCTCACAATGGTACCGACTTTGGTGTACCAACTGGTAGTCGCGTCAAATCTGCTGCAAATGGCATCGTTGAAGGCACTGGTGATACCGATGTGATCTGTCCGGGTGCTTCCTATGGTAAATGGGTGTTTATTCGCTATGATAATGGTTTGGCCAGCACCTATGGTCACTTATCGGCCATTACTGCTGTGTTGGGCCAAAGAGTTAAAGCTGGCGATGTGGTGGCCTATTCTGGTAATTCCGGCTATTCAACCGGCCCACACTTACATATGAGCGTTTATGCTGGCCAAGGAGTAAAAGTCTCCACTCTAAAAAGCACGGTTTGTAAAGGAACATACACCATACCACTCGCTGGAGCTAGTTCTTATTTAGATCCATTAATTTATTTATAACATGTCGAATTTAGTCATTAAAGAAGTCAGTGCTAATAACTTTCTTGATCTACAAAAAAACCTGCCGTTTACTCAGGCTGATTTTTATGGCGATTGGCAAATCAAATTTGGTCGAACAGTTAAACGTTTCGCGATTTATCGCGAGGAAAAAATTGTTGTTTATTTTCAAATTGTTAAATATCCCTTACTGCTTGGTAAAAGTTATTTATACACTCCATATGGCCCATTAATTTTCGAGCCCACAGCCGAAGTATTGGTTTTTCTTAAAGTTGAGCTGAAAAAAATTGCCCGCCAGCTGGGTGCCGCTTTTGTTCGTCTTGATTTCACACCGGCCCCCGCCGATGAAAAGTTATTATCTGGTCTATATCATAAAGCTCCAGCCTACACCTATCATTCCGCTCATTTTCAACCCCGCACCGAATGGCGAGTTCGTTTAGATAAAACTGAGGATGATTTGATGCTTACCATGCATGAAAAGTGCCGTTATTCCATTCGTTTAGCTCAAAGAAAGGAAATAACGACGGAAATCATTAGCGCTAATTTCAACGGCTATTTTGAGGCATTTTATAGCCTAATGGCCGGTACCGCAGAGCGCAATGGCTTCCATTTGCATAAAAAGGATTATTATCAAAACATTTTCAACAATCTCTCGACTATTAAAAATTCTTTTTTAGTTATTGCTAAATATAAAGAGAAAATTCTCGCCATCAATTTGATTATTGTTTATTCGGGTACAGCTAATTATGTTTTTGGTGCCTCGAGTAATGACGAAAGAAATCGGGCGCCAACTTATTTGGCTCAGTGGGCGGGGATACAGCAAGCCAAGAAAATTGGCTGTGATTTTTACAATTTTGGCGGAATTTCTTCAGCCAATGATAAACATGTGAGCTGGGACGGTCTAACCGCCTTTAAACAAAAATTTGGCGGTGAGGAGCTTAAGCATTCCAACTTTTACGACCTAATTGTCAGTCCGTTTTGGTATTTTTTATATAATTTAAGAAAACGCTTTAAAAAATAAAGCAGTTAGTGTATAATTATTAGCAACATGAAAAGAACAAACCAACAAGGCTTAATAAAGATGATCATTATAATCATCGTTGCGGTGGTGATTCTAAGTCTATACGGCGTTGATCTTAAAAATATATTCATGTCGGAGCAAGTCCAAAGAAACTTCCATTATATCTGGAACTTCATTTCCGGTATTTGGGATAACTACCTGGCTGGTCCATTTATGTACTTCTGGGGGATATGGGTTAAATACATTTGGGACCCATTTATGGAGATGCTAAAAAAGACTCAATCATAATTAATTTTCCAACTCAAAGATATGCAGGATTTTTTCGAAATATTTAATATCTGGGACGTAATCTTTATTATTATTCTTATTGTTATCTTCGCCTATACCTTTTTTGTTTAATGGCCGGGGGAGGACCTATTCCTATACAGCGCCCCATTTGCAGTATATATGTTAGGGAAAAGATATATTGTACGACATGCATCTATAAAGAAGAAACGCTTACCTCTTCGATAAGCGCTCCTCTTTAATATTATTTACTCCAACACTTCTTTGATGCATTCCACGGTACGGTTCCTTCAGTGTCATAAAGGTGTTTAGCGTAAGCTAAATTCCCCTCAACGGTCTCCAGGTCTAAACCTAGATCCTTTGCTTCTTTAGCGTGATACTGTTCGTTAATCTGCATTAGACCAACGTCATCGCTATTAACTTCACCCCTTAGGACCTGACCGTCGCTACCAACCTGTCGAAAGCGCGATTCGCACTTCGAAATTTTGGCTAAGATAGGAGTTTCGGCAAAGTAAGCCTGAACATAAGACTCAAGGGTCATCGGTTTAACGATGGCCGTTTGGCTTTGACTGTTCACATTATCGCCTACATCCTGGGCCACAGCGACCATCGCTGAGCCATATAATGACGAAACTAAGAATATTACGGCTGATGTTATTTCGATCATAATTTTTTTGTTATTTTCTTTTTTCAAAGAAAAAATCAGAGTTCACCTCTGACTCCCTATATACTATCACCTTTTGGTTTTCTTGTCAAGGATTTACCACACGAAAAGGGCCTAGTCAAATGAGCAAATATGGCCTAAAATAAGGCTTTTTTACTTGACAGGGGGGTCGAAATATTGAGTAAAAATGGGTCCTTTTCGTAGACCCGCCTAGTTCCCGACCGTCGGAGGCTCAAAAGGCCCTTGATTTTTTGAACAATATGCCTTATACTCACATAACTTAGTTGAATTAATAATAATTACACAATATGGCACATAAAAAAGCCGCGGGTACAACAAAAAACGGTAGAGATTCGAATCCTAGATACTTGGGAATCAAACTAACTGATGGGGATAAAGCCCAGGTTGGTTCGATTATTGTGCGCCAAAAGGGTGTCAGCTTTCTCGCTGGCCGCAACGTTAAGATGGGTAAAGATTATACTATTTTCGCGGTTAAAGATGGTAAAGTAAAATTTGGCACCAAACGCAAGATGTCTTTTGACTCCAAGATGGAAAAGAAAGGAATTGTGAGCGTGATCTAGTTTAACTCCACCACCTCCCCCTCGAAGACTCGGGTACTCCTCCTTAATCAAGGAGGAGAAAGCGGAGTAACAATCGTAAGCCCCCTTTCCCCGCCTTGGATAAGGCGGGGTGGCAATTCTGATTGACGGGGCGGTTGAATTATTCGGCTTTGATTATAAGTTTAAAAGCAACTTCCCTATCTCCTACCTTTACAGTAATGGCGTGCTCCCCCACTTCCTTAATCGGTTTTTCAAGAGTTAAAAACTCCGGTGACAAATTCACCTTTTTTTGTTTAGCAACAGCTTCGATAATTTCCTCCTTATGAATACCAGCAAATAGGTGGCCTTTATCGTTCACTTTTCCTTTCATTTCAATACTTAGGCCCTTAACTTCATTCAAAGCTTTTTGCAATTCCTGATCATTTTTGGCAGTCACAAAGGCATCAGACTTTTTCTTCACATCAATCATATTCATATTCCCCGGAGTCGCTGGAATAGCTGATTTATTCGGAATGAGCATGTTGATCGCAAAACCATCCGCCACGTCCTTAATCTCGTATTTTTTACCGATCTTCTTTACGTCTTTGAGTAAGATTATTTTCATATAATTTTAATTAGCTATTACGTTCACAATATAGCCTAAAATAAGGTTTAAATCACCTTGACAAAAAAGGTGAAAGGTGCTATACTTATAGGGAATCGAACAGGGGCAGTTAGATAAGGGATCAATCTAACCAGCGCTCGCACATTGATGATTCCACAAGGAGAATAAGCTCATGAAACAGCTTATCGCAACGTTCGTGCTCGTGGCCGCAGTGGCCCAATTCGCGCAGGCGCAGTCGGTAACGGTGAGCGACAAGGTCGTGAACCAATACCTCCTGAACAACAACGTGGTGGTGTCGGACAACTGGGCGAACCAGCTGGACATCTTCACGGCCTTCGACGGCGGCTACAGTCTGGACTTCTGGTACTCCCGGAGCCTCAGCGGCGACGCCGGGGCGAGGGAGCTCGACGGCTCGGGCAGCAAGGTGACGGAGGTCAATGGGGTGCTCGTGGATACGGGCTTCCTCTTCATGGACTTCGTCCCCACGATGGATATCGAGGGGACCGACATCGGCGAGCTCTGGGTAGAGCTTCGGCCGGTCGACGGCATCGAGGCCGATATCGTGCCGATGAAGCTGACGGCCACGCCCTACGTCCGGACGGAAACGCTCCGCGATCTGGGTGACGGAGATCTCGTGAACTTCGAAACGATGTCCTACATCGGATTGAAGTATAACGGGGACTTCGGTCATGGCGTGTCGGCTAACGGCAAGTTGTCGGCGGCCTACGACCCCGGTATACTCGGAGTCGAGCCTGGCTTCCTCGTGATCTACGAGGAAAGCCTGAACTTCAAACTCCAGAGTGGTGTGACAGTCACGCCGTTCTGGGTCAAGCTGGTCGACAAGGTGACCGGCAACAAAGACTTCAACGCCGCCTTCGGGGCGAGCGTTGCAGCAACCTTCTAACGCGGTGATCCGCAGTGCAGAAGGAATAAGGGTAGTCCAACAGCGACTACCCTTTTCCGTTGGAAAATTTTTAATAAATGAATAAATTTGCTATAGTAAATAAATGAAAAAATATTCAATATACAACAAATCATCGGAAGAAATGTCGGAAATTAAGGACTGTTCGGTGGATTTAATCGTGGGTAGCCCACCATACAACATTGGAACAAAGTACGGTGAATTCGGTGATAAATCTAGCCTAGATGCCTTTAAAGACACGCTCGGTAAAATTTATGCTCAGTGTTTTAGGATTCTAAAAGATGATGGAGTTTTAATTGTTGAATGCGCCGACTCAGTTGTTAGTGATAAAACATACATTCAGCTTACCGGCTACATTCAATCGCTTTGTCTTGACTTGGGTCTTAAGCTCAAAGAAAGACATATTAATTTTGCTTATACGGAAAAAGGAATAGAGCTGCCAGAACATAATTGGAATCCGGATTATACAACTCAAATGGACGCACATTCGAATTGCCATCAAATAATCGTCATGTCTAAATCAAAGGATGTAAATTTTAATCCAGTCGGTAAAATTATGTATTTCAATTATACTTCTGTTGAAGGCCATCCCTGCCCTACTCCAGAGGGAATATACGACTTTGTATTAGATAATTATTTCAAAAAAGATATGGTTGTAATGGACCCCTTCATGGGCACGGCTATTCTAGGTAAGGAGGTTTTGAATCGTGGTGGTCAGTTTTACGGTTACGAACTCGATGCATCAATTTTCAAAATTGCTGAGAAAAACCTATCGTCAATTAAATAATTGATTTTACTTAACCGTCCTGAAGCAAGGCATACATTAAAAATATTTGTAAAACTACAAAAAATTTGACATACTACTCCTAGTTTTGAACAGGTCCATCGATTGACCTCAATGGCCAAACTGCCAAAATCGATAGCTGGTTCACGGGAGTAAAATGAACAATCATGAAGGTATCGCCTGTATCGGGCTAGCGCTGATGTTTCTGTATGCAGTACTGGCATCAACGAGCCCAACTTTCTACTTTTGGGTACGCCGGAATCTCTGGAAGAACGTTGCCTTTGTGTGCTTCCTGAGCATTGTGATTATCACGGCGGCCTTCAAGATTGATTGAGGCCAGAAGCAAAGAGAGACACAACAAAAAGCCCGGCTGTCCCTACAGGACACCGGGCTGGAGTGTTTATGAATTAATTCGTCATTCCGTGGAGTAGCTCAATCGCCTTATCCAACTGTGGATCACGACCGGCTTTTAGATCAGCCTCAGTGATTTTTACAACAACATCGGGAACCAAACCATCTTCTGATATACTTTTTCCGGTGGGAGTTAACCACTTGGCAATAGTGACTTTGAGAGAGGTATCTTTAGTCACCGGCAATAATTCTTGAACAGAACCCTTGCCATAGGTTTTCTCACCTACCAGCTTAGCCTTGCCATTTTCTTTTAAGGCACCGGCTAAAATCTCGGAAGCGGAGGCCGAACCACCATCAACCAAAATAATCAGCTGCAAATTTTCGTTAAAGATATCATAACCTTTACTGCGATAGACATTTTCTGGTTGATCGTTATTTGGACCGAAATCTTCTCGAACGACTACTTTACCTAGGGGCAGGAACCAGCTGGCCATATCTACCGCCGCATCAAGATAACCACCTGGATTACCTCTCAAGTCTATAACTAATTTAGTTTTTTTCGAATCAATAAAATCTTTTAAGCCAGCGTTAAATTGTGCTTGGGCTTCCGCGTAAAAATTATAAAGTCTAAGGATAAAGACATCGCCTTTTATTTCTGTATCAACAGTCGGCACTGTAATAACCGTTCTGGTCACTGCAAAATCTAGGGTTTTTGTATTATTACCGCGCAAAACACTAATTTTGACGACAGTGTCCTTTGGTCCGCGAATTAATTTCACCGCTTTGTCGGTTGAAAGATTCACAGCTGGCTCGCCATCAATGGTAATGATTTTATCCCCCGTTTTTAAACCAGCCTTCTCAGCCGGTGAACCCTTTAGGGGTGAAACAACAGACAGAACTCCGTCCTTAATTCCAATTTCCATGCCAATACCCTCAAAGTTGCCACTAATATCTGTTTGAAACTCCTTGGCATCGGCGGGTGGCATAAAAACGGTATATGGATCACCCAAAGAATCGGTCATTCCTTGAATTGCCCCCCAAAGGCGATCTTGATCGGTGGTGGTGGCATTATGCTTTTTGGTTGGCACGTATTTTTCATCTAAAAGCTTCCAGACGGTCCAAAAAGGGGCCATATCAATAGTATTTGAGGCTGAAATTGCATCATTATTTATAATTTTTAGATCACGCTGGCTTGAACCGGAATTTTGAGTTAGACCATAATGACCGAAAGAAACACCAAGAGCAAAAGCTAAAATCAATCCTAAAACAAAAATTAATAAGCTTCGATATTTTTTTAAAAAAATCCACATGCGAATATTATCGCATAGAAAAAAAGATTATGCTATAATTTTGGCATGTTAAAAAAACAAAACTATAAGGCGATAACTTGGGTTGATTTAGAAAATCCAACCAAGGATGAAGCCCGATCAATAATGGAAGAATTTAGCTTGAGTCCCGAAGTGGCTCAAGACATTTTACTGCCCACTTTTAAGGATAAAATCTCACCTTATAAGGATTACGTTTATTTAGTTTTGCACTTCCCCGCTTTTAAGCATACGCACAATAAAAGTCACCGTCAGGAAATTGATTTCGTTATTGGTAAGAATTTCATCATCACTAATCGTTACGAAAGTATCGATGCCATGGAAAAATACTCCAAAATTTTCGAGGTTAATTCTATTTTAGATAAAAATCAAGCAGAAATTGGTTCCGGGGAGTTGTTTTTGGGTATAATGAAGACTATCTATCAATCGCTGTCCGATGAACTCGACGCTATAAATTATTTATTGAATGAGGCTGAGAGAAATATCTTCGCTGGTAAGGAAAAAGAGATGGTTTTCGAACTTTCTCGTATCGGCCGAGAGATAATCAATTTTAATCATATCGTTACTCCACACGGCAATATTTTAGAAACCCTGCAACACGATTCAGTTAAGATTCTAGGTGAAGCTTTCTCTTTAGAACTTGAAGAAGTGGTAAATGAATTCTATAAGATTGCTAAAATTCTAGAAAATGTCACCGAGGTGTTACAAGAACTTCGCGAAACAAACAATTCCTTACTGTCCACCAAGCAGAACGAAATCATGAAGACACTGACGATCTTCACCTTCTTCGCCCTGCCCTTTTCAATCATTACCGGTTTCTTTCAAATGAATACTAAATATACTCCAATAGTTAGTAACGATAACGGCTGGTTTATGATTGTCGCTATAGAAATAGTGGTACTAACTATTGTCTATCTATTGGCTAAACGTAAAAAATGGTTTTAAATCTGTACAACACTCTCAGTCGCCAAAAAGAAGAATTTAACCCAATAAAAAAAGGTGAGGTGGGTTTGTATACTTGCGGACCAACCGTCTATAATTTTGCCCATCTTGGAAATATGCGGACCTATATCTTCGAGGATGTTTTGAAGCGGGTTTTAACATACAACAATTATCACGTTAAGCATGTGATGAATATTACCGACGTTGGCCATTTAACTGGCGATCGAGACCTCGGTGAAGATAAAATGGAACGTGAAGCTAAAAAAGAAGGTAAAACTGCTTGGGAAATTGCCGAATTTTACACCGAGGCATTCAAAGAGGACCTAAAAAATCTAAACATTATTTTTCCTGATATTTTCTGTAAGGCGACCGACAATATCAAAGAACAAATTGAAATGATTCAAAAGCTGGAAGAAAGAGGCTTTACTTATAAAACAAGTGACGGAGTTTACTTTGATACTTCAAAAGTTGCCGATTATACCAAACTGTCACATCAGAATATTGACGATTTAAGAGAAGGAGCTAGAGTCGAAGTTAATCCTGAAAAGAAAAACGCTACTGATTTTGCCTTGTGGAAATTCTCCCCGACGACTGGTGAAAAAAGACAAATGGAATGGCCGAGTCCATGGGGTGTCGGTTTTCCTGGTTGGCATATAGAATGTTCGGCCATGAGTGTGAAATATTTAGGTGAACAATTCGATATTCATTGCGGTGGTATTGATCATATTGATGTGCATCACACTAACGAAATTGCTCAGACCGAATCAAGTACCGATAGAAAGCCCTGGGTTAATTTCTGGCTACACGGAGCTTTTATGAACATTGTGGGTGGTAAAAAAATGGCTAAAAGTGCCGGTAATTTTGTCACCTTACAAAATTCCTTTATTGATAAAGAACAAAATCCCCTAGCCTATCGCTATGCTTGTTTGTCCGTTCACTATCGCAAGCCAATGGAATGGAGTGACGAAATTGCCGTCGCCGCTCAAAATGGTTTGTATAATTTACACAACCGAATACAGAGCCTCGGCACAGATATTGGTGAAGTAAATGCTGATTTAAGGAAACAATTTTTGGAAAATATTAATGATGATTTAAATATGCCAAAAGCTCTGGCTACCATGCAGGAGGTTTTAAAGGCCGAGCTTTCACCAGCCGACAAATTTGCGACGATTCTAGATTTTGATAAGGTGCTAGGCCTGAATTTAGGGGAAATAAAAAAAGAAATTGTAACTGTTTCGCCTGAAGTAAAAAAACTTTTAGATGAACGTGAAGAAGCACGTAAAAATAAGGATTGGAAAAAGGCGGATGAACTCCGTGATGAAATTCTGAAATTAGGTTTTGAAGTTAAAGACAAATAAGTATCTAATTTTTTATGAAAAAACGGCGGGAGCTCCTCAAAGAGGAACCCCCGCCGTGCGGCCGGCCAATGTGGCCTACCGACGAAGGGCGCGAAGGAATTCGCTGAAGGTGCCGGCACTCCTGGCCCGCGGGCGGAAGCCTACCTCGAGCAGATCGCTGATATCGTCCATACCCGGCGGCATGCCCACCATGATCAAACCGGATCCCTCGAGCGACTCGAGCGGATTGGGGCGCTCCGGCAGAGCCACAATCTTCCAGCCCTCACGCAAAGCGACACCGCCCGGCGCCTGAAGCGCCTTGATCAGGTCCGCCTCAGTCAGAGTCGCCTTAATGCACGGCCAGATCAGGCCGCCGATGGCGTTGATCTGTTCAGCTTCAGCCGCCAACTTCAGGGCAGCCAAGCATTTCGGGCAGATCCCGTCCTGGTCAGGACCATGATCGCCCGGCGGCTCGGCATTCGACGCTTCGATCTTCGGATTGGTCTCCTTGACCAACCTGCCGTGATAGGCGAAGAGACGCCGCGCATCGGGGTCGAGCAACTCGCAGATGAAGATCTCCCCGGGGCCGATCTTATCGGCAATGCCGACCAAGGCCTCATCCTTCACCGCCGCCATTCCCTCGATCAACCGTCCAAGCAACCCAGTCATGGGTGCCTCCTTCTTTGTGTTGTCAAATAGGATCTACCATGATCCTACGTTCTCCACAACCTTAGCATAAAATTAATAGACGTCAATAGCTATATTTGAGACAAAAAAAGAGCCCTGCCGCACACAACTTGCGCTGTGTTTGGCAGGGTCTCTTGAGCCGATGACCTCGGCTAGTGCTCCGCACGAAGTATTCGCGCGTCGTTCATGATGAAGAACTCTGTATGGCCGTCTGGAGGAAAGATACGTCCGATGACGTAAGCCTCCGCCAGGTGGTTGGTGGCGTTGTAGCGCCAGAAGGATGAACTCCCTGCAACCCCGTCGCTGGGATTCATGAAGCAAGCGCGATGCATTGCTGGATTGTTGGTATTCTCGCTGAACGAGACCACCATCCAGGACACCCCGCTCTTCGGATCGAAGCCGTTCATGCTCACGATTGTCCGCCAGCCAATTTCCCTTTCCTCCGTTTCGACAGATGTCGCGGTTTGGCTTTCGATACCGCCGCCAACTCCGAGCGGCGACCGGCGGTATCCATCCTTGATAACGCCAATCGACCAGACGAGCAGGGTGATTCCCCCCGTGGCCATGGCGACGAACAGCATGAAGTTCACCACAGACGATGCTCCGGAACGCTTATTTCCCTTCATTCGCTACTCCTTATCTACATAAGTGGCTGTTGCCACGTGTTGCAATGTGCAGACCCTCAGTTCAAATAGTATTATACACCCAAATGTATTAAAAGTCAAGGGTTAAATAAGCAAATTCAGGGTAATAAATAAAATTACGGATATAAAATCAAAATAAAAAAAGAGCCCTGCCGCACACAACTTGCGCCGTGTTTGGCAGGGTCTTTGAGTGGCAGGGCTCGCCGTCGGGTGCTTCAGTGCTTGATGAAGATCTGGAGAGCGACGTAGACGGGACTAGGGTCTGCGTGCCGGTGGTATGACCGTGACCTCACCGTTGAGATCGGGCACAAATTCGTTTTCAGGAGAAGTACAAACTCCTCCGTCCACGAATTCGCCAGGCGAATCATACCAATGAAAGCGCCTGGCTCCGCCGTATGGCAGGCCAAGTGTCACCACCCGATTTTCGCCTTCATCACGGAGACAGAGGACCACGTATGATCCTCCGCGGGTCTCGATGTTTTCGCAACCAACCAGCTTTCGGAAACTTTCCTTGTCGAACTTCATGACTTATCCCCCTAATGAACTCCTAGCTCAAAATATTCTGAACCGCTGTTCAATATAATTACAAAAAAATAGTGAGTTGTCAATTAGCGATTTCCCTCCACAAAAGTCAGCGCCTTCCCCTTCTTATTACCGCGGCCGGTTCGGCCAATGCGGTGCACATAATCATCATAGGTCGCTGGAACATCGTAATTGATCACGTGGGAAACATCGGGAATATCCAAACCACGAGCAGCCACGTCGGTCGCTACCAAAATTGCGACAGAATTATCTTTAAAAGCAGTTAGAGCTCGTTGGCGTTTGCTGTGCGGTTTATTGCCATGAATAGAGTCGGCCTTGAAACCACGCTCCACTAATTTTTTGGAGAGTTTTTCCACGCCATGTTTTGTTCGGCCGAAAATCAGTACTTTATAAAAATCAGATTTTTTCAAAAGGTCTTCCAAAGTGGCCATTTTATCCCCCACCACTCGCACAATATCTTGGTCCACGTTTTTAGAAGTATCACCCGTTTTAACGGAGACAATCACCGGTTCATGTAAAAATTGTTTGATTAGGGCCTCGATTTCTTTCGACATTGTAGCCGAGAAAAATAAAGTGTGGCGTTTAGTCGGCATTTTGGCCATGATAAATTTCATATCGGCAATAAAACCCATATCGAGCATTCTATCAGCCTCATCAAGTACAATAGTATTAAATTTAGAGAGATCGATCATTCGGCGATTAACCAAATCTTTCAAACGGCCTGGTGTACCAATTATAAAATTATTATTTCGTTGACGAAGCTCGGCAATCTGCCCACCGATCGATGCGCCACCGACGCAACAAGTAGAAAAAATCCCCATGGTTGGAATAAAACTTCTCAGCTCTTGGTTAATTTGTACCGCGAGCTCACGAGTCGGCACTACAATCAACACTCGTTCAAATTTATTTAAAATTACTTTTTGAATTAATGGAATCAAAAAGGCGCCAGTTTTTCCAGTTCCGGTATTAGCAATTCCCACCACATCTTTACCGAGCAAAATCTGCGGAATAGTTTTATCTTGAATTAAAGTTGGAGTAACATAGCCCTTGGAAATAATATTTTGCTTTAATCGAGCATCAATAATAAAATCGGCAAATTTATTTTCTGGTACGTAAACTACATCTTCGGCTACTGGTTGAGCTTTATTTATGAATTTAGAAAAGTGAATATTTTGACCACCAAATTTGGGTTTACCGCCACCTCTACTTCCCCCGCCACCAAACCTTGGTCTAGCTGGTGCACCACGATATCCGCCACCAGTTGACCCCTTATAACCTCCAGAAGAAGGTTTTCCACGATAACCACTGCTTGGCGCGCTACGAAAGCCGCCTGCGGGCGCTGGGCGTGGATTATGACCCTGATAGCCACTTTTGGAAGGAGTTCTTCCCTGTCTTGATTGATTTGAATTCATATATTTGAAAACCTATAATATCACAAAGTAGTGATATTTGTCAAATATCCTATTTTTCCAAATCAAATACCTCATCAATGCGAATCTGTTTGACGAATTCGGGAACGTGGGAAACGAGGATCATCGCTCCTTCATATTTATCAAGAGCCTTAGCAATAATCGGTAAGTGACGAAAATTAATATGGTTAGTTGGTTCATCTAAAATCAGCAAACCTGGCTTTTCCAAAACCAAACGGCAGAAGGCCACCAAGCCCTTTTGCCCCTCCGACAAATCACCAATTTTACTATAGATCATATCGCCGGTAATCAAAAAACCGCCGGCAATAGTTCGCATCTCTTGCACAATTTGCTTGTCCATTACTTGCAACAGAGAATCGTGAACAGTATCCTCAAAATTTAAAGTTGAAAAATCTTGGCGATAATAACCAATCTTCACCCCCGGTTTCACTTTTGCTCCTTCAGAAGTGCCCGTCGCAATTGCCTCGAGCAAAGTACTCTTCCCTATGCCGTTTGGTCCGGAAATAAGTAAATGCTGTTTTTTATGTAGCGAAATATTAGCTTTGCGATTCACTGGTTTATGATTCTTAAAAGTTTTAAAGCCAGTGATGCCGATAATCTCCCCAATCAAATCCGGCTGAACAGGAATAATAAAGTCTTTAATCGAACGATCCTCTTTACGCACATCCACTTTCTCCTCTTCCATCTCTTCCGCTTTTTCCCTCATTCTTTTCGCCACCAAACGCATCTGTCCGCCTTTATTCGCAAAAAAGTTGGCTTTATCTTTGTTCTCTTGGATTTGTTTGGCGAGCTGCGCATTCTTCATATTCTCCCTTTCCATTCGAGCGGTGATTTGCTTGACCACATCGAAATAGTCACCCACATATTGCTCCACTTTTTTGGTATAAATATCCAAATACAAAACGCCATGAGTGAAAGCATTCAAAAAGTCCGCATCGTGAGAAATAACGATCACTGATTTCTCATAGTTGATCAAAAATTTTGTAAGGTGAGCAATTCCGGCTTTATCTAAATTATTTGTCGGCTCATCGAGTAAAAGTAAATCTGGATCCTGAATTAAAGCTGAGGCCAAAAGTAAGCGCGCCTGTTGCCCACCGGAAAAAGATTTTACTACCCGATCAAGTGGCGCCTTCAAATTCACTACTTCCAAAACTTCTTTAATTTTTGGCTCAATCGCATAATCTTTATGTTTAAAACATTTTTCGAAAAATTCCTTCACCGTCAAATGTAAATCATTTCTGGGTATAACCTGCTTGGCTGTCGCAATCGAAAGTTTATGAGCAAGATCAATATCACCGCTTTCAGGTTTAAAGTGGCCGGTAATCAAGCCAAAAATCGTGCTTTTACCCGCACCATTTTGTCCCATTAAGGTAATTTTCGAACCACGACGCACAGTAAAATCCGCCTCGATTAAAATCGGTTTATTGATGCCAAATTCGTGGCAAACCTTATCAAATCTGACTATTACTTCATCGCTAGCCATGCGCTCTACCATAGCATATTTTTTCTCCACAGCCTATACACAGAATAAGCTCTTTTGGCTCTTGAGGCTTTTAAAATAAGCATGTTACAATGCTGGGAATGGCCCAACAAATTGTTAAAAAAACGGTAACGCGAATTCCGCCAAATAATATTGATTCCGAACGCGCCCTACTCGGCTCGATTATGCTTCGCCCTGAAGCGATTCACGAAATCATGGATATTATTCGACCGGAAGCTTTTTATTCCGATAAGCATCGCCTTATCTTCCAGTCGATGAGTGAATTATTTCAAAAAAGCGAACCGATCGATTTGCTTACCTTATCTGCTCGCCTCACTGAAAAAAATCAGCTCGAACAAATAAACGGTACCGGTTACCTCACCGAATTAGTAAATCTAGTTCCCTCTTCCGCCAATGCCGAGCATTATGCCGAAATTGTGCAGAAGAAATTTATTATGCGAAAACTAATCGAAGCTTCTGAACATATTTCTTTGCTTGGTTATGAAGAAGCCGAAGATTTGCCAGTCCTGCTTGATCTAGCCGAGAAAAAAATCTTTGAAGTAACACAAAAAACTTCCTCAAATAAATTTGTGGAAATTAAAGATGTTCTGCCCGAAGCACTCGAGCGTTGGGAAAAGTTACAGAAGTCTGATCATGAATTACGCGGTGTGCCAACCGGCTTCAAGGATCTCGATGATAAATTATCAGGTCTACAAAAATCAGACTTAATTATTCTAGCGGCTAGACCTTCGATGGGTAAAACCTCACTCGCTTTGGATATTGCTCGCCAGGCCGCTATCAAACACAATATTCCAGTGGCCATCTTTTCTCTAGAAATGGCCACTCAGCAGCTCGTGGATAGAATGGTTTCCGCTCAGTCTCGTGTTGATTCCTGGAAGCTTCGAACTGGTAAAGGTTGGGCCAATGAGGAATTTGATCGTATTCGGGAAGCGCTTGACCCAATCGCCAAGGCCCCAATTTTTATTGATTCTAAATCTGACAATAACATTCTAAAGATGCGAGGAGTGATTCGTCGTTTGAAAAATGATAAAGGAGTGGGTCTGGTTATTGTGGACTATTTGCAATTAATGACCCCCGTGAACAGCAAAGGTAATGATAATGTGGTGCAACAAATTACCGAAATTTCCAGATCGCTCAAGCAATTGGCCCGTGAATTTGATGTGCCAGTTTTAGCTCTGTCCCAGCTTTCTCGTGCCGTCGAAACTCGTGGTGGCCGACCAAAACTTTCCGACTTGCGTGATTCCGGTGCGATCGAGCAGGATGCCGACGTGGTAATGTTTATTCATCGCGAGAACAATGAAGAAGGCGGCGGTAAAAAATTAGAGGCAGAAATTTTGATTGAAAAGCATCGTAACGGCCCAACGGGTGTGGTCAAATTAGTCTTTGATCCACAAAAGACAACCTTCCTGGATATGGACAGAAACGCTGATTTTAAGGATTTTGAATAGTGCCATGGATACGATCGAGAAACTAACTGAAATATTTAAAAGCTTTCCGGGCATTGGACCCCGTCAGGCCAAACGTTTTGTTTATTTTTTATTGTCTCGTAATGAATCTTATTTAGATGAATTTTTGGCACTCGCCAAGCAATTAAAAAAAGAAATAAAATTATGCCAAGAGTGTTTTAGATATTTTCCGAAAGATTCGCACAATTCTAATTTATGTAATGTTTGCCGTAGTCCTAATCGTTCAAACGAATCGCTAATGATTGTGTCGCGCGATGTGGATTTTGAAAATATTGAGAAAAGTCACTCTTTTGATGGCAAGTATTTTGTGCTCGGTGGCACGGTGCCGATTTTGGATAAAAATCCAGAAAATAGAATTCGACTAAAAGAGTTGCAAAAAGAAATTGAAAATAAAAGTAAAAAGGGCTTGAAGGAGATTATTTTAGGTCTTAATGCTAATCCCGATGGCGAATACACTGGCCAATTTATTACTGAGGCTCTTTCGCCCTTAATTAATCAATCTAAATTAAAAATCTCTCATTTGGGCCGCGGTTTATCGACCGGCACCGAGCTTGAATATTCTGATGCCGATACGATCAAAAATGCCCTGGAGAACCGTAAATAATTAAACTATTGACATTTAGATACTAAGGATTACTATTTATATTAGAACGAAGAGTAACTAACAACGTGCTTGGAGGATTAGCCGATGTTTGCAGTTAACGGAACTGAGCTATCCCTTGGTGGATATCTCAGCCTAAACGCCCTTGGTGAAGCGATTGTGGGTCTGGCTCCAAAAATCGGAAGCCATGGCTGCGAGATCATCATCTCGGACGATCAGCGTTTGGCCCTGGCTGAACGTTTCAACGGCATTCCTGGGCAGTTGGTACGGAGCGCCATTGAAGCTGGGATCTTCGCGCACAAGATCAAGCCAGTTGGAACGACAACCTTCAGCTACAAGATAGACCCTCAAAACAAGAGGGTTGTGGCGAAAATCATTGTGGGCGATGGGCCCACCAAACAGGCAGAACCCGCTTGAGGCGCGGGGTCGGAGTGAATCCGCCCCTCGTTCTCGGCGGGTTTCACTCTGCCTAAATTTAATCAGCTAAAATTACTTTTTCTTTCTGCTACTCGCCGCTTTAATGAAAGCGTTAAAAAGAGGATGCGGTGCTAGTGGACGCGCTAAAAATTCTGGATGAAATTGAGTTCCGAGGAAAAATGGATGCACCCTTTTCGGCAATTCGGCGATTTCCATTAAGGTTCCATCTGGCGAAACTCCAGAAAAAACTAAACCACCTTTTTTAATCTGCTCGACGTAATCAGGATTAACTTCATAACGATGGCGGTGCCTTTCGACAATTACATCCTTGCCATAAGCCCCATGCGCCACCGTTCCTTTACCAAGCAGGGCATCGTAAGCCCCCAAGCGCATACTGCCACCGTAATTCCCCTCTTCTAACTTTCTTTTTTGATCAGGCATAATATCGATCACCACCGCACTCGCTTTCGGATTTATTTCCGCCGTATTAGCACCCTTTAAGCCCAAAACGTTACGAGCAAATTCAATCACCAGAAGTTGCATGCCGTAACATAAACCAAAATAAGGAATCTTTTTTTCTCGAGCATATTTAATCACATTTATCATCCCCTCAATTCCTGTTGAACCAAAACCGCCTGGCACTAAAATACCGTCGTATTTAGACAATTCCCTAACCTTTTTCGGCTCTTTTTCAAAAGGCTGAGAGCCCAAATAATGAAGTTTGATCTTCCGACCTTCCTTATAAGCCGAATATTTTAGAGCTTCTAATACCGAAATATAAACATCGGAAAGAATAAATTCACCTGAATTAAAATATTTACCAACCACCGCAATATTAACCTCCTTTTTAACTTTTTTAGATTTATCAACAAAAGTTTTCCAAGCTCCAAAATCAATCGGCCTGTTTTCTAGTTTTAAATTAAGAACCTTACAGAGAATTTTACTTAAATTGTCACGTTCAAAATTAAGTGGCACATCATAAATACTTTCCACATCCGGCGCCGATATTACACCGTCTGGATGAATGTTACAGAACATGGCAATCTTAGCTTTTCTTTTTTGATCGAGAGGTACGGAAGCTCGGGCAATAATCACATCGGTTTGAATCCCGGCGCTATTCAATGTTCTTGAAGCATATTGGGTTGGTTTAGTTTTCATCTCACCAATTTTAGATGGAATGGGTAAATAACTAACCATAACAAAGGCCACATCCTCATGATTTCGGCTTTTCATCATACGAGCCGCTTCTAGAAATAACATATTTTGATACTCACCGATCGTTCCACCAATCTCAATTATCGTGATATCCGAATCAGCCTCGACACTAGCCTGCTCAATTCTTTTTATAACTTCAAAAGGAATGTCTGGTACCACCTCAACATTCTTACCTTTATATTCCAGGTTTCTTTCCTTACGGATTACTTCCTGGTACACCCGGCCGGTGGTCATATAATTTACTCGGGATAAAGTCATATCCAAAAATCGTTCATAATTCCCCATATCCTGATCGCATTCATCACCATCATTCAAAACAAAAACCTCACCGTGTTCAGTTGGATTCATTGTTCCAGCATCAACATTAATATAGGGATCAATTTTAATAGCGGTAACCTTAAAACCTCTGGCCTTCAGAATTAAACCAATCGAGGAGGCAGCCACCCCCTTACCAACTCCAGACATAACCCCACCAACAACAAAAATATATTTATGAGATTTATTTTTCATTAAAATATTATAACAAAACCGCCTGTTTGGGGGCGGTTTTACTTGATGGCGTCGATTTTGACTTCAAAGAATGGTTGGCGGTGACCGTTTTTCTTGAAGTAACGGCTTTTCTGTTTGTAGTGAATGACTGTCACCTTCTGGGCTCGGCCAATTTCAGCGATGGTCGCCTTAACAGCGGCACCCTTGATGGTTGGCATACCAATAGTTGTATCTTTGCCGTTATCAACAAGTAAAACCTGGTCAAAAACAAGCTTATCACCGACTTTATATTCACCGGTAATTTTCTCGATTTTAACTGAATCGCCCACGGCGACTTTGTATTGCTTTCCGCCTGTTTTTATTACAGCAAATTCCATAGGGTGTATATTACACGATTTATTAAAAAAAGCAAACTATTCCTCGGTTTCTGGTCGAGCCACCTCTAATAGCTCAATTTCTGATTCTTTACCAGTAATTCGCACCACGTCCTTATCAAGCTTCTTAAACTCCTTACTCGAATTATTGTAGTGGTTCACGGTCGTTTCCAAGGCCTTACCAAGCTTACCTTGATACTCCTCGAAACTCTTTAAATGCTTCTGTAAACCCTCCACGTTTTTACGAATTTCTTTCGCTGATTCCTCAATCTGCATGGCTTTCAAACCCTGTAAAACAGTTTGCAAATAAGCCAGGAAAGACGTCGGTGAGACGATAATCACCTTATACTTATTGGCCGCTCTTTGAATCAAGTTATCCGTTTCCTCAGCCACCGCACCAATTTTGTTCACCAGTAAGTCATAATAAATAGCTTCGTGGGGTATAAACATAAAAGCAAAGTCCATCGTCCCCTCTTTTGGCCGAATATATTTTGCGGTTTCTTGAATGCGTAGTTTTAAATCACCGACAAAAGCTTTCTCCAGTTTTTCTTTCTCGACTGGATTCTGCTCGACACTTAATTTATTATAATTTTCCAAGGAAAACTTAGAATCAACGGGGATAATCTTTTCTTTGACAAAAACCGCCGCGTCGACAATTTCACCATTAGCAAAAGCATATTGCATCTTGTACTGCGTCGGTGCCAGGACATTCTGCAAGAGTGTTTCCAGATAATATTCACCTAAAATTCCGCGGTGTTTTGGATTCTTTAAAATATCTTGTAAAGATTGAAGTTGATCAGCAAAAGACACCACTTGCCTGTTTGTCTCATCTAATTTTGTTAAACCCTGCGTCACATCTCTAATTAATTTTGACGATTCGGTGAACTGCGTCCGCATCGACTCGTTCATATGCTTGCTCGATTCGCTGATTTTACTATCGACAGTGCGATTTAGTTCATTTATCTGCTGTAAAATGAGATTCAGGCCGGTGTCATCTTTTTTAATTTCTTCGGGTTTTTTCTTGAGTAAAATAAAAATCGCGAGAACAATTCCCACTGCAATTATTACCAAAAGTATAGTTGAAAGTATTTCCATTTGTTTTTATTATACCAAAATCATTTTTTCTAAAACCTCGAGTGTTGGTTCAACCAAAATCGGCATTGGCATTTCAATGATATCTGGATCTTTTAGACCGTGGCCAGTACACACGATAACTATTTTTTTACCCTTTACGTCTATTTTATTCTCCCTCACTTCTTTAATAAATCCCGCTAAACCAGCAGCCGATGCTGGTTCAACCCATATCCCCTCTGATAATAGTATTTTCTGAGCATTTAGAATTTCGGCGTCAGTAACAGCGATAATTTTTCCGCCATAATTTTTTACTATATCCACAGCTTGTTGACCACGAGCTGGATTACCTATTCTAATTGCCGTCGCAATTGTTTCTGGCTTATATATAATTTTTCCTAAAACTAAGGGCGCGGAACCTTCTGCCTGAACCCCGAGAAATTTTGGAATACCGCTCTTCTTTAGGTTATGATATTGTTCAAACCCCATAGCATATGCCGAAATGTTTCCAGCATTACCAATTGGCAAACATAGCCAGTCTGGTGCGTCTCCTAATTCGTCTACAATTTCAAAAGCTGCCGTCTTTTGACCCTCGAGTCTAAATGGATTAACTGAATTAACTAAAGCAATATTATGTTTCCTAGAAATCTCAATTACTAATCTTAATGCATCATCAAATGATCCTTTTAATTGAACAATTTTTGCGCCATAGGCAAAAGAAGCTACGAGTTTACCGCGTGCCACTTTACCTTCTGGAATTAATACTATAGCTTTCATGCCAGCTCTTGCTGCATAAGCTGCGGCTGAAGCCGCTGTATTTCCTGTCGAGGCGCATATTATTGTCTTGGCACCAGCTCCCAAGGCCTCACCCACAGCGGCTACCATACCCCGATCCTTAAAGGAACCTGTTGGATTTAATCCTTCGTATTTTACATACAACTCAAATCCGCCACCTAATTCTCTAGCAATTTTTGGTATTGATATTAAAGGTGTTTCACCTTCACCTAAACTTATACTGGCGGTGTGGGTTGGTAATCTTAATAAGTCTTTATATTTCTCAATAATACCAATTTTCATATTCACAATTATACCAAAACTTCACAAAAGATGATAGAATTAGTTCATTAAAAATTAATCACACAAATATGTCCATCCAATCAACCATGCGTGACGGAATTAAGGCCGCAATGATCGCCAAGGACGCCCTAAGACTAACTGTTTTACGCGGCCTGGTCACCGCTTTTACTAATGAATCGGTGGCTAAAGGAAAAACACCGCAAGATGAATTAGTCGATGCTGATGCTATTGCCGTTATCAAGCGCGCGGTTAAACAAAGAAAAGATTCGATCGATCAATTCACCAAAGGTAATCGTCTAGATTTAGTGGAAAATGAAGCGGCTGAATTAAAAATTCTGGAAGCTTTTTTGCCACAAACAATGAGTAAAGAAGATATTAAAAAAATTGCCCTAGCTAAAAAGACCGAACTGGGAGTAACCGATAAAGCTGGTATGGGTAAATTCATGGGTGCCCTAATGAAGGAATTTAAAGGCCAGGCTGATGGTAATGATGTGAAAGAAGTTGTCGAAAGCTTATTCTCCTAGTTTTCGATTTCTTGACTAAATAACAAAATTAAACGATAATCCCAGACAGTGTAGTACCTTGTCAGTGGGTTAGTTTAACGCGTGAGGTAGAAATGAAAGTTAGGAAGGCAATACTTGAGTACCTATCCACACAGGTCGTTAGGGCACGGGCATCTGCCAGTTCAGCACCGACACAGGAAATCATCGAAGCGGTGCTGCAGAAAAACCACGTCACAGATGACAGTGTGCGCAAGGCGCTGATTCGCCAGATCATCGGCCCGAACGCCATTCCGGCGAAACGCACACAGGCGATACAGACACCAAGAAGCAGCGGGTCGGAAACTTGGTGCGGGCAAGACGACGATGAAGATGACGGTTGAATCGACCTCTGGCCCCCCTACCCACCGAACGACGCCTCAGACCTAATTATCAAATTACCGGCCTGAGGCGTTTTTCCATTTTACATAAATAATATTGGTAGTATCATTAAGTGTAGAGAATTTGTTCCTTAGGCAATTTAACTGGATTGGAGGTGAAATGAATACTACAAAAAGTATTCTCGAACTAACTGATCGTCTTGAAGAAGAGATCGGTCACGGCCTACCATTCTGGAGGGCTCTTGCTCGAGTGATAAACACCGAAATTCCGCCGCAAACTTCCGCTCAAGAGTGCGAGAATTACAAACGAGACGTCACGGCGGAGTACCACCGGCGAATCGTCGGTCGAATCAAACCAGTAGAAAAGCCAAGGGTGATGTATCGACAATCACCACTTTCGCTTTAGTCAGCGCCGCAATCAACCGGGCCGAGCACCACGCTCGGCCCTTGGAAATTTACCAAAAAAGTGTTATAAATATTTTGCACTCACCTATCACAAAAATACTGGCCCTATCGTCTATCGGTTAGGACGGAGCCTTCTCAAGGCTCAAAGCGCGGTTCGATTCCGCGTAGGGTCACAATAAAAAGAAAACGTGTGTTATAGTATGTAAATATGATTTGGATTATTTT
>CAZMNX010000008.1:0-31793 GCA_964567825.1 uncultured Candidatus Saccharibacteria bacterium
TTTAAATCTCTCTTTTCTACCTTTAATTTAAGCATGGAGACAATTATACACAAAAAATAAGCTTGCGCAATAGCTAAATAACTATAGATTGTTAAATAGCCGAAGTTTCTCCTCGACCACCTTTTGGACGGCCAAAATTGAATCTTTTAGATATTTATAGGGTGCAACTTCATCGGGATTATCCTGAAGAGCTTTACAGAGTGATTTACGATAAGCCACACGAATTTCGGTGCTCACATGAACGATGGACATGCCAGCTGCAACCGCCGCTTTAATATCCTCAGCCGAATTTCCAGAAGCACCGTGTAGTACCATCGGAATTTTAGCTGCCGCTTTAATCTCAACGATTCGTTTGATATTTAAAGCTGGATCCTTGCCGCCCTTAAGCATGCCGTGAATATTGCCGACCGCTGGGGCCAGCATATCAACACCAGTCGCCTCGACAAATTTCTTAGCCTCCTCTGGTTTAGTCAAAAACTCTTCTGTAATTTTTACCCCCTCAGGAATACCGTCATGAACATTTGAACCCTGGCCAATAAAACCAAGTTCTGATTCAACAATAATATCAGGATTAACTTTTTTCGCATATTCCACACATTGTTTGGTAATTTTAATATTTTCCTCGAAAGACAAAGTCGTGGCATCAAAAATCACGGCGTCAAAACCGGCGTCCACGGCTTCTTTTACTTTATCAAAAGAATAGGTATGATCGGCATTTAAAAAGATGGGATAATCATATTCTTCGCGCAAGCTTTTCACTAAGGCCACGATTTGTTTAACGCCAATAAAATTACGTTCGCCTTCAGCGGCACCAATAATAACCGGTACTTTTAAATTTCTAGCGGCGTTAAATACTCCGCGCAGCATTTCCAAATTTGAAACATTAAAATGCCCAATTGCTGTTCCCTTTTTCTCTGCTTCTAAAATGTAGTCTTTAAGTTTTTTCATCTGTTAATCTTAACACATTTTACTCCCCGGCATTACGCAAGATGTCTAAGGCTTCCGCAACATCACCGTGTTCAAAGACAGTTGAGCCAGAAACAAGCCGGCTGGCTCCAGCACTGACCAAATCAGCCGCATTTTCAAAGTTTACCCCGCCGTCCACACTGATCTCAATATTGGGATACATATTACGTAAATCACTAATCTTCTCCAAAACTCGCTCATCGAATTGTTGACCCTGAAAACCAACATTAGCGATACCCATAAATTGCACAAAATCCACAATTGAGTCACCATCTTCATCAATCATATCTAGAATCTCAAAAATGTCTTCGTTTGGAGTATCAACGCCAATACTAATCCCAACCCGCAAACCAAAAGTTTCCTCCTTAGCTGTTCCATACTCGGCTCGTAATTCCTCAATTATAGCTAAAATATTAGGAGCTGATTCAAAATGCAAAACAATACTACGTGCTCCAGCCTTAATCCAATCATGAACAATTTGTTCCGGATGGCGGACTAATAAATCAATTTCAAAATCTAAGGAATCCCAAAATGGAAAACCTTCATCTTCCGCGGTTATATTGGCAAACTCTTCCATACCACCTTTTACATATGGCCAAGTTTTATTTACCACAAATTTACCGTCACAGACATCAATCTGCACCAAGGCCGACAAACCAGACACCAAGGCCATTTTGCCTCGAATTTCCTCTAGGTCTGCCTCTAATATTGCTGGGGTAATTTCTACCATATTGTATGTATAGCAAATTAAAAATTATCTTTCAATCTAATTTCCCGTAAAATCTTTTCAATCTTTTTTATTCGACGAATGTATTTGTATTCCCCAGAGAAAGGAGTATTGAGCCAAACCTTCACCGCGGCTTTAGCCTCACGATTGCTAACAAAACGAGCACCGATTGAAAAAATGTTGGCATCATTGTGTTCACGAGAAAATTTCACGATATCAGTACCCTGAAAAAACTTATCGCCATAAAAAACCGCTGCGCGGACATTGGGAAATTGATTAGCCGCCATGGCTTCCCCCTGGCCCGATCCTCCAATGATAATTCCCTTAACAGTATGGGGACGATCCGCCACCGCCTGAGCCACCGGCACAACAAAATCGGGATAGTCATCAAATTTATCAAAATGATGTGCACCGTGATCGATCACTTCATAGTTGATTCTCCTCAAATAGTTGACCAGGGCTTCTTTCATGTAAAAACCAGCATGATCGGCACCAATGTGAATCACGCCCAAAGACCTCTTCTTTGGTTTATCGGCATTAACCGCCAGTTTTATTTTTTTATTAGAACTTAGCACTAAGAGAATTATAACCTATTTGGAGAGTAACTTCAAAAATATTTCCTTTAACACCTGCGGATTACCAGCACCCTTAGTGGCCTTCATGCCCTGCCCAACCAAGGCCATAAGCGCCGCTTCTTTTCCACCCTTATAGTCAGCCACAATTTGGGCGCTATCAACAATAATCTTCTCGGCAATCTTAATCAGCTCACCCTCATCACTTTTTTGGAGTAGGTTTTCTTGTTCAGCAATAGCAACGGGTTCTCCGCCTCTCTCAAACATGATCTTCAAAATATCCTTAGCACCGCGTGAAGAGATTTTTCCGCCAGCGACCATTTTAATTAAATCAGCAAAACTTTTATCGGTGAGCCGGCCGAGGAATGTCCTCGGAGCGATTAGGTACTCCGTTAAGCGGGGAGGATTTTCCTCGGCCGGCGTATTTTTCATTAATCCAAGTAAATCGGAGACAATATAATTTGAAGCGAGTTTGATCAAGTTTTTATCACCGGCAAAATCCCCGCAAACTTTTTCAAAAAAATCGCTAATAATTCCTGGTCGCACAAAAATCTCTACATCCGCTGCTTTTATTCCATAATCTTTTTCGTATCTAGTCCTTTTTTCCCATGGCAATTCTGGTAACTCTTTTTTCAAATTTTCAACGGCAAACTCCGGAATTTCTGAAATCTTCATTTTTGGTAAATCGGGATCAGGAAAATAACGATAATCATGAGAATCTTCTTTCAATCTTTGAGAAAAAGTTGTTTGTTTATCTTCATCCCAACCCCGGGTTTCCTGCACAATTTTTTCGCCAGCCTCGAGAAGCTTGGTATGTCTTTCAATTTCATAACTCACCGCTTTTTCTACTGATTTAAAAGAGTTTAGATTTTTTACCTCCACTTTGGTGCCCAATTTATCAGTATCACTGATAGAAATGTTAGCCTCAATGCGCATTTCCCCCTTTTCCATATTCGCCTCACCCACTTCTAAATATTGCAAAAGCAATTGCAATTCCCGGGCGAAATCAGCTGTATCTTTTCCACTATGCAATTCTGGTTCGGTCACTAGCTCCATCAACGGCACGCCAGCCCGATTAAAATCCACCAAAGAAAACTCACCCTGATCGTGGCTGGATTTGGCCGTATCTTCTTCAAGATGAATACGGGTAATATTTATACCGTTTAATTTTCCCCCAGTTACCAGCGGATATTTATACTGGCTAATCTGATAACCCTTGGGAATGTCTGGGTAAAAATAGTTTTTACGATCCCATTCAGTAAAATCAGCAATGTTCGAACCAAGGGCAATACCCATTTTAATGACGTTCTTAATCGCTTGTTTATTCAAAACTGGCAAAGTTCCAGGGTGGCCCATACAAACCGGGCAAATATTCACATTCGGTTTTTCTTCATCGGGATCGTTTTTACAAGCACAAAACATCTTACTTTCCGTCTTCATTTCGGCATGTATTTCGAGACCAATTGTGGCTTTGTATTTATTATTTTCCATAGAATAAAGAAATTATAACACGAACTATTTACTTTTTTCGCGCAAGATTTTAATCAGACTATCCTTAAGATTTTTCAGTGAAGCATCGTCTAAAATAGAGACAGTTAAAATATTTGGATTAAGCTTAGTCATTTTCTTTTTAACGGCCACCAATTCTTTTGGCGTCAAAACATCAGTTTTCGTTAAAATCAAAACTTCCTCCTTCTCCGCCAATTCTTTACTATACGCCTTTAATTCTTTACGGATCGTTTTATAATCAGTAACTGGTTTAGTACTTTCCAAGGATAAACAGTGGAACAGCATCTTGGTGCGTTTAATGTGGCGCAAGAATTTATGGCCCAAGCCTTTCCCTTCAGACGCTCCCTCGATCAAGCCTGGCACATCAGCAATAATAAAACCATACATATCGCCAAGCGCTGGTTCTAAAGTAGTAAATTGATAAGCCCCCACTTTCGATTTAGCGTTAGTAAGCTCGTTAATCAAGCTAGATTTACCAGCATTTGGTAAGCCGATCAAGCCAGCGTCAGCGACTAATTCTACTTCGATGAAAAAATCAAAGGCTTCGGCCTCCTTACCGGGGGTAAATTGTTCAGGACGTTGATTGGTTGAGCTTTTAAAAAATTCATTGCCCATTCCCCCGCGGCCACCTTTGGCCAATAATTTAGTCTCACCTTCTTTATCGAGAAAAACTTTTCCACCGGTTTGTAAGTTCGTAATAATCGAGCCGATAGGAAAACTAATATATAGATCCTGCCCATCTTTACCGTGCATACTTTTCTTCATACCGTCCTGCCCTTTTTCAGCCGCTAATTCCTTAATATTTTTATAATTATTTAAAATACCAATGTCGCGAATAGCGCGAGCGTACACGTCACCACCCTTTCCCCCATTACCACCAGCTGGGCCAGAAAATTCCTTGCCCTTTTCGTGAAGCCAACGCACGACGCCGCTACCACCATTTCCTGCTCGAATATGTAATTTTACTTCATCAATGAATGCCATATATTTTTAATTATTTAGTCTGTTCTAAGGCCAATTTCGCCAGTTTAATCGTCCCCTCTTTTGATTTAGCCATGGCCATATACAAGCCGTGATGACAATATAAAGCGTCGTCAACACCAGTAATAGAGGCGAGATCAGCACCTTCCTTGTTACCCCAGGCCTTGGGTAGATCAAAACGATTTTTAAATTTATCCCCCTTCTCTCGAACGGTATAAAGTTTCCAGGCCCCAATAGTATCTGAAGGCTTAATAACAAACAAGGGCTCTGGATAATCAGACAAAATAGACCAATTCACATCTTGATCAAGAATAATTAATCGTTTGTCTTCAGCTTTTTGATAAGCTTCAATTGAAATCTTGCGACCAGAAATTAATAAATCAGCCAATTTGATTTCTACTTTTAACACCTCAATCGCTAAATCGACTAACTTAACAAACTTTTTATAATAATCCCGACTATCAGTTGCGGCGCAAACATTAATAATATAATCAGAAATCGTATAATGACTGACCCCCTCGATTAAATTTGAAGTTAAAGCAAAGGCATTATCATCAGCATCTAAAACCTGAACTAGTCTTTTTTCAATAATCTGAGCCGCCTCGACCGAACCAGAAACCTTGCCACCAAATTCCTTCCAGACTAAACCAAAAGCTGAGTAAGGAATGCCATTCGCTCTTTGGCCAACACCCTGATGATGATCAAAACGATTGGCTTTAGGATCATAAACCCGGCCAACATCCAAAACATAGTCGGCGGTACTCAACTCTTTTTCGTCGCGGCTTCTAATTATTTTTATTCGCCCGTTAAATAAAATCGATAAAGTTGCTACCGCAAAAACATCGTCAGCGTGGAAATTTCCGGAGTGGACGGCAACAATTTTTTTATTTTTTAGCCAAAGCATCTTTGATTTCTGCCAGGTCTTTCATAACAGAATTTATTTTCTGATTAAGAGCGGCAATCTTATCTTCTTCTTTTTGAACCTCCTCTTCGGTTCGATCAGTAATCTTCTTCTCATTTTTCAAACCAGAAATAACGATACGCTCTCCAATAAAACTGGAAACGAACAAACCGGTCATGAGCAAAACCGCCGAAGTCCAGATGATAGTGATTGGCTCATAAAACATCCAACCCCAAAATCCACCTTTAGCCATTAAAATGTCGCCGGTGTGCCAAACTCCACGCCAAAACAAAACCACAGTTACCCCGCCAATAAAAGCATAAGCAATAGAACGATGACTGAGTCGGGATCGAACCATATCCTCTAAATGATCGAAAAATCTTAAAATTCCGGTAAACATAATTTTACTAGGTTAAATTTAATATTTACCAATCTTAACACAAAATAGCCTAATCTAAAAGGCTCTGTCCCTTCATCGCTTCCGGTTGTTTTAAGGCAAAAATTTCAAGAATAGTGGGTGTAATATCAGCCAAGGTACCGTTATGAAGCTTTTTACTCTTATCGGTACAAATAAAGGGCACTAAATTGATTGTATGTGAAGTGTGCTTCTCTCCCGTAACTGGATCAATATTAACCTCGGCATTGCCATGATCAGCCGTGACAAACAACACACCGCTTTTTTTCTCAATAACATTGTAAACTCGTCCCAATTCCCTATCCACCGTTTCAATCGCGGTAATAATAGCCTGCTTATTTGCTGTATGTCCCACCATGTCCGGATTAGCAAAGTTTATAAACAGGAAATCAGTCCCCTTATTAATTTCCTCAATCGCTTTATCGGCAATTTCTTTAGCTCTCATTTCCGGTGCCAAATCATGGGTCGGCACATCTTTTCGACTCGGCACTAAAATATGAGTTTCATTTTCATGTGGCGTTTCTTTTCCACCATTTAGGAAATAGGTAACGTGAGGAAACTTTTCCGTTTCGGCAATATGAGCTTGAGTCAAACCAGCTTTAGAAATTTCATGCGCCAAAGTTGTTACAATTTGCTCTGGTTCAAAAGCCACTAGAGCATCAAAATTTTTGTCATAACGAGTTAAAGTGGCAAACAAAATATTTTGCTCCTTACCAAATTCCATAATCTTTTTGGACAGCATTCTGGCACGGTCAGCACGAAAATTCAAAAAGAAAACCGCATCATTCTCTTCAATCAATTCTTTCTCACCTTTTTGATCTAGAAAAACAACCGGTTCGAAATATTCATCAGTCTTTTCTTTGCTATAAAGTAGTGTCGCTACATCAGAAGCTTTTTGCGCCCCAGCCTGCATCCCCTCGCCACTAAAAAGTGCTTCCTCAGCTTTCTTTAGGCGATCCCAATTATTATCTCGATCCATGGCAAAATATCGCCCACAAACCGTGGAAATAAAACCCAGGCCAATTTTAGAAATCTCATTTTCTAAATCTAAAAAGAAATCCCTGGCACTTTGTGGTGCTGTATCCCGACCATCAGTAAAAGCGTGTATCGCCACTTTCTTGATACCAAAACTTTTTGCCGCTTTGAGCGTCGCAATCAAATGATCGTTATGTGCGTGCACGCCGCCAGTTCCAACCAAACCAAGCAAATGTAAAACTGAATCATTCTTTTTAACGTGCTCAAAAAGTTTAACTATTGTTTTATTCTTTTCAAACTCTCCCGCTTCGGCCGATTTACTAATTCGCACTAAATCGGTATAAATAGTCGTTCCGGCGCCAATCGTCGAATGTCCAACTTCGCTATTACCCATCTGCCCTTCTGGTAAACCAACCGCCAGTCCACTCGCCCCTAAAAGTGAGTGCGGATATTCTTGCCACAGTTTATCGTAACAGGGTTTTTTAGCATCGGCGATCGCATTATGCTCTTTTTCTTCTCGATAACCCCAGCCATCAAGAATCACCAAAGCAACTTGTTTGTGTTTAGAGCTTGGCATATTTGGCTTTCTTTCCTAATTCTTCTTCGATTCTCAATAACTGGTTATACTTGGCAATTCTTTCGCTTCGGCAAAGTGAACCGGTTTTAATTTGCCCAGTACCCAAGCCCACCACCAAATCAGCAATCGTTGTATCCTCAGTTTCACCTGAACGATGGGAAATCACTGAAGTATAGCCGGCTTTATTGGCCATATTTATGGCATCAATAGTTTCCGACACGGTACCAATTTGATTTAATTTAATTAAAATAGAATTTCCCACTTTTCTTTCAATGCCCTCTTTTAATTTTTTAATATTAGTAACAAACAAATCATCGCCCACAATCTGCACTTTTTTACCAAGTTTTTTGGTCATGAGTTCATAACCACTCCAATCATCTTCGGCCAAACCATCTTCAATCGAAACGATCGGATATTTAGCGAGCAAACTTTCATACCAATTCACCATTTCTTCGCTGGTGAGTTCTTTCTTTTCACTTGCCAAAATATATTTACCTTTAGCCTTATCAAACAATTCGCTAGTCGCGCCATCAATCGCAATCGAAATATCCTTACCGGCTTTATAACCAGCCATTTCAATCGCTTCAATGATTACTTGGATTGCCGCCTCATTATTTGGTAAAGCTGGCGCATAACCACCCTCATCACCCACCGACACATTCAATTTTCGCCCCTTCAAAATCTTCTTTAAAGCATGAAAGGTTTCCGCACCCATTCGCAAGGCTTCTGCAAAGGTTTTCGCGCCAATTGGCATAATCATAAATTCCTGTAAGTCAGTGGAATTCTCCGCGTGTTTACCACCATTGATAATATTCATCATTGGCACAGGTAAAGAAAAATCTTTACCGGTTTTACCGATCTTTTTGAAATATTTATAAAGTGGAGTCTTATCACTCTTAGCACAAGCGTGAGCAAAGGCCATAGAAACACCCAAAATCGCATTGGCGCCTAATCGTCCCTTATTTTCCGTACCATCAAGCTCAATCATTTTTTTATCCAAGCTTCTTTGGTCAAATTCTTTACCAACAATCACCTTCTTAATTTCAGTATTAACATTTGAAACAGCTTTTAGAACCCCTTTGCCACCATATCTTTTCTTATCATCATCACGTAATTCCACCGCTTCATAACTACCAGTCGAGGCGCCGGATGGCACCGCAGCACGGCCAAAACTACCGTCTTTTAAAGTTACATCCACTTCGACGGTTGGATTTCCGCGAGAATCAATAATCTCTCGAGCTAAAACTTTCGCAATTTTCTTCATTTCTTTTTTTAATTATCACTAATAAATTATAAACATTAATCACAAAACAAGCCGTATTTTAGCATATTCTTAAAAATTCGAAAACCGCATCCCTGTCGAAAGGATGCGGCTCTCTTTTTTGTTGTTATTTGAATGATGCCCAGTTTCCTACCAAGAAAGTCTTTCTGCAATTCGATCACCGAGTTCGAGGTGGGCCCCGCTTACGAAATGCTCCGGTCGCAAAATAAGATCCGCCCTCGAACCCCTCTTGTGGGGATTAATGGTCAGGTCGACGGTCACGAATCGTCGCTTGTATTCAAAGAAGCAATCGACCCCCATCAAATCCAGCCTGGTACCGACTGAAATGTACAGCCGGAGTTTTTTACCGCCCCAGCGCAATCTTTGCGCCACGCGCCGAAAGAGACAGTTTGACAGCCTGGTTTTGGGGGTTGTCGGATCCCAATTTCCAAGATATTTCTGCCAGCCCTTCACCCGTTCAACACCCGCCCTTAGATCTCGAACATGACTCAGTCGAAATCGCGGATCGACATCAACAGAGGCGATACCGCAAAACTCCCTTTCAAAATCATGACCAGTTCTGGCCAAAACAACCATATTTACCTCCGTGGTTTCCAACAAAAAAGTCAACGATCAATCTCTGTCGTTTATCATATTCTTATCGTCGAAATAGTCAATCAAATTAGGCCCCGTGGCATTTTTTATATTTTTTTCCGGAACCACAAGGACAAGGATCATTCCTGCCCACCTTATCATCCTTGTTACCAACGACAACCGCGTTTTGTTTCCCGCTATTTGTGCCATCTTTACTTTCCTCCCCACCCCCAGCCAAAATCATTTTCTTTTGCGTTTCCTGCAATTCTTTTTCTTGTCGCGCATAAGCTCCCGCTCCGATATTCGGCAAGATTTTTAAAATCTGATCGTTCACGGCATCATTCATTTCTTTAAACAAACGCAAACCTTCCTTTTTGTATTCCACCAAAGGATCGCGTTGGCCGTAAGCGCGTAAATTTACACTTGAGCGCGTATAATCCATAATTTCCAAATGATCCACCCAGAACATATCGATCGATTGCAAAAGTAAAATTTTAGCAATGCGATAAAATTCATCCTCGCCCATGAGCTGTATTTTATCAGCAATAATTTTATCCATCCCTTCATCACCCAAAGTCACTTCATCAAGTTTTGCTCGCACGGTTTCCTTATCACCCAATAACACTTCGCGACGACGAGCGTAAACTAATTTCCTTTGATAATTCAAAACATCATCATATTCCAAAACATGTTTACGGGAATCAAAATTAAAGCCTTCGATTTTCGTCTGGGCGGTTTCCAAAGAACGGGTAATCAAAGAATTCTCGATCGCCTGATCTTCCTCCATACCAAATCGGCCCATCAATTTTTTAATAGTATCCGAAGCAAAAATACGCATTAAAGAATCCTCGAGTGAAACATAAAATTGCGTCATGCCGGGATCGCCCTGTCGCCCAGCGCGACCACGAAGCTGATTATCAATTCGGCGCGCTTCATGCCTTTCGGTACCAATCACACATAAACCGCCCAAGCTTTTTACTTCCTCAAATTTTTCTTTATTGAACGGCACACCACCAAGCTTAATGTCCACACCGCGTCCAGCCATGTTTGTCGCCACCGTTACACCACCTTTATGCCCAGCTGCCGCGATAATTTCACCTTCTTTTTCGTGATTCTTAGCATTCAAAACATTATGCTTCACTCCTTCCTTAGAAAGATAGGCGGAAAGAATTTCATTTTTTTCAATAGACACTGTACCAATCAAAACTGGCTGGCCTTTGTTTTGTAATTCTTTGACGTGCTTAGCGACGGCTTGAAACTTACCACTTTCAGTTTGGAAAATTAAATCATTTTTATCTTCACGCTGAATTTCCTTATTAGTTGGTATCGCAAAAGTTTCAATATGATACACCTTGTAAAATTCTTCCTCCGAAGTGAGCGCCGTACCGGTCATACCCGAAAGCTTTTTATACAATCTAAAATAATTCTGAAAGGTAATCGAAGCAAAAGTGCGGGACTCCTTTTGGATTTTTACACCCTCTTTAGCTTCGATAGCCTGATGCAAACCTTCAGACCAACGGCGCCCTGGCTGCAGGCGACCAGTAAATTCATCGACAATAATAATTTCATTTTCACCCGGCACTAAGGCACTAGGCTTGACCACATAATCTGTATCTTTTTCAAACAAAGCTTTGGCTCGCGCCGCTGTTTCTAAATGATGAACATATTTGATGCCAGCATCGGTATAAATATTTTCTATACCCAAAACCTTCTCGGCCTTGGAAATACCAGCATCAGTTAGTTGTATCGCTTTTAATTTTTCATCGACAGTAAAATCTTCGTCTTTTTTAAAAGACTTAACAATATTTGCAAATTTAGTATACAAATCTTCCGATTCAGTGGTCGGCGCTGAAATAATCAAAGGGGTCCGCGCTTCATCGATTAAAATCGAATCAACCTCGTCCACAATCGCAAAATTATATTCACGTTGGCGTAAGTCCCTTTCAGCGTATTCGATATTGTCGCGCAAATAGTCAAAACCGTATTCATTGTTTGTACCATAAGTAATATTCGCGGCATAAGCTTCGCGCCTGGTACAGGGTTTCAAAAAATCATAAACAATCTTAAACGAACCGAGCTGATCACGCTCCTTATCATCTTTTTCTTCTAAACTTTTATCTTGAATATGAGTGGCATCATACAAAAAAGAACTTTCATGATTTATAACGCCAACTGTCAGGCCCAAAAAATTATAAACCTGACCCATCCATACCGCATCTCTTCTTGAGAGATAATCGTTGACTGTAACAATATGTACACCATGGCCAGTTAAAGCATTCAAGTAAGCCGGCAGAGTGGCCACTAAGGTTTTACCCTCTCCGGTGCGCATTTCAGCGATGCCACCTTTGTGTATGATCATTCCTCCAATTAATTGAACGTCAAAATGGCGTTCGCCAGAAACACGCCGCGAAGCCTCGCGAACCACCGCAAAAGCTTCTGGTAAAATATCGTCTAAGGTTTCTTTTTCAAGTCTTTGTTTAAACTCGGCTGTTTTAGCCTTCAGGTCTGCATCCGAAAGGACCTTGACCCCCTCTTCCAAAGCATTAATTTTAGCCACGATCGGCCAAAACGGCTTAACAGCCTTCTCATACTTGTTCCCAAATAAATTTTGCAAAACTGACATAGTATGATCAGCTTAACATATTTTGCTAACAAAAACACCCCGCAGTAGCGGAGTGTTTTTGAGACTATTTTCGTCGCTTGGTAGTCTTCTTTGCTTTCGACTTCTTGTTCTTCTTAACTGCCTTCTTTGCTTTTTTAGCCATAATAGTTGTATAAGTTTAAAACTTATTTTTATTTAATTATTTTCCTAACGAGCCCATAATTTTTTTCGACCGAAAATAAAAAATTACTGAACTAGGTTAATAATATGTCATCTAGAAAATATTACAATGCTTTTTTGAACTTTTTTAAAAAAACTGTGGATAACTTTTAAAACAAAAATTTAAATCTTTTCCACTTCCTCTTCTAAAACTATTCCGATTTTATCCTTAACATTTTTTTTAATTTTTTCAACAAAGGCTGAAACCTCGGCACAACTTGCAACTCCAAAATTCAAAACGACAATCGCCTGCTTCTCATATAAGCCAACATCTCCCTCTCTTGATCCTTTTAGATTAAAAATTTTATCTAAAATCCAACCAGCCGGAATTTTAATCGAACCTTTTTTTATTTCAAAACCTGGCATTCCGACATATTCTGATAATAAGGTTTGATATTTTTTATCGGTTACAACTGGATTCTTAAAAAATGACCCAGCGGTGCCAACCTTGTGCCAATCTGGAAGTTTTTCCGCCCTGATTTGTAGAATAGTGTCTCTAACCTTCTGCAAAGTTAAATCGCCCTGATTTGCCAATTGATCTTTTAAACCAGCGTACTCGATATTGGGTACAAATTCCTTCTGCAGTTTCAAAACAACCGAAGTGATAATAAATTTTTTATTTTTCTTAAAAATACTCGAGCGATAACCATACTGACAATCATAATTTGTAAAAATAAACTCTTTACCAGTTTTGGAGTTCAGACCCTTAACGGTTAAAATTCTATCTTTCAACTCTAGACCGTAAGCACCAGCATTTTGCACCGACGCCCCACCGATGGTGCCGGGAATGCCCGAAAGATTTTCTAGGCCAGCTAAATTTCTAATCACTGAAAGTGCCACCGCATCATCAAGAGTTTCGCCTGATCCAATTTCGACAGTAACAAATTCTTTTCCGTGATCTATAAACTTTATTCCTTTAATTTCGTTTTTTATAATCAAACCAGGAAAGCCGTGGTCAGAAACCAATAAATTTGATCCTCCACCCAAAACAAATAACGGCAATTTACGGCTCTTAATAAAAACAAAGGCCTCCCTTAAATCAGATTCATTTTTCACAACAACAAAATAACGAGCGGGACCGCCAATTTTAAAAGTGGTGAAATCTTTTAACTGAACATTTTCTTGAATCTCTAGCATTCAAATATTAAAGCATAAAAACAAAACAAAATCCCGCAGCTGCGGGACCTTGTTTACCTCCCGTGGCGTAATTGTTTCCAATCAACGCCGGCGGAGGCGAGCTCCAAAACTAATGTCTTATATGAGTGCAACCGCCGGCTGTGACCGGAAATAATTCGGAGGCACTTATACATAATAGCATAATATCCAGACACGCAAAACCCCACCGAGGTGGGGGTTTACGCAGACATTCGTTTGAGCCAGCCACGCTAGCACTCACCTAAGTAGTATAGCATAAACAAGTAATAAATGCAAGCCCAAATTAATGGCCTAGATTAAGGCTATTTTTTGACGATAGACTGAACTTCCTCATATACCGCCCTGGCTTGATCATAATTGATATCAAGTTCATAGGCACTTTTGGCTTCGGCTAAAGCCTCGTCTTTCTTGCCTAAAGCTAATAATGTTTGAACGAGTTCAAACCGCATCGTTTGTTTTTTGGGTGAAAGTTCAATCGCCTTTCTAACAACTGGCAAAGCCTTGTCATAATTACCGATACTGTTCAAAAACGAACCCATCAAAATATAGTAACGAGCGTCCTGTGGCACTCGGGCAATTTGTTTTTCCAACTCGCTAGCCGTCAGGTCGACAAAGTCTTGTTTGGTTTTATTATCAACCTGACTCGATTGAACGATAGAGGGGGTAATAGATATTAATTGTTCCCGAATCTCTGAATCGGCTAGTGAGTGGTAAGATAAAGCTTGTTTAAAAGCATCAAAGCTGGCACTTAAGCGACCCCCCTGCCCCAATCTCAGAGCCTCGATCAATGTCGTGTTGGCAGACATGGCCGGAATATTTATCCACCAGACCCCGATCACAGTTAGAATAGTAACAATTGGAATTAAAATATAATTTTGATACTCCGAGTTTTTTACAAAGCCGATGATGTAGCCCTCGGCTTTATCTTCCACCTCTTTCTTCTTTGAGATCGTCTCAACTGAATCATTCGTGGTATTTGAATGAATATATGCTAGGGCGATAAAGAACATAACATAACTAATAAGATTGTCGAAAACGAACAAGGCTTGAAACAAATAACCGATCAGCAAACCGCTAATAATCGCCCGTTCAGTAATATCCAAACGATTTTTTCGAAACCAAAGTAAATATAGAGCTGAGCCAAACAAAGATAAATAAGCTAGCAAACCAAGAATTCCACCGGCCACTAGAAAATCTAAGGGAGCGTTGTGAGCTCGATCAAACCATTGTTCCTGACCATACATTCTCGGATCATAATACTTATTAAACACGTAGTTAAAACCATCCTGTCCCCAACCGAAAATTGGTTTCTCTTCAAAGCCTTTGATGGCCATTGGCCAAACATATTGACGGGCCTGACCATTAACATTACTCCAGGAAACCTCGGCCAAACGAGATAGAGTTGGATTACTTTTTACAAATTGAGTATCTCTAACCGAAAGAAAAACTACCACCACCGCAATCACCGCGACAATTACCCCCAGAGAAATTTGTTTAACAACCTTCTTTTCTTTTTCAAAGATGGCAATTAATATAGCGGCGACAAAAATACCGCCAATTGCGCCCAAAAGCACTCCTCTTGAAGTACGATAAGTGATGTAGAGAGAAAGACCAGCTGAAATCAAATAAACGTACAACAAAACATTACTAAATACTTTTTTAAAGTTTAGCCAAGTCAATAAGTTTTTGGAAAGTACGTCCCTGTATAACAAAATTAAAGCAAAAAAGAAAATGAATAGAAAATAAACTCCAATATAAATAGGGTTGCCTAAGGGACCGGCCACACGAGTGATATTATCTTTTGCTCCTTCGGCTAAACTGGAGATCGCCATCACCAGACCAAAAGCCACGTTGGCGCGCAAAAAGAAAGACCAAAGTTTTTCTTTATTAAGCATCGATCCTAAAACTAAAAGGTAAGCAAACAAATGAACAATAGTTACCCAGCCTTCCATTCTTTCATTATTACTCCAAAAAGCCTTGAAGGGTGCCACAGCCATGATATCAGCTAATAACAAGACAAAAGTTAATACCCCGGCACTAGCAAAGACCCAAGAAAACTTCGGCCTGAATTCTTCATCTTTCATAATCAAAATCAGCCACAGACCTAAAATTATCTCGACGATTATTCTAAAAGCGAACGCCTTACCGGTAATATAAGGAAAAAACATGTTATCGACCACAATAAATGGCACAATCAAAACGGCATAAAGACCAGCCCAGATACTATATTTTAAAATATCTTTCATGAATTAAAATTAGCTTATAAACTATTTCTGTTCAACCCTAAGCATTTGTCTTAGCTTTTCCTCTGGTATCTCTTTAGGTTTACTCTCCATTGGCGGAGGTGCATTTTTCACCTCAACCGCCTTATCATTATTAGTCTCCGGTTTCTTTTGGGAGTTAAAAGATTGTAGCACAGCCCTTAATTCTGCCAAGCTTTTTTCATTTACGGCTTTTTTGGTACTACTATTATTATTTTGGCTGACAATCGGAGTGGCAGAATTTATTTTGGGTTTTAATTCCTCAAGAGGAACAAAGTCATCGTCTAATGGCTCCGGCTTTGGTCTAGCTGGCAGTACATTTTCTCGACGAGTATATTTTGGTTTCTCAAAAACCCTAGCTGGTGGAGGTGTGACTGGTTGTTCTGTCGATTTTGATTTAGCCGGAATGGTTTCTTTTCCTAATCCAGATTCAAGCTTCTTAGGAGCACCTTGGCCCTTATCCATATGCCACTCAATCACCTCTTGTTCAACTGTTTCGCGAATCATACCAAACTGCTTTCTTGATGATTCTATAACCTGTTGCTTAACTGAGGTCTCTGGTTCTTTAATCGGCGGAGTGGTCATGGCCGAAAAAGGCTGAGAACTAACACCGTCAATCATTAATTTAAGATAAATTTGAGTAAAGCCTAGGTTCACCAAATCTTCCGCCGTAAATTGTGGAGCAAACTCTTTTTCTAAAACTTCCGCATCAAAGGCGCCCACTCGAAAAGTAATCATGGTACCAACGTTACCAAACACCGCTGCTCGAACCTCCTCGGACATTTGCTCAATATATTGGTGAGCAATAGTTAGATTTAATTTATATTTTCGGGCCTCAGATAAAATATCGGCAAAGCTTTCATTGGCAAAAGATTGAAATTCATCCACATATAAATAGAAGTTTGGTAGTTTTTGTAATTCTCGCTCCTGCACATCGGCGCGTGACATCGCCGCTAAGTAAATTTTAGTAATCAACATCGAGCCGAGCAAATTGGCATTAGCTTCACCCACTCGCCCTTTTGAGAGGTTGATAATGATCACCTTGTTTTCGTCCATCATCTTACGTAGATCAAAAGACGATCGTGACTGACCAATAATATTTCTAATCAAAGGATTGTTCGTAAACTGTCCAATTTTATTTTGAATAGCCGGGGTAGCTTCAGCCGCAAACTTATCGGTATATTTAGCAAACTCATCAACCCAAAAAGATTTAACGGCTGGGTCCTTCACGTTGTCCACAACTCTTTTGCGATACTCTTTATCAGCCAACATTCGATTCACACCCAATAAAGTTGAACCGGGAAATTCCAAAAGGGCTAACAAAGTGTTGGTCAGAATGTATTCCATTCTGGCGGACCATGCGTCTAGCCAAATTTTCTTAAAAGTACTCATGAGGCCAGACACCACCAAGTGCCGTTTATCGTAACCAACATCCTCGAGGACGTTAAAAGAAATGGGGTGATTCATATCGAACGGCGCAAAGTATAGAACATCTTTCAAACGATGCTCGGGCACATAATTTAAAAGTAATTCAGCGGTTTTACCGTGAGGATCAATAAAAGCCATACCCTCGCCGTTAGCAATATCTTGAACCGCCATATTTTCGAGCAGGGTTGATTTACCCATACCGGTTTTTCCAATGACATAGACGTGGCGAGTACGATCTTTGGCTTTAATACCAAACTCGACATTCTTATTTCGGGAATCCGCCTTAGCAAAAATTGTGACTCGCTCTGGATCGTACATTTGGCCTAATTATACTATTTTTTGCAAGCCGCCACAAGATTCTCGAATAATGAAGCCACGGTTAGTGGGCCGACCCCGCCCGGTACTGGGGAAATAGCCGTTACGATATTTTTCACCTTTTCAAAATTTACATCGCCCACTAATTTTTCGAGCTGAAAATTAATACCGACATCAACAATCACCTGTCCTTCTTTGACATAAGTTTCATCGATTAAATTAGGCTTGCCAATCGCCACTATCAAAATATTTGCTTGTTTAGTGATTTCTCGGGGGTTTTCAGTTTTGCTGTGAACAAGAGAAACCTCGGCTCCTCTTTCTTGTAAAACTTTAGCGATCGGTAAGCCAACCAATTTCGAACGTCCGACCATTGCCACTTTTTTACCAGCAATCTCTATTTTGTAATAATCAAGCAAAGTCAGCACCCCCTTAGCTGTCGCTGGTACGAACTTCGGCCCAGTCGTTAAACCATCCACATCTTTTTCTGGATTAATAAGATTTATCATCTCTATTTCTTCCAAAGTCTTCGGCAAAGGCAATTGAATAATAATTCCCCGTACACTTTTATCATTATTTAACTTTTTGATCTCTTCAGCTAATTCTGTTTTAGAAATAGTATCGGGAAATTGCAAATGTTTCACTTCCACGCCAATCTCCTCTGCAAAACTTTTTTTATTTTTTATATATTTATTAGACTCAGCCAAATCTCCAACTTGAATTATAGACAAAATCGGTTTAATCAAAAAAGCTTCAACTTCTTTTTTAAGTCTAACCAAAATCTCATCTCGTATAATTTTTCCGTCTAAAATATTTAACATTTACTCCGTCTTTAACGCCTCCCTCGTATAGGTATTCCCAGCATCCCAAAGCATCCAAGAGGTTAGCCCAGCATCGTAAGTAGCCTTAATTTGAGCCTGTACCATGGCAGCTGTGTAGTGGACAGGGTAATCATTATCTTGCAACCAAGGTCTTAATTTAAGCGGCGAGAGGCCAATGGCGACTAGCCTGGAAACGGCCTTATTCATCGAATAATTGACTATATCGTAGGGGTGAGCGTTGACGTCCTTATAACCATTAAAACCACTGGGGTAATGCGAGGGGTAGACCATGGGCGCTATAAAGTCAAAATTAGGAGCGGCGTCCTCCAGCACTTGCCCGATATTCAGATCATCATAATTTGAAGCCGTCATACCAAAAAGATCGGCTGAAATGACAATCCCCGTTTCCTTATAATTTTCATGTAGGTACTCAAAGAAGTTTCGCATCACAATCGACTTACCACTTTTAACGGCTGGTGTACTGGTGCCTACGGCCGGCTTAGCCACATTCGCGATCAAAATATCATTACTTGAAGGAAAGTAAATATCGGTCATATCGCCATCGGAAGGAAAACGAATATAGTCATAATTAATTTCATCAAAGCCAATTGCGTAACTAGCCTTGCCTAAATTCAGTAAATATTTCCACATATTTTTATTGCCCGCATCAATATAGCTAATTCCTTTACGATCTTTCCAATTGACAGTTTTGTCGCTTTTCTTTTTCACCGCCCAATCGGGATGAACCTTGGCTAAATAAGGATCCTGAAAAGCGGTGATGCGGCCGATGACATAGACTCCATTGTCATGAAGTTGTTCAACAAACTCTGGCATATCCGCTACTCGGCAGCCACCACCAGAATTATCCGCAAATTCGGAATTAGGAATCTTAAAGGAAATAGTGCCGGTATAATCTTTAATATCAATAATAATAGAGTTAATTTCTGTCTCTTTTGCCAATTTCAAAAGTTTCGCGCGGAAACTTGGCGTGCCAGCCACACAGGCCGTCATATAAATTCCCTTCACTGCTTCGGGGGTTTTTTGATGCTTCACTACCTTAACTGGAGTATCCACCGTCGCCACTGCTGTTGACGTACTATTTACCGCTTCACGATCAGCTCTGAAACCAATAAACGTCGAGGAAAAAAAGAGGGGTAAAATAAAAAAAGCGAGGACTAATATGACAATGATTATTAGCCCGCTATAAAAATATTTATTGTGGATGGTTTTCGACATAAGTATCGACTTTTGGTTCTTCCAGGCCATGAACAATTCTCATGACTTTATGTAGTTCCTTGCGGATTGATAAAGATAAGATGATAATCAAAAGTCCATAAATAATATAGGCGATATCGGCCCATTCACGATAAATGCCCATAAAATGAGTAACGATCACCAGAAAACCTAAAACTGTTATTGAAGAAATTTTTACCATGACAGTAATATAACACACTTTACCGGCCAGACACCAGCACCACAAACTCTCCTCGGACCTTATCAGGATTCTCAGTAAAGTATTTCTCAACGTCGGCTGGAGTACCAGTAATTATTTGTTCAAAAATTTTTGTTAATTCTCGGGCCACAACAATCTTTCTTTCGGGTAAAAACTTTTTTAAAGACTCTAAGGCCTTTAAAATTCGGTGCGGTGATTCATAAAAAACGGTGGTTCTCTCAGCCTCAGCGATTTCCTTAAATAAAGTCTCACGGCCTTTCTTGTGAGGTAAAAAGCCTAGGAAAACAAAGTCTGAGGCAGGCAAACCAGAGATCGATAAGGCCGAAACAACCGCACTCGGGCCAGGGATAGCGATTATTTCAATTGCTGGAAATTTTTCTTTAATCTTCTGAACCAAAACCGAACCAGGGTCAGAAATTGTTGGTGTACCAGCATCAGAAACTAAAGCCAGAGTTTTCCCCTCCTCAATTAATTCAAAAATTTTCTCAAGCTTGGGATTAGATTTATCAGCGCCAGGTTTTAAATTATCGGATGGATAACTGAAGGTGGCAGTTTTAATATCATATTTATTTAGGAGATTTTTTGTTACTCGAGTATCCTCGCACAACACCAAATCCACCTCGCTTAAAATACGAACCGCACGATAAGTGATGTCTTCTAGATTCCCAATTGGTGTGCCCACGACATAGAATTCCATAAGGTGATATTACCGCTAAAACAAAAAAAATACCAGTTAAAAAATATCCTTAAATTATCCACAGTTTCATAATAGCAAAATGTAGTCTAGAATGGCTGGAACAAAATTATAAAGCATATGAACAACGAATTTATCAAGCTCATAAAGCTATTTAAATCTTGGTCTGAGTTAAAGCCAGTAATTCATATTTCTGAAAACAACGCTTATCCAAAAGCCAGAGAAATATGGTGGGTAAGCTTGGGCCAAAACATAGGAGTTGAGATGAATGGCAAAAATAATAATTTTGAAAGACCAGTTGTCATTATCAAGGTTTTTAATACAAAATCTTCACTTACCGCTCCGATTTCAAGTAAAGTTAGAGTGGACCAATACCTTGTACCATTTGTAAATTCGTTTGGTGAAAATAATGTCGTCAATCTGTCGCAATTAAAAACGATAAGCAGCAAAAGACTTTTACGAATAGTTGGAGAAATGGATCCTGAAAGATTTGAAGATTTAAGGCGTAAAATTAAAGATTTTATATAAAACGAAAGCCACCCTTGCAGGTGGCTTTCTCGGAACTCTCTTTCGAGAGCAAAATGTATTTAAAGAATATACCCACAACAAACAGAAGTCAAACACAGAAAAAGTGGATAACTTGAAGGCGTCTTAATACTCCCTCATTGAGACCTGAGCGTCGACTTTCTTCATAAGATCAATGACCACAGAAACTACGATGAGCAAGGCGGTACCACCGATGGCCAAGGACTGAATACCAGTAATAGCCTTCATAGCGAGTGGTAAGACGGCAATCAAACCAAGGAAGATAGCTCCCACCATAGTAATGCGGGTTAGAACCTTTCCAATATATTCAGCAGTGCTTTGACCGGGACGAACACCTGGAATAAAGGCGCCATTTTTCTGTAAGTTTTCGGAAATAGCGTGTGGATCAAAAGTAACGGCGGTATAGAAATAAGTAAATAAGAAAACTAAGATGAAATAGAAAATGGAATAGAACCAACCATTTTTAAGAACATTTAGAATATTTAAAGAAATGTTGTGAACCAAACCCGTTGGAACAGCCGTCACAATGTACTGGAAAATCATCTGAGGGAAAAGCAAAATAGACAAAGCAAAAATGATTGGAATCACACCCGCTTGATTAACTCTTAGTGGCAAATAAGTGGAAACGCCACCATATACTTTATTACCGCGAACACGTTTAGCATAAGTAACCGGAATTGGTCGCTCGGCTTCGGTCACAATCACAACACCAAGGATAACTAGCAAGGCCACAACGGCAAAAGCAATATAAAGTGGAATCTGCGCTGGTGAAAAGGTTACTAAAAGTTGAGACGCATACATCGGAATAGCAGCGACGATACCAGCAAAAATAATTAGAGAGGTACCGTTACCAATTCCGAATTCAGTCATGAGCTCTCCAATCCACATCAAGAGAACCGCACCAGCAATAATAACCACAATGTTGGCAACTAGATCAATGGTGTTCAAATGAGTCACAACGCCAGATTTTTGCAAAAGTAAAAGGAAGCCACCACCCTGAACTAGAGCTAGAGGAACGGTCATTAAACGAGAGTATTGAGTAAACTTAGCTCGGCCCGCTTCACCCTCTTCTTGATACATTTCTTTCAACTTTGGGAAGATCATGGTTAAAAGTTGCATGACGATCGAAGCGGTGATGAATGGTCCGACACCGAGCATCACAATAGATAACTTGGATAAGCCACCACCAGAAAAGATGTTAAACAAACCAAAGATATCACCAGTTGGGCTAGATAAAAAGGCGGCCAACTTTGAGGGATCAATACCTGGAACTGGGATAACTGATAAGGCCCTGAAGATTATCAAAGCGACAGTAACAAAAATAATCCTTCGGCGTAAGGAAGGGTCCTTGATTATCAAACCGATTTTTTTGAAGAAATTCTGCATCTTGAGTTAAATACTATTTAACTGAACCGCCCGCTTTCTCTATTTTAGCACGAGCACTGGCTGAGACGCTACAACCGACAATAGTTACTTTTTTCTTGATTTCACCACCACCTAGAATTTTGATTTTTTGATTCTTTCCTTTGTACTGCTCAATCACACCTCGAGCAAAAAGAGTCGAGGGCTTAACGGTCTCACCTGAATCAAAAGCAATTTCAATTAAATCAAGATTAATAGCCACGACCGGATTTTTCAAACCAGTAATTGATTGGAAAGCATAACCGCGTAATTTTGGCATACGCTTGATAAAGTCTCGCCATTCTGGTCGAGCTTTGTGTCCGGCACGAGCTGTCTGACCCTTACCACCACGGCCTGAGGTCTTACCCTTTTTACCACCACGGCCAACTAGCATAACTTTCTTATTGGCGGTTTTTCTTTTTATATTATGTATCTGCATGATATTAAATTTATTTACCGGCGACTTTGGTTGCAGCTTTTAAGGCCTCAATCTTAGCAGCTTCCTCAGCCTTATTTACCTTTACCTTAACTGGTGCCAATTTTGACAAAGCTTCAACAGCGGCACGAGCAATGTTTAATTTATTCTTTGAACCAGACAAGATTTTAGCGGTTACATCTTTAACACCAGCTAAGTCCAAAACGTTTCTCACGGCGCTACCAGCCACGACTCCTCTACCTGGTGCTGGGCGAATTACAATTCGAGCACTGGAATATTTACAATTAACTTCGTGAGCAATCGAAGAAGTTTTAGTTAGGTTAACGGTGATCATATTCTTCTTACCGTTGCGTAGAGCTTTATCTATGGCCAAAGAAGTATCGTTAGCCTTACCCAAACCAACACCAACTTTTCCTTTCTTATCACCGATTACCATCGCCACACTGAAAGAGAAACGGCGTCCACCAGTAGCCACACGAGCCACACGGCGAATGTTTAACATTTTTTGTTCGAATTCATTTCTTGGGCGCTCGCTACGATTGCTCTTGCGAGGATTTTTTGGTCGAGAATCAGCACCTCCTCTTGGTCCATCGGTTCGAGGCATAAATTTAGCTGGTCGGCCAGAAGCCACCTGTGCGGGAGTACCTTTAGGTGCCACCTTCACTTCGGCTGGTCCACCCTCACCCATTGGCATATCTACTTTTTTAATTTCTGTATCCATTTTATTAATTAAAATTTAAGTCCGCCCTCACGTGCACCATCAGCAAAAGCTTTTACTCGGCCAACGTATTTAAAACCACCACGATCAAAAACGACCTGATCAATCTTTTTCGCCAAAGCTAATTTAGCAATTTCCTTACCAGTTTCGGTACAACGATTTAAGAAAGTTTTACCTTTGATCTTCATTGAGGACAAAGATAGGATTGTGACAGATTCATCATCGTTTATAAGCTGACCGTAAATATATTTATTTGATTTGAAAACCGCCAAACGAGGCTTGGTTGCCGTGCCAAAAACTCTGGCACGAATTTTCTTGTGACGTCGTTCAACTTTTACTTTTTTTACGTTTAATTTCTTCATATATTTAAATCGTTCCTACTAGACAGTCTTTTTACCCTCCTTACGACGGATCACTTCCTTTTCATAACGAATACCCTTTCCTTTATATGGCTCTGGCTTCTTTAAAGCTCGAAGTTCAGCCACATATTTACCAACAAATTCTTTATCGATACCTGAAACGGTAATAATATTTTTCTCTGATGCGACTTTCAAATTTTTTGGGATAGCAATTGGAACGGGATGGGAAAAACCTAGTTTGAAAACAATATTAGTTCCGACAATATCCGCCTTAAAACCGATACCCTCAACGATCAACTTCTTTTCATAAGCCTTGTTCACGCCCAAAATCATATTGTTAACGTGTGAAGCAACTGTTCCCCACAAGCTATTCATAGTAACGTTTGGGTTTTTAGAAGCTGGGGCAAAAGATACTTTACCATCGGCCACTTCTACCTTAATACCTTTTTGAAAGGTTCTGGTTAATTCACCAAGTGGCCCCTTAACGGTCACGGTTTCACCACTGACTTTAACTTCAGTCTTAGCGGGGATGATTATTATTTTTTTGCCGATTCTTGACATCTTTTTTATTTATAATTCATCAAACTACCAGATCTTAAACAATACCTCTCCACCTACTTTTTCTTTTTGTGCCTGGCGATCAGTCATAATACCTTTAGGGGTTGAGAAAATGGTTTTTACAAAACCGCCACGGACAGGATGAATATCAGCGAAGCCTTTATAAACACGGCGTGATGACTTAGAAATTCTTTCCACCTCTTTTATCTTTGATTCGCCGTCATGATAATTCAAAGTGACTTCTAAAATACCAGCCTCTTTCTTCTTGCTTGAAACAGACTTTAAATAACCCTCAGCAACCAAAACCTCGGCGATCGCTGCTTTTAGTTTAGAATAAGGTAAGGAAACAACCTCCTTGTGGGCTCGCCCAGCTGTTTTTAAACGTGTTATGAAATCTGAAATTGGATCGCCTACCATGATGATTTTTTAATGCCCGGAATTTTACCCTGATTGGCGAATTCACGGAAGCAAATTCTACATAAATCGAAATCTCTCATATAACCATTTTTTCGGCCACAACGAAAACAGCGTCTCACCACTCGTGAGGCAAATTTTGGATCTTTCTTGGCGCGTGCTTTGACTGATGTTTTTGCCATTTGAAATTATGCCTTTTTTAAACAAAAAGCCCATATGAGCTTTAGTCCGTGTATCATAGCAAAAGGGGGAAATAAAGTCAACAACTCCTAATAACTCATAAAGAACATCAGCGAAAGACTGTTTAGTTTCTAATATTTACGTGAACAGCGCACCAAACATGCACTATTCTTAACATAAGGAATAAAACTGGCATCGGCCTGACTAATAACCCAGGCGTATTCACGAGCACTCTCTGTGGATGTCCAAAGACAACTATGGGGATAATAAGGGGTCTGATCAAACTTTAAGGCTATAACATTACTGTAGAACAAATTTAACTCCTCTTTAGCCGGCAAAAACCAATCATCATGCCCACTTTCTATTAAATTTGCACAGTAATTAGCCGGGAAATACCTCTCGCCTCGATCGGCGAGGTTGGCAGTATTACCATATCCATCAACTAAACTTGTTGCATTTGTTACAATATATGGAAACTCCTCCCAATCATGGCGATAAACAGTTTCAGCTGTGACCATATATTTTGACCCATTTAACTCACCGGCATATAGAGCACCGCCAGCACATCTGGTTCCAACATCTGAGGCGTCAAGACAAGGATCTGTCATCCACTTCGCATACACCGTAATATTTTCTGTCACGGTAGTTTCGACAGTAAATTCTATTCCCCCTCCATCCACTTGGGTAAACCAACCACCAAAATTATAGCTGTCCCTGGTTGGTTCAGAAGGTGGGGTGGTAGTTGAGCCAGAAAGTATATTCGTGGTGGTAGAAAAATCGGGAGTACCACCTTGAGAATCATAAACAATTGTGTAAGTAGGAGTTGGAACATATGTACCAGTTACTCCTAGGTATACAGTCCCCGTGGCAACATCAGAAGCGGTGATGAGGGTGGACAAGGAATCATATATTTCTGTTAAAGTTGGTCCAGAATCTGCCGGAGAAGAAGCGGGAGCAAAAGTGTGAGACGGCGTAAGAGGTCGAATATTGTTTTCAATTAATTCATAAATATCATCGAGAGTAAAACCAGTGACCGTGCCAGAATTTGAAGTGGGGGTAGATTCCTTAGTAACAGGGGTTACTTCATCTGGAGTGACATTGGGAGTAACACCAAGATAGGTCGCGGTGGTAGAAGCCGGATCAATTAAATTCGCCAATTCCACATATAGTTCAGAAATAGAGTACATGGTTGGTATGCCGGTATTAGAGCTGGGATATAAATTATGATTGGCTTCAGTGGTGGTGGCATTATTATGAACAAGATTGTAAATATCGGTGAGAGAATAGCTGGTGGGTACGGGAGTGGAATCATTAGTGATAGTGCCGGCGATTATAAATCCTCCACTAACTAGAATAGCGACGAATAGAAAATAAATTGAAATTAATTTGAGATTAAGTTTCATTACTAATCATTATAGCAAATTCTCCCCAATCTTATACTGCTCCCCGGCGCCCATAGTAATCAAGACGTCGCCTTTTTTGAGGTTATGAAAAAGATAATTCGCGATATCGGTGAAACTAGCAAAACTTTGAGCTTTTTGATTATGTAACTTTATCTTCTCAGCCAAAATTGAGGAAGAAATGGTAACGTCAAACGGTTCACGAGCGGGAAAGATCGGCGCGAGCAAGATTTCGTTTGCTTGAGAAAAAGCCACCGCAAAATCCTCTAACAGCAATTTAGTCCGCGAAAAAAGATGCGGCTGAAACACCACCACAATCTTTTTATCGGGAAACAATTCCCTGGCGCCTTTCAGTGTGGCATTAACCTCGGTTGGATGATGACCGTAATCATCATAAACCAAGGCGCCGGTTTTGGTCTCACCTTTAAATTCAAATCGGCGCCAGGTACCAGCAAAGTTACATAGAGATTCCTTCGCTTTATTTAAATCCAAGCCTAAAATTTCTGCCACCGATAAAGCCACGGCCGCGTCCTTACGATTGTGATCACCGGGTACTCGCAAAATTAGATGTGGATCAAAATTTTTCAGATAATCTATTTTCTTAGCTCGAATTCCAGACACTACTGGTTTAATTAGAGAATCAGACAAGTTTGCAATTAGAAAACCTTCGGCGGGAAGTTTCTCGGCCATCTCTTTAAAGGCACTTTGAATATCGGCAATATTTTTATAATAATCTAAATGATCATTATCAATATTAGTAATCGCTAGAACCGTCGGTTCAATATTCAAAAAAGAACGGCGATATTCGCAAGCCTCAACAATAAAATATTTACTCTTGCCCGCAATGAAATTTGATTTATAACCCTGAAGTAAGGAGCCGACAATCACGGTAGGATCCAAACCGGCGTCCAACATAATTTTGGCAATCATCGCCGTCGTGGTGGTTTTACCGTGAGTACCAGAAACAGCGATTGTGAATTTATCTTTCGAAATTTCGTGCAGAGCCTGGGGATAAGTGATCATTTTTATTCCCCTCTTTTGGCCTTCGATAAATTCTGGATTATCAGCCGTAATTGCAATTGTATAGATAATCAAATCACAATCAGGAAGGATATTCTCGGCCCGATGCTCAATACCAATTTTGGCTCCGGCCTTAATCAAATCTTGGATAATTTCTGAATCGGAATTATCGGAACCACTCACTTTTTTTTCCTCCAAAAGCATCATTCGAGCAATAGCGGAAATACCGATGCCGCCAATGCCAATAAAGTGAACGCTCTTAGTATCTTGTAAAATATTTTTCGGCATATTATTTTAGGGCTTTTATTAATTTTACAAACTGATCGTTTCTTTCATATTCATTATTGAACATACCAAACGAGGTAAAGGTTGGAGAAAATAAAATAACATCGCCCTTTTTAACTTCGGCTAATGCTTGCTTAACAGACTCATCTAAACTAGAAACTTTAACCGTTCCCTCCAACTTCAGTTGATCTGAACCAGTACCGGGTAATAACACAACTTTTTTACAAGTAGCCTTAATCAGTTCGGTTAAGGTGACTAATTCTAAATTTTTACTAGTACCACCCATAATCAAAATAATATTTTTCCTATTTTTATCACTCAGAGCCTTAAGCGCCACCATAGTGGCTTCTGGGGTAGTCGAATTATTATCATTATAGATTTTTACTCCTTTGAAGGTTCGAAGGTATTCCAAACGACCCTCAACTGGTTTAAAACTTTTCAGAGCCTTTTTAATTATTTGATCGCTAATTTTTAATGATCGAGCAACCGCCACTGCCAACATGGCATTATATTCATTGTGAGCGCCGGGAATATTTAAAGTTAAACCCTTAGATAATTTTTCAGACGGGACAATCGTTTGGCTTTTAATTTCTCCACCCCACTTAACAATAAAAGGCTCGGCCTGCTTACCCACCACAAGCAAATCATCACTTTTTTGATTTTGAAAGATCTTGGCCTTATCGGAAAAATATTGCTCTAAATTATTCTTATAATAATTTAGATGGTCAGAATAAAAAGTTGTAAAAACTGAAATTTTTGGACTAATGTTTGAATCGCCAAAACCCTGTAATTGCCAGGAATCGAGTTCAAAGACGGCATAATCAACTCCTTTGGTTTTCTTAAGTAAATCAAGCGTCGAAACGCCGCGAACATTTCCGCCGAGCAACACTTTTTTGCCGGCTAGCCTAAGAATATACTCGATCATATAGGTTACGGTCGATTTACCCCGCGTACCAGTTATGCCAATCACCGGCACACCAGAAAGCTTGGCAAATAAGGAAGCACTCATCTCTATTGGAATATTATTTTTTCTCGCCTCAGCAATATAAATAGAATCGAATGGTACACCGGCCGCTTTTAAAATAAAGTCACGGTCCTTAAAATCTTCAAGTTTATGCTCGCCTAAAGTAAATTTTATATTCTTAAATTTTTTAAGCTTATTTAACGAGGTTTGAAGTTGCTCTTTAGTTTTTAAATCAGTGACAATCAAATCCGCCCCACACTGTGCCAAAAAAGCGGCGTCCCCCACGCCCCGGCCAAGTAGACCCAAGCCCATTACCGTTACCTTTTTACCTTTAAAATATTCTTTGTAATTTTGCATAATTTTGTGGGCGCGGAGGGACTTGAACCCTCATAGGATTGCTCCCGTACGCACCTGAAGCGTATGCGTCTGCCAATTCCGCCACGCGCCCAATCTCAAATACAATAGCACAAAGTAACAGCTTTACACAAAAACCATTCTGGATTAAGCTGATAAGCGAAGGAGGGTCTAATGAGAGCCCGGATACAAATAATAACAGCTGAGCAGGCCGACAAAGAACTTGCGGACAACTGCGACCAGTGCACGAAGCGGTTGTCCGACAGTCGTCGCCACCGACACATTGCCAAGAAGGGCGGTGTCATCTGCCGAGGTTGCAAAATCAAGGGATTCTAATCCCCCGCTCAGTTCGCCAGCGTCAAGACGGGCACCGCATGCGGTGCCCGTCTTAATCTTTTTAAAATTACAGTGTCTCCACCACCAAAGCATTCGTTCCTGAAGCTTGTCCTAAAGGAAAACCAAAAATCATCACCACCTTATCTCCCTTCTCGGCTAATTTATTTTTTAGAATTAAACTTTTGGCTTCTTTAATAACGTGAGAAATCTCATCAAACTTTTTGCACAAAACTGGAATACAACCGTAACTTAAGGCGAGTTGATTCACTGTAGTTTGTTTTGGAGTTAAAGCAAGAATCTTTTGCTCTGGTTTGTAGCGAGAAATCATTCTGGCCGCAAAACCTTTATCGGTCAAAGCCACGATCATTTTAGCTCCAGACTCTTTAGCAACTTCAATCGCTCCATTTCCCAACGCATCAGATTTACGCTTAACTGGATCGCTGTACTTTCGGCTACCAACTAATTCTCGATAGTGATCCGCCCCCTCAATCTCTTCAGCAATTTTAGTCATCATGGTAACTGCCTCGATTGGATATTCACCCAAGGTTGTTTCTTCGGAAAGCATGATCGCATCGGTTCCGTCTAAAATAGCGTTGGCAACATCTGAAACTTCGGCGCGAGTTGGGATTGGTGACTTGATCATTGATTCCAACATTTGAGTCGCAGTAATCACCGGCTTACCTAATTCATTACATCGGCGGATAAGCATCTTCTGAACCATCGGCACTTCCTGTGCTGGAATTTCAATCGCCAAATCGCCACGAGCCACCATCACCCCGTCGGTTAATTTCAAAATTTCCTCAATATTTTTTAAAGCCTGTGGAGTTTCGATTTTAGCAATGATTCGAGCATCGGATTTTGCTTTGGTTAAAATATCTTTGAGTTCTGTAATATCTGAACCGTGTCTCACAAATGAGAGGGCAAAATAATCAACTTTATTTTTCAGACCGAAAGCAATGTCGGTGCGATCTTTATCGGTAATAGAGTGAATTGATAAGTCAGAGCCGGGTAAGTTTAAACCACGACGGCCCTTAGTTTCTCCACCAACTATAACCTTACAAACTACCTCTTTGCCTTTAACCTGAATTACTTCCAAACGCTTCTTACCGTCATCAAGCAAAACTGGATCACCGACTTTCATTTCCTTGGCAAACAAAGGGTAGTTAACGCTGACCCTGGTTTCATCACCGACAATCTGTTCAGTGGTAATCGTTAATTTTGCACCCGCTTTAAGCATAACGGTCTTAGTACTAAATTCACCAATTCGAATTTTTGGTCCACCCAAATCCTGCAAAACAGCTACTGGGGTATTTAGTTTCTTTAAAACTTTTTTGAGATTATCCACTTTTGCTTGATGCTCGGCAAAATCACCGTGCGAAAAGTTTAAACGCATCATATTCATACCAGCCTTAACTAGTTCGGTTAACTTTTCTTCACTTTGAGTAGCGGGACCGATGGTGCAAACGATTTTGGTTTTCTTTAGACTATTCATTTTTATTTATTAAAATTTTAAACAAATTAAAACCGTAAAAAACGGTGTGCGCGCACTAGGGTTCGAACCTAGGACCTTTCGAGTATCAGTCGAATGCTCTACCAACTGAGCTATGCGCGCATATTTTGCCTACAAGGTAATCCGAGTAGTTGCAAAATAGCGCGTCCCGAGTCTTCGAGGGGCCAGCAATCCATATTGCAACTTGGAAAATATAGCAAAAAATATGAAAAAATACAATCAAAAAGCGCATTCGGTTGAATGCGCCACCTTCCAGGATGAAGGCTTTGGAGAAAGAACGGATCACTGCTTGACGAACTGCAGGCGGGTGAAGTGGTTGCCGTTGGTGTTACCCAAGGCATCCGCGTACATCGCGCTGCCATCCGGCCGAAGTCCGACTCGAACGACGGTTGTATGTACCTCGCGCCAAATGCCGAAAAGCATGAGCGCCAGCAGCGGCAAACCAACCAACAGAACCGTGACCGAAAAGATCTTCTGACCCAGCGTTGCCTTTTTGACGTTTTTCATACCGTACCTTTCGTTAACGTTAATCGAGATCACTAGGCTACCCTACAATACTATCACATTATGTGTTAAAAGTCAAGCAAAATTTGGGCAAGTAAAAAGAGCCTTATTATAGGCCCTTTTTACATATATTATTCTTTCTTTTGTTCCGTTCTTCAACTTAGCAAGATATTTCTATCGAGCTAGCTAATATATCTCGTCTTTCCGAGAAGGTCGTCTGATTTTAGGTTTCAGCAAACCTTTAAATGCTCAATTGAGGCATTTAAAATCGACTCGATAAGTTAGTGTAGCTACTCACATAACTACACCAACGTTGTTCAATTTGAAAATTTCCACGAGCAGCTTCCGCTACCCGTGCCTTGTTACGACTTACTCCCTGTTATTG
>CAZMNX010000009.1:0-25929 GCA_964567825.1 uncultured Candidatus Saccharibacteria bacterium
AGGCGAACCAAAGCTTATTAACCTCGCTTACCCAATGACTAAGTCTGTCGCGGACTCTAAGAAGAAATTCACAACCGCCTATTTTGGTTGGTTGAAGTTCGAGACTCAGTCAGAATTAATGCCAGCAATAAAGAAGGCAGTGGATGCCAATCCGCACGTTCTTCGATATTTGCTCATTAAGACCGTAAGGGAGAACACTATGTTTGCGCCTAAACTTACTATCCGCACCCCAGATGCCAGCGAGGCACCAAAGGTTAAGAAATCAATTAAGACTGAAGAGACGAAGGCCGCTTCAGTTGAGGATCTCGATAAAACTATCGACGAATTAGTTTTGGAATAATTTATTAATTTAATTAGCCCGCAAGGGTAAAATAAATGAATCTAAACAAAGCGTTTCTGTACGGTAATTTAGTTCGCGATCCGGAATTAAAGGCTCTGCCTTCCGGTATTAAAGTCACTAACTTTTCGATTGCCACTAGTCGAACCTATAAGGACAAGGATGGCAATAAGAAAGAGACTACCGAGTTCCACAATGTTGTAGCCTTTGCTAAACAGGCAGAATTGATCCAGCAATATCTAAAGAAGGGACGGGGAATCTTTGTTGAAGGTCGTTTACAAACTCGAAGTTGGGATGATAAAGCTACAGGCGCGAAGAAATATCGTACCGAAGTGATTGTCGAGAACTTCCAGTTTGGTCCGAGCGCAGGTGGTACGGGCGGTGGCACTTATACCCCAAGCCAGACTGAAGGAGGACCAGCGGCCGCAAGCGTTAAAGCTGATAAGATTGATACGATCGAGTATCCAACCGAAGAAATCAATCCTGAAGATATTCCATTCTAATCTCAAACATTTATAAATTAAAGAAATTTCAAGATGACAAAACAGTGTTTCTTTTCACAAAATAACATCAAATATGTCGACTATAAGGATGTCGAACTAATCAAAAAGTTCCTCAACCCTCATGCTCGCATTATGGGTACCAAGAAAACAGCCGTTTCCGCTAAAAGCCAGCGTCAGCTTGCCGAGGCCGTTAAACGTGCACGATTTATGGGTTTGTTGCCATATCTTTCAAGATAATAGTAAAACAAAAAACCACCGAGAAATTTCTCGGTGGTTTTTTGTTATTTGACATTTTACAATAAAAATGTAAATTTAATTTAGTTTCGAATGAGTACAAAGGAGTCTTTCAGTCGTAGCCAGGAAGGGGCTTGAACATGAAAATTAGAAATGCCAGAAGTCGAACAACGAGGCCCGTGCTCCAATACACCAGGAAAAATCTGACAGAGGTGGCGAAATTCCTTGGTGGATTGCGCGGCGGCGTCGGCAAAGAGTTCAGGGTGAACGAGAACGGTTCACTCTGGATTTCGGAACCCCAAAGGGCCGGTTTCGTTATTTATCCTGGTCATTGGCTGGTGAACGAGAACGGATCGCTGATTGCCCTTGACGCAGAGGACTTCAAGGCTCAGTACATCCTGTGCTAGTGCTGGGGCACGACAACCGAAAAGGGGCGATCACGACTGATCGCCCCGATTCTTTTTGTGTTTTTTATTCCAGTTATTTCTTCGCTCTCTCCACGTATTCACCAGTTTCGGTATTTACTACAACAGTATCATTTTCATTAACGAACAGGGGAGCATTGATAATCGCTCCAGTTTCTAGAGTAATTTGTTTAGAACCACCAGTTGCGGTGTCGCCTTTAACTGCGGGTGCGGCTTCTTTAACTTTCAACTCAACCTTAATTGGTAATTTAGTACCGATCATTTGACCCTCATTATCGTCGTCATCGTCGTTCTTAAACACCAAAACATCCACCAACGAATTTGGTTTGAGGAATTTAGCTTGTGGTCCAATCAAGACTTCTTCAATTTCGAATCTTTTAGAAGCGTCCTTAGGATCTACAAACCAGAACTCGCCTTTATTTTTATACAAAAACTTTGCTTCTTTAGTTCGAATATCCGCTTCCTCGACTTTCTCACTTTGGTGAAACGATTGCTCGGTAATCTTACCGGTAATCATGTTTCGCAACTTAGTGGCGTTTACGGGCTTACGCTGTTGTTTTCTAAAGACATGAGAAGATAGCACCTCGTAAGGCTCATTATTAAAGATAATATACTTTCTCTCGACGATTTCACTGTATTCTAACATGTCCTAGAGCATATCATACATTACCCCCTTTATGCCAATGATTAACAAAATTATCGCCGCCAAAGAAAGGGCTGGATAGAAGACAGCTGATAGGGCAGTAATGGGGCTAAGGGTTAATAAACCAAGCCAGAAATTCTCTCTTTTCATCTTATATTTCCTTTAATTTCAGTCTTATCTCTTTCAAAATTTCTCCAGAGATTTTTCCATTTTCTTTGAGGAATTGTCTGGTTGAATCGTAGCCACGTCCCAGTTTCACCTCACCGAATTCATAGGAATTTCCGGATTTTTTAATAATACCCATTTTTTCGCCGAGGGCAATCATTTCACCTTCGGTCGAAATACCTTCGTTATACATTAAATCAAACTCAGTTTGTTTGAATGGGGCGGCAACTTTGTTTTTAACGACTTTTACGCGAATGCGGCCACCCATAATTTCTTCACCTTTTTTGATTTGAGCGATGCGGCGAATGTCTAGGCGAACCGAAGTGTAGAATTTTAGAGCTTTACCACCTGGGGTAGTTTCCGGATTGCCAAACATGACGCCGATTTGCATACGGATTTGATTTATAAAGATAACAATAGTTTTGCTTTTAGCGACAATGGCAGTTAGCTTACGAAGGGCTTGAGACATTAATCGAGCTTGCTTGCCCATGTGTTGAGCACCCATATCACCCTCGATTTCGTCTTTAGGAGTTAGGGCGGCCACGGAGTCGACGACGATTACATCCATTTTACCAGAGCGAACTAGGCTTTCGACGATTTCTAATCCCTGTTCACCGTTATCGGGTTGAGAAATTAATAATTCTTCAATTTTTACTCCTAGTTTTTTGGCATATTCTGGGTCCATGGCATGCTCGGCATCGATAAAGGCACAAAGCCCGCCAAGTTTTTGAGCTTCAGCCACGACGTGCAAGGCTAGGGTAGTTTTACCAGAAGATTCTGGGCCAAAGATCTCAATAATGCGCCCCCGTGGTAGACCACCAACGCCTAGCGCCGCATCTAGGCCGATTGAGCCAGTTGAGATGGCGTTTACGTCCACTCTCGGCTTATCACCCAGTTTCATAATTGAATCATCACCAAATTTGGTGCGGATTTCGTCCAGTGTCGAATCGATATTTGCGCCCATCACCTTAGGCTCTTTCTTTTCTTTTTTTATCATACTGATTTAATTAATTATTAATTTCGACTTTCCATAATCGACTTTCAACTGAAGTTAGTCGGCTGTTAACTTCAGCAAAACCGTGGTCCATGGTTGCTTCGATTTTATCAAATCGCTCATCTATTTTACCAAATTTATTATCTAGTCTTGTCTCTAGATCTACAAAACTATTCTTAACGATTCCCGCCAAGTCATCAACGGTCATTTCCTTCCCATTCTTTTTGCGGCTGTTTTTTATCATATTTGTAATTCTCCCCCAAACCTTAAGTGTTTGCAACTGTGGATAACTTGAACCCTTTATTTATAAACCAGCTGCAGTTTTTGCTCAGCGATTTTGCCAAAACGATCCTCAGCTTTTAGGGTTAAAACATTGTAATCGTAAGACAAAAGCATTTTTTCTGAGAAGTCGCCATTTTCGTTTACAACAATGGGTCGGTCGTTAAGGGTAATTTTTTGGGCATTCCTCGTTTGGCCGGAGATAGTAATTAAGGATTCATTAACCACACTGCCATTTGTGGGGGAAGTGATCGTTATTTTGGGTCCTGTGGCGTAATTCCAAATCTCAAAGACGCCGTAGCTAAAAATTATTGCCAGAAAGCAAACGATGATGATTGCTTTTAAGTAAAATTTTGTTTCGCGTCTGGACATGGCTTAAAATTCTTTAGGATTCTCTGGCTCCTCGAAACCATTATCATCAATCATTTTGTCGGCCACCTTTTCTAGCTCAACCGAATTGTCCTCACCACCTTCAGTTTTGCCGATCAAAATCTCTCTTGGTTTGGCGCCAGAGCCGGGGCCGATTACTCCACGTTGCTCTAACATATCAATTAATCTGGCCGCTCGAGCATAGCCAACGCTTAATTTTCTTTGGATATAAGAAGTCGAAGCTTTGCCGGCCTGGATTACTTCTGATTTAGCTGCTTCGTATAGTTCATCATCATCGCCAATATCATCACCGATTCCGCCCTCAAATAACACATTTTTATCATTAGTTTCCGCAAAGTTTATTTCATCACCTGGTATTTCATCACGATAAGCATCAGAAAGGTACTTAACCACCTTTTTTACCTCAGTTTCAGAGATAAAGGCGCTTTGAATACGAACGGGTTTAGACATTTCGCCGCCAAGGTATAGCATATCGCCGGAACCGAGTAACTTTTCTGCTCCGGGCATATCGATAATAGTTCGAGAATCGATTTGGGATACCACCTGTAAGGCTACACGAGCGGGGATATTGGCCTTAATTAAACCAGTAATAACGTTTACCGACGGTCTCTGGGTCGAAAGAATGAGATGAATACCAACGGCGCGACTCATTTGGGCCAAACGAACAATAGCTGACTCCAATTCTCTTGGATAGGTCATCATAATATCAGCTAATTCGTCGATAACGACGACAATAAATGGCATATCAGTACCGACATTCTTGTGATAAGAATCGATATCTTTACAAGCGTGTTCTTCGAGTAAATCGTAGCGCCTATCCATTTCCTTAGCTGCCCACTTTAGGGCCAGAATGGTCTTTTTGGCTTCAGTGATAACGGGAGTTAATAGGTGAGGAATTTTGTTGTAGAGGGTTAATTCGACGCGTTTAGGGTCGATCATAATGAACTTTAGGATCTCAGGTGAGTTGCGGTAGAGGAGAGAGGTGATAATAGCATGGATGGTCACGGACTTACCCGAGCCAGTCGCTCCGGCGATTAAGACGTGAGGCATTTTCGCCAAGTTAGCAAAATGAGCCTCGCCAGAAATTCCTTTACCAAGAGAAACCAATAGAGGCTTTTCTGAGCCACTGAATTTATCTGAAGATAATAAGGAAGCCAAACCAACTGTGGTTTTGGTGGTGTTTGGTATTTCGATACCCACGAGTGACTTGCCGGGAATTGGAGCCTCGATACGAATAGGGTGGGCGGCTAAGGCATAAGCAAGGTTGTCTTGTAGGGAAACTATTTTAGATAGTTTAACCCCTTCGGCCGGTTTAATAGCATAACGGGTCACGGACGGACCGATGGTAACTTCGTCCATCTCCACATCAATACCAAACTTCTGTAATGTACGTTTGATAATGTTGGCGTTGGCTTTGATATCGCCAGTGCCGGGTTTACCGCGATCATTTTCCAGTAAAGAAAGTGGGGGAGGGACATAGGCTTTGCTGTCAGAATTATGCCGCATAGCAATGTCCATCTCCTCCTCCTTATTTTCAGTTTTTTTACCCTCCTTAGTTGGGATAGTTTTAGCAGTGGCTGCGTCCTCCTTCTCGTCCTTCTTGGTCTCAACTGGTAAGTCTTTTTGCTTAGCGACCTCCACCTCTACTTCTTCCGTTTCTTCGTCATCTTTTTCTTCGTCGAGATCAGTCTTCTTAAATCGACGCCAGAAACAGAGAGTGTCGACGGTTAGTTCTGCCTCAAAGAGGATTAAGCAAGAGATGATGATAAAAGCTAAAAGAATTATTAGAGTGGCGGTTGAGCCAAATAGCCAGAAGAAAACCTGAGAAACAATTTTACCGATATGACCACCATCACGTGTCCATTCTAGGATTTTAGCCAGGGAGCTAATCATTCCTAAACCGGAAATAAATAGGAGCAGGGCGCCGGTTGTTTTCAAGCCGCTAAATTCTCTTTCTTCTTGTTTAAGAAATGACAGAGACAAAAGGATTAGAATAATTGGCAAAAGGAAATAACCAATACCTGAGAGCCAAGTAAAGGCCGAAAATAATTTCTGACCAACCATCCCAGATAGATCAAGCGAGGCCAGAATTGCTAAGATTGCCAGCAGAAAAAAGACAATCGCCAAGATGCTGTGGCGGGTTTCTCTCTTCAACTTCTTAAGAGGATTACTAGGCAGGGGAACGGTATTCTTACTTTTATTTTTTTTGCTCATTTAAAGTAAATTATATCATAAAATTATCGGTTTACATCTTTCAATTTTTATTCTCCACTGGCCTTTAGCCCTTTACATTATTTTGTTGTCCATTATATAATGGACACAAAGATTTTTTCGAAAAAACTAGTTTTTCTCTAACAGACAGTAATAAAAGACATATGATCGACAATAACCGACAAGTGAATAATGAGCCCTCAAATAAAGGTGTATTTTCTGTCTCTGAAGTTGCTGTCTTTAAGGATAGTCCAATCTTAGTCTATCTTTACAAAAAGACAGAAAAGTTGGTTTCGGCCCTCTACATGCTATCGAGTTTTATATCGGACAAAGAGCCAATTAAATGGCAGATGCGTGAGGCGGGGGTTAGTCTACTTTCCCAAAGTCTGTCACTCTCAGATCGTTCTTCATCAGAAAGAATTCTAGCCTATAACAACTTCATTTCTAGCGTCTTAAAGTTCATTTCCTTCCTCGAGGTCTCTTACGCTGGGGGAGTAATATCCGAGATGAATTTTAAAATACTCAAATTTGAATTCGAATCATTAATTCAGGCCGCTGAATCATCAGAAAAGTGGAGTGACTCTAAAGGACTAGTTTTTTCTGAGCACTTTTTTGATGTGGCTAGGGTTCAATCAAGTGGCTCAGAATTAGCCACGGGTACTCTGGAGAATTCTAAAGGACAGAATGCTGTGTCCGATAGGTTGTCCTTTAGAAAACCAGCAAAAGATAACGTTACGGAGATCAAAGTTGGTCATAAAAAGGACAAGGGTAACAGGCAAGAATTGATACTTGGTTTGTTGAAAAAAAATAAGGAGTTGGGCATAAAGGACTTTACTACAACTATCACGGACTGTAGTGAAAAAACTATACAGCGAGAACTAGCCATTCTTGTGTTAAAAGGGTCAGTAGTAAAGGAGGGGGAGAAGCGTTGGTCTCGATACTCTCTTAAGTAAGTCCTTGGGCACCCAGTTTTGTTGCTTTTTGGCCTATAATATGCTATCTTTAACCTTGCGGATTAAGCCCTTTTCGGGAGTTATCCACAGCCCTGATTTTGCATATTCTAGCTATAGAATATATAATATTAGGACGAATAGAAAACGGCCTGTACTTTGATAATTAAATAGCGATCTTTCCCCGAATATCCTTATCCTTTTACGCTGGTTTAAGCTTGAATTTCCCTTCCACTTTTGTCACTAGAATTCTGTTGTTCTTATGTCGAATTTTTGAGCGCTGAATATTGGAAGTAAGGTTTTGCTTTCAGTATTCAGTGCTCGAAAAAATATGAGAGCACGGAATATAGTTTGAAATTATGGTGATCATCTGTTTAATATTTTTAAGGTGATTATCGGAAAGCGAGAAATAACGAACAGGTCAAATTATGTTTATTATTTTTCGTGAAGTTAAAAATATATCGGCTCGACTGGTTTTTAGTCGAAACCTCGTCGACCATTCTTTGGATAAAACTAAAGGATGTCGTTTATAAAAATAATTCTCTTCTAACATTATTAAATTTTATTAGTTAAGTAGAAGAAAATTATTGACTCACTTTTTTCACAAAAAGGGAGATAATTAAAAAAATTATAAAAATGTCTAAAAAATTATTGGGCTTCGGTGTCGTTTTGGCACTTGTCGCTACAGTATTAGTCGGAGTTGGTGCCCAGACCGCAAGTGCTGATGCTTCACAATGCGCGATGGTTACTACTTTGGCTACTGCTGGTTTGATTCCTGCTGATAAGGTCGCTGATGCAAAAATTGCAGCCGGCTGTTCAGCTATGGTTTCAACCTCATATGTATTTACAAAGGAGATGGGATACGGTTCCACTGGTGCTGATGTTACCGCTTTGCAAACAAAGTTAGGTGTCACTCCAGTTACTGGTTTCTTCGGTAATATTACCAAGAAGGCAGTTGCTGACTACCAAGTAGCAAACGGAATTGTTAATCCAGGTACTGGTTATGTTGGTCCTTTGACTTTAGCTAAGCTTAACGCTTCAGCTACTGTCGCTCCAGCTCCAGGTACTTGCCCAGCCGGTATGACTTGTACTCCAGTTGCGGCCGCTTGCCCAGCCGGATTTACTTGTACTCCAACCAGCGGTTCAGTTACAACTACTGGTCAAGAGGGTTCAATCACTGTTACTTCATCAAGCGTTGGTTTGCCTTCAACAATTTACGAAGGTGATTCAAAGGCTGGTATTCTTGGCTTAAAAATAGAGGCTAAGAATTCTGACGTTGTTGTTCAGAGAATTAACATCGATCTTGGTACTACAAGCAGAATTTATAACAAGGTCCTAAATAAGATCTATGTTATGGATGGTTCTACTGTTTTATCTTCATCTGATTTGAATTCAGATACAGTTATTAAGGATAGTAACAATGAATACTACATCACTCTTACTGGTATTAACTTGGTAATTGCTAAAGATGCTACCAAGACTCTTAAGATTGCTGTTGATGTAAAAGACACTGTTGATTCTTCATACCGAAACACAAACTTCCCAATTGCTCTTTACGGTACCACTGGTGCTGGCGGAGCAGTTAGAGCTGTTGATGGTGCTGGTATAGATCAATACGCAGGTGTTGGTAGCGCTAGTCCTTTAACTGGAACATACAAGAACCTTTCAGTTTCTTCTGTTCTTGCTGATACCGCTACTCTTGTTATCTCGACTGATTCTTCAACCCCAGATGCAAATTCATTTACCGCTTCTGAAGGTTCAAACAATGATGAATTAGACGGTGTTACTTTGTTGAAATTTGCTCTTCAAGGTAAGAAAGATGACTTAACCGTTACTGATCTTCAGGTTGCGGCTGCTGCATCAACTGGTGCTGCAACTCTACAAACCGTCTACTTGTTTGATGGTTCAACCGAGATTGATTCTGGTTCGTTATCTTCTGGTGTAGTTACTTTCTCAGATGTTAACCTTTTAATTGCTAAGGACACCACAAAGGTCCTAACAGTTAAGGCTGATGTCAGAGGTGCTACAACAGCAGTTACAACATGGTCAGCTACTACAACAGCTTCCTATGTTACTGTTGAAAATACCACTGGTACTACTATCACTCCAACTGGTTCAGCTACTGGTAACGCTATGTCGTTCGTCAAGGCTGGCCCAGAGTATACTTTGGTCAGTAAGTCAGTTGGTACAAAGAGTATTGTAAATAACACAAACGGTACCGCAACATCTACTCAGGACTTTAATTTCAAGATCCGAGTAACCGCTGTTGGTGGTTCTGTTATTGTTGGTAACTCTGCTACAACCACTCCAACCTTTAGTGCAAGCACTACTGCGGCTTATGGTGTGAATGTATATCAGGGTAGTACTGCTCTAACTCTTCCAACTAGTGGTGTAAGTATTGCAACTGCTTCATACTTCAGACCATCTTCTGGAACAACTCTTGTTGGTAATGATTATCTCATTGCCGAGGGTCAGTCAGCTGATTTTGATGTGACATATTCAGTCACAGTTCCTTCAGCTATGACTGGTAGCTACTCTGTAGGTATTAAGGGTCTTGTTATCGGCGGTACAACAGTTAGCTTCATGAATGGTTTGTCCTCATGGAGAACTGCCGGTGTTCAACTTCCTTAAGTTCTACAAAAGTTATCTCTGGTAAATACACCTCATAAAGTATTCCAAAACCGCCCCCACAAAGGGCGGTTTTGTGTTGTCTGTTTTTGCGGGAATTTATCCACAACCAGACGTCATTTTCTAGAATTTCTCTGTGCTAGAATGCCGTCGTGAAAAATAAATTATCAAACTATGCATTTATAGACAGCCAGAATGTATATCTAAGTATAAAAAACCAAGGTTGGAAGATTGATTTTGCTAAGTTTAGGAGATATTTAAAGGAAAAATATTTAATATTTTTAAGCAGGGCTAGGCATATGGTTGAATATCTCCATACAAAGAAAAAGCCCCCGATGAGGACGAAACCTCACAAGGGTCTTTTTCGTAGTAATATTCACATAATACCAGATTTGCTTTAAAAAACAATAGAATAGATGTGGATAATCAATCCGAGGTCTAGGTTGGCGCTTAAAACAAAGCCTTTAATAATCTTAATTTGGCCCAGATGATTGCCCCAAACCAATTAGGATATTTGCCGAAGTTTTTTAATATTATTTTATAGTGATTCCAGGCCATAGCTACTTTTCTTTGATGTGAAAAGCCTCCAGAATGTTTGGTATAGGCGACCGTATTTTCTTGCAGATTTCTGAACTTTCCTAATTTTCCCAACCTTAAGAATAAATCTAAATCTTCAACACAAGAAAGTTTTTCATCATAACCGCTAACCTTTTCCATTAAATCTTTTCTAATTAGCACACTAGAGTGGGGAATCTGATTTTCCCTCAGCACCCTTTTTCTTATTTCCGCATCTTCTGTTCCGAAGTTTGTGCTTTTAATAAAGACTCCTTTTTCGTCGACAACTTTAATATTCGAACCAATTAGTGCGTATTCTGAATTTTGTTCTAGGAAACCGTACTGTTTTTTTAGTTTTTCGTGATCAACCCACTCATCGTCACTATCTAGTACGGCCAAATACTTACCTGTGGATAAAGACAGGCCCCTGTTTCTATTACCAGAAATACCTAGGGCGGGGGAGTTTCTGTGGTATTTTATCCTATTATCCCTGGCCATAAAAGGTCCTATAATCGCCTCTGTGCCATCATTTGAGTCATCATCGAGGATTATCAACTCCCAATCGGAAAAGGACTGATTTTGGACACTTTTTATGGCTTTAATAATGAAATCAGCTCGATTCCTGGTGGTCATTATTATGCTTATTTGGGGGTTTATATTTGAGTCCATAATGATGGTAAAATGTTAAGCCCGTTAGATGTTTTATTAGTTAACCACTGTTTAGGAGCAATTACAATTTTATCTGGGTTTGTATTCAACCAAGCTCCCCACCAGGAAAATGAAGAATTGGCAATTATGTTGTGCTTACATTTACTCATTAGAATTAATTCCTCATAGTCTTCTCCTTTTAAATTAGAAACCCAGAAGGTGGGGTGGGGGACGACTAGGTTTTTCGATACCCAATCTATGTCGTCAGAAAATATGAAGAAAGTAGGATTATTGACTGAAGCCAGAATAATGTCTATCGCTTTTTGATAATAACTTAGACCGCAGACGTTGTGTACGCTTTTTGTTTTTTCGTTATTTACATAATCTCCTCGACGTATATGTATAGACACTGAAGGTGTATGTTCAATCTGATTTAAAATATTTGCAAACTTATTATCTAGAGGTAATTTGGGCATAAACTCTTGGCGGATATTAGCCTCGATATTTTTAAAGTATTTTTCGCTTTGCCAAAAACCGTTCGGTACCAAGTTGGCTTTGACTAAGACTTTATCCACAAAATCTAACACAGAGTGTTTTTTGTTTGAAAATTCAGCTTTAGTCTTCAGATCGAATTTATCAAGCGTAAAATTTCTTGGCGTATCCATGCCAGCCTTATTTCCAGCAAAAAAAGACGTGTCAAATACTATTTTTTTGCCAGCTAATTCCAAAGATCGCCCATAAGCGTATTGGAATAGTTGATTACCAAGACCACCTTTAATTTTAACTATTTTCATTTATTTCGTAAAAACAAAACAACCACAGCCGTATTTTTGTAAGGCAACCAGCTTGGGGTCGGCGTTCTCAATAAAATCGCCCTGTTCGGCTGTGTCGGTGACCAGGGAGAATTCAACAAGCTTAAGATCTGGAAACAGCTCAATTACCTGCTCGTAGCTATAAATACGGTGAGCATTAAATTCAATTTTTGATTTACCAACTGGTGTTACAAATATTAATTTACCGCTTGGCGCGAGCACTCTGGACAGCTCTTTGCAGGCCAGGATATCAGCTTTCGGGTCAACTGGGTCTCCATACCTGCCAAGACCGATATGTTCAACTGTGTGCATGCACGATAGAGATTTTATTGAGTTGCTAGGAAATTTCAATTGTGTTAAATCACAGCTATCATTCGTTAGACCAGATAGAGCCAGCTGAGCTGGTCGATAGTCGTAGAATTTTACCGGAATAAAGGCCGATAAGATTCCCGCGAAATATAAAGATGAAGATATATCTATATGAAATTCTGGCTTTATTTCTCTCACTTTCCTGGCTGCCCAAGCTGTATGATAAACATAATGTCGATCAAAACCAGTTTTAATTGTCTTATCTTTTATCTGGGGGTAAAAATCCGAAATTTTAACTGAAAATCTATTATCTTTAAGACCGTTGAACTTCAGATAGTCCAGGACAATAAAAGGGGATAGAAGTGTTCCTAATGTCTTCTTAATTAGTCTTTTCATAGTGTTTCTCTATTATATCAAGAAAAAGCTGAGCAGATTTCTTGTCAGATAGATTGTCTAGACAGTATTGTCGGGGATTTATTGGTCTTACTTTGATCTTTTCTAGGGCTTCACCGAGTTTATCGGATGTAAAAAAGTATCCAGAATCATCAGTTAGGTATGGAGCAGAAATTTTAGGGTCGAGCCACTCATATTTGTCATGCTTCCACTTACTATTTTGATAGACAAGTGTCGGTACGTTGTACGCCCAGGCCTCTTGTAGGGCAAGTCCCTGACTCTCTGATCCACCGAGGTATACTACCAGCGGAGTCCTCCTGAGCTCGACTAAATATTCATTGTGACTAAATTTACCATACTCCATTATTTTGTAGTCAATGTTTACACTTTTAAGTGCGCTAATCACTTGTTCAAAAACGATTTCAGAGATTTCTTTTTTGAAAACGATAATTTTTCCGGTCATGTCAGAGTTTTTCTGGGGTATTTTAACTCCTGCCGGCCAAGAATATATTTTACTACTAATGCTCGGTAATAAGGAAATATAAAAATTACGAACCCAATCTGATGGAGTAAGTACGATGTTTATTTTTGCTTCGTTAATTAAACCATTATAGTCTAACGGTGTTAAAACAACATTTGGTCCGACAACTAAAGTTTGTGTCTCATTTTTTTCTCTAATGACATTTCTGAGTATTTCCGGTCCAGACAAGACATGAATAATTTTATATTTTGTTTTTAGTGGGTTGACCTCAAATGGTATTTTGAGTTCAGTTAGACCTCTTTTAAGGCTATCTAAAACAGCATCAGGGCCAGAATATTTTCTCAATATTTTTTTTCCGAGCCATTTCCAAAATTCTATTTTTAGAAAATTATTTGTTCTGGTGTAAATTGAAATCATTTTATTGTTGATTAGTGCCTTTTCGTATTTTAAATTTTAATTTTTCAATAGCCTCAATTTTCTTTAGTGGCTTATAGATAAAGGCGAAAAACTTAATAATCGAAGATTTTATTTTGTTATATTTGTAGATGAGGCGTTCGTTACTCTCTAATTCAAAAGCCCGTATTTGATTTATTGTTCGCCTTGATGATTTTTCTACGGGCTGATCAAAGATATTTTTTAAAAAGTTTTCGAATCCAGATAGAATTTTTTTAGGGGAGAAATCTTTAGCAAATACTGGCTCATTAATAATCCTCAAATACAGTTCGTCGTTATTGTCTATCTCTTTTATTCTTTCTATTACCTTATCGAATGAATCGTAATCGTGGCAATTAATAAAACGCTTGTTGTTAAATTCCTTGTCAATTTCCGGATTGCCCCAATAAATCGGTATGGTTTTGGCCATTAGGGAGCAGACTATTTTTTCTGTAGTATATCCTGCACGAGAAGAATTTTCGAAAGCAATAGAGAACTTGTGTTTGGATTCGAATCCAAGTTTATTTTCGGTCTTATAGCCAATGTTGTTCAAATATCCCCCGCCCGAATTAACTTTCTTATAACTATTTAATTTATCAAAGAAGTTTTTACGGTTATTATCAGCACGATAATTTGAATAAACGAAACTACAAAAGTCAGTCTTTTTTGCTAGGTCTTCTTTTGAGAATGGGGGAGGCACCATTAAATCAATATTTTTTCCCAATTCTAATTCCTCTTTTTGATAAAATGCAGCAACTAAATATATCGGCAGCCTATAGTACCTATCACCAAAGCTTAGGTAGTCAAATCCCAGAGCATAATCAGTTAAATTGAAATTGGCACTAATATTCTCCCCCGTATAGTTTATTCTGATACAATCATAATTTAAATAATCAGTTGATGTTTCGTGAAAAAAAATGTAATCAGGGTGTTCTGATATTTCAACTGCATAATATTTAGATAAAATATTATGAATAAAGTTACTGAACGTTTGTGGGGTAGTATGGTCGGTATCATTATATGGACAGTATTTGACTTTAATTTTTTTCATGGTTACATTTATATTATAGTCGCAATTATTTGACTCAAATACTTTGGATCATTACACGGCTCGGGGTTTCGTTCGTTTATCTCATTAAAATACTTATTTTTAACAGGGATAATCCTAGTTTCATTCCTTAAAAACATTTCGTATTCCATGTCTACATGGCCGATATCCAATACTCTATATCCTAGCATAAATAGGTCGTAAGCTAATACTTTAGCTGTCGGACCAAGGGATAATAAAACAAGCTTGTCTTTAGGAATTTTTAATGTTTCCTTTTTAATTTCTTCATATTTAGAATAGGCATTTTCAGATGGGCAAAGGATCCTAGAGACGGATTTCGCTTTGTCAAACATATCGTTGCCTACGCCAAGACGACTTTTATCACCCTCAATAAGTATAATTTCCTTATCCCGCCAAAGGGAAAAGAGTTTTTGGAAGACAGATCCCGCTTCGGTGGTATTTTTGTACGATAAGTATGGCCTAGATATAAAGGCATCACCATATATCTGTTCTTTAGATAAAAGCTTTGACCAGGATTTTTTATATTTAAAAATGTGGTGTAGAGAAAACCAGAAATAGTTTCTATTGAAATTTTCTAGATGACCCCAGATATTTGGTATACAAATTAAAAGGTTTGGAATTTTTGATTGTATGATTCCCTTTAGTCTTAAAGATAACTGATCGTTTTGTTCTTGGAAGCCGAGACTATCTTTTTCGATCAAAGACATTTCTCCATCACCAAATCTGATAACCGAGAGATTGTATCGGCAGATCGCATCTAGTGTTTCTGTCGGTGTTAGTACTTTAAAGACTGGTTTAATTCCTTTTTGAAAATATAAGTTGTACACATACGAAAGATATGCCGCAATCGGACCAAGCTTTTTTCTAATTGATAGAGGAGTATTTTTTCTGATATATTTAAAGATTTTTTCCATGTTAAAATAGTTTTCTTATCTTATTTTTAATATAGTTCAATTTTATCAGCCAAACTGGCAATACCTTGGGGGATGGAACACGGTCCGTTATCTTAATAAATTCCTCCCGGAACACATTTTCCGTCCACATATCCAACGGTTCAAAATATTCGATCCCATATTTGTCAAACCATTTAATAATCTCTTTAAATCTCCAGTCCTCTTTGTAGTCGTATTTTGTGATTGAGTTGCTGTTCACTTCAAAAGCTGAATCGTTGTCGATGGGAACTGTTTTTATATTTTTTTTGTCTTTTTGTACATCATAAGTGGTATTTATTCTCAGGGCTGATCGATCAGCTTTAATCAATTCAGAACACATATACCATGCTCTTTTCGTCAAAAATCTTTCTTTATTTATAAATTGAAAATGGATCACAGAACCACGTTTCCTGTCTATAACGACACGGTTCTTCTGGCTTGTCGGTGTTCTGCTAACTCCGACAAAAGCATATGAGAAAGTTAGATCGGCTTCGTCACAGAACACAAAACATTTATTGATATTTTTATACACGTTATCTTTTCTTTCATTTAAAATACCTCCATACAGATTTACCCAGTCCATCCATAGGCCCTGGGACGGTTTAAGGGAAAGTATTATTTCTCTGCCTTGCTTGATGAAATTGTTTGAAAAAATTTCGTCAGCGTCTAAACATACAAAGTGAGTTCCACCCTCCTTTCGTCCGCGGTTTAGTAGCTCTTGTCTTATTTCATGTTCAGCAAAATATGACTCGGTTTTGTAATTATTCGTAATTATCTCGGCTCCCGCTTCTTCTAGTAGTTTGCGGCTATTATCAGTTGAATTGTCGTCATAAGCAATTATGTGATCGGCGATTTTTTTTACGGAATTTATGTATTCTCCTATTATCCATTCCTCATTTTTAAAGGGAAGAAGAGCTATTATTTTTTTGCTATAACCTTTAGTCATATTTTTATAACCAAGCATAAAGTGTTTTTTTGTCCAAAATAATATTGTACTCGGGCACATATTTTTTTATCAAATCGAACAAAATTTCTGGATCATCCGGTAGGTGATATGTTCTAATAGAAATTTTAGGTTTAAATTTTTTTATAACCTCCTCTGCTCCCAATATCAAATCTCTTTCCGCTCCTTCTATATCTGCTTTAATAAAATCTAGTCTTGTTATACTATTATCTTTCACATACCGATCTAAAGTTATTTGCTGTAATTTTGTAACATTATCTGAGCTGTTTTTGCTTATTGTTGATGAGGCATTGTAATTTTCTTCCAGATTATAATAGAAATCAACTTTTTTATTTACATTACCCAAGATTTTTTCTTCGACAAGAATATTCCTGCATCTATTGGTGTCAATGTTTTTGCGTAAAACAGCGCTGACCTCAGGCAGCGGTTCAAAGGCGAAAACTTTGCCTGTTTCTCCAACTTTGTCGCTGGCAATAATTGAAAACATCCCAATATTTGCACCGGCGTCAATTACATAATCGCCGTGTCTCATTTTTGTACCAAAGTTCTCGTAGTTGCCCTCTGATTCGTAGAATGGATTATGATATACAAGTGATTCAATTTTAGCATCCCGTATCTGAAGATTGGGGTAGACTATGTCAAAGAAATCTCCCTCATAAAAACATCCTTGTGGAAAGATGAAGCTATACTTTCCAGCCCTAATTGTCGTGTAATCACCGGATTTGGCTATATTTATAGATTTGATATTTTTTACCAGGGTAGTAAAAAATAAATTTTTACCCAATTTTTCTCTTAAGAAACCAGGCAGCAAAAAAACTAGACTAAACCCATTTTTAAAGTTTTTTATGTAGTATATTCTTTGTTTTACCGCCTTGATAATTTTGTTCATTATTTTTTTATAAGAGTAATTATATCATTCGATATTATCATTTTGTATTTGGGATTTGTTTTTCTGACAAATCTTGCTAAGTTTAACAGCCAAGGGTAATTGTGTGTTCCGATAAATAGTCTGGCATCATCGATAAGAATAATATGGTCCTGCTCCATTTTAAGAACAGGGCGTAATTCTTCAAGGATGGGAGTTTCTTTATTAGATTTGGCCGTATTACCATATGAATAATGTCCATCGAGCCAAAAAACGCAGGGCCCGTCGGTCTGTTTTATCAGAGTCGGTAATTCCTTAGCGCTGTCTCCAGCGATAATTTTAACATTTGTTTTGTTTTTAAAACGAAGTTTTGCCTTATTTGCATATTCCTCGCTTAACTCTATTGAATATATGTTCTTAAAATCATTGATTACAAAATTAACAGTGTCACCCATCCAAGTACCGGTCTCAATAAAAGTAGAAATATCCGGCCTTTTTATGTAAGTTTCCTTTATGTATTTTCTTTTGTTTTCTTGTGGACAAAGTAGTAATGAATCTTTAATCTCGATTCCACATGTTTTATATAAGCATAATAACACCGGATTTATCTTTTCTCTGATATATTGTTTATTCATAGTGATTTTTCTTAATTATTCTGAGGACGAGACGTTTGAGGCTCTAATAATTTCTTTCCTGGACGTAGTATAAATGCCAAGATCATATATATAGTGATCTGGAAACTCGTCCTTAATCGAACCGATGGCAATACATTTATCCATTTTGTTTGTTTAAAATTAATTTAAACCAATAATTTATATGCATGGCTTCGGAATCAAATTTGGGCTTAAGTTCGTTGTATTTTTGAGATATTTTTTCCTCGCTCCAGGTTTCCAGTTCTTTCCAATCATTAATGAGAACTATTGGTAGGCCAATTTTTTCAAAATATTCTGTCGTGACATTCCTTTCAACAATTGGAATGGATTTGAGATACATAGCCTCCCATGTTCTATGGCAGTCGATGCCATTTCCTTCGGGAGAGGCTATAAATTTGTATTCAGAAATTGTCTTTAAATAATCCTCCTGTTTGAGTTGTTCAAAAGTTCTGACCACGTGGTATTTTTTTAATTCCTCCTTGATTGTCTGACGCTTAGCACTGGTCTCTTCCGAGAAACAAGACAGAACTAGGCCATTTTTTTTACAATCTAAAAGAGACAGCTTTGATAATTCAGACAAATAATCACGCCCCTTGTAATGAAAATTTGAAAGACCAATTGGGATGGGGGAAATTTTTGGACTGTTAATTAGTATGTTCTGTCCGAACCAGTGTATAATTTTATTATCAATATATTTTGTTAGTTCGCCGGTAATATTTTTATCACTATTATGTGAAATCAAGATGTAGGGGTAATTTATCTTGGGGTGAACTTTTTTAATATAGGTATATAGTAAGTCGGACCGTACGAACACGATATCGTTGGTCACAACTAAGGATGTGTTAACACCAGAACAGTCATCGTAAATATGCTGAGCCAAGGCCCGAAAACCGTCACCCGTTATGCGGGAGTAACTGGTCGGTCGGTTAAATTTAAAAAAACGATAAGTTATCCTTCGAATATAAGTTTTTACCTTAAAGACCGTAGAGTAATAAATTTTAAAACGTACATTAGTTAGATTGATTTTTTTTAGAATATTTCCTTTCATGGTTTTCTCTTTACTTTCTATGCTTTTACGGTATTTATAATTATTTTCCGTGCCTGTTTAAAGAAGATTAAGGAGAAAAATGGTATTAGGTAGGAAATTAAGCTAGCAAAAGCTGCCCCAGTCATACCGTATATTGGTATGAGATAAATATTTAGAATTATGTTGACGGCCATTCCTAGGAATGCAGTTACGGTAATCATTTTTGTTAGGTTTTCAGCAATTAATAACTGTTGTGACAACATGTTTAAGACAGCACCGATATTACTCCAGACGTATATTTGTAGTATTGTCAGGGCTCCAATAAAACCACTACCATATATTATGTAGATAAAGTATTTGGATAAAACTGAGGTGGTCAGCGCAATAATTACAGTTACAAATATTAGGCCAATAAATAATTTTTTTGTTCGCTTATAATAAAGCTCATTCGAAGTTTTTTGGGCATTGATTATTGCAGGAAACATTGTGATCACAATCATATTAGGAATAAAATACCAAACCTCTGATATGGAGACAGCTGAACTATAAAGACCAACTGATCTGGCATCCATCATGTTTTTTATCATAACCTGGTCGATTCTGGCGTAGACAGCAAAAAATGCTGAGGCAAAAATAAGCGGAAAAGAGTCCTTTAGAATTGAAACAGCTATTTCCTTATTGTATCTCCAGTGTTTTATTGTACCAAACTCCTTAATTCTAAAATAAACGAAACCGACTCCGTATAGTATTGGCTCCAACAAAATTATAGCCGCAAGGTAAATGATGCCATTTCCTAAAATGATCGTTATTATTTTTAATATATTAAGAATTAGGACCACAAATAATGAGACGAGGGAGGGATATTTTGATTTAACTGCAGCCTGAAATTCGTAGTTTAATAATTGAAATGAGCTGAAAACAAAAGTTAAGCTTACAATAAAGATCAAAATTAACGAAACGTCGCGTGGGGAAAAGATAAAGGCGGATACCATACAAATTATTATCGTAATTAAACCGGCCAGCAATCGTAACAGGAGAGCTGTTCCCATGTATTCATTTTTTTTCTCTGGGAATTTGATTAAATCACGATATAAAATCTGATCAATCCCCAAAGATGCGATGAAACCAAAAAGGCCAGTAAAACTTATTGCATAGCTTAGTTCGCCGTAATTTATCGGTCCAAGTTTTCTTGCAATATATGCGGTAGCAATAAAAGATATCACCATGCTCCCCAGCTTGGCAAAAAACATCCAGTTCATATTCTGAAAATACCGCTGAAACCCCACATGTTGCCATTTTTCGGTGATTCGACTACGAATTTGTGATAGGGAAGGCATAAAATTATTGTCTGATAGTAGCACTTTTTGGATTATTTTGCCATTTTACAAATTAGGTGATTTTGGGGCTAATTTTTCTCTTTAATTTTTGTTTAAAAGTGATTTTAAGATTTAAAACACGCCTTTTTTATTTTGACAAATATGTTGATAAATAAGCCCCTTTTATTTTCTTAAGAGGAACCTCGGTTTAGTTATACACAGAGGGCAAGTTGCTTCTATTTTAAGGTTATTGCAGTATTCGGCGCATGAAACAAGCTAGTGTTGGTTTAAAAAACTTTTATCATATTCATAATCGCGGGAAAGAAGAGAAAGAAATTTTTATTGAACATAGCGACTATTTCCGTTTCACTTTATTACTCTACTGTTGTAACAATGATCGGCCGGCCAGTTCCCGCAGCGCCAGATGCGTCGGCGCCAACTACTATGGTTTATCAGCTATTAAAAGGGGGAAGCCATTAGTTGATATTGTCAGTCATAGTTTGATGCCGAATCGATTTCATTTATTGGTTCGCGAGAGAAAGACAGGCAATATTTCGAAATTTATGTCTAAACTCTCTACCGGCTATACGATGTATTTCAATCGAAAATATAAGAGAAAGGGCCCGTTATTAGCGGGTCCTTTTAAATATATGCCAATTAATTCTGAGGCTTATTTAAAATATCTGTTTGCCTATGTTCATTTAAAGCCACTTAAGCAAAAGGCGATTGGTAAAAGAAATCATCCGAAGTATTTAGGCGACGATAGAATTCGGGAATATCTTAAGCGTTATGAATATTCAAGTTATTTAGACTATGTCGAGGGTAATCGACGAAAGAAAGTGATCTTAGACACCTCGGTCTTCGATCACTATTTTAAAAGTGCGGCGGATTTTGAGCAAAACATTTTTGATTGGCTGAGGTTTGATAAGACCAAGGAATTATCTGATAGCCCCGAATTTTTTCAGCCAGAAAAGCAAATAGGAACCTCGGATCACTTATCCACTTAAATAAATTTGGTAATGAAAACATTTTTTGCTAGATTACCGGCCATGAAAAACTATATAAATTTCTTAATAATATTTTTTATCAATTTTGCTCTTGTCTCAACAGCTTGGGCCGCCGTGGCTAATATTGATAGAGTCGTTTTTACTAATGATATTCAATCGGTTCCCGTTGGAGAGATTTCTGGGGAGATAAATATCCAAACCCAAAATTCTGAGTTAGCTCCTGAGGCCTTAGACGAGACGGGCGATCTGACGTTAACCAGTAGCTCAATTACCGGTGAGTTTTCATCAAGTAATACAACCTGGAAAGCTGACGAGGCTTTAACTATGAATAAAACCTGGTCGAATAGAAAGTTCTACTACAGGGATAGTGCAAGTGGTTCTTATGCAATTACCGCGACTCTAACAACCAGAACGACAGGTAAGGGTTGGACAGCTACTCAGGCCATAAATGTTGGCACCGGAGGTATTAGTGGCTCCGGCGGTTCAAGTTCGACAACGACTAATTCTACCGCTACTACAACTAATAATGAGGCGGGGACTAGTATAACTTCCGAAAACAGTTCGACTGTGATTTCTACTCACTACAATCAGGAAAATTTAAGCGCCTATGACGAACCGAGTAATATTTTTGAAATTTCTGCTGGGCGGGATCGTTTTGGCCATGTCGGTTCCCCTTTCAGTTTTTTGGTCAAAACGAAAAAGTCTAAAGATGTGATTGCTGATGTCTGTAGTTATTCTTGGTCATTTGGTGACGGTGGTTTTGAGAAAATGGAAGCTGTTGATCATAGTTATCATTATGCGGGGGATTACAATGTTGTCTTAAATGGAGAGTGTGGAATAAATAAGTCCGTTTCTAGGACTTCGGTAAAAATATTAGAACCCAAGCTTTTATTGGCAAAAACTTTAGATGGCTCAGTGCAGATTACAAATCTTGGTAAATATGAAATTAATTTATATGGCTGGAAATTATCATCATTAAATCAGGAATATTCCTTTCCCCTCGATACTATTATTGGTGCGGGCAAGTCTGTTATTTTTTCCAAGGATTATACTAAGTTTGTTTCGCCAATTGGGGCTAGTTTGTTAAATGTTTACGGTCAGACTGTTGTTTCGATACCGGCATCCTACGCCTTGCTTGATTTTGGAGATATTTCTCAAGCTCAATTCGACCAGTTCATCGAGAATTATAAGAGATTGACATCCGGCTAATTTTCCTTATACTATTCTTCATAAGCCCAAGACAGCTGGCGTTCTGTGAATTCAGGACATAAGACCGGCCGAGGTTACAAATATCTTTTTGTATTTCTCTACGGCTTTATTAAAGGTCGTTTTTATTTGTTTTAAATCTATTAGAAAGAATGCCTATATCAAAAGGTAAAAAGAAAGAGATCATTGTGAAGGTTGCCGATCTTCTCAAGGATTCAAAATCAGTTGTCTTTTTTAACTTCAAAGCTTTTTCGGTTAAAAATACTACTGAAATGCGACGTGAGTTGAAAAAGGCTCAAGTTGGTTATTTGGTGGCTAAAAAAACCTTAGCTAAAAGAGCGTTCGATGAAGCTAAAATTGCCGGCACTATTCCTACGATGGTGGGGGAGACCGCTTTGGCTTATAGCGCCGATTTAATTTCACCAGCTCGAGAGGTCTATAACTTCCAAAAGAAGTTCAAAGATAATATCTCGATTATCGGTGGAATTTTCGACGGCAAGTATCTGAGCAAAGAAGAAATGATGGCCGTGGCCCTTATTCCTTCACAACAGACTCTATATGCTCAATTTGTGAATATTATTAATTCACCAATTCAGGGCTTAGTCATGGCTCTCGATGGTATTGCGAAGAAGAAAGCTTAATTATTAATCATTAATTTATAAAAAAATGGAAGCAGAAAATGTAGAAATTCCAGCAAAATTCAAAAGTTTGGTGGAGAGCATCGAAAAGATGTCTGTCCTAGATTTGAACGAGTTGGTCAAGTTATTAGAAAAGAAATTTGGAGTTTCAGCGGCTGCGGTGGCAGTGGCTGGCCCTGCGGCCGGTGCCGTTCCAGCGGGTGAAGAGAAATCTTCATTCAACGTTGAGCTTACCGATGGTGGTGCTCAAAAGATTGCTGTTATCAAGGTGGTGAAGGAAGTTTTGGGTCTTGGTCTAAAGGAGGCTAAAGATATGGTGGACGGTGCTCCAATTATGATGAAGGAGGGTATGAAGAAAGAAGAAGCTGAGGCCGTCAAGAAGAAAATTGAAGAAGCGGGCGGTAAGGTTACTCTTAAATAGTTTAATCCTATTGTTAACAAAAAGAATCTCAACTTTGCGTTGGGGTTCTTTTTGTATTATGATACCAGCCATGAAAACACTCAGTAAATTATTTAGTGGGGAAGGGCGAGTAAAGGTGATGCGCCAGTTCCTTTTTAATCCAGAAACACTTTTTTCTTTAGAACAGATAGTAAATAGGGCAAACGTTTCGGCTAAAGAGGCAAAGTATGAAATCGATCTTCTCCAGAAAGCGGGGATGATTAAAAGCCGTAAGTCTATTCAAATTAATTTACAGAAAAAACGAGGCAAGATGGTAGAAGTGAAAAAGAGGGTGGTTTGTTGGTATCTTGATTCTAATTTCGAATATTTGATGCCTCTACAGAATCTCTTGATCAACACCAGACCTTTGCGTAAAGAGGAAATTCTAAGGCGCTTTTCTAATGTTGGGAAGTTAAAAATGGTTATCGTTTCTGGGGTTTTTATCCAAAATCCCGATAGTCGAGTGGACATGCTGGTTGTGGGGGACAATTTGAAACGCGCAACTATCGATCGAATTGTGAAGAATATGGAGGCGGAAATCGGAAAGGAGCTTGTTTTTGCTTCTTTTGAGACGGCTGATTTCCAATATCGCCTGGGAATGTATGATAAGTTGATTCGGGATATCCTAGATTATCCACATCAAAAACTCCTAGACAAGCTTGGTATTAAGACGGTATAGTGCTATAATAGAAAGGTAAAAAGGAAAGGTCGAGGTATAAATTTCCTTATATAATTGGTTAGTTTAAAAATTTAATTCCACCTCTTTTGATAAAAAAGAGATTAATAAAAAATAATTTAATATGTCAAACGTTCAGATTTGGTTTGGTGCTATTCAATCATCCTTTCAGGGTATGTTGTCTGGTGTTATAACCTTTATTCCTAAGTTTTTATTCGCAGTTGTATTGTTTTTGGTTGGTTGGTGGGTTGCTATAATTTTGGGCCGCTTAGTGGCTCAGATTGTTAAGACCATCAAGCTTGACGTTGCTCTACGAAGCGCTGGTTTTGATAAAGTTGTTGAACGAAGTGGTTTTGTCCTAAATTCTGGCGGTTTCCTTGGCGCCCTAGTCAAATGGTTTTTCATCGTTGTGGCTTTGGTCGCTTCATTGGACATCATTGGCTTATCAGAAGTTAGCCGATATTTGAGCCAAGTAGTGTTGGGTTATTTGCCAAACGTTATCATTGCCGCTTTGATTCTTTTGGTCTCAGTTGTTATTGCTCAGGCCGTAAGAAAGTTGGTATCAAGCTCAGCAAAGGCTGCCGGTATCACTTCAGCACATGTTCTCGGTGAGATTTCCAAGTGGGCCATTTGGATCTTTGCTTTCATGGCCGCTTTAGCTCAATTACAAATTCTTGATGGTTTTATCCAGCCATTATTTATCGGTGTTATCGCCGCTATCTCTTTGGCTCTCGGTCTTTCCTTTGGTCTTGGTGGTCGCGATGCGGCCGCTCGATATATTGAGAAGGTCCGAAGCGAAACTCATCATCAATAATCTTTTCTAAAATTTAGAATTAAAAAACACTTCAGAAACGAGGTGTTTTTTAATAGTTGCCTTTCCCCCTCGTTCCACTTATAATTAAGATATTAATAATTTAATAATATAAAATCTATGAACACGGAAGCAGGTACAACGGTGACAGAATCTGTCGAACAAAGAATGGCCAGTCTTTTTGCGGAGTTTCATGAAATCAGTACTAAGCGAAATGAGTTAGTGCGTGCATGGGCTGGACCCGAGTTCTCTCTTAGTGGTGTAAGCGGGGCGGGCACTGAACAAAGATTAAACGACAGGAGATTATTAGATGATACGATAGCCCAAATGGAAGCTAGACAAAAAGAACTATATGATGAATCAGTGAGTTTGGGTGAGGGTAAAGATGTGACTGCACTTTATAAAAACTGGATGCAGGAAAATGGAAAGTCGAATTAATTTACGTGACACTATTAAATCTAGCCCTCAAAACAGGGCTATTTTTAATGTCCAAACCTAGGTTTGGCTACCCACAGGTTATTCACAGTGGGAAAGTGGCAAAACGCTTGACTCTAAAACGAATATAAGTATAATGGCTAGCACACAGATATGGTAAAAGAAATCATGCAAATCCAGCGGAAATCATAGCCACGTCTCTTAGATGTTGCCTTGAAACCCGCTCGAAAGAGTGGTTTTTCTTTTCAGAACGATTGCACGTTGAAAACAGAATCCTATCGCAACACACCAATTTATTATGTTGGGTCTTTTATAGTGTTGTAGGTAGATAGCAAGGTAAAACAAAAGTTAAAAAACTGTTGCGAAGAATTTATTCTAAGCAACGGGTTAAGATTAAGTATTTTCACTTATAGCGAAGACAAGTTGAGAAATTTGATTTTCAAAGTAAGTAAAAAAGATTGTGGTTTTTAAATTTCCTAATAGGAAATTTAAGAGTATATGG
>CAZMNX010000010.1:0-25342 GCA_964567825.1 uncultured Candidatus Saccharibacteria bacterium
ATAAGAATGCGGCATCCTACAAAAATATAGTCGCTTCGCTTCTTATTTTTGTGGAGATGGCGGGAATCGAACCCGCGTGCAAAAGATAGTCCTGATTGCGGATACAAAGTTTAGTTAATTTATTTCTGTCTTGCGACAGATTTGAGTTAGTAATTTTAGAATTAACAAAATGATTACCAACCTAGCCCCTGATTTCATCACCAGTCGAGACACTCTGGCGATATACTCTAATTTTATGTCACCCAGACCAGCTTATTAGAAATGGACCGGTTGGATGCCGCTCAGGCGATAATCCGAAGATTAAGCTGCGTAAGCGAAAGCAAAGTTGTTGGCCGCAAAATATGGGGACACAACAGACTTTACTCTTGAAACAATGGTATTAGCAATTGTTTGTTTATTAACATTTAAGGTGTGTATAATAATGCACCACTTTGCGCAATGAAGAACGGATCAGTTGTCTAGGCCGATCATCCCCAAATTTATTACTCTATTCATTTTTCAAGGTTCTGCGTATCTCGCGATTTACTTCGCGTTTGCGAATACTGTCGCGCTTATCAAACTCTTTCTTGCCCTTAGCAATACCAATTTCTAGTTTGAGTTTGTGTCCAGCATTATACATCGCAATTGCCACAATTGTCAAGCCTTTCTTGCTCTCTACGCTAGCCAATTGTTTGATTTCTTTTTTGGTCAGCAACAACTTTCTATTTCTTTTGGAATCAAAAGTTTCTGGAGCATTTTTGGGTTGCAAGGCGGGAATATTTGAGCCAATTAAAAAGGCTTCACCACCGCGGACGGTAACATAAGCACTATCTAACGAGCCGTGTTTAGCTCGCACGCTTTTAACTTCATAGCCAAAAAGTTCGATCCCGGCCGTAAATTTCTCCGTGATTTCGTAGTTAAAATAAGCTTTTTTGTTTTGGATTAAACTTTCGCTCATGGAGCTATCTTAGCAGATATGTTATTATCTTTCTATGCCAATCATAAATAATAAAAAACCCAAGAAGAAGGGTCGAGTAGAGATGCCAAAATTTTTTGGTAAAAATACTCTTTTCTCTAATAGTATCAATGTCATTTTGATCCTATTAATTATTGTTTCACTTTATTCAATGATCGCTGGTAGTGGCAAAGACTCTGAAGATATTGCCATCTCACAATTAGCGTCAGATATTTCAGCCGGATTAGTTCAAGAGATTAAAGTTAACGGCAACGATTTAAACATTATTTACAATAAAGTTGGAACCAGCACCGAAGAGCTTACCAAGAAATCAAAAAAAGAGGAGGGCACAGCCTTAACCGATACTTTAGCGAATTATAAAGTTGATAGCGCTAAATTAAGCGCTGTTAAAATTGATATACAAAGTGAGGGCGGTTTTGCTTACTGGTTATTAATTCTTGGACCATTTTTAATTCCAATTATTTTCATCGCTTTCTTTATTTGGTTCCTGACTCGGCAGGTAAAAGGTGCCGGTATGCAAGCCTTTACTTTTGGCCAATCAAAGGCGCGCATGACTTTACCAAATGATAAAAAGCAAAAAATTACTTTCAAAGATGTGGCCGGGGCCAAAGAAGCTAAAGAGGAATTATCTGAAGTTGTAGACTTCCTAAAAAATCCAAGAAAGTTTTTGGAAATCGGAGCCAGAATTCCTAAAGGTATACTTTTGATGGGTGCGCCAGGTACAGGTAAAACCTTATTGGCCCGAGCCGTGGCGGGGGAAGCGGGTGTGGCCTTCTTCTCGATTTCTGGTTCAGAATTTGTGGAAATGTTTGTGGGTGTCGGTGCGTCCCGAGTTCGTGATCTATTTAAAATGGCCAAGCAAATGGCGCCAGCGATTATTTTTGTTGATGAGATTGATGCGGTGGGCCGAGTCCGTGGTGCCGGTATGGGCGGTGGAAATGATGAGCGCGAACAAACCCTGAATCAAATTTTAGTGGAAATGGATGGCTTTGAGCCAAATGAAAAAGTGATTGTGATGGCCGCCACAAATCGTCCGGACGTGTTGGATCCAGCCTTACTACGACCAGGCCGTTTCGATCGTCGTGTCGTGATTGATTTACCAGATCGAGCCGATCGTGAAGCGATTCTAATTGTTCACTCACATGAAAAGCCTTTTGCTGAAGATGTGAATTTGAAAGTAATTGCTGAACGCACCCCCGGTTTTTCTGGTGCCGATCTTTATTCTCTGATGAATGAAGGAGCAATTTTAGCCGCTCGTGAAAATCGCACCAAAGTTTCACAATTTGATTTAATTCGTTCGATCGAGAAGGTGATGATGGGTCCAGAAAGAAAATCTCACTTACTTTCTAAAAAAGAAAAAGAATTAACCGCCTATCATGAGGCTGGCCATGCGATTGTTTCCTCAGTTTTACCTTATGCTGATCCAGTGCACAAAATTTCTATTATCTCTCGCGGTCGGGCCGCTGGTTACACCTTGAAACTTCCGCTTGAAGATCGAAAAATGCAAAGTAAAAAAGAATTTTTGGATGATATCACGGTTGCCTTGGCTGGATATGCGACAGAAAAAATGATTATGGATGATGTGACGACTGGTCCGTCAAATGATTTGCAAGTTTCTACAGCATTAGCTCGTGAAATGGTCACAAAATATGGTATGTCGGATAAAGTTGGGGCGATAGCTTTGGAGGGGACTGGCGGCTCAACTGTTTTTGGTGGCCGCGGAGTGGGTGAACAAGAATACTCCGAAAAAGTCAGCGCTTTGATTGACGCCGAGGTTTCCGAAATTATGACCAGCTCGATGAATAAAGCAAAAGAAATTATTGTTACTCATCGCAAAGCTTTGGAGGCGGTAACCAAGCGCTTAATCGAAGTGGAAACTATTGAAAGGGAAGAGTATGAAAAAATAATTATCGCTCACGGTATTCCGTTAAAGCATAAGAAAGATATCGAACATCAAGCCTAATCTTTTTTCTTACCCCAATTCCAGCTCGGTTTTTCTCCGGTTAGATAACAGATTATTAGTAAGACGACAATACTTAAAATAAAGAAAGGCGAGTAGCCAATCAGAATATCGTTATTTGAATGCGAGGAACCATCAACTAATCTGAAGTGAATTAAGTTAATGGCTGCCCAGGCGGCCATAACAAACCACCCCTCCCAACTACAAGGGTACCAACCCCAGCCGAATGTTTTTGCCTTAAACCACAATTTTTTGTTTTCATTTTTCATAGAATTGGTGCGCGTGCTAGGACTCGAACCTAGGACCACCGAGGTATAAGCTCGGCGCTCTACCAACTGAGCTACACGCGCATGGTAACTAGACGAATATTAGCTCAAAAAAGGCGTTTTCGCAATTTACTCAAAATGAATTTCTTCGTTTTTGCGTTGGGATAATTTTTCCTTGATTAGGGGATAGGTTTGTAATTCGGAATCGTTTGATAATAAATATTCAGCTTCGGTCCTGGCTGCCTCAACCATTTTAATATTTTTGAGAGCTTCCATACCGATGTCGGAGATACCCCATTGTTTATTACCCGACAATTCGCCCGGTCCGCGTAATTTCAAATCAAATTCGGCTAATTCAAAACCATTACTAGAATTTTTAAAAGCCTTGAGGCGCTCGACAGTCTTTTGAGTTTTAGAATCAGCAAAAACGTAGCAGTAAGCTTGATCATTACTTCGAATCACGCGCCCACGCAGCTGATGAAGTTGGGCCAGACCAAATCTTTCGGCCCCTTCAATAATTATCACGGTAGCATTTGGCACGTTCACTCCCACTTCGACCACCGATGTGGCGACTAGGATTTTAATATCGCCTTTTTTAAATTCGTCCATCACATACTCTTTGTCATCTGGGGGCATCTTGCTGTGTAAAATCCCAATCTTATCTTTGTATTCCGGAAAAATATCACGCTCTAATCTTTCCGCTTCTTCGGTTACCGATTTGGCAATTACCGCTGATTCTTTGGCCGGATCGGGCACGTCAATCCTTGGGCAAATCACATAAGCTTGCCGCCCGGCTTTTAATTCCTGTTTAATTTTTTCGTAAGTATTTTCTCGTTCACCCGGTAAAACTATTTCCGTAATAATTGGCTTGCGTCCGACGGGCATTTGATCAAGCAAAGTTAAATCCAAGTCGCCGTAAATGGTTAAGGCTAAAGTGCGGGGAATAGGGGTCGCCGTCATTGAAAGTAAATGAGGATTTGGTGGAACTTGACCTTTCTCGCCAATCTTTCTGGTTAATTTTTGTCGTTGAGCCGTTCCAAATCGATGTTGCTCGTCAATAATTACATAAGCCAAATGCTTAAATTTTACTGACTTTTGAATTAAAGCATGGGTTCCAATTAGGATCGGAATTTCACCATTTTCCACCCATTTCAAAAGTTGAGTACGAGAAATGTTTGTCCATTCTTTCGGATTAGTTTTTGACGGAAATTTTCTGCATTCTTTTCCGGTAATTAAACCAATATTGATATTTAAATAAGTAAAGTATTGAATAAAACTTTCAAAATGTTGTTTGGCTAAAATTTCAGTGGGAGCCATATAGGCAACTTGCAAATGGCCAAAATCTTGCCCTTTTGGTCTTGAAGTAATTACTGAGTAAGCCGTAGTGGCGGCGACCGCTGTTTTACCCGAGCCGACATCACCTTCAAGTAATCGCGACATCGCGTGGCCCTTTTTAAAATCATCGGCAATATTTTGAATGGCTTTGGCCTGAGCCTCGGTTGCCTTGAAAGGAAATCTTTTCACAAACTGTTCGATTTCCGCTGGAGTTTTTTCGATAATAAAGGCTGGTTCTTTTTGCCACATTATTCTCTCTTTCTTTTTTTGAAGCTGAATGAAAAAAACCTCTTCAAAAGCGAATCGTTTGCGGGCCGATAAAGCATCAGCTTGTTTTAGTGGGGCGTGGATCCAAACTAATGCTGTGGCTAAAGAAGGTAAGTTGTAAGTCTTTAAAATGTAATCAGGTATTGGATCAGTTAAATTCTCCAAAATGCCACTTTTTAAAATTTTTTGTACCGAATGATAAATCCAATTTGAGGTTACACCCCGACTTTCAGGATAAACTGGATACAAGGAATGTGCTTCGCCTTCTTCGCCGAACAAGGAGTCACCGACACCGGTCGGAAGCTTGCCAACAGTTTCTATTTTTGGATTCATCATACCCAAAATTCCTTTTCGCTCCGATACTTTTCCTTCGGCGCGAACCAAGGCCCCTTCGTGAATCATCTTAGCAATGTATGGTTGGTGGAACCAAATTACTTTTATTTTTCCACTTTCATCTTCGATATAGCCTTCAGATATCGGTGTTCTTTTCACAAAAGCTTTACCGGTTTTGAGCCCGGAAATCTTACCAAAAATTACCGCAGTTTCGCCGGCGGTTAAGCTTCCAATATTTTTCATTTCCGAAGTGTCACCATAGCGAGTGGGGAAATGATACAGCAAATCACCGATAGTTTTTAAGCCGATTTTTTTTAGGGCTAATTTTTGGGGGCTCTGTAGGCGGAAATGAGTTTCAAGTAGATCAGCTGTTTGCATGGGGGTATATTAACAAAATTATGATATAATTAATACATTAATATTTTTTAATAAAATTTATGGAACTTGTAACAATTGATATTGTCATTCGTTTGATCTTGGCGGTTCTCCTCGGTGCTTTAGTTGGAGTTGAAAGAACTTTGGCGGGAAAAAATGCTGGTATGAGAACTTATGCTCTGGTTTCGATGGGGTCGGCTTTGTTTATTATCATTTCTGAAGCGGTGATGTTTACTTTACCTAATCCACTGAGTCTTGATCCACTTCGCATCGCCTCCCAAATAATTGTCGGTATTGGTTTTATTGGCGCTGGCCTCGTCTTTCATCGGGGCGATAATCGGACCACTGGACTTACTAGCGCGGCTGGCTTATGGGTGTCGGCCGGCATTGGTATGGCAGCTGGTTTTGGACTTTATCTTATAGCTATCATCGCCGCTGTCCTAACTTTGATTGTCTTCACTGTCCTTTGGTATGTTGAGAAAGCTTTTAAAAAGATTTCCTACGGTGACGAAAAAACAGAAATAGAAAACGCTCAACACCTTCACGATTAGATTTATTATAATTTTTGTGTTAGATTTGTGCCATGGAGCCGTGTCAGAGTGGTCTAATGTACCTCTTTGCTAAAGAGGCGGGGTGTAAAAGCTCCCGCTGGTTCGAATCCAGCCGGCTCCGCATCCATTTTCCCCATTTGAGGATCTGTGCTATACTATCCCGTAAGAGTTTATTAATATAATTATAAAAAAATGGCAGAGAAAAAAGTGTCAGCGTTTATGCAACCAAAGAAGTTGAGCCCAGAGTTAGAGGCCGTAGTTGGTAAGGGTCCAATGCCAAGATCAGAAATTGTTAAGAAGATCTGGGTTTATATCAAAGGTAATAACTTACAGGATGCCAAGGATAAGCGCATGATTAATTGTGATGCTAAGCTTAAGGCAATTTTCGGCGATAAAGTTCATATGATGAAAATGGCTGGTTTTATCTCCAAGCATATTTCCTAAATTACTTTTTAGATTAATGTAAGCAAAAAACTGCTCAGGTTTGAGTGGTTTTTTGTTGGGCTATCGAATTGTGTTACAATTATTGAAATGAGTTTTGAAGATATAAAAAGACCGATTAATATTGAGGGTGTGCCTAATCACGCTAGGGAACTTGAATTGCGACTGTTTAAAGCTCAGCTAATTTTTCTGGAAAAAGAAAGTCAGCAGTCGGAAAATAAATCTAAAACTTATTTAGAACTATTTAAAGATATCACCAGTATAATCCTTAATTTAAAAGAGTTATACGGAATCAATCTCGTTAGAGATAAGACTGAACTGCCCGGAGAAGAAGTTGATAAATTAAAAGACGAATATGCTTTAGGGCTTGAGATAGAATTAACCAAGATTGCAGTCAATACTGAGGATAGTCCAGATGAAAGAATTGACCAGATATACAATTATATTGCCGTTAATCTGGCCAAGTTTCCCGTTGAGGCTGAAAAAAACGAGAACGAGTCGTGCGGTTTAATTTATTTTCAGCTAACTAAAGCTAGAGAAGCAGAAACAGAATTTGACCTGAAAGCTGGAGATGATTTTTTAGAGATCCATTTTTCACCCGCTTTTACTCAAAGTAAAGATCCTAAACCGAACGAATTGAGGCAATGGTTAGCTCAGTTGGCGGAAGTTATCGTTTCTAAATATCCTCAAACCGTAGCCGTTACCGGTTCGTCCTGGTTGTTTGATCATCCTATCATGAAACGATTAGGATTTACTGTTAAGCCAGAAAGTGAGAAGCCGCAAGGCGGCGGTTCTTACTGGAATCAATTAATAGATAAGGATGGGCAAATTGATTCAAAGCGGTTTGATTTCCTATTGAAGAATGGTGAATTGCCATATAAGAAAGCCGCTGGAATCATTATGACGGAAGATTTTCTACGTAGATATTTGCCAGCCGACAAAAGAGGAACAATTATCTTAAAAAGAGTTGATATCGAAAAGCAGAAACAAAGGGAAGTCATCACGACTCAAATAGAGGAAGTTTTAAAGAAAAACTGGGATTCAATAATTGAAAAACAAATGTCGGTCGATGAGCTTTTTACCAAAATTCCTGATTTTGTTGATGTCGCTAGATCACTTGGGTTAGAAAAAGAGTTAAGAGCTTTCTTCGAACAATTTATCAGTCGAAGATACACGCTCGAAATGATTAAAAAGGATGAAAAATTACTTAGCGAATTTCGTCCCGTTATTGCTAAAATTGAGGCTAAGATAATGGAGGACGGGTATATTGATTACGAAGTTAACATCTAATGCGCCAAAGCAAATCCGATAATCTTTTTAACACCAGCTTGTTTAAGGACGCGGAAAGCTTCGCCCATGGTGGCGCCAGTTGTAATGACGTCGTCAATAAGAATAAAAGAGTGATTATCAAACAAAGATGGGGTTGCTTCGGGTGATCTAATTGAGAAACTGTTTTGTAAGTTCCGAAATCTTTGTTCGCGATTTTTGGTGCGACTTTGGTGGGCTGTTTCTTCTTTTTTAATTAAAAGATTCTCAATCAATGTAAAATTATTACTTTTTCTTTCTTTATCGATTCTTATTAATTCTCGACAAAGTAAAACACATTGATTGAAGCCTCGTTCTCTCTGGCGTGTTTTGGAAGAGGGAATAGGAATTAGAATTATATTTGTGAAATTGTGAAAAGTCTTTAAATCGTTTAATTCTTCTATTATAAATTCATAAAGCAGAAGACTAAAATCATGAATCAGTTTCTTATTACCTCGAAATTTTAGTTCCCAAATAGCTTGGCGACAATAGTTATTTCTATAACTAAAAAGAGCCTTCATTTTTTCAGCAGGTAAGTCTAAATTATTCGCTCGAGGAATTTTCTCAAATAAGCCGTTTGGGCCCAGCCGCTCTAGTTCCTTCACTAATTTTTCTTTAGGCAGTAAAATATTGGCGATTTGGTCGAGTATTTTTTCTAGATATGTTATAATATGGGGCATAAGTAGTATTAAAACTATGTCTAATCTTCTCGATTCATTAAAAAATATTTTTCAGAACGATAAGAACAAAAGTGTTCTAGGTATTGATGTCGGACCTTCATCTATTAAGATCGTCCAATTAAAGAAGAAGCGGGGTCGGGCTATTTTGGAAACCTATGGTGAACTGTCTCTTGGGCCATACGCCGGGGTTGAAATTGGCCGTTCAACTAATTTACCAACTGAAAAAATTGCTGAAGCTGTGATTGATGTTTTGCGGGAATCGAATACTACCACAAACCGGTGCGGTATTTCCATACCCATGGGCTCCAGTTTGGTTTCCTTTATTAAATTACCAAAGGTTGATGAAAAACAACTTGCTCAAATGATTCCTCTTGAGGCCCGTAAATATATTCCTGTGCCCATCTCTGAAGTGAGTTTGGATTATTTGGTTATCCCTAAAAATGAGAGTATTGCTTCTGAGTATCAAAATAGCGAGGAGAAGCCAGAAGAAAAAACCATCGATGTCTTGCTCGTAGTTATTCACAATGATGCAATGGAAAAAAACAAAGAAATTACTCGTATTGCTAAATTGGACACAGCTTTTTCTGAAATTGAAATCTTCGGTTCAATGCGTTCGGTGTTGGAACCTGGTACGGCACCGCAAATGATAATTGATTTTGGTTCAAATTCGACAAAGATTTATATTGTGGAAAGAGGTATTCTGCGCACTTCACATTTAATTAGTCGTGGTTCTCAGGATATTACTCTGTCTATTTCTAAATCTTTAGGTATTAGTATTGATGAGGCAGAAAAAATGAAGCGCGAACGTGGTTTGTTGCAGAAAGTTGGTGATCAGATGAATATTAATGAAATTACTTCTCTAACCTTAGACTATATTTTTTCTGAAATTGGCCGAGTGTTATTAAATTATCAAAAAAAGACCGAAAAAAATATTAGTAAGATTTTTCTAACAGGGGGTGGTGTTCTGCTCAAGGGTCTGAAAGAGAAGGCCGAGTCGAGTTTTAGTGTCCCGGTGGCGATGGCCGACCCATTCTCAAAAGTCGAATTTCCAGCCTTTCTTGAGAACGTTCTAAAAGAAGCTGGACCAGCTTTTGCTGTTTCTGTCGGTTTAGCCTTAAGGCGACTTCAGGACGTCAATTAGATCGTCTATAATTGTAGCTTTTATTTTTAGTTAGTATTATAATAATGACAGAATATGGAAACTAAAATGCAGACATCTTTCATACCCAAAAAACCGATTACCGAAAGTAGGCTGGACGGTGGTGGTATTAGTCTATTTCTACTTCTCTCAATAATTGTGTTTATTGTTAGCCTGGCTTTAGTCGGCGGTGTTTGGGTGTGGCAAAAAAAATTAGCAAAGCAGATTGAGGATGATAAGCAGGCACTAGTGCAAGCCAAAGAATCTTACGAAGAAGACACCATTAATCCGCTCATTAGGCTTAATGATCGAATGAAAGAGTCACAAACCTTACTCAACAACCACATCGCTGTTTCACCTATTTTCAAGATGCTGGAGATAAATGTTTTGCGAAATGTTCGTCTGAAAACTATGAACTTTAATTATGCTGATGGTGGAAAAATTAAGGTGAGTTTGGTTGGAACAGCTGCAAGCTATGAAGTTTTGTCTAAACAGGCAGACGCGTTTGGTAGCGAAAGTTTAAGGAAGTTTATTTCTCAACCAGTGATTTCCGATTTTAATCCAACGATTGACGGCAAGGTTGATTTTAATTTTTCTGCAATAGTTGATCCAGGCCTTGTTTCCTACGAGGGGACTTTGAATAGTGGTGAAGTTGTTATCCCGGCTGACTCGAATAACGCTACTTCTTCTATTCCTAACAATCCATAAATAAAAAAATGAATTTAATTACCCCCGTAATCTTAATAATAATATCTGCTGCCATCTTCTTTGGCTACGTCGACCCAAATTATCGTGGTCAAAACCTGAGTAGCGGAAATCGTAGTATCCAAAGTCTTCAGGCCGAACACGACCAGTATCAGGAAGCCTTAAATAATACTACAAATATCAGAATGAAAAGAGACGCTTTAATTCAGAAGCGGGGAGAAATTAGTCCGGCCAATTTAGAAAGATTGGAGCAGTTACTGCCAGATAATATCGATAATATTAAACTAGTGATAGATATGAATCAAATTGGCAAGGATCATAATCTAGTGTTAAGGGGCATTAAGTTGAATAATTCATCAGGCACTGGGACCGATAAGATTGGAGAGGATAACAATAAGTACGGTACGGTTAAGCTGTCTTTTTCAGTCAACGCTTCTTATGATAACTTTCAGAACTTTTTAAATGATTTAGAAAAAAGTTTGCGTTTGGTAGACATCGTCGATTTATCGGTGATCGGTAATGATACCGGCCTTTACGATTTTTCTGTTAGTTTGAAAACTTATTGGTTAAAATAAATTTATGACATCAAAAACTAAACAACTTCTAATCGTCATTGTCATAATCGTGGTCGCTTTTATTGGCTATAATATGTTTTTTGTTAATAAGGACGGATCAAATACTACTTTAACTTCCGATAACGGCTCCACTCCTCAGTTTGTCGATGGACAGGCAATTTTAATTTTATTGGGTAAACTAAACAATGTTAAATTAGATGACACTTTGTTTTCTAATTCGGTTTTTGCAAGTTTAGTTAGTTTCCAAAAACCAATTGAGGATCAAGTACCGGGCCGTAAGAATCCCTTCGCGCCAATTGGAACTGATAATGTAACTCAACTGGCACCACGAGCCACCACCACTAACGCTCGTTAGGGTTTTGAGGAAAATTTAATATGAGCATACTAGATATTCTAGCGCAAAAAGAAATAATTAAGCGGGGAGATATTGCCAGAATAAAGGCAGAAGCTGATTCGACCGGTATACCCCTAGAGCAGATTTTGGTTAAAAATGGTATCAATGAAACTGCCATTCTTGATTCAAAAGGGCAGTATTATAATATACCAACTAGAAGTCTAGATGGTCAGCAAATACCTTTTGCTGTTTTAAGAAACATTTCCGAGGATTCTGCTCGTCATTACAATTTTGTTCCAATTGGGATAAAGGACGGGATACTTGAAGTTGGTATTGTTGATCCAGAAAATATTGAAGCCCGGGATGCTCTAAACTTTATTTCCAGTAAGCTGAATATGCCCTTTAAGCTGTATCTTATTTCCATATCTGATTTTGGTAAAGTCTTAGACGATTATAAGGGTTTATCTGGGGAGGTGGCGGAAGCCTTAACCGAACTCGAAACAGAATTATCTAATGATCTAGAAGAAGATAAGGCTGGAAAGAGTTTACCCGCCGAAGATCCATTGGAAACAAGATTAGTTGAGGATGCTCCAGTCACAAAAATTGTTTCTACTATTTTGCGTTACGCCATTGAAGGAGAGGCTTCCGATATTCATATTGAATCAATGCGTGATCATATGCGCGTTCGCTATCGAGTTGATGGCGCATTACACACAACGTTGACGCCACCCCTGTCTGTCCATTCTGCTGTTGTGGCTAGAATAAAAATTTTGTCCAATATGAAATTGGATGAAAAAAGGAAGCCACAGGACGGGCGTTTCTCAGCTAAAATTGATGGCCGTAAAATTGATTTTCGTGTTTCTACCTTCCCGGCTTATTACGGCGAAAAGATTGTGATGCGTATTTTGGATCAGGAAAAAGGTGTACAACCACTAGATAAAATTGGTTTATCAGAAACTAATTTGGCTTATATTCGCGAAGCCATCACTCGGCCTTACGGTATGATTTTAATTTCTGGTCCGACCGGTTCTGGTAAAACCACTACTATGTATTCAATGCTTGGGGAAATCGATAAAGAAACCCAAAATGTTCTATCTTTGGAAGATCCGATTGAATACAACATTGAAGGAGTTTCTCAGTCACAGATTTTTACCGATATTGGTTATACTTTTGCCACTGGTTTGCGAACAACCTTGCGTCAGGATCCAGATGTGATCATGGTGGGAGAAATTCGTGATAAAGAGACTGCTGCTTTGGCGGTTCAGGCTGCCCTAACCGGCCACTTGGTTTTGGCGACGATTCACACGAATTCTTCAGTTGGCGTTATTCCTCGTTTAATTGATATGGGGGTTGATCCATATTTAATCGCTCCTACTCTGATCTTAACCATGGCCCAGCGTCTCGTTAGTACTCTATATCCAGGCACTGGTAAGGCTAAGCCGGTCGAGGGTAGCATCAGGGCCTTACTAGAAAAGCAATTTAAAGATTTACCTGAAGATTATAAAAATAGTTTACCGAGATTCGAAAATGTGTATGATCCTGAAGCTTCAGCTGAGTGCCCAACGGGAACTAAGGGTCGGGTAGCAGTTTTTGAGGCCTTCAAGATGAATAAAGAGGTTGAGAAATTGATTTTAACTAACCCTACCGAAACAGCCATTTTTGAAACCTTAAGGAAAAAAGGAATGTTAACGATGAAAGAGGATGCAATTATTAAAGCTTTGAATAAGAAAATTCCTTTTAGCGAGGTGGATGGTTTGGGCATGATGGAAGAGGACTAGCCTTTGTTTGGACTTGTTATTAACTGTGATATAATAATTATATGGAAAATAAATTACCTAAAGTTTTGATTGTTGATGACGATAAGTTTTTGCTGAACATGTATTCTATTAAGTTCAGTAAGAGTGGTTTTGAGGTTAGTTCCGCAAGCTCGGGTGAAGAGGCGATTAATAAAATAAAAGGTGGTTATATACCAGATATTATTTTGCTTGATATCGTGATGCCTGGCATGGACGGCTTCGAGATTCTTGACAGCCTGAGAAAAGAAAATCTAGTACCGGGAGCTTCAATTATAATGCTTACGAATCAGGGGCAACTAGCTGATATTGAAAAAGCAAAAAGTTTTGGTACCAGTGGTTATATTATTAAGGCCACAACTATTCCTTCTGAGGTGGTAGAGGAGGTGGTTAGGATTTATAACTTACGCAAAGGTTCCACTAAATAATTTTATTAAAATTATGACCGACTATAAAACAGCTTTAAACGATCTAATCAAGACTGTCGTTAATGAGGGAGCCTCAGATTTACATATTTCTGAGGGCCGTCATCCAACTATTCGAGTCTCGGGTATGCTTTTACCGTTGGTTAAACATCCAGTTTTGACAAAAGAAGATACCACTGGTTTGTTGTCGGAACTTTTGTCACCACAAAACAAAGATCTTTTTTATAAAACTAAAGAAGTTGATTTTTCTTTTAGTGCTCTTGATGCTCGTTTTCGTGGTAATGCCTTTGTTCAGCAAGGAGCAGTTTCGGTCGCCTTACGTTTAGTGCCGAAAAAGATTAGATCATTCGAAGAGCTAAATTTGCCCGAAGTTCTAAGGGGCTTTGCCGATAAGCAGCAGGGTTTCTTTTTGGTGGTTGGACCAGTTGGTCACGGTAAAAGTACGACGTTGGCCGCCATGATTGATTATATTAATAACAGTCGATCTGAACACATTTTAACAATTGAGGACCCGATCGAATATATTTACGAGCAAAAACGTTCAGTTATTGATCAACGAGAAATCAGAATTGATACCGATGACTTTGGTATTGCACTCAAAAGTATGTTTCGAGAAGATGTCGATGTAGTGTTAATCGGTGAGATGCGTGGAGTAGAGACAATTTCCACGGCGGTTACTGCTGGTGAAACTGGCCACTTGGTTTTTTCAACTCTTCACACAAATAGTGCCAGCCAAACTATCGACCGAATTATTGATTCTTTTCCTGCCGCCCAACAAGATCAAATTCGTAGTCAGCTCTCAACAAGCTTAAACGGTATATTCTCACAGCGTTTAATTCCCAGGATTTCCGGTGGTTTAGTTCCAGCCTATGAACTCTTGATAAATAATAGTGCCATTTCAAATCTAATTAGAGAAAAAAGAACACATGAAATTAATACCGTGATTGAGACTAGTTCTCAAGAGGGAATGATCGATATGAATCGCTGTCTGGCCGACTTGGTGTCTCGGGGCGAAATTACGATCGAGAATGCCTATCTGTTTTCAAATAATCCTAAAACTCTCGAGCGTTTGTTGTAGGTTAATTTTTTAAGTACATGATTTTTAAATATAAAGCGATAGATAAAAGCGGTCAGACTAAGGAAGGCACCATCGAGGCCGTCAGTATTGAAGTGGCCATTAGTTCGCTTCAAAAAAGAGATCTTGTTCTTTCGAATATTAATCCGGTCGAAGATAAATCTTTTTTAGAAAGGAAGATTTCATTTTTTGATCGCGTTTCGAACAAGGATATTGTAATTTTATCTAGACAAATGGCGACTTTATTCGAAGCCCAGGTTTCCGCTTTGCGAGTCTTCGAATTGCTGGCTACTCAGTCTGAAAAGCCCGCCTTAAGACGGAAATTAGGAGAGGTTGCAACTGATTTGCAGGCCGGTAACACTATTTCTGAGGCCCTGGCCAAGCATCCAGATGTTTTCACCGATTTTTACGTTAACATGGTTAAATCCGGTGAGGAGTCTGGTAAATTGGACCAAACCTTGATGTATCTAGCTGATTATCTTGATCGAACACACGAAGTTACATCTAAAGTAAAGAGCGCACTTATTTACCCAGCTTTTATAATCTTTACTTTTTTTGCTGTCATGGTTTTAATGCTTACCGTTGTTATTCCCAAAATTAGTGCGATTTTAACTGATTCTGGCCAGGCTATTCCAGTTTATACTAAGGTGGTTTTGGGCATTTCTGGATTTTTTGTTGATTATGGTGTTTTTCTGTTAATTATTTTAGTGGTTGGTGGATTTTTCTTTTGGCGCTATACCAGAACTGAGGCGGGAAAATATACCATTGATCGTTTTAAAATTTCTATGCCGGCCTTTCAGATTCTTTATCGAAAATTGTATTTATCTAGAATTGCCGATAACATGAATGTGATGTTGGTTTCCGGTATTCCGATCGTTCGTGGTTTGGAACTAACTTCTAAGGTGGTGGAGAATAAAATTTACGAGGATGCTTTAAAAAAGGCGACTGAAGATGTAAAAACAGGTAATTCAATTTCCGATGCTTTAATGAAGTCTGGTGAGATTCCCGGCATTTTTATTCAAATGGTTAAAATTGGTGAAGAGACTGGTCAGCTCGGTAATATCTTAAAAACGCTGGCATCATTTTATCGTCGAGAGGTGATAAATGCGATCGATGCCCTTGTGGGCCTAATTGAACCAGTTATGATTGTCTTTTTGGGATTTGGTGTGGCCTTTCTTTTGGCCTCAGTGTTGATTCCAATCTACAATATCTCTAGCTCTATGTAGTTTTCCACACACTATGTTGTTGACTATCTGGGGTATGATATAATGAATGGAAGAGCTAGTAATTAGCTTTCCTGAAAGTTTTTGGTCGATCTAAAACAAGCGGGAATTTATAAGGTTTTAAAAAATAAAATTAATTTAATTATGAAAATGTCAAAAGCACGAGGTTTCACACTTATTGAACTCCTCGTCGTCATCGCAATTATCGGTATCTTGTCGTCGGTTGTCTTGGCCTCGTTGAATAGTGCTAGAACAAAGGGTACTGATGCTGCCATCAAGGGTGAAGTAAGCAATATGAGAGCGGGTATGGAAATATTTTTTGATACCAATTCTACTTATCTTGCAGCTACAAATTCTGCTCCAGTTAAGGCTAATTGGGATTCTTTGGTCGGCAATAGAAGTTATGTTAATGGAACTACCATATTTTCATCTGCCTCTTCTACTGGTTATGTTGTCGCCGTTCAGTTGAAGTCTGACGTAGGCAAGGGTTTCTGTATTGATGGTAATGGAAACGCGACTACTACTATTCCATGGGCCAATGTAGATTCAATGCTCGAGGTGGGTGATGGTATTTGTAACTAGTCAATTTTTGGTTTTAATTTAAATTGAAGAAAGAGTGGGGTATTATGACCCCGCTTTTTCTTTTTTCCTTGCAAATGTTATACTTAACTAAGTAATATTTATAAATATTAAGAAATATGCAGATTTTAAGAAAAAGAGGTTTTACATTGGTGGAACTATTAGTGGTAATTGCTATCATTGGAATTCTTTCTTCCGTGGTGCTTTCTAGCCTGAATTCAGCTAGAACTAAGGCGACTGATGCGGCGATAAAGGGGGAATTGTCAAATGTTCGCGCCCAGGCTCAAATATATGGGGATATAAATAATAGTTACAATCCGGCCTTAACGGAGCTTGATCCAATTATTGACGATTGTGGAACCACTACTCCTGTGACAGCGACCGGCCTAGTGACCGATCCTTATATTCGACAACAGCTTGTCCCTATTTTTACTAAATATGGTGGCACAAACTTGTCGTGTTTTGTCGGCCCAGAGACTTATGCTATTTCTGTCACTATGAAAGGCGGGGATAGTTGGTGTATCGATTCCACCGGTATCGCTACGACCAGCTTCGCCCTGAACACCGGTTTGTGTCAATAAATAAATGAAAAAAAGATTTGGCTTTACATTGATAGAGGTTGTGGTTGTCATCGGGATTATTGCTATACTGACTGTGATAATTTTCCCCTCAATAAGCGACATTAGAAAGAAGAATCGTGATACAGAGAGAGTGGCAGACCTAGCTACATTACAGTTGGGCTTGTCACTTTACTACAATCAACATCAAAACAGTGTTGATCCGGAGGGGAATAGCGCCGATGGCAATCCGGCGGGCTATCCTAAAAGTCTAGAGGCTCTAGTTGAGTTAAGATATGTGCCGAATGAGTCAATTCTTGATCCGAACGGTTTCTCTTACGAGTATGTACCATTAAAGAGAAGCAATATAAGTGTATATGATAAATGTACCTATTATCATTTGGGTGCCCAGTTGGAATTGCCAAGTGCGCAGGTCGACTCGGCCGATCAATTCAATTCGACACTAAACAATTTAAGTCCAGCGACCACGATCACTGGCAAATATTACCACTGCGGTTCTTACTCTGGTCCAGGTATCGATGGAGCAGTAAATAGTACCATGTATAGCGTTCATCCATAAACACATGTCGATCGAAATTATTTTTAATATCTTTTTGTTTATTCTCGGCACAATTTTTGGTAGTTTTTTGAATGTAATAGTTTTGCGTTACAATACTGGTGTTTCCGCTCTAAAAGGTAGATCTTTCTGTTTTTCATGTGGAAAGAAACTTGGTTTCTGGGAATTGGTTCCCGTTTTAAGTTTTTTGGTGCAGGGGGGTAAGTGTCGAGGCTGTAAAAGTAAAATATCTTGGCAATATCCGACCGTTGAGCTTTTGACCGGTATTTTATTTTTGTCTGTTTTCTTGAAATTTAATGGCGTAATCGGTTTGTTGAATGACATCTGGTATTTACTAATCTCTTTAATTTTAATGGCTATTTTGGTGGCGATTACGGTCTACGATATAAAACATAAAATTATTCCTGATGGTTTAGTCATTACTTTCGGAATTCTTTCTTTATTGAAGATTGTTTTGGATTATTTCTTAATGGTGGCGACCGGGCCAGAAGTTAGTGTCCACTTGTTTTGGTATCTAGCGGCAGGACCAGCTATTGCCCTACCTTTATTCCTAATCTGGTTATTCTCGAGGGGGCGCTGGATGGGTTTGGGTGACCCAAAGCTGGTTTTGTGTATTGGTTGGTGGCTAGGACCAATTCTCGGGCTTTCAGCAGTGATCTTGGCTTTTTGGACAGGAGCAGTTTATGGTCTAATACTTATGATTTTGTCTAAATTTAGTTGGCACGGTCTAAAGATCGATCGAAAGAGTGAGTTGCCTTTTGCTCCGTTTTTAATTCTTGGTTTTCTTTTGGTTTTCTTTTTTGGTATTGATGTTTTACACCTGGCTTTTATCGTACCTTAAAATTTTTTGGCGTGATATAATATTTATATGTCTTTTTCCCCAAAACGAAAATTTAAGAATAAAAGAGGGGGTTTTACTCTAGTTGAATTGTTGGTTACGATTACTATCTTTGTAATTTTAACTGGCGTTGTTTTGTTTAGTCAGGCTAAATTTAATGGTACGATTTTGCTGACAAATTTGGCCTATGATACCGCCCTAACCATTCGTCAGGCACAGACTTACGGTATCAATATTAAGAATTTTGTTAATGACTCTGGTAATAATTTTGTTCCTTACGGCGTACATTTTGATCTAAAAGAGGGGAATAACAAATCTTTTATTTTATTTGCCGATCTCGATGAGAATGGAGTGTTTGAGGGGGATCCAACATCTTGTAACCCAGCTGACGGCTGCGTTTACCGTTACAGTATTAAGAGGGGTAATTATATTGAAAAATTATATATAAATGATGCGGCAAACCCCGGTCAATTTATTGAGGTTCCGGAACCGGATTATTCTTTAGATCTTGTTTTTACGAGACCGAACCCCGATGCCAAAATAACCACGGCTGAAAATATTTTCTCTATCGCTAAGATCGTTCTCGGTAACCCCAATGATGATAATGTCAGAGAGGTGGTGGTGCAGGAAAATGGTTTGATTTATATTGCTTCACGTTAAAATATGCTGTATTTTTTAAGACAAAAAAATAGTCAAAAGGGGGCAGGATTTACACTTGTCGAAATGATGGTGGCGATCGCCGTCTTTTCTTTGGTGATGGTGGTGGCCATGAGCGCCCTGTTGAATGTTATTGATGCCGATAAGAAGGCGCAAGCGGTGAAGACCGCCATTAACAATGTTAACTTTGCTTTGGAAAGTCTTTCAAAAGATATGAGAATGGGCGCCGATTATGCCTGCGGCAGTATTACTAATGGACAGGACCCGAGTGGGGATTGTTTGGATGGCGGCGATATTATTAAGTATCGTTCTGTTAAGGCAGATTCCGATCCTTCAGCCAATTCAATTATTGATCGTAAGTTTGTTTATTATCGTTATGTTGCGACCGGTCAGTTGGGAAACACCGGGAAGGGACGAATTCAACGATGTATAGAAAAAGGCTCAATAAATGATTGCTCGATTTATCGTTGGGAAAATTTTGATGTCGGTCATTTTATCGATATTACCTCTCAAGAGGTTGATATTACCGATGTTCACTTTTATGTTGCGGGTGCTGATAATTCCGGGGATATCGACGTTAGCACAAAAACTCAGCCACGTATGATTATGACGGTAAGTGGCAAGGCTGGTTCAAAAGCTAAGATCGAGACAACTTTTGATTTGCAGACATCGGTTTCTCAACGTATAAGAATATCCGACTAAAACATGAAAAACCAAAAATTACAAAAAGGATTTACATTACTCGAGGCTTTGGTTGCTGTTTCTATTTTAATGGTGGCCGTGGCGGCGCCAATTACCATTGCCCAAAAAGGTCTTTCGTCGGCGGTCTATTCTAAAGATCAAATGATTGCTTCGTATCTAGCTCAAGATGCTATTGAATTTGTTAAAAACAAGCGAGACGAATTTTCGATAAGAAATAGTTTTGATTGGGGTAATTTGGATTTTATTGATTCAAAATGCCTCGAATCAAATTCTTGTGATGTCGACACAATTAGTGGCGATATAATTGTATATAGTTCAAATACTCCACTGAAGAAGTCCGGTGGTTTTTATGGCCATCAATCCGGGTCTAATCCTGGTGACGGACCGACTAAATTTTATAGAAAAGTTAACATTCAAACCGTAATTAGCGGAGGGGTGACGAGACCGGATGAAGCTTTGATAACCGTGATCGTGAGCTGGGGATCGGATAGTGTGGTGGTTAAAGATCTGATTTATAACATATAAATATGTATTTTAATTTTAAAATCAAAAAAACAAACAACGAAAAGGGTTTTGCGCTACTTTTCTCTGTTCTATTATCGAGTTTGCTTTTAACTATTGGCTTGTCGATTTTTAACATTACGCTTAAAGAACTAGCGATTTCCACTGCCGCCAGACAGTCGATCCATGCTTTCTATGCGGCTGATAGTGGACGAGAATGTGCCTTGTATCATGATACTCGGACTGGATTAGTCCCGAGTTTGGTTGATGGCCGAACTGGCGCCACGACAATATTTTGTGGCCAGGACGACAATATAGCTGTTGTTCCCGATCATGAAATTAATCTGGCCAATGATCTTAATGTCAATAGTTCGATTGGATCACAAAGTCAGACAGTATTCGTGAGTGATCTTAACGGTTCAAACTTTTATGTGGTTATAGAAAAAACTAGAACCGATACTCTTATGAATACTGGTATAACTACGATCATCACCTCTCGCGGTTACGATTCAACCAGCGATGACCGAGTTGAAAGAGCAATACAACAGACATACTAAACCGATGAACGAGCGCTATGAAAAACTTATAAAGATTATCGATCATCATCGATACCTCTATCATACTTTAGATAAGCCAGAAATCAGTGACGAGGCGTATGATTCTTTAATGCGGGAACTCGAGCAAATTGAAAACCAAAATCCTAAAATAGTTTCACCCCTTAGCCCGTCGCAGCGGATTGGTGGCGCAGTAATTAAAGAGTTTAATAAGGTTAGGCACGAAGTAAGGCAGTGGTCTTTTGCTGATGTCTTTGATTTTGCTGAGCTAAAAAAGTGGGAAGAGAAAATAAAACGGCTGATTGAAAAGGAGAAGTCGCTTAGAGATGAGAAATTAGAATATTGCTGCGAATTAAAGATAGACGGCCTCAAGGTCATTTTAACTTATAAAGACGGCAAGTTTATCCAGGGAGCCACTCGGGGCGACGGAGAAATTGGGGAAAATGTAACTCAAAATTTAAAAACAATTCAAACTATTCCTTTTATCCTGACTAGGCCTGTTGACTTAATTGCAGTGGGCGAAGCTTGGTTAAGTAAAAAGGAGCTAATCCGAATTAATAAGGAACGAGAGAAAGCCGGGGAGCCATTATTTGCTAATACCCGCAATGCCGGCGCTGGCTCGATTCGTCAGTTGGATCCAAAGATCACGGCATCTCGCAAGCTAAGTACTTTTATTTATGATATCGATAAAATTTCTGGTATGGGTGAGCCGCAAACACAAGTTGATGAAATAGCCTTACTCAGTACGCTCGGTTTTAAAACCAATAGCTATTTTAGACTATGCCAGAGTATTTCCGAGATAGAAAAGTTTTACGAAGAATGGGGTAAGAAAAAGGACAGCCTGGATTATGGTCTCGACGGTATTGTTATCAAAATCAATTCGCGAAAAATTCAAGAAGCTTTGGGTTACACCGGCAAAACTCCGCGCTGGGGTGTGGCTTATAAATTTAAGGCTGAGCAAGTGACAACGGTGGTAGAGGATATCGTGCTTCAGGTTGGCCGAACCGGAGTACTAACTCCCGTGGCTCATCTAAGGCCTGTTCGAGTGGCTGGTTCATTGGTTTCGCGAGCGACCCTGCATAATGAAGATGAAATAAAAAGATTGGATGTTCGAATTGGCGATACCGTTATTTTACAAAAAGCTGGCGATGTTATTCCAGACATTGTCTCGGTCTTAACTGACCTGCGAACCGGTAAGGAGAAATCCTATGTATTTCCACAGCGAGTTCCTGATTGCGGTGGCGATGGGAGAATAGAACGAGTTCCTGGACAAGCCGCCTGGCGTTGCGTTAGTAAGGATTCCTTTGCTCAAAAACGTCGACGGTTTTATCACTTTGTTTCAAAAAAAGCTTTTAACATTGATGGTTGCGGCCCTAAAATTATTGATGTTTTACTCGATAATAATTTGATTACGTCCTATGAAGATATTTTTACCTTGAAAAAGGGGGATTTGTTGGCCCTGCCACGTTTTGCGGAAAAATCAGTAGATAATTTACTTGCCTCGATCGAAAAGGCTCGCCAAATTACTCTACCGAAATTTTTGGTTGGCTTATCTATTCCGCAAGTGGGGGAAGAGACGACCATCGATTTGGCTAAATATTTTGGCAGCATTGAAAAACTGAGAGGCGCAAGTTTTGATGAGTTACAGTCTCTCGACGGTATTGGGCCAGTAGTAGGCAAAGCTTTAGTTGATTGGTTCGCCGATAAAAGCAATCGAAAAATTTTGGACAATTTATTGAAGGAGGTAAAAATCGGAAATGAAACTAATTTTTCTTCGACTGGTAAATTGGCCGGCCAGAGTTTTGTTATAACCGGTACATTATCGAGTTTATCGAGGGATGAAGCTAAAGATAAAATTCGAGCACTAGGTGGGGATGTTTCCGAGTCTGTCTCTTCCAAGACGACTTATCTCATTGCTGGTGAAAATGCTGGATCAAAACTTGAAAAAGCGAAGAGTCTTGGCGTACAGGTCTTGAGTGAATCAAAATTTCTTGATCTTTTGAAAAAAGCTTAGAAAAATGTTAGTATCAAGCAATGTTGGAGATTAAAGATATTGAGAAATTAGCCAAACTGGCTCGAATTGATTTAACCGAAGTGCAAAAAGCGTCCTATTTAAAGGAAATTGGGGCGATTTTGGGCTACGTTGATCAAATTAAGGATATTGTTGGTAAGACCGGTAATGATCGAAAGGTACCAAGCTTGCGAAATGTTAGCCGGGCAGATCAATCCTCAAATCAAGATCAGGCACAAGAGGCCAAGTTGATTGCCGAATTTCCAAGGGGCGATAAGAATTATCTGAAGGTTAAGAAGATTTTGGAATAATATGATTAAGATTGATACAAAAAATTTAACTATTAGCCAAGCGCACGACGATTTAGTTGGTGGTAAGTACACAGCCGTAGATTTGGCGCAGGCCTATTTAGATAATATTAAGAAATTTGATAAAGATATTCATGCTTATTTAGAGGTATATTCCGATGTGCTTGATCAAGCTGAGGAAGCTGATAAAAGATTGAAAAATAAAGAGAATGTCACTGTGCTAACGGGTATTCCTATTTCAATTAAAGACAATATTTTAATCTGCGATCGAATTGTTAGTTCAGCCTCGAAAATGCTGGAAAATTATCATGGCACTTATGATTCAACCGTTGTTAAAAAATTAAAAGAGGTCGGTGTCGTTTTTTTAGGCCGAACAAACATGGATGAATTTGCAATGGGTGGTTCAACAGAAAATTCTGCTTTTGGTCCAACTAAAAATCCACTTGATCTGGAAAGAATTCCCGGCGGTTCCTCTGGTGGGGCAGTGGCTTCGGTGGCGGGTGATATGGCCTTGGCGGCTCTTGGTTCAGATACTGGTGGTTCAATTCGTGAACCGGCATCCTTCACTGGGCTGGTTGGTTTGAAGCCAACCTATGGCGCCGTGTCTCGTTATGGTTTGATGGCCATGGGTTCGTCTTTTGATCAGATTGGTCCGATTGCTAAAAATATTGATGATGCAAAAATTATTTTTGATTTTATTTCTGGTCAGGATGTAATGGACAGTACAACTATCGTTAAGCCGGATTTGGCGGCCAAAAAGAATAAGTTGAAAATTGGTATACCTAAGGAGGTTGCTGGAGTTTCCGGGATTAATCCTGAAGTTGGTAGAGTTCTTAAAGATTCAATTGAAAAGTTTAAGAAACTCGGTTATGAAATTAAAGAGATAAGCCTGCCAAGTTTACAGTGTGCTTTGGCTGTTTACTATACCCTTATTCCAGCAGAGATTTCTTCGAATTTGGCCCGTTTTGATGGTGTAAAATACGGTTTGCATAAAGATGGGGTAAATATGGTTGATGATTATTTCAAAACTCGCCAGGCCGGCTTTGGTAAGGAGGTGACGAGAAGAATAATCTTGGGAACCTATATTTTATCATCAGGTTATTACGACGCATATTATAATAAAGCTAATATCGTTCGAGATTTAATTCGGGAAGACTTTAAAAAAGTCTTTGATGAAGTGGATTTAATTATTACCCCGACCGCTCCCGGCCCAGCCTTTATGATTGGAGAAAAGATTAATGATCCACTAACCTTATACCTTGAAGATATCTTTACGGTACCGGCCAATCTAGCTGGAGTTCCGGCCATTTCCATCCCGGCTGGTACGACTGAGATAAATGGCAAGAACTTACCAATCGGTATTCAGCTTATGTCAGCTCATTCTAATGAAGCCGCTCTTTTTCAGGCGGGGAGTGACTTTGAGAAAAAGTAAATTTCTGGTAAAATTAGGTAAGTATGAATCAGTCAATTGATGCTTTACATTCTTACGATCTAGTTTCTTTTTTGATGGCTTTAGTTAAAGCTGTTTATGTGCAATCATCAAATCAGGATTGGGGCAATACGTTACATAATTTCTGGCTACTTCTACCAGACTATGCGGTAGCGGTTATGCTAAGAATTTTTTCTTTCTCCTTTTTCTTATCGCTAATTTTGGTTTTTTTTATCATTTGGATTTCCAAAAGAATTTTACTATTACGTAGAAAATTATTGGACGCAGTTTCCTCAGCTAAGGTGGATGAAAGTGCTGTTCCTGGTGCGGTGGTGAATGAAAAATGGCAAAACGTTATCAAGCATATTAACTCGGCTAATCCATCTGATTGGAAATTGGCCATACTCGAGTGCGACATTATGTTGGCCGATATTTTAGAAAAGATGGGCTATATGCAAGAAAGTATCGGTGAGAAATTAAAGTCCATTGAGCCGAGTGATTTTACAAATATTGAGAGTGCCTGGGAGGCTCATAAAATTCGAAACGCTATTGCCCACGAGGGTTCAGATTTTTTGATCAGCGAGAGGGAGGCAAAGCGGGTAGTGGGCTTATACGAAGTCGTTTTTCAAGAGTTTGCTTTTATCTAAGAAATAATGTAAAATATGGTTAGCGGGGTAGAGTAGCAGTAATTCGCGAGGCTCATAACCTTGAGACGGCCGTGCAATTCGGCCCCCCGCAACAAGAATTTATATTTGTCTTTTTGTCAAAAAATGTTATATTGACACTGTTTTTGTGCATGCCGATGTAGTTGTTGGTGAGTTCTAGGGAAAATTAAATATTGCCGATGTAGTTCAATGGTAGAACGGGGGACTCATAAGCCTCAAAAAATGGTT
>CAZMNX010000011.1:0-494 GCA_964567825.1 uncultured Candidatus Saccharibacteria bacterium
CCACCTCCTCATTGCAAATGAGGCGCTCTAGCCAGATGAGCTAAGGGCCCAGTGAGAAAGATAATAACATATATTGTAAAAACTTTCCACTACTTAAATTTACTTTTGTGGACCTAAGGAGAATCGGACTCCTACCTCATCCATGCCATGGATGCGTTCTACCATTGAACTATAGGCCCTTCGCCAAGCCTCAGGACCAATGGCCCGAAAGCTATGTGGGCGATACAGGAATCGAACCTGTGACCTTACGAATGTGAATCGTACGCTCTAACCAGCTGAGCTAATCGCCCGCTTTGAGACCTGGACCCATTATAGCTAAAAATAGAAAAAAATAAAGCTTTCTGCTATACTAAAATAATATTATGAAAAATATAATTAAAACGACATTATCAGTTTATCAAAATAATAAGCCTAAATCATGAGAATGATCGGCCAAGAATAATATGGGATTTTTTAAAGATTTGCTTTTGAAGAAGATGCTTAAGAACCAGTTA
>CAZMNX010000011.1:504-24170 GCA_964567825.1 uncultured Candidatus Saccharibacteria bacterium
TACAGGAATCGAACCTGCGACCTTACGAATGTGAATCGTACGCTCTAACCAGCTGAGCTAATCGCCCGAATAAATTAAACTTCGTTGATTATAGCTGAAAATAGCAAAAATTAAAGTATTTTGTTAGAATAGTACCCATGTCATTCATTAAAGATTTGTTATTAAAAAAAATGTTGAAGAACCAGCTGAAGGGTGTTCCAGAGGATCAGCAGAATAAGATAATTGCGGCGGTTGAGAAAAATCCAAAGCTTTTTTCTGATATCGCCGCTGAGGTGCAAGAAAAAATTAAGGGTGGTATGGATCAACAGTCTGCTACTATGGCGGTGATGATGAAGCATCAGGAGGATTTACGGAGGGTGATGGAATAATGTTATAAAATCTGCTAGAGTGTTTACACTATGTCATTATCAATTGGGATCGTTGGACTACCAAACGTCGGGAAAAGTACCTTGTTTAATGCTCTAACTAAAAAGAGTGTTTTAGTGGCGAATTATCCTTTTGCGACGATCGATCCTTCTGTGGGGGTAGTGGCCGTGCCAGATGAACGTTTGGAAAAGCTTAATGAATTTTCAAAATCAGCTAAAAAGATACCAGCTGCGGTGGAATTCGTGGATATTGCTGGTTTGGTAAAAGGGGCCTCGGCCGGAGAAGGCTTGGGCAATCAATTCTTAACTAATATTCGAGAAACGGATGCCATTGCCGAAGTGGTCCGTATTTTTGATGATACAAATATTATTCATGTCGATGGGAAAATTGAGCCGATGAAGGATATTGAGGTAATTAATCTCGAGCTTATTTTGGCTGACATGCAAACCGTATCTAAAAGAATTGCTAATATTAGCCGGGAAATAAAAAGCGGAAAAAAAGAAGCCGTAATTGAGCATGGAGCACTTTTGAAGTTGGAGAAGATTTTAGAAGAAGGGAAGTTGGCGAATACTATCGAGTTTAATGAAAAGGAATTGGTGGCGGTCAAATCTTTACATTTATTGACGATGAAACCAATTATTTATGTGCTTAATAAAAAAGCGGGGGGCACTAATTTGGACGAATTAAATGATGATCGCTATCAGAAACTATTGAAGTTTTTTAAAGAAAGTAATTCTCAATACGTTATTGTTGATGCGGGGATTGAACACGATATGAAGGAGATGTCTGACGGTGAAAAAAAAGAGATGAAAGAGGGTTTTGGTGTAAAAGATGATGGAATAAATGATTTAATTAAGACTGGCTATAATATTTTGGGCCTGATTACATATTTCACAACTGGTGAGGATGAAACTCGCGCTTGGACGATTAAGAAGGGCTGGACCGCACCTGAGGCGGGCACCGCTATTCACGCCGATTTTAAGGAAAAATTTGTTCGCGCCGAAGTTATTCATTGGGATACTTTGCTCGGTGCCGGTTCTTATGCCACCGCTCGCGAAAAAGGTTTGATCAAAACTGAGGGTAAGGAGTATGTGGTTAAGGATGGTGATGTGATTGAGTTTAAAATTTAAGTAAAATATTTTTACAAGACTTTAATAACTTGCATTAGACATTATAATCAAAAATGCAGTAATTAGGGCCAGAATATAAAATATTCCACCTGCCAAACGACGATTCTCCTTTTTATAAGTTTGATATCCAAAGTAGATATATAAGACTGTTATCAAACCCAAAAGAGCGGAGTACCACCACGGGGCGGTATTGGCATTAGCAATTGCTGGAAGTTTAGGGGTGATAAAAATTATTACAATATGAATAATAAAAACTACTAAACCGCTAAGTAAATTTGTCATAGTGGATAAATTATAACATAAACAAAGATGGTAGTCTCATAAAGTTTAGGATATAATTAAGCATTATTAACTAATCATAAATTATATGGATCAAAATAAAGTAAAGACAACAGCGGGGGACTTCTTTGTCTATCTCGGCATCATCATTGGTTTATATGTTAGCACTTTTAGTCTAATCAGTACCTTGATGAGCTTGATAAATAAATGGTTGCCAGATTCAGCGACTCTTTATAGTTATGATTATTCGGTTGATAGTGTGAGAATGTCATTAGCCGCCCTCATTATTTTCTTCCCAGTTTTTATTTACCTGTCCAAAATCAGTACCAAAGCGGTTACAATCACACCCGAGAAAAAAGACCTCTGGGTGCGACGTTGGTTTTTCTTTTTGACACTATTCCTGACTGGTTTAGCGATGGCCGTAGATTTAGTCACTCTAGTCTATCGCTTTATTGGCGGCGAAGATCTAACTCTACGCTTCTTGTTAAAAGTTCTAGTCGTGTTTGTTATTACCTTTGCTGTCTTCCGCTTTTATCTCTACGAACTTCGCCGTGATGTGACGATAGCGACGCCAAAAAGAAAATATCTTTTTTATTTCACTGGCATTGTAGTGCTGGCGGTGATTGTTGTGGGTATATTGACCATTGGTTCTCCAACTAGCCAAAGAAATATTCGTCTCGATCAACAGCGGGTAAATGATCTATCGAGTATCCAAAATGCGGTCCTGGATTATTATCGAGGCAATAATAATACCTTACCAAAAGATTTGACTTTGTTATCGCAAGGATCCACTTACTACTTATCAAATCTAAAAGATCCGCAAACGACAGTTAACTATGAGTATCGTGTTGTATCCACTAATATGTATGAGCTGTGTGCCACTTTTTCTGCTGATAATTCCAATGAAGTTATGACTTATCCAAATTCTGATTTGTGGAATCACGGTGTCGGACGAACATGTTTTGAGCGTACAGCTGGTGAATTGCCAACCAAGATTTAATTTTCTTATTTCTTATGAAAAATTACGATCATAAAAAGATAGAGCCAAAATGGCGAAAAGTTTGGGAAAAAAGGGGCGTAAATAAGACCCAAAATAAAAACAATAAACCAAAATTTTATATTTTGGATATGTTTCCTTATCCATCTGGACAGGGTCTGCACGTCGGTCATCCTCGTGGATTCGTTGCAACTGATATTTATTCTCGATATAAAAGGATGCAAGGCTTCAACGTTCTTCACCCAATGGGTTGGGATGCTTTTGGTTTGCCAGCAGAAAATTATGCCATCAAAATGAAGGTTAATCCGATGGTGATGGATAAGAAAAATGTGGCTCGTTACAAAGAACAGATCGAAATTCTCGGTCTAAATTACGACTGGGAACGAGAAATAAATACCACTGATCCAAATTATTACAAATGGACGCAGTGGGCCTTTTTGCAAATGTATAAAAAAGGTTTAGTTTATGAAAGTCACGAACCGATTAACTGGTGTCCGTCATGTAAAACTGGTTTAGCCAATGAAGATTTGGATGGCAATAAATGTGAACGATGTGGTACTGAAATTGAGAAGAAGCCTTTGCGCCAGTGGGTAATTAAGATTACCAAATACGCCGATCGTTTATTAAATGATTTAAATTTATTAACCGATTGGCCAGAAAATGTGAAGGAAGCGCAACGAAACTGGATCGGGCGTTCTGAAGGCTCTGAATTATGGTTTAACGTTAAGCAATCAGAAGAAAAAATTCGTGTTTTTACCACCAGACCAGATACTTTATTTGGGGTAACCTATTTAGTGCTTGCACCAGAAGGTAGTTTAGTTCAAAAGTTAAAACCCTTGATCAAAAATTGGGCAGAGGTAGAAAAATACATTGCTAGTTTAAAAAATAAAACGGAAATTGAGCGGACAGCGGAAAATAAGGAGAAAACTGGTTTGAAATTAGTCGGCATCGAGGCTAAGCATCCTTTAACTAAGGAAGTTTTACCAGTTTATATTGCCGATTACGTTCTAGCTAATTATGGTACTGGTGCCGTGATGGCTGTACCCGCTCACGATGAACGTGATTTTGCTTTTGCTAAAAAATATAATCTACCGATTAAGCAAGTGATTGTCGAAGTTAGGGAGGATTATACACCACTTTGTACGGTCAAAGCCGATAAAGAGACGGTGAAGCGTAATTCGGTTGTTTGTATTGTTAAACATTGGTCAGAAGATAAGTATCTTTGTTTGAATTGGAAAAAAGTAAATTGGCATACACCTATTACGGGCGGTATTGAGGACGGAGAGACAGCCGAAGAAACTGGGACTCGAGAAATTGTTGAGGAAAGTGGCTATAAAAACTTCAAATTTACTGGTCAAGGCTTGGATATAATTGGCCATTATTATAATCCGCCAAAAGATGTAAATCGTTTTGAAAAACAAACGCCATTATTTTTTCAGTTGTTAAGCGGTGATAAGGCGGAAACAAAGCAAGAGGAAAAAGATAAACATGAAATAGTTTGGATCGCTAAAAATGAAGTTGAAAAATATCTAAATCATGATGAGAAGAATTATGACGCCCGAGTGGCCTTACATGTTTGGTCACAATATTTAAAACCCAACGCGGTAATTGGTAATGGTGTTTTGATTAATTCTGGGGATTTAGACGGTATGGATAGTGAAGAGGCCAAGAAAAAGATTACCGATATGGCTGACGGACAATTAAAAGTGACCTATAAATTGAAGGATTGGGTGTTCTCTAGGCAACGCTATTGGGGCGAGCCGATTCCACTTATTCATTGTCAAAAATGTGGCGTGGTGCCAGTGCCAGAAAAGGAATTACCGCTTAAATTACCGAAAGTAAAATTCTATGAACCAACAGGGACTGGCGAATCACCTCTGGCTAAGATTGATAAGTGGGTAAATGTTAAATGTCCAAAGTGTGGTGGCAAAGCCAAACGAGAAACCAACACAATGCCACAGTGGGCTGGTTCTTCTTGGTATTATTTGCGCTACATTGATCCTAAAAATAATAAAGTTTTAATTGATAAAAAGAAAGAAAAATATTGGTCACCGATTGACTTATATGTCGGTGGTGGGGAACACAATACACGTCATTTAATTTATGCTCGTTTTTGGCATAAATTTTTGCAGGATATTGGCGTGGTAAATTATCCTGAACCATTTATTAAATTAAAAAATCTAGGAATGATTCTTGGCTCCGATGGTCGTAAAATGAGTAAACGGTGGGGTAATGTTATCAATCCCGATGATGTCGTTCGAGATGTCGGTGCTGATACATTACGTGTGTACGAAAGCTTTATGGGGCCATTTGATCAAGAAATTGCTTGGAGTACAAACAACATGGTCGGTTCTCGCCGTTTTCTGGAGCGTGTCTGGAAGTTGCAAGAAAAGATTTCTAAAAAGGCGGCTGTCAATACGGAATTTGAAACTCTATTGCATCAAACTATTAAAAAAGTTACTGATGATATTTTAAACTTTAATTTTAACACTGCCATTTCAGCCTTCATGATTCTCACAAATGCTGCGGAAAAAATTGAATTAGAAAAAAAGAATTACGAAATAATCTTGAAATTATTGTCCCCATTTGCTCCTCACATTACGGAAGAGATTTGGGCTACCCTCGGTCATAAAAAGTCTATCCATTTGGAGAAATGGCCAGAGTTTGACCCTGCCAAAATTGTATCGGCTACCACTACTATTATTGTTCAAATCAACGGTAAAGCCCGAGCTAATTTTGAAGCTAAGGTTGGAATTGAACAGGCGGAGGTAGAAAAAATCGCTCTGACTTTAGCTGATGTATCTAAGTGGTTGGTTGGAAAGAAGATTATTAAAAAAATGTTTATCAAGGGTAAAATTCTCTCGATCATTACTGATTAGGGTTTGACTTAAAATTAGAAGGGTGCTATACTAGACCCAAGACATTATTATTAGTCAAAAGGAGGTAATTTATTTTTTATGTCATCAACCATTAATTTTAAGCCTAAGCAAGTAACCAAAAGATTGATTGGCGCCTTATCGGCCCGATCAAAAGACGTTATGACTAAACGTTATGGTTTAGGCAAGGACTCTGAGCCAATGACCCTGGACGCGATCGGTCAGACCTATGGTATTACTCGCGAACGTGTTCGCCAAATCGAAAATCACGCTCTCGCCGTTATTCGTAAATCCAAACAATATACTGAAGAAAAACCCGCTTTTGATGAAATAGAAAAAGTGATCCACACTCTCGGCGGTATTGTAGTTGAACAAGATTTACTTGATTACATTTCAGCTGATCTATCAATTCAAAGTCATGTAAACTTTATTCTCGTCGTTGGCCACCCTTTCAATAAAATCAAAGAAGATGATGATTTTAAACATCGTTGGTTCCTAGATAATGCTTTATCAGAGAAGGTTCACGGTGCGTTAAGAAAACTCTACGGTACCTTAAAGGACGATGATCTATTGTCTGAACCTGATATTATTAAGTCATTTCTAGAGCAAATTGAGGATGTTTCAGAAAAGTATAAGAATGAGGAAATTGCAAAGCGTTGGTTATCGCTATCAAAAAAGATTGCTCGAAACCCGCTAGGAGAATGGGGTAAAAGCGAATCATCAAACATCAGCACCAAAGGCATGCGTGACTATGCTTATTTGATTATCCGCAAACACGGATCGCCAATTCATTTCCGCGAGGTGGCTAAGGCTATTACAGAAGTCTTTAAAATTAAGGCTCATGTCGCTACTTGCCACAATGAATTAATTAAGGATCCACGCTTTGTTTTGGTTGGACGCGGTTTATACGCCCTATCAGAATGGGGCTATATGAGTGGAGTCGTTAAAGATGTTATCAAAAAGATAATCGATAAGAATGGTCCATTAACCAAATCGGAAGTAATTCAAAAGGTATTAAAGGAGAGATACGTTAAGGAAAATACCATTGTAATCAACTTACAGAATCCAAAGTATTTTAAGAAAAACAAGGAAGGGAAGTACGAAATCGTAAAATAAAAAAATAAAAGTATCCAAGAAATTGGGTACTTTTATTTTGCATGATGTGTTATAATATTGGCATATGTTTTTTGATCTGTTAATCAAGTTCAATACTGAGATATTACCACTGATCTATAAAATTCTGTTTGTGCTTTCTCCCATCATTGTGCCGGTCCTTTTGGTCTATATCTCTGTACTATTATGGGTTAGGCATGTTCAGTTAAAGTATATTTCTAAGCTTAAATCTTTTTTGTTTGAGGTTAGAATTCCTAAGGATATTCAAAAATCACCCCTGGCAATGGAAATAATTTTCGGAGCAATGCAGGCTGGAGGGGCCGCTAATTACACTGAGGCCTATTTGCTCGGAAAGGTTCAGGGTTGGTTTTCACTTGAGTTAGTCTCAATCGAAGGTCAAATTCATTTTTACATCTGGTCGTCGGAGGCCAAGTTTAAAAAAGTTCTAGAGGCACAAATTTATGCCCAATATCCAACGGTAGAAATTTATGAAGTTCCATTGGAAGAGGATTATGTTAAAAAATTTAGCTATGATCCAGCCAAAAGCTCAATCTGGGGTCTTCAATTTAAGTTAACAAAACCCGATGTTTACCCCATTAAAACTTATGTTGACTATACAATGGACAAGGATCAGAAGGAGGAATATCGAATCGATCCAATGACAGCGGTCTTGGAATACCTTGGTTCGGCTGGAAAGGGCCAGCAAATTTGGATGCAGATTTTGATTAAAATGCATAAGGAGGAGGGTATATTTGATCATCGCCTGAAAGTAAAGCCAGACTGGAAAGCTTCAGTGAAAGATGAAATTAAGAAAATTAAGGTGGCTTCGATGCTGGATATGGATCCAAGTAAGGTGGGAGCCAGGGAATTTAAAATCGCCGCCGAATCCTTAAAATTTCCCAATATGACTAAGGGCCAAGGTGAAACGATCGCCGCCATTGAACGAAGTTTTGGTAAAATGGCTTTCGATACCATGATTCGTGGGATTTATTTGGCTGATAAGGACAATTTTAATCCGTCATATATTTCTGGGATGATTGGGTCAATGCGTCAATATAATTCCTCAACCTTAAATGGTTTAAAAATGAAATTTTTCACCGATGTTTCTGACCGCTTTAAGGATTGGTGTACTTTATTACCCTTTTTAGTTAAGTCTCGTGATCGTCAGGTGGAAAAGTACAAGCGTCAACTGTTTAATGCTTATCGTTTACGTTCGTTCTTTTTCCCACCTTACAGAAACTTTAAGCAGAATGGTTTTGTTCTTAACACTGAGGAATTAGCCACTGTCTATCACTTTCCAGGTAATGTTTCGGCTACGCCAACCCTGGTCAAGATTGCCTCGAAGAAAAGCGAGCCACCAGCCAATTTACCAATCAAGAAATAACCATGAGGATTACCAAGCTGTCTATTATTTTGGCTGTCATTTTGTTCCTCTTGATCAGCCTGGGTATTATTTATTTTGGGTTTTTGACTACACCCGCCTATTTTCCCAATGGGTCACTTTATACCATTACTAGTGGTAGTGGCCTAACCGCAACCGCTAATGATTTGGAGAGTAAACAAATTATTCGCTCGCCATTTTGGTTTAAGGGCTTAGTGGTCATTATGGCTGGTCCAAAGGGTTTAATGGCCGGTGATTATGTTCTATTTCAGAATCAAAATGTAATCACCTTGGCCTATCGTCTCACACGCGGTGATTTTGGTTTAAAACCTATTTCCATCACTCTCCGTGAGGGTTTGAGTGTTTCGGAAATGGCCCAATTATTATCAAAGAAATTCACTAAAGTAATCGCCGTTGATTTTATCGAATTAGCAAAACCAGATGAAGGTTATTTATTTCCGGACACTTATTTGTTTTTACCTAACGCTAGATCAGCAGAGGTAATCTCAACTATGAAGCAGAATTTTCAGAGAAAAATTAGTAGCTTTAATACCGAAATAAATGATTTCAACAAGCCATTAGTTGATATAATAAAAATGGCCTCAATTCTTGAGCTTGAGGCCAGAACCTTAGAAAGCAAGAGAATGATCGCCGATATTTTATGGCGAAGAATAGAGCTGGGTATGCCACTACAGGTAGATGTTTCTTTTAAATATATTAATGGTAAAACTACAAAGAGTTTAACCACAACCGATTTGAAGATTGATTCGCCATATAATAGCTATGTCTATAAAGGTTTGCCCCCAACGCCAATTTCGAATCCTGGTCTAGATTCAATTAAAGCCGCAGTAACACCAATTAAAACTAATTATTTATACTTTTTATCGGATAAAGCCGGTAATATGCATTATGCTAAAACCTATAAAGAGCATTTGCAAAACAAGGAAATATACTTAAGATAGGGCTTATGGCAGTAATAATGGCCAAGAAAAAGGTGTTTGTAGGCTTGTCGGGCGGAGTTGATTCCGCTGTTTCGGCGGCTCTTTTACAGTCGCAGGGTTACGATGTTTACGGTGTTTTTATCAAGGTTTGGCAGCCAGATTTTTACGTGTGTAGCTGGAAGGAGGATCGTCTTGATGCGATGCGGGTTTGTGCCAAATTAAAAATTCCTTTTCATACTTTAGATTTAGAAAATGAATATAAAAAAGAGGTGGTTGATTATATGATATCTGAATACGAGGCCGGTCGAACGCCTAATCCCGATGTGATGTGTAATAAGTATGTAAAATTTGGCGGTTTTTTTGATTGGGCGATGAAGCAGGGCGCTAATTATGTGGCGACCGGACACTACGCTAAAATTAGTAAAGTTGGTAATACCTATAAACTATTAGCTGGAGATGATAAAAATAAGGATCAGAGTTATTTCTTGTGGACCTTAACTCAGAAGCAACTTTCTAAAACCCTTTTTCCAGTTGGTGATATCGAAAAGCCAGCCGTGAGAAAATTAGCCAAAAAATTTGATTTGCCAGTAGCCGAGAAGAAAGATAGTCAGGGTCTTTGCTTTATTGGCAAAGTAGAAATGACTGATTTTTTAAAACATTTTATTAAAACTGATCCTGGCCAGGTTTTAAATGAAAAAGGGGAGATCGTCGGGACTCATGAAGGCTCAATCTTTTATACGATTGGTCAGCGTCACGGTTTTACACTGACAAAAAATACGGTGAATGATTCGAGAAATTTTATTATTGCTAAAAATATTAAGGATAATACTATTACTATCTCAAATAAAGCAAATGTAGAAAATATTGTTGATAATACAGAGATTAAACTGAGAAATGTTAGCTGGACACTCGATACCGCTCCTGATTTTGAAAAAGAATATGCAGCGCGAATTCGTTACCGCCAACCTTTACAGAAGTGTCATCTACTTTGGGCGGACAAAACTATTGTTGTTAAATTTAAGAAAAACCTAACCGCTCCTGCTGCCGGTCAGTCTTTAGTTATCTACGATAAAAATATTTGTTTAGGCGGAGGAATTCTAGTATAATAGCCGTAATGGAAAAAGCCGGAGTATATATTGTTAAGGCTGATGGAGTGCGTGAGCTCTTTGATCGTACCAAGCTAGAAAAATCTTTAAGAAAGATCGGAACTGAAAAAACGACCGCAGATCTTATCGTATCTGAGGTCGAGGCTAATTTAAAAGAAGGCCATACAACCAAGGAAATTTATCGCCAGGCCTTCACCCTACTTAAGAAACATCAAAGACCGGTCGCTTTACGCTACTCGCTTAAAAGAGCCATTGCTGAATTAGGTCCGTCTGGTTTTCCTTTTGAAAAATATGTCGCCCAAATATTTAAGGCCCAGGGTTATGAGACTCTAACTGATCAGATTGTCATGGGGCGCTGTGTACCCCATGAAATTGATGTGGTGGCCTGGAATGATCGGGAGCTGATTTTAATCGAGGCTAAATTCCACGCTGATTTTAGTGCTCGTTCCGATTTGAAGGTGGCTTTATATATTAAAGCGAGATTTGAAGATATCGCCGATAGTGTTTTGAAATTTGGTGGTAAGGAAAGAAAAATGACTAAGGGGATGCTCATTACTAATACTAAGTTTTCATCGACCGCTAGTCAGTATGGTGAGTGTGCTCATTTAAATATGGTTGGTTGGAATCATCCCCGCGATAATAATTTACATAATATGATTGAAAGTATGAATTTGGTGCCAGTTACCGTCTTGATAAGTCTCAGTCAGACTGAAAAGAAGTTATTTTTAGCTAATAATATTGTTTTATCAAAGCAGTTGGGTGATTTTGGTTTATTAAAGAGTTACGGTTTAGATGATGTTAAGGCTCGAGCCGTAGTGAAGGAGGTTTATGATTTGTGCAAAGAATGTGTGAGCCCAGAGGAATTAGCCAAAATAAATAAACATGAGCCAGTACTATAATTCTAAGAGAACGCGTGGTCTTTACGACCCAGAATCAAAAGAGCCACATCGTTTGTCGCGTTCCAAGCTCGATCTTTTTGTTAGTTGTCCTAGATGTTTCTATTTAGATCAAAGATTAGGAGTTGGCCGTCCGGCTTCCTTTCCACTTACTTTAAATAATGCTGTCGACTATTTGATGAAAAAAGAGTTTGATATTCATCGAGCAAAGGGGACGACGCATCCCTTGATGAAAACCTATAAGATCGATGCTGTACCATTTGCTGATCCCAAAATGGAGGAATGGCGTGATGCTCTAAAGCGCGGAATTGCTTATTTGCATAAGCCAACTAATATTATTTTACGTGGCGGAGTGGATGATATTTGGATTAATAAAAAAGGAGAACTGATTGTCGTGGATTATAAAGCGACAAGTAAAGAAGAAGAAATTACCCTGGATGATGAGTGGAAGATTCAATATAAACGCCAGATGGAAATCTATCAGTGGTTGTTCAAACAGAATGATTATAAAGTATCAAAAACTGGTTACTTTGTTTACGTGAATGGTAAAACTGATCGCGAGGCTTTCGACGGTAAACTAGATTTTGATGTAACGATTATTCCATATGAGGGCGAGACTGATTGGGTGGAGGAGAAAATTTTTGAAATGAAAAAGTGTTTGGATTTACCAAATGCGCCAGCGGCTAACGAGGATTGTGATTATTGTAGTTATCGTAAGTCAGCGGGGGAAAGTTTGCAGAAATTGGATAGGGAACATAAGACCAAAACACTAGACTTGCGCAAATAATTAGACTGTGTAATATATAGATATGAGACAAATGCCAGCGACAACTTCATATTTCTTTTATTTTAACTTTAATACCCACCTTTTGAGGGTTGGTCTTTATAATTAAAATAAAAAAACTACTTTAATTACAAAAACGAGTCCTCAAGAGAGGGCTCGTTTTTGTTCTTTGTAATTTCAATAAATGGAAAGGTAGGATAGAATATGCAGATGACTAATGTGAACATTGGAACTCAGCTCGAAATTCCGTGCTTCGCCGAATTGCGAAGATCAATTCCGCTGAGCGGGACGGCCGCCAAACTTGTCGCCAAGACTAGGCGAGACGTTCGGGCAATAATTAAGGGTCGAGATAAGAGGATCCTTATGCCGGTTGGGCCTTGCTCGATTCACAACATTTCTGGGGCAATTAAATTTGCTAAGAAACTAGCACCGTTGATTAAGCGGTATGAAAAAACGCACGTGATTCTGATGCGGGTCTGTTTGGAAAAACCTCGGACTGGCGAAGGCTGGTTTGGTTTGCTGGTGGACCCGTACCTGGATGATTCGTGGGATATGGTGGCTGGGGTGGTTCTTGGCCGTCAACTAATGGTCGACATTCTGGAATTGGGAGTGCCGATCGCGTGTGAGGTACTCGATCACAACCTCTACAACAATTCGATCTCTGATCTGACTAGTTACACTTGGATCGGGGCGCGAACGGTTAGCCATCCGTACTTGAGAAAGGCCGCTAGTGGGTTTACCTCCCCGGTTGGAATCAAGAATTCCAACACTGAGGATGCCTTGGACAGCGCTACACATGCCATTGGGATGGTGGCCAAGCCATCATTTTTTCCTGGGACAAACGATTTTGGTCGGCTGTCTCGAACTCCGACCAAAGGGAACAGGTACGGTCACCTGATTCTTCGAGGAAATAGGAGTGGTCCGAACTACTCCGCCAAGCATGTGTACGAAGCTAGAGAGGCATTACGAAAGAAAGGACTGAACGATCGAGTTCTGATCGACTGCTCGCATGGCAATTGTGCCGGTGACTATCAGAAGCAGGTCGATGTCTTTCTCGAGGTGATGGAAAGAATTAGTCAGGGTGAGAAGGGAATCATCGGTCTGATGCTGGAGGTCAATCTCGAAGGCGATAAACAGAAGGTCATCGTTGGTGTTCCGGGTGTGAAGGCGGACAAACTTTTACCTGGCCAATCGGTGACTGATGCTTGCATTCCGTTCGACGATCTCGTTCGGTTCTGTCTGGGTGAGGGGTCACGAATTCTGGCCGCCTAAAAGTCCTATCGAAACCATTGAAGTTATGAAAGCCGGCACCTAGGAGGAGCCGGCTTTTTCATATCTAAAAAATATGCTATATTTTCCTTAATGAATTCAAACGAAATCCGCGAGCGGTATTTAAAATTTTTTGAAAAAAGAGGACATAAAATTATTCCTTCGGCCTCTTTGGTGCCTGAGAATGATCCATCATCGCTTTTTACTACCGCTGGCATGCAACCCCTGGTACCATATTTAATGGGTCAAAAACACCCTTCAGGAACTCGCCTAGTTGACGTACAAAAATGTGTAAGAACTGGTGATATTGATGATGTGGGTGATAATCGCCACCTTACTTTTTTTGAAATGCTCGGTAATTGGTCCTTAGGTGATTACTTTAAAAAGGAATCTATTAGTTGGAGTTTTGAATTCTTAACAAGCAAGGAAGAAGGATTGGGTTTAGATCCAACCAGGCTTTATTTTACAACTTTTAAGGGCGAGGATGGTATTCCGAAAGACGAAGAATCGGTTAAAGTTTGGCAGGAAGTTTTAAGCAGAAATAAGTTAAGTTGCGGCATCGCTGGAGATGATGAGATGATCAAGGGCGATATTAGAATTATTCCACTTGGAAAGGACGATAACTTTTGGATTGCTGGTGCAACCGGACCATGCGGTGGTGACACTGAAATGTTTTACGATGTGATCGGTGGAAAGCTCGAAGGAAAATTCTCTGACTTAGTTAAATCGGGCCGCATTATTGAAATTTGGAACAATGTGTTTATGGAATTTAATAAAACCGTTGATGGTAAATACATTCCCTTAACGCAGAAAAATGTGGACACCGGTATGGGTTTGGAAAGAACCGCGGTGGTGATGCAGGGCAAGAAAAATGTTTTTGAAACAAATATTTTTACTGATACAGTTAATTATATAAAAGAAATTTCAAGAAATTATGACGAGCAAGCGGCTAGAATTGTGGCCGACCATATTCGTTCGTCCGTTTTTCTTATTGCCGATGGTGTGACTCCATCAAATACAGATCGCGGCTACGTTTTAAGGCGATTATTGCGTCGCTATGTTCGCTATGCCGATCGATTAGGCATGACTCATGGTGGAACCGAAGTTTGCTCTCGATACTTGGCCAAAGTGGTTATTGATAATTTTAGAGAAATTTACCCGAGTGTCGCTCTTAAAGAAGCCTTAATTTTTGATGAATTAGCAAAAGAAGAGGCAAAGTTTCGTTTAACTCTTGAACAGGGTTTAAGAGAGTTTGATAAGGGAGTTGATGCCTTTACTTTGTTTCAGAGTTTCGGTTTTCCGATTGAGATGACTCTGGAATTAGCTAAGGAAAAAGGCGTGGTTGTAAATCTTGAGGAGTTTAACGAAAAGATGAAAAAACACCAAGAACTTTCCCGTGTTGGTTCTGACAAAAAATTTAAAGGTGGACTCGGCGGCACTGGAGAGGTTGAAACTCGCTACCATACAGCCACACATTTACTACATCAAGCCCTGCGGGATGTGTTGGGTAATAACGTACAACAAAAGGGAAGCAATATCACTTCGGAACGATTACGTTTTGATTTTACTCATCCTTCGAAAATGACCGATGAAGATAAGAAAAGAGTGGAAGACATTGTTAATGAAAAAATTTTGGAAAAATTACCGATGAACAAGGTTGTTTTGAGTAAAGCTGAGGCAGAAAAAACTGGTGCCCTGCATTTCTTCGGTGATAAATACGGCGATGAGGTTTCTGTGTATTACATTGGTGATTCTTTAGAGGATGCTTATTCCAAGGAATTCTGCGGTGGTCCGCACGTCGCCAATCTTTCCGAACTTGGTCACTTTAAAATAATAAAAGAAGAAGCAGTCTCGGCTGGAGTTAGACGAATTAAAGCCGTTCTGTTATAATTGGGGCATGAAGTTCCTTTCTTTTGCCAAAAAAAATAATAAAAAAGAAGGCTATTCTTTAGTTTTTAATATTAGTAGCGGTAGTGTGACGGGAACGATAGTAAAATTTACTGATAGTCCCGGCGTTGATGTCGTTTACTCAGCAAGGGAATCAATTATTCCTACAACTGATTCGTCTGTAAAAAAGCGCCTGGATTCACTTAAGTCGGCACTAACTATTTTAAGTGAAAGAATCAGCAAGGAAGGATTAAAGAGGATCAATTTGGCACAAAATAGTACAGTTTCAATTCTTAAAACATTTTATTTTTTTTCTTCACCTTGGTGCTTATCACAAACCAAGACTCTAAGGACCAAGGAGACCAAGTCGTTTAAGGCTGATCAAAATTATATCAATAAAATGATTTCTGATCAGGAAAAGAAATGCTTAGACGAATCGTCTAAATCGAGTACTTTTAGTGATATATCAGGCTTGGGCAAAATGATTGAGAAAAAGATTATTCAGATTAAGGCTAATGGTTATATTGTGGATCAGGTTAACAATAATTTTGTAAAAGATTTAGAGGTTTCATTGTTTTGTACGGTAATTCCTGAAGAGGTGCTGGAAACAGTTGAAGGGGCAGTCAATCGATTTTTTGTAACCAAAGAAATCTGGTGTCATTCCCTAACCTTGCCTATTTTCTCTGTTCTTCGCGATCTTTTTCCACAAAAAGATGATTTTGTTTATGTAAATATGACAGATGAAATGACCGATATTGCCGTTATTCGCGACGGCCTGATAAGTAGTGAGGCTTCATTTCCACTCGGTCGTAATTATTTTGTTAGCGAACTTATTAAGGAACAAAAAGTAACCAAGGAGATTGCTGATTCAATGATTCGTCTACATAGTGAAAAAAAGAATGATGAATTAGCCACCCTTAAAACCTCGGTGATTATGGATCGAATCGTTAAGGACTGGTTGAAGGGTTTTAATAGTGCCATTGAAAAATTAAAAGAAAAGATTTACATTCCAGATACCTTGTTCATAATTAGTAGTAATGATTTGGCTGTATTTTTAGTGGAGAAACTTAAAAATTCTGACTATAAAATAATTCCAATAGATCGTCGTAATATCAAAGGTAATGACGTTTCTTTAAAAATCGGCTTATTGTTTTTGGATAAATTGTATAAAATATAATTATGGCTAAAAAAATTATCAGTGATTTAATTGTTCCCAAGAAATCAATTAGACAGATTGCTGTCTCTAAGGAGACCAAGCAAAAAGCTAAGGAAATAAAAATTGATTACCGGATTAAGTATAAAATCCCCGCGACGCGTGGAAATCGCAAACCACTTAACCCTAAATTTATTATCTGGCTACTCGCAGTAATTTGTTTGGTAGCTCTGTTTTTTGGTGTCTCCCTGGTCTTTTCATCAGCTACGGTCACTATTAATCCTCGTCTTCAGGCCTTAACATTTAACGCCGAAACCTTTTCAGCCAAACTAAATGCCACTGGCAGTAATGATTTAGCCTATGAGGTTCTAAAAATTAAAAAAACCGCTACCGCCACGGTTTCCGCTACGGCTGAAAAGGAGGTTAGCAAAAAGTCTACCGGTAAAGTCATTATTTATAATAACTATAGTAAATTAACTCAACGTTTAATAAATAATACTCGTTTTGAATCAAAAAACGGAAAAATTTATCGTCTCAGTTCTTCTGTTGTTGTGCCGGGAACCAAGGTTGTGGCAGGTAAAACTATACCCGGCAGTATTGAAGCAACCTTAATCGCGGACCAACCAGGTGAGGAATATAATCTTTTTGTTTCTGATTTAGCTGGCGATTTTAAAATTCCAGGCTTTAAGGGTAGTCCTCGTTACGATGGATTCTATGCTCGGATTAAAGAGGATATCCAAGGCGGATTAGTTGGTCGGCAGAAAATTATTGACGATAAAGTTAGATTAGCCGCCACTGATTTGCTCAAATCTGATTTGAAGGAGCAATTACTGAAAGAGCTGTATTCAACCAAACCTGATGATTATATTATTTTAAATAATGCTTATACCATTGACTTTACGAATCTTCCAGATACTTTTGTTGATAATGCCGACAAGGCTAAAATAAATATCGAGGGTAGCATTAACAGTATTGTTTTTAATAATCTTAAACTATCCAAATATATTGCTGCTAAAAAAGTTAAGGATTATGATAGTCTGCCAGTTAGTCTAATTTTCACTGATAGTCTAACGACTAGCCTTACAGGCAAGGAAACTGTTTTGTGGAAAAATATAAGTGTGGACCTTAAACTCACTGGTACTGCAAATTTGAAATGGTTATATGATGAAGAACAGATTAAAAGAGACCTGGCTGGGCGAAAAGAAGCCGACCTTGAGCAGATTCTAAATAAATATCGTGACTCAATTTCGAGTTTGCGAGTTACTTTCCGTCCAGTCTGGACTCGCTATTTTCCGGATAATCTAGATAAAATAACCACCGAAGAAACACTCGGCACCTTGACTAAGTAAGCACTTCTTTGCTATGATAAGCCCTGTTCGTTTTCCAATGGCCAATTTAAAAAATAAACAAGTAAAGGACGGCACAGTCATAGAGGCATTTCCCAATACCCTCTTTAAAGTGAGAACTGAAAATAATGAAGAAATTCTTTGTTTTCTGTCGGGAAAAATGCGTATGAATAGAATTCGAGTTTTGATTGGCGATCGTGTTTCATATGAGGTTGATGAATATGGTGGTAAGGGTCGGATCACAAAAAGATTTTAATATAAAAATATGAAAGTAAAAGCATCAGTAAAGAAAATATGTCCTAAGTGCAAAATCGTTCGACGTAAGGGTCGAGTGATGGTTGTTTGTACTGGAAATCCAAGACATAAACAGAGACAGGGCTAAGTCGTTGCAAATTTTACTCACCCGTGCTATAATCGCCGGGATCAATTTTAATTTATGCGTATTTCAGGAATCACCATCCCAGACAATAAAAGACTAAAAGTTGGACTCACCGTGCTTTATGGTATCGGTCTTTCTTTGTCAAAAACTATTTTACTGGAAGCCAAGGTTAATCCTGACAAAAAACCAACTGAAATTTCCGCTGAAGAGGAAAATACTATTAGAAAAATTATCGAGGTTAAGAAAATCGAGGGAGACTTGAAGCGCGAAGTGTCTGGAAACATCAAAAGATTAAAGGACATTAAGTCCTATCGTGGTACTCGACACGCCAAGAAATTGCCTTCACGCGGTCAAAGAACTAAAACCAATTCTCGAACGCTTCGTGGTAATACTCGTAAGACTATGGGTACTGGACGAAAAGCGGCTGAGAAGAAATAATTTTAAATAAATGGGTAAAACAAAAATTACAAAAACCGAAGGAGAAGCTAAGGCCGAAGCCAAGGATATTAAGCCAGAAGTTAAAGCCTCGAGTAAAAAGAAGCAAGTCGCTTCTGGTATTTTGTACGTCGAGTCAACCTTCAACAACACTAAAGTTTCTCTAACTGACACCAAAGGTAATGTTTTGATGTGGTCATCGAGCGGCTCACTTGGCTTTAGAGGGGCCAAGAAAGGAACACCATTTGCGGCTGCTAAAATTGGTGAAACCTTGGGCCAAAAGGCTTTTGATCTTGGACTTAAAGAAATTTCTGTAGTGGTAAAGGGTGTTGGTTCCGGTCGGGAATCAGCGATCCGTGGATTTATCACTAAAGGTTTTATTATTAATGCCATTAAGGACACGACACCAGTGCCTCACAATGGTCCAAAACCAAAGAAACCACGACGAGTATAAAATATGATAAATAAACCACGATACAAAACAGCGCGCCGCCTCGGTAACAATATCTTTGATAAAACTCAAGGTGAGAAATTTTTGACTCGAGAGGCTCGCCGAAAAATTGAGAAAAGAAGCCGACCAAAAAGCGAGTTCGGTCTTCAAATGTTAGAAAAGCAAAAAGCGAAAGTGACTTATGGCGTGAACGAAAGAATGTTTGCTAAATACGTTAACAGTATTTTGGAAAAAGCTGGTGCCAATTCACCCGAGAAATTAATTTCTATTTTGGAATCAAGACTAGACAATGTTATTTATCGCCTAGGCCTAGCTTCTACCAGACAATCCGCTCGACAAATGGTTTCGCACGGTCATATTAAAGTAAACGGTGTAAAGATTACTATTCCATCATACGCAGTGCATTTGAATGATAAGATTACGATCCGAGAAAGTAGTGCTAAAAAGGGGATATTTGCAAACATTGATGAAAAGCTAAAGAGCCACAATTGGCCTTCTTGGTTGGCTTTTGATCGTGTCAAAAAGGAGGGTAAGGTGCAGGGAGCGCCTAAATTGCCACCAATTGAGGTAAATTTTGATCCAGCCGCCGTTTTGAACTTCTATAGTCGCTAGTCTTGCATATTTTTAAAATATAGTTTATAATTTGGATTCATTTTTATAATTAAGTTAATAAAGTAAAGTATGTCAGACAACAAACAAGTACTATTGCCTTCAAAGCCAAAAATCATCTCAGAGGAGGGATTTTCTGGTACCTATGAAATTGATGGTCTTTATCCTGGCTACGGTCATACTCTTGGTAACTCTCTTCGCCGAATTATCCTTTCCTCATTACCAGGAACGGCTATTACTTCTATAAAAATTGCTGGCGTTGATCATGAATTTTCCGCTGTACCTGGCGTTAAGGAAGATGTTATTGCTTTAGTTTTGAATTTAAAGAAGGTTCGTATTAAAATGCTTAGCGATGAGGCACAGACTATCGAATTAAAAGCTAAGGGTCTAAAGGAAGTCACGGCCGGTGATATTAAGGCGCCTGGTCAGGTTGAAATTTTGAATCCCGATTTATACATTGCTAGCTTAAGCGATAAAAATGCTGAACTTAATGTCGAAATCAAAATCGAAAAAGGTTTAGGTTATGTACCAAAAGAAGTTTTGCAAAAAGATCGAACGGAAATCGGTCACATTGCTCTTGATGCAATTTTTAGCCCAATTCGCCGAGTAAACTATGAAGTCGAAAATATGCGTGTTGGTGATCGAACAGATTTTAATAAATTAAAATTATTTGTCGAGACTGACGGAACTATTACTCCGAAGGAAGCATTAGAAGAATCAATTTCAATCATGATCAGCCAGCTTAAAGCCATTGTTGGTTTTAAGGAGCCAGAAGTTATTGTGGAGGAAGTTAAGGAAAAAGCTGATGACTCCAAAGAGACTGATGCCGAATTTATGAAAACCAGAATCGAAACTCTAGATCTTTCCGCTCGAACCATTAACGCTTTGTCTAACGGCAACATTCGTACCGTGGGTGGCTTAGCTCGTAAGAAAGCTAAGGATTTAGATGATGTTGAGGGTTTGGGTTCAAAAGGTATACAGGAAATTAAGAAAGTTTTGTCGAATTACGGCATTACCTTAAAGTAATTAGTATTTAAATAAACAAATGCGACACAGTCAGAAAACAAAAGAATTAGGCCGAAAGAGAAATCAAAGAAAAGCTTTAGTAAATACTTTAGCCGTCTCGCTTATTCGTGACGGTAAAATTAAGACGACTGAAACCAAAGCTAAGGTTTTAAGACCAATGGTTGAAAGGCTTGTTACTCAAGGTAAAGCAGGCGATGTCGGTTCACGCCGCCAAATTATTTCCAAGGTTGGAGCCGTTAGTGCGAAAAAGTTGATCGATACCATCGCTCCAAAATATAAAACTCGAAACGGTGGTTATTTGCGTATTACCAAATTAAATGATAGAAAGAATGACGGCGCGAAAATTGCGCAGATCGAATTTGTTTAAATATATGAATTACAACATTGATGCTACAGGTAAAAAGTTGGGTCGTTTAGCGAGTGAGGTCGCGGCTATTCTTTTGGGTAAAACTCAAGCTGATTTTCAAAAGCATGAAGTGGCTGATGTAAAAGTTGAAGTGGTGAATGCCTCAAAAATGAATATTGATGAAAAGAAAGCTAGTACCAAAACTTACCGAAATTACTCTGGTTTTCCAGGTGGTTTACACGAGCGAACTCTTGAGCAGGTGGTAACCAAGAAGGGTTATGCAGAGGTTTTAGAAAAGGCAATTAGCGGTATGATTCACAATACCAGAATGAAGAAGGATATTTTAAAGAATTTAATTGTTAAAGAATAAAATGGCTGAAACTACTAAAAAATATTTTGAAGCGGTAGGACGTCGAAAGACTTCGGTTGCTCGCGCCCGCATTACACCGGGAGCAAAAAATGCTTTCACGGTTAATGATAAAAGTGTTGAGGATTATTTTAAAGTGGCCGAACAAAGAGCCATTGCGACTGAGGCGATTACAAAATTAAAGGTGCCTGAGAAGTTTACTGTTACCATTAAAGTAAACGGTGGTGGAACAAACGGCCAAGCCGAGGCGATTCGCCATGCGATCGCTCGAGCTTTACTCGAACACAATCTAGGTTTAAGAGGGGAATTGAAGAAAGCTGGTTACCTCAAACGTGATCCACGAGCTAAAGAACGCCGTAAATTCGGTCTCAAGAAAGCCCGCAAGGCTCCACAGTGGAGTAAGCGTTAGTCTACTTTCTATATTTTATACATTAAAAAAGCCGGAACCACGCAGATGCGGTTCCGGCTTTTGTCTACTCCCCTGAAGGTTTCTCTCAGGCCTCACTCCTTCTTCTTCGGCCTGAAGTAGACGAAGTGGTACTTCGTCAGGCCCACTTCCGAATATGGAGGCAGGTAGGGACTGACTGGCCCTCCCGGACTTGTATAAATAACATCCTGGTCGGTGCCAATGAGCTCCAGTTCTGGATGCGCGCCACAAAAGGCTGAAAGTACACTGGCAAATTCTCTCCCGACGAAAGGGAAGATGTAGATGCCATTCCCAAACGAAAGAATTTGTGACAACTTGGGTTCCTCCGATTCCTGTGCGTGCACCGGGCTCAGCTGAGCTGTCGCAATCACAAGCATCATTGCCAACCAAAGAATTGGCCAGATTTTCCTTACAATCTTCATGCTGTCCTTACCTTTCTGGGCTATTTGCCCTAACTAAGTTCAAACTAAATTATACACCGTTTGGTTAAAAAGTCAATTATAAAATTTGCATTAAAACCTAAATATGATAAAATGGCTAGAACTATGGACGAAGATAAGAAAAACCCAATTAAAGACACGGAGGAAACGACCGATGAGGTGGTTTATGATGCTGATGTGGATTCGGATAATTTAACTGATCCGAAGGAGAAACTCGCTAAGTTAAAGGAAAAGATTAAGAAATTGGAGGCTGAGAAAAGCGAATACATGAATGGCTGGCAGAGAGAGCGCGCCGATTTTGTGAACTTTAAAAAGCGAGCGGATGAGGAGAAAAAGGAATACATAAGATTTGCTAATGAAAGTTTGTTGGAAGAAATGCTGACCGTGCTGGAAAGTTTCGATATGGCTTTCATGAATAAAGAACAGTGGAACTCTGTCCCAGAAAATTGGCGAGTCGGTGTGGAATATATTCATTCACAACTGATTAAAATTCTAGACGAAAACGGCTTGAAGGAATTTGTGCCAAAAGCCGGTGATAAATTTGATCCGCATTTGCATGTGGCCGAGGATGTGACGACGGTTGAAGACAAAACTCAAGATGGGGCCGTGATTTCGCTTAAGAAAAAAGGTTATATGATGAATGGTAAGGTGATTATTGCACCAAAGGTTGTCGTTGGCGAAATTAAGTAATATAATATACCCATGTTAGCCATCCAAAAACAGCAAAAATACTTCTCGAAAGTGATGACTATGCCCAATGGCGTGCAGGCTTTGGTGGTTTTTGAAATTGTGGAAAGAAATGGTCATATGATTGCCAAGGCGATTTACGCGGAAACGATTGATGTGAGCGCCGTACCGGAGCAAAAAGTTTTACTGCTTGATGGGGAAGTTTATTGCGTGGATGTGGCGCCGGTTAAAAGTTTTTATACCAAATACGTTCTTCCTTATGCTAAAGATTTTAGTTTTGTAACTAGCCAACCAACAAGAGCGCCTAGTTTTTAAATACAGGGCACAACCGCCCCGGTTCGCAGACTCACCACCCCGCCTTAACTAAGGCGGGGAAAGGGAACGCTCGAATCGTTACTTCCGCTTTCTCCTCCTTGATTAAGGAGGAGTGTCATTCTGATGACGAGGTGGTGGAAGACTCTTAATAGGATTTAATTAACTAAAAACAAAATGGCAAAAATTATAGGTATTGACTTGGGAACAACCTTCTCAGCCGTCGCGGTCATGGAAGGTGATGCTCCCAAAATTATTGAAAACATCGAAGGGTCACGAACAACTCCTTCTATTGTGGCAACAGCTAAAACCGGTGAGCGATTAGTCGGTCAGCTGGCTCGAAGACAGGCAGTTACTAACCCTAAAAACACGATCTTTCAGATTAAGCGTTTTATGGGTCACAGCTACGATGATGCTGGCGTGCAGAAAGATAAAGCAGCGCTATCATTCGATATTACTAAAGCCCCAACTGGCGGAGTCGAGGTGGCTATGTCTGGACAAAAATTCAAACCAGAAGAGGTTTCTGGTATGATTCTCCAAAAACTGAAGAATGACGCAGAGGCAAAACTTGGTGAAAAAATTACTGATGCAGTGATCACTGTTCCTGCCTACTTTAATGATTCACAAAGACAAGCTACTAAAGATGCGGGTACGATTACGGGC
>CAZMNX010000012.1:0-15639 GCA_964567825.1 uncultured Candidatus Saccharibacteria bacterium
AGATAGTGGGTAGATTTCTTGCTTTCTTTTTACCTCTCTTTTTGCTATAATTAGATAGTAATAAGCATATGAGCTTTTTAATTTGTGCTAAAAATGGCTAAGGATAAAGAGAAAAAAGAGATAAAAAAGAAAGATGAAGCGGGCCATTATGGTGCCGATCAAATTACCGTTCTTGAGGGTTTGGAACCAGTTCGCCGACGACCGGGTATGTATATTGGAACAACTGGACCGGACGGCTTACATCATTTGATTACGGAAATCTTTGATAACTCGCGCGACGAAGCGATGGGTGGTTTCGCTAATGACATCGAAGTCGTTTTACTTCCTGGCAACCGTGTGCGTATTACTGATAACGGCCGTGGCATTCCGGTGGACGTGCACAAGCAAACGAAAGTTTCGGCCCTCGAAACTATCATGACGGTTTTGCATGCAGGTGGAAAATTTGGCGGTGAAGGCTACAAAGTTTCGGGAGGTTTGCACGGTGTGGGTGCGTCGGTGGTAAATGCTCTGTCAATTTATTTGAAAGTGACGGTGCACAAAGACGGCGGAGTCTACCAGCAGGAATATTCTCAGGGCAAGCGAAAAGCCGCCGTGAAAAAAATCGGCACAACCAAATTTCACGGCACCATTGTTTGTTTCGAGCCCGACAAAGAAATTTTTAAAGAGGGTACAACTTTCGACCCAAGCAAAGTTATTTCCCACATGCGCCAGCAAGCTTACTTGGTTAAGGGTTTGAAAATTTCGGTTATTGATGCGCAAAATACGACCGAGAAATTTGATGAGTCTGATGTTTTTTATTTCCGTGATTTGAAGGTAGAAGCACCATCACAAACTTTTTATTTTGAGGGCGGTCTATATTCTTTGATCAGGTTTTATAACCAATTCCAAAAACCGATTCATAAAAATATTTTCTATATCGAAAAGAAAACGGATCAAGTGGAATCAGTGGAGGTGGCGATGCAGTATGTGGACGATATTTCAGCTCGCATCAGTGCTTTTGCTAATAATATTTCGACCCCAGAAGGCGGAACTCATTTAACTGGTTTTAAATCGGCCTTAACTCGTTCACTAAATGCTTATGGCCGAAAAAATGGGATTATAAAAGATAGTGAAGATAATTTTACTGGCGACGATGTGCTCGAAGGCTTGACTGCGGTGGTTTCCGTAAAGTTACGGGAGATTCAATTTGAAGGCCAGACCAAGGCTAAGCTCGGAAGCGTCGAGGCTCGAAGTGCGGTGGAAGATGTTTTCGGTACAGCGTTCGAAGCTTTCTTAGAAGAAAATCCAGAAGACGCCAGGGCGATAGTTCAAAAAGTGATTTTGGCCCTGAAGGCCCGTAAAGCCGCCAAGGCCGCAAAAGACTCCGTATTACGAAAAGGAGCGTTAGAGGGTATGACCCTGCCTGGTAAACTGGCAGACTGCCAGAGCGATGATGCTTCGGAATCCGAGCTCTTCATTGTGGAGGGAGATTCGGCGGGTGGTACTGCTAAGACCGGCCGCGATCGTCGCATTCAAGCGATCTTACCTTTGCGTGGAAAAATTTTGAATATTGAACGGGCACGTTTGGATCGTATGCTAAGTTCTGAACAGATTAAAAATTTGGTGTTGGCCTTGGGTACGGCGATTGGCGATACTTTTAGTTTGGAAAAATTACGTTATCATAAAGTAATTATTGCAACTGATGCCGATGTGGATGGAGCACATATTCGAACTTTACTCCTGACTTTGTTCTATCGCTATTTTCGTCCACTTATAGACGGGGGATTTATTTATATTGCTCAACCACCTTTGTATAAAATTAAAAAAGGGAAGGAGATTACTTACGTATATAGTGAAGAAGAAAAAACCAAAATATTTGGCAAAGATATTCCGATGGACATTGAAATTGTTGAAGGTGGGGATGAAATGGTTGAGACCGAGGAATCCGCCGAGGAAGAAGAAAACGAAAATATTAAAAAAGGTGATAAGGATAAAATAAAAAAAGTAGAAAAATTACACGTTCAGCGTTACAAAGGTTTGGGAGAAATGAATGCCGAAGAGTTGTGGGAAACTACCATGGATCCAGCCGCTCGAGTTCTTAAGCAAGTAGAAATTAAAGATGCTCAGGAGGCAGATAAAATCTTTGACATGCTTATGGGTACGGATGTGCCCGCTCGTAAATCTTTTATTCAATCGAACGCTAAATTAGCGAATTTGGATATTTAAGGTATAATATTTTATATGGTTAGGCCTTTTCAAATAGCCTTAGTTGCTTTAATACTCGTATTTGGCGGTTTTTTTGTTTTTGCTGGTAATACTGCAAATAATAGTACACCCGTTCCAACCATGCATTCAGTTAACGACATTTATGATTTGATCGATGATACAGCCACCTCTTCAAAAAATCTAGCTCCGACCGGCACTTCCCAGGATTCCATGCATTCTATTTCTGATCTCTACATTAAGCTGGCAAATCTTATCGATGCAAATGACCTAGCTTCATCAAGCGTGACCTATTTAGGTATAAGTGGAATTGGTGATATACCCATGCCGACTATAGAGGTTTCACCTCCTCGAGAAATGGATGGCAGTGAAGACAATCCGGGGGATACTCTTGGTTTTACCCTTGATGATATTTATTCCTTAATTACGGATAATAATAGAATTTTATCCCCAGATCATTCTTTCTTACCCACCGCCGCCCCAGAAAATGGCGGCACGATGCATTCATTAGAAGATATTTATCAAGCTCTATCTACCCTAATTGTTCCAGAAAATATTAAAGTCGGGGCGAGGTATTTGGGGGTGGATGGGACATATGAAACCGTCGAATCAGGATTTTGTGGTGGTACTGGTACTGAAGAAAATCCCTATCAGATTTGTGATCTGGCAATGCTCCAATTAATAACTGAAAATCTAACCGCAAGTTATATTTTGATGAATGACCTTGATGCTTCTGAAACTGAGAATTGGAATGGTGGCGCCGGTTTTGAACCAATCGGTACAGCCGTGACCGGCCCTTATTTTACCGGAGTATTTGATGGTAATCATCACACCATAAGTAATTTTTATATAAATCGTCCAGACACAATTGGCGCTGCTCTTTTTGGTGCCATCGGTGATACTGATGATTATGCCACAATAAAAGATTTGATTTTAGAAAACGTAAATATTCAGGGTGGAATGTGGAGCGCTGGGTTGGTTGGTGACCTTGATTTCGCTGATATTAATAATTGTCATGTTGATGGAGGGCTGATTGGCACACTGAGTCCTATCAGTACTGTTATGGGTGGTCTAGTTGGTAAGATGAATGGTGGGGAAATTACTAGATCAAGTAATTCTGCTAATATTTCAATGATGAATGGTGTCATCGGAGGTTTGGCGGGAGAACAAAACGGCGGTAGTATTTCGTATTCTTATTCATCAGGAAATTTTTCAAGCGACGGCACTATTGGTGGTCTAGTTGGATCACAGAGCAACGGATCGATAACTACATCACATTCATCGGCGGATATTCAAAGTTCAGATGGGTACGTTGGTGGTCTAGTTGGCTTTTCAAGCGGCGAAATTGCAGATTCTTATTTTACGGGAACTGTCTATGGTGGTCCAAGTGGTCTCGGTGGTTTGGTGGGTGGAACTGATGGATCAATCTCCACTTCTTATTCAATGGGAGTTGTTGACGATACGCATGTTCCTGGTAATGCTGGTGGTATCGCGGGATACGTTGATGCTGGCGCCAGTGAGTATAGTTCATTTTGGGATATTCAGACTTCTGGACAAGCTGAAGGTATTATTGGCACAGGCACGACAACAGTGGCTATGAAGACACAAGCTACTTTTGCTGGCTGGGATTTTGACACTATTTGGGGAATTAATGAGGGAGCGGATTATCCATATTTGCGTTAATAATGACGATCTAGTTTTATTAATAAATTAGAAACAATATGTTATAATGTCTCAATACTTTAAATGAGATCATATTATAAGTGAATGAAAATCTTGTCCTCTCGTAAATTTAAATATCTTTTTCTATTAGGCCTAGTTTTTTGTCTTTTTTCTGTCTTTCCCCAGATCTCCTCAGCTACCACAAAGTATTGGGTAGGAGCAGACGGTGCCGCCTTCGATGCACCTAACAGCTGGTCCTCAACTAACCCAACATCTTGCAGTGGCAATGTTACCTTGACCGCGACACCTGGATCATCTGATGATGCTGTATTTGATGCCGATTGTGACAATGGCATGACCATTGGATCGACCTGGACTGTACTATCTTTCCAGCTTTATAATGGCTATACAGGAGTTATAGAGGCTGGATCAAGCGCTATTAATACCGGGCTTTTTTGGCAACTTAGCGGTACATTTAATCATAATGGTATTTTGACCATCACTAGCGGTACTAATGGTTGTTCAACTGATACTTTTTATTTTTCTGCTGGAACATTTAACCAAACTGGTACAGTTGTCTTTGCTGGCGGAGCTGCTTTATGTCAAGTTGTTAATACGTCTAATACAGTTTTAGTTCTTCAAAATCTTACTCTTAATTTGTCTGGCGGAACAACATATTCGTTTAAAATTACCGATAGTGATATCCTTCAGGTGAATGGGCTAGTGACGATGAGTAACGGATCGTATGATACTGGTACTGGACTGAACGGTGCTATTTATGCCTATGGAGATGTAACAATGGGGTCAGGTTGGGACGGTCTTAGTGGTCCTAACAATCCGATTGATTCAGGTATACTTGTTTTAGTTGGTTCCAATGATCAAACACTCACGGCTCCATCCTCTAATTCTTCTTTTGGGAATGTTACGGTCTCCAAATCAGGTGGTACCGTCACTCAATCTGGAGGGATTAGATTTGAGGGGTTGACACTCACTTCTGGAACTTACAATGCTGGAGGTAATGATGTCTATGCCAGGAATGCTTATTATCAAGTTGGTGGGACTTTCAATCATAATGGTATTTTGACTATTGCTGGCGGTACTTGTCTTGGGGGGTATGGTTTTTATTATTCAGCTGGTACTTTTAATCAAACAGGAACGGTCAATTTTACAACAAACTGCAATCAAATTACTACAACTGGTACTACATTAGTCTTAAATAATCTAACTGTAAATTCACCAGGTGCGGCTATTACTATTAAAACCGGCGACACTGTCCGTGTTAATGGTTTGCTTAGTCTTACCGATGGCAAGTATAATAGGGTAGCTTACTGGGGGCCAGGTGGCGCTCAAGCTGGTAACCTTGATGCCTATGGTAATGTGACAATGGCCTCCACTTGGGATGATACCGTAGCTAGCAATGCCGAAGGTATACTTCGTTTACAGGGGACAAATAATCAGACAATTACTGGTGGTGGTAGTGCTGTTTATTTTGGAGATGTTCAGGTGTTTAAGACTGCTGGTACCGTTACACAGTCTGGGACTGTAGGTATGCGATCTTTCGGTGTATATAGTTCTGGTTGGACGTGGGAAGCGGGGGGCAATACTTTTACCCAAGGTGGAAATAATTACGGGTTTAATTTTGGCGGAGGGACTTTTAATAGTTCAGGGATTATTAATGTTTATATGTTTAGTATGACCGGTGGCACTCTCAATCACTCTGGCGCCTTAAACGTCACTCAAAACTTCACCTACACCGCTGGAACCTTTAATCAAACCGGAACAGTGGTGTTTAAGGGCACCGCTCAGATAATAGACACAACGAATACTACTCTAAATTTCTATCACTTGACGATCAATAATACATCCATAATGGTTACTAATAACGATGTTGTTGCTGTTAATGGTACCTTGACCTTGTCAAATGGGTCTTATCCACACGATGGTAACAATGGAGGATCGATATATGCCTATAGTCATGTCACCATGGAAGTTGGTTGGGATGGGACAGAGAATCATACCGGTATGATATATATAGCCGGCTCTAATAATCAAACAATAACAGGTAATATTAAATATTTTCCAAGATTGAGTGTTGTAAAAACCGGAGGAACTATTACTCAATCGGGTGATATCTACGCCGTGCATTTCGGCTTGAATGGTAGTGGATGGACCTGGAATGCTGGAGGTAATACGATTACACAAAAAGGGGTCAGTTGGACTAATTTTAACATGACTGGCGGTACCTTTAATCATTCCGGCATCCTAAACGTCGCTGGAGACTTCACCTACTCCGCTGGAACTTTTAATCAAACAGGTACGGTGGTATTTAATGGTGGGGTTACACAGACTATTAATACCACAGATACAACGCTAAATTTTAATAGACTGACAATAAGTAAGACAGGTAGTACAGGTCTATTAATAACAAACAATGATTATGTGGCCGTCAACGGTACACTCAATTTGTCAGACGGCGTTTTTCGTTATGATGGTTCTAACGCCGGACGTATTTATGCTTATAGTGATGTCACCATGGGGGCTGGCTGGGATGAGACGTCGTCTCAGTCGATGGGCGGGAGTTTATGGTTGATGGGGTCTGCAGACCAAATTTTGACCGGACAGTCGAGCTTATGGTTTCCGTATCTTTATATAAGTAAAACCGGTGGTACGGTGACACAGTCAGGTAATATTAATGCTTACCGTCCACAGATAGCTAGCGGAATATATTATGCTAATGGTTATAATATAACATCAACGGTTGCTCTTGATGTCGGTTCCTCCGGTGTTTTAAAGTTAAAAGGTAACGAGACTATTTCTCAAAATCCTACACTGGGTACAGGTTCCACTGTAATCTATGTTGACCCAACAACAAATAGATCTATAAAAACTTGGTCGTATAGTAATCTAACAATTGCCGGTGGTTCCAATGTCGTCTTTTCACTCGGAGCAGCCGTCAGCGCGTCAGGCACCACGACCATCACTACTGGAATTCTTTCAACAGGAACTAGTACGGTTGGTTATAACTTTTCGACCAACACCCTTGTCAACAACAATATTTTACGGTTAAGAGGAAATGAAGTAATCACTATTACGAATATGGATATTGATTCTGGAACAGTGGAGTATATTGGTGATATGGATGGCGCTTCCGATCAGCTCAATCTTTATGGTCCAGCTGATTATTATAATTTTACAATAAACTCTACTGATGCCGGGGATTCTTTTGTGCCAAGTTTTAGTTCCTGGACTAAACAAAATTCTGGTAATGCCGTTTTGGGTCTTGGAGCGAACAATAAATTTGATGATAATCAAGTTTTGTACCACTCTGTAATTTATGATTCTGGTACCTACAAAATGTGGTATTCTGGCTATGATGGGACGGCATACTATACCATAGGCTACGCCACCTCTCCCGATGGTATAACATGGACCAAACAAAATTCTGGTAATGCTGTCTTAGGCCTTGGAGCGAACGGTAAATTTGACGATTACTATGCTTTCGCCCCATCAGTAATTAAGGATGGATCAACCTACAAAATGTGGTATTCTGGCTATGATGGGACGGCATACTATACCATAGGCTACGCCACATCTCCAGATGGTATAACATGGACCAAACAAAATTCTGGTAATGCTGTCTTGGGCTTGGGGGTAAATAATAAATTTGATGATGCTTCCGTCGTCTCTCCGTCAGTAATTAAGGACGGTTCAACCTACAAAATGTGGTATGCTGGTAGTAGCGGAACTAATTACACTATTGGCTACGCCACCTCTCCCGATGGCATAACGTGGACCAGGCAAAATTCTGGTGATGCCGTCTTGGGTCTTGGGGCGAGTGGTAAATTTGATGATGTACACCTTTCTTATCTTAAGGTTATTTTGGACGGTTCAACTTATAAGATGTTGTACAGCGGGTACGATGGTTCAACTTGGTTCGGTTTGGGTTATGCGACCTCTCCAGATGGTCTGACTTGGACCAAACAAAATTCTGGTAATCCTGTTTTTGCCCGAGACGTTAGTATTTCACAGATACTTTCATTGTCCTTACTGATTGATAGTAATAATAATTTACGAATATGGTACGGTGGAAACAATGGCACCGCCTGGACAACCTATTACGCCTTAGCCTCCTCAACTCCAACCGGCTTGATTAGACTTCGTGGTAATTTAGACTTTAATTCTGGTTCTGTTGATACGTCGGGCATCGGTCTGGTCTTGGCCGGATCTAATCAGTCAATTGATGTAAACGCTACCACTACTTTCTCTACTTTAACCAAATCCGTTACTTCTCCCGCCACTCTAACTTTCGGCACCACTTCACCTATTATTATTACTGGGACGACAACCTTAAATGGAACCGCAGGAAATTTTCTTTCCCTACGTTCGGCGGTTGCTAGTACAACCTGGAAATTTGACCCACAAGCTACGACGACCGGCCGTGTGTTTTCATATCTTGATGTGCAAGATTCATACAACATTAATGCTACTGCTATTAACGCTACTAATAGCGATCTATTTATTGATTCCAGTAGAAATACCGGTTGGACTTTTGGCGCCACTTCGAATCCTATTTTGACCGTCGGTCGGTCTGGCATCCAGCTGGCGACTACCACCATTTCTGCCCCCAGCCAAGATCTCGGTGGTGCCTTTACTTTTGTGGCCGACACTGGAACAATTGAAGTCAATTCGATTACAATTAGACAAGTCGGTAGTCTAAGTACTGATTACATTACAGGCATGGAATTTACTTACCGCGATGCTGTGGACGATACTTGTTCGGACGTACAGCCAGCTAGTACGGAACCATTTGGCAGTTTCAATCCTTTTGTTGATAATGTCACCACTGTTTCTGGATCAATGCCGGTTAGTCAGACCAAAGTCTGTCTCTATCTTATTTACACACTAGATGGTGATTCGGATCTGGATACTTTAGGTCGGACGGTTGATTTTGAAATAACTAATCCGTCAACAGATGTTTTAGTTGAATCTGGTACGGTCACACCTATTTCCCGGGTAAATATCGCTGGTCGAACCATGGTCGTTGATCCTAATCTGGCTCAGTCCATGCTCTCTCTTAAGATGTATGATCCAGATGTCGACCCGACCGTCTTTTATCTTAAAGACAACGGTGTCTGGAAAAAAGCTGGTAGTCGTAACCCTGTTCGTCTCACCAATCCTAACCTTATCGTTCAAACCCTAACCTTCACCGACCTTACCTATCCTGGTAGTTCCGGTTCCGTCAAAATGAACATTACGGTTTCTAATGTGAGTGCGGGTACTGCCGACAGCTTCATTAATGTGACGAAGAGCTATGGAACGTCTGCGACGATTAGAGCAAAGGAGGAGTAAAACAAAAACCAGATTTAATCTGGTTTTTGTTAAATCTATATCAGATTTATAAGACTTTTACTTCTTCTCCACAAACGACAAGCCCATTTTTTGATTCTTAACTTCAAATAATAAGATTTTAAAAGTATAGCTTTTACCAAGTTCAATTTTTTCTTTCATTTTAGCTTCGGTGCCAAATTCTGAAATATGAACTAAGCCAGAAATACCTTCTTCGATCGAAGCTAGGGCGCCGTGTTTATTAAATTTAATAACCACACCGTTTACTTCGTCGCCTTTTTTGTATTTCTTTTCAGCCTCAATCCAAGGATTCTCTTTAAGAGCCTTGATCGAAAGGGAAATCTTGCCATCTTTAACCTCGATGATTTTAACATCAACCTTTTCACCAACTCGGTATAGAGTACGAGGATTTTCGACTAAGGTCCAATCAATTTCTGAAATGTGAACTAAGCCCTCTAGGCCGTCTTCAATTTTGACAAAGATACCAAAATCAACGATACCAGTAATTTCGGCTGGAAAGACATCGCCAACTTTATATTTATCAACAATTTTTTGTTTGCTCTTCTTTTCAATATTCTTTTCCGAGAAGATCAATTTACCTTCTTTTGGTAGGGCAGTAATGATTGCGACAGATATCTTTTGACCAACCAATTTTTTTAGTTCATCAAGAATCTTATCTTTATCGCCATCATTAACACGAGGGTAATGTTCAGTCTTGAGTTGAGAAGCTGGAAGGAAACCCTTAATTCCTTGCCAATTTATGATCAAACCACCCTTGTTTGCCTCTTCGACTGGTAATTCGAGAACGGTTTTATTTTTAATTGCCACCTCTGCTTCATCCCAGATCAAAGCTTGTCTAGCCTCCTTCAAGGATAATTCAATGTAACCATCCTTGTTGCCAGCGTCAACCACCTTAGCGGCAACTTTATCACCAATATTTATTTTCTTGATGATATCACGAGCGTTGATGAATTCTTTACCAAAGATAATACCAGTACCGTATGGGTGTAGGTTTATATAGACAGCTGATTTTTCGACGCCAATAACATCACCTTCCACGACATCACCTAAACTTGGTGGGGTAATACTTCCTTCGACAATCTTGGTCATTAAACTGTCCTTCTTCGCCTTAACCGCTTTTTCTTCGGCCATTTCGGCTGTTTCCACTACCTCCTTTTTTAATTTTTTTGCCATTTTTTAATAAAAATTCCACCTTACCTAAGGCGGATTGCTTCGCCAAAAAGGTCCATTTAGTCACAGGCACTATATATGGTGTTACTTTTTGCTACTAACTTATAACCACGTTATTATACACGGGCTTGATTAGAAATCAAGAGTGATTAAGTAGATGTCTTTTACGGCTGTTTTCTCTAAACTAATTACCGTTGAGCCACTTTCAATCTTTATTTTTCTATTTTCAGTTGCTGGAACGGCAGTATTTGAATCAGAGAATGGTACTTTCACAATCTGCACGATTATCTCGCCGGTGATTTTTGGTAAATTAGAGATTTTAAGAGAAATATTGCCACCTTTTTCCGAGCCCAAAATGATTCCACCTTTTCGATTTTGAAGGTCGATAGTGACAAGTGAAGGGAAGTCGACGTTATCGGCGGTAGTAATTATTTTTCCACTTAGCTCCGAATAACCCTTGAAAGCATACCAGATTGATTTTGCCTGACCCTTGCCATTAACCAAGTTGTCGAGGCGACCGTTAAGACAGCCAGATACATCATCGGGATCATTCCAACAGGCCTTAGCGGAGGCATCGATCTGAGCTTTTTCTAAATTTTTAAAATAACGAATCATCAAGACGGGATTGGACGGATCGTTTGATGGGCCGTATTCTTGAATCTGAATTTTAGGGCTCAAGTTTTTAGTGGCCAGATAATTTTTCATTTCTACCACGTGTGTCGGGATTTCTTCGGGCGTACTGGAATCAAGTTCATGCCAAGTCAGAATATCCGGCATCACATTGTTTGTGGCCGAAAAATCGATAAAACTTTTTAGATTTTCGTAACTATAGCCACTAAAACTTGGCCCAGCGATTTTGAAAGTTGGTGCTGTCGTTCTTATTTTTAATACAGCCCTTTTCCAAGCTTCATTAAAATTATTCTGAATTTCAGTATTGCTCCAGCCAACGCTTTTACCATGCCTGATCCAAATTGAAGTTGGTTCATTAAACACATCGACTTCCAGTGGACGACTGCCAATTTTTTCCTTAATTTCGCCGACAATAGTGCCAATATATGTCTCCCATTTGGTCCAATTGCCATTTTCACCTGGCCAAAAGCCCTTAGTCCAACCAGTGGTTGGTTCCAGATCCGACAGAATTACCTGTGGTCTTATTCCAGCTGAGTTTATTCTTTGGGCAATTGGCATACTCTTAAACCACCAAAGTGGCCCGCGAACATATTTTGGCTTCAAGCCTTCTAATAATGTTCGATTGGGCGATGTTGCATCAAAACCAAAAGTGAAACCTAAACCGACACCAGTGATATCTTCGCCAATCTTATTTCGATTCAAGTCGATCAGGATCTGATCACCACCCACAACTACTGGTACCGGTTTAATCACCGGTTTAGTGCTTGTCGCGGGTTTTGTGCTGGTGGACACTACCGGCGGTAAAATGTTTGGAATAGTGAGCCCGGTCGTGAGATTATTGCGCTTTGCTAGTCGCCAACCGACAAAGATAATAAAAACAATGGCAATTAATAAAATTAAAATTTTTAAGGTCATTTTCATAATTTTATTGTATCAATACAGGTTTAAATAGGCAAATACTTGATTGTTTTTTACCTCCGGATTTGTTATAATTAAGAAGTTATGATCATCACTTATCAAGGAGTGGAATTTTTCAAGGTGCAATTTGGGGATACAATCCTAGCTTTTAATCCGATTTCCAAAGAGAGCAAATTTAAACCGACCCGCTTTTTTGCCGACATCGCCCTCGTTTCTTCTAATAACTCAGATTTTAATGGCGTAGAAAATTTATCATACAACGGTAAGGATCCTTTAGTTATTTCTGGTCCCGGTGAATACGAAACTAAGGGTATCTTTATAAAAGGTTTTGCGTCTAAAACTAATTACGGCGGTAAGGAGAAAATTAACACTATTTACACTGTAGTTCTAGAAGGCATGACCCTGTGTTTTTTGGGTTCCTTATCAGATGAAAAACTTAGTTCGGAATTTTTGGAGGCAATTGAGGATATTGATATTTTATTTTTACCAATCGGCGACAAAGAGGTAATTGATGCTTCGAAGGCCAATAAATTAGCTGTCACACTTGAACCCAAGATTATTATTCCAATGCATTACGGTGATGTTGGGGTGGACAATGCTCTAAAAAAATTTATGAAAGAAGCGGGGGAGGAAAATGTGAAGCCAATTGATAAACTTACCATTAAAAAGAAAGATTTAGATGGCAAGGAGGGTGAGATTGTAGTTTTAAGTCAAATAAATTAAGCTATGACGGTTTTAGATACCATTCGAAAACGGCCAGATAATCAAAAACGTTTTTTTTCCTTGATTACTGCTGGTATTTTAACTCTGATCATTGTTGGTTTCTGGTTTTCATTTTCTCGCCCAACTCAAACTGTGGCTGAAAAGGAGACAAGTAAATTAAGTTCGGTTAGTCCCGTTCAAGTAATTAAGGATGAGTTTGCTCGAGCCGTGGCTGGTTTTAAGGCAAGTACAGAACAACTGTCAACGAGCACGATTCAGGTTGAGGTGGTTGGTGAGAACGCAACTAGCACCGATCTTAGTACCAGCAGTGAAAAATTAAATTAAAAATATGGCAAAAGAAGAAAAAAAAGAAATAGTACCAGTCGTCGAGAAGGGAATTTCGGCTCGAAACATTACGACGGAGATGAAGGAGTCGTATTTGGATTATGCGATGTCGGTTATTACTCAGCGTGCCTTACCCGATGTGCGTGATGGTTTGAAACCGGTGCACCGACGTATTTTATTTGCGATGCATGAAATGGGTTTAACTTCCGGTGCTAAAACTCGAAAGTCCGCGGCCGTGGTTGGAGAGGTATTGGGAAATTACCATCCGCATGGCGATGCCTCGGTGTATGAAGCCATGGTTAAAATGGCCCAAGATTTTTCTCACCGCTATCCATTAATTGTTGGCCAAGGAAACTTCGGAAACATTGACGGCGATTCAGCAGCTGCCATGCGTTACACTGAGGCAAAAATGTCTAAAGTTGCCGGTGAACTTTTGAAGGATTTGGAAAAAGAAACTGTCGAGTGGCGTCCTAACTACGATAATACCAGAAAAGAGCCAGATGTCTTGCCAGCAGCTTTACCAAACCTACTCCTGAACGGCACCTTGGGTATTGCTGTCGGTATGGCGACCAACATTCCACCCCACAACTTAAAAGAGGTGGTTGATGCCACTGTTCATTTGATCGATAATCCAGAAGACACCACCGAGGATTTAATGCAATTTATTAAAGGTCCCGATTTTCCAACTGGCGGGGTGGCCTATAATCAGACCGATATTAATCATGCTTATGCGACTGGCCGTGGCGGCGTGGTAGTGCGCGGCGTGGCCGAAATTGTTGAAGATAAAAAGGGGACTTTTCAAATAATTATTACCTCGATTCCTTATCGTGTGAATAAAGCGGAATTGATTATCGCCATTGCCGATTTAGTTCGCGAAAAGAAGGTTGAAGGTATTAAGGGTTTACGCGATGAAAGCGCCAAAGATTTACGTATCGTGATTGATTTGAAACCGAGCGCTCATCCGCAGAAAGTCTTGAACTTTATTTATAAGCATACTCAGTTGGAAGACGCTTTCCACTACAACATGGTGGCCTTAGTTAAGGGTGTGCCTCAAACTCTGTCACTGAAGTCCTTTTTAGCCGAGTTTATCGATCATCGAAAGATTGTCGTTAAACGTCGCACCGAATTTGATTTAAAGAAAGCCGAAGCGCGCGAGCATATTTTGTTTGGTTTGAAAAAAGCCCTGGATCATATAGACGAGATTATTAAACTCATTAAAAAATCTAAGGATATTGAGGACGCCAAGCGAAATTTAATGAAGGAATTTAAGTTTTCCGAAATTCAGGCCCAGACGATTGTGGATATGAAGATTGGCCGCTTGTCTGGTCTAGAGCGACAAAAAATTGAGGATGAATTAAAAGCCGTCCAAGCCCTAATTAAAGTACTAAAAGAAATTTTGGCGAGCGCCAAGAAAATTTTAGGTATTGTGAAGAGCGAATTACTTGAGACGGCTTTGAGGTACGCCGATGATCGCAAAACTAGAATTATGAAACAGGGAGTAGGTAATATGTCGGACGAAGACCTAATTCCTGATTCAGAAAATGTTTTAGTACTTACAACTGGTGGGTATATTAAACGTACTAATCCTGATGAATATCATAAGCAAAAGCGTGGTGGGGTGGGGGTAGTGGATTTAGACACTAAAGATGAGGACTTTGTGGTTAATTTTTTAACTGCCACAACGCACAATGATATTCTGTTCTTTAGCGATAAAGGCAAGGCCTATCAGATCAAAATGCACGAACTGCCAGAGGGTAAGCGAGCTACTAAGGGTAAGGCCTTAGTGAACTATCTTTCGATTTCTAATGAGGAAAAAGTTACTTCGGTTCTGGCTATGCCAAAAGAGTTAAAAAATTCCAAACTTGCTTTGATGATGGTGACCAAGAAGGGTGTAGCGAAGAAAGTTGATGCGGCCGCTTTCCACGATGTTCGTCGTAGCGGTTTAATCGCTATTAGTTTGCATGATGGTGATGAATTGACCTCGGTTCAATTTGTGGCGCCAACCGATGAAGTGATTTTGGCGACCGCTAAGGGTCAATCAATTCGCTTTAAGGAAAAAGATATTCGTGAAATGGGTCGCGGGGCAGCTGGTGTTCGGGCCGTTAAACTAACCAAAGATGATTTTGTGGTTAGTACCGATGTCGTTAAGAAAGAAATGAAAAATCCCGCTTTCTTTGTCATCAGTTCGAATGGTTACGGTAAGAAGACCGATTTAGAAGAGTACAAGGTGCAGAATCGTGGCGGTTCCGGTATTAAAACCATGAAAGTTACTGCTAAAACTGGTGATATTATTTCAGCCAAAGTTTTGACCGACGAACAGGAAGAAATTGCCGCTATTTCTAAAAAGAGCCAAGTGATTCGAGTGGCCACTAAGGAAATTCCAACTCTCGGTCGTCAAACCCAAGGTGTTCGAATAATGAAATTACGCGAAGGGGATTTTCTAGCTTCAATTACTTGCCTCTAGTATATTCTGGCGGTATAATAATGTAATGTTTTCTGATCCGCAAAATAATATTGATCAGCTAGCTCTTGCGGCGGGAATGCAGGTGGCTGATTTTGGAGCTGGTTCGGGTTTCTATACTATGGCCATGGCGCGAGCTGTTCTACCAAACGGCCGAGTTTTTGCCGTAGATATTCAAAAAG
>CAZMNX010000013.1:0-15636 GCA_964567825.1 uncultured Candidatus Saccharibacteria bacterium
TTTGCAAACGAGACAAGCCAGCATGAGCGTAGACGAAGAATTGGCACAAGGGCGTGACTTTTACGGGGTTTTGCTTTACTTGACGGAACAGTTAGTTTTGGGTGAAATTGAGCCGGGACTCTTTGAAGAGAAGGTTCGGGAGCGCTGGCGCGGCCTGTGTCTCACCTTCGATTGTCGCCCAATCAAAAACAGGCGAGAGGCTCGTTGGACTCCTAGCAAAACGCCAGGCGGTCACGAATCCAAAGAATACGATATTCCAAGTCAAACGCTTCATGGGTCACAACTTTGATGATCCAGAAGTTCAGAATGATATAAAGAATGTGTCATTCGACGTCAGGAAGTCTGCAACAGGCGGTATAGAGGTGAACTTGTCAGGCAAGTGGCTTCGACCAGAGGAAGTCTCAGCTATGATACTTCAAAAGCTAAAGAATGACGCTGAGACACGTCTTGGCGAAAAAATCACAGAGGCAGTGATCACAGTTCCTGCGTATTTCAACGACTCTCAGCGCGCCGCTACACGTGACGCTGGCAAGATCGCTGGACTAGATGTAAAAAGGATCATAAATGAGCCTACGGCAGCAGCTCTAGCATACGGCTTCAACAAAAAGAAAGATGAAAAGATTGCTGTCTACGACTTTGGAGGCGGTACTTTTGATATTTCTATCCTCGAAGTTGGTGCTGATATCGTGGAGGTAAAATCAACCGACGGTGACTCACATCTTGGTGGTCGCGATATTGATAAGAAAATTATTGACTGGGTGGCAACTGAATATCAAAAAGAAAGCGGTATTGATGTGCGCAAGGATACTTTAGCATTACAAAGATTAGATGAGGCGGCTGAAAAAGCTAAGATTGAACTTTCGACCGCGATGGAAACGGAAATCAATATTCCGTTCATTACCTCGAACGCTAACGGTCCTCAGCACTTACTCATGAAAATGAGTCGTGCCACCTTGGAAAACTTGTGTAAGGAATTTATCGATCGCTCAATTGAAATTACTAAACGTGCGCTCGCCGCTTCACCTTTTAAAATGGGTGAGATCAACGAAGTGCTGATGGTTGGAGGTCAGACTCGTATGCCAGCGATTCAAAATGCGGTGAAGGCTTTGTTTGGTAAAGAACCAAATCTTTCAATTAATCCGGACGAAGTGGTGGCATTAGGCGCTGCCGTGCAGGGAGGAATTCTACGTGGCGATGTAAAGGATATTCTTTTGCTTGATGTGATTCCACTTTCACTTGGTATTGAAACTATGGGTGGGGTAGCCACAAAATTGGTGGAAAAGAATACCACTATTCCAACCACAAAAAGTCAGATTTTCTCAACCGCGGCAGATAGTCAAACTTCCGTGGAGATTCACATTGTGCAAGGTGAAAGAGCTTTGGCCCATGATAATAAGAGCTTGGGTAGATTTATTTTGGACGGTATTCCACCAGCGCCACGTGGTATGCCACAGATTGAGGTATCATTCGATGTGGATGCTAACGGAATCCTTGCGGTGAAGGCGAAGGATAAAGCTTCCGGTAAAGAGCAATCAATCAGAATTGAAGCTCGATCTGGTTTGACTGAAGATGAGATTAAGAAAATGACTGCCGATGCCACAGCGCATGAAGCGGAAGATAAAAAGAAAAAAGAGGAAATCGAAATTAAAAATCACGCTGAACAACTTATCTACACCGCTGAAAAGGCAATTAAAGATAATGGTGCAAAAGTAACACCAGAAATTGTGAAAGGTGTGGAAGATAAAATTGCGGATCTCAAGAAGGCGAAGGATGGTACAGATATGGAAATAACAAAGAAAGCCACCGAAGCCTTGATGACCGAGATGCAAAAAATTGGTGAAGCGATGGCTAAGGCAGCGCCACAAGCTGAACCAAAGGCTGAAGAACCGAAAAAAGACAATAATCAAACTGATGCTGATGGTAAGGTTCGTGATGCGGATTTCGAGCAGAAATAAAACATGAATAAGGATTACTACAAAACACTCGGGGTCGATAAGAAAGCCTCGCCAGATGAAATCAAAAAAGCTTTTCGAAAATTAGCGCATGAATACCATCCTGATAAGGGAACTGGTAACGAAGCTAAATTTAAGGAAGTGAGCGAGGCTTATTCGGTGTTGTCTGATGAGAAAAAACGAGCGCAGTATGACAATTTTGGCTCCTCCTTCACGGGGGGCCAAGGTGGTCAGGCTGGTTACGGAGGATTCGGCGGGCAAGGCGGCTTTAGTGGCTTTGAAGGCTTTGATTTTTCACAATTTACTCAAGGTGGAAATGGTCAAGGTTTTGAATTTGATCTAGGTGACATTTTCGGTGACATTTTTGGTGGCGGTCGTCGCGTCCGCCGTGGTCACGATGTTTCTGTGGATATTGAAATCACTTTCAAGGATTCGATTTTTGGTCTTGATCGAAAATTAAATCTAAATAGTAATCGAGTTAAACAAAGAGAAATTGATCTACACATTCCAGCCGGAATCGAAGATGGTCAGCGTTTGAGAATGGATGAAATGGGGGAAACGATTGAAGGTGGCGTGCCAGGTAACTTGTATATTGTTATCCATGTTCGTCCTGACCCAAACATTAAACGAGTTGGGCGAGATTTGATTATGGATTTGAACGTTAAACTAACCGACGCGCTTTTAGGGGCCAAATACACCCTTAAAACCTTGGATGGTGATATAGAGCTGAAAGTGCCCGAAGGTGTCTCCTACGGCGAAATCTTGCGAATTAGGGGCAAAGGGGTGCCCAAAAGTAATGGGTCGCGGGGAGATTTGCTTATAAAGATCAATATTGTGACTCCAAATCGTTTGTCCAGAAACTCCAAAAAACTCATTGAGGAATTGAAAAAAGAGGGAATATAGTGTATAATGCTGGTTTATGTCTGTCAAAACCGGTCAAAACATCAAAATTAGCCAGATATTTGGTCAAATTTGGAATGGTATCAAGCCAACCAAGTGGCTTTTTTTGACTTCCTATTTTTTAGCATTCATTGCTCATTTGATACCAATATTTATTCCAATTTATTATAAAAAGTTTTTCGACTTGCTTGGTCAGGGCACCGATCGGCACATCCTAGCTGGTGATTTAACTAAAATTATTATTTTCATTGCCATTTTACACTTTGTCTCCTGGCTAATCTGGCGAGTCGCGACTTTCATGTACAATCAGATGGAATCAAAAACAATTGCTAAATTAAAACAGAATTCTTTTGATTATATGCTTAATCATTCTTACGGTTTTTTTACTAATAATTTTACCGGCAGTTTGGTTCAACGAGTGAATCGTTTTACTCGAGCGTTCGAAGCCATGAGTGATAATTTTATATACCATGTTATGCCACTATTTATCACCGTGATTGGCTCCGTGATTATTACATGGTATATCGCACCAATTGTTTCAATTCTGTTGGCCGCCTATGTTATTATTTTTACAACTTTCAATTTAAGTTACTCTCGTTGGAAACTTAAATATGATTTAGCAGTTGCCGAATCTGACTCTAAAACTACTGGCTATTTATCTGATAGCATTACCAACAACAATGCAATCTCATTATTTAATGGTCAAAATTATGAGTCAACCGGATTTAAGGAGGTGACCAATGATCAGGCCAAACGGACTAGAATTTCCTGGTATCTTGGCGACATTGTTGACTCAACTCAAGCCTTTTTAATTATTTTAGTTGAGTTTCTAATCTTCTACTACACCTTAAAATATTGGGAGCGGGGAATTGCGACCGTCGGTACTTTTGTTTTGGCGCAAACTTATGTGATTGGTTTGGCCAATCAACTCTGGGGTTTAAACCGGGTTATTAGAACTATTTATCAAAGTATTGCTGATGCTAAAGAAATGGTGGAAATCTTGATTACACCCTACGAGATTAAAGATGTACCCAATGCCGAAACTTTAACTGTAAAAAGAGGTGAAATCGTGTTTAGAAATGTTGGTTTCAACTTTAATGAAACTCGAGAAGTTTTGACTGATCTGAACATAACGATTAAACCAGGAGAAAAAATCGCCATCATTGGTCCATCAGGTGCAGGCAAAACTACTTTCATTCGATTGATTATGCGTTTTTACGATTTAACTAAAGGTGCAATTGAAATTGATGGTCAAAATATTCAAAAGGTGACTCAAGATAGTTTGCGGGAAAATATTAGTTTAGTGCCGCAAGATCCAGTACTCTTTCACCGTTCGCTTTTAGAAAATATTCGATACGGTAGACGCGAAGCAACTGATGAGGAAGTGAAAGAAGCAGCGCGCTTGGCACACTGTGATGAATTTATTGAGAATTTGCCGTTAAAATACGATACTCATGTTGGCGAACGCGGAATTAAACTGTCTGGTGGTGAACGCCAGCGCGTGGCTATTGCTCGGGCCATTTTGAAACGCGCTCCAATTTTGATTCTTGATGAGGCCACCTCAAGCCTCGATTCTCATTCCGAAATGCTTATTCAGTCAGCGCTCGATAACCTAATGAAAGGTTGTACCACCATTGTTATTGCGCACCGTCTTTCTACTATCCGTAAGATGGACAGGATTATTGCCATGAAGGACGGTCAGATTGTGGAAGAGGGTACTCACAGCGAGTTGGCCAATAAAGACAGTGGCTTGTACAAAAAACTTTGGGACTTGCAGGCCGGGGGATTTGTGGAGCAATAAAATAAAATGAATACATCAGAGGCAATAAACATAATGATTATTGGTTTTGGCCCACACGCTAAGAGAATTTACTTTCCAACTCTTACTAAATTAGAAAAAGATTTCAATTTGGGAATTAAGGTGGTAGTTGATTTGGAATCAAAAAAAGAGGATATTGAAAATTTTCTTAGCGTAAATAAGCACACCGCTAAATCAGCGCTGTCTGTAATTTTTTTGCCTGATCGAGAAAAAAGATATGATAAGATCCCCTCTGGATTTGAGAAAAAATTAACCCGAATAGTTTTAGAGCAAAATATTAATGCGGTCGTTATTTCTACCGAACCGATGGCTCACGTTCAGTATGCTCGTTGGGCTCTGAAAAATAATCTTCACATTATCATGGACAAACCGTTATCTGTACTAGAGAATGTCTCAACCGATGCCAAAATGGCCAAAAAGATGATTAAAGAGTATGAAACTCTTAGTCAGGAATTAGATAAAAAAAGAGTAGCCGGTAATTTTCTCGTTTTTGATTTAATGGCCCAAAGAAGATTCCACCCTGGCTTTTTGCTTGTTCGTAATTTAATACGTGAAGTATCTGATCGAACAAATATGCCAGTATCGTCTATAACCTCAGTTCATAGTGACGGCCAATGGAGAATGCCATCTGAAATTGTTGACCAGGATTATCATCCCTATAATCAGGGTTATGGTAAGTGTTCACATTCTGGTTATCACACCATTGATGTTGCCGCTTGGCTTTTGGAAACAACCACTAATGAGGGCAAGAAATTTGACAATGTGGATGTTTTCTCAAATTTTCTTCGACCAGATGATTTCTATGAGCAGCTAAATTTAGAGGATTATCAGAAAATTTTTCCGGACTACCAAAAGCATAATAAATATCCAGAGGTTGAATTAAAGAAAAGATTTGCTGATATGGGTGAAATCGATGCTTTGGTATCGTTAAACTTTAAGCGTAAGAATAAAACGATGGCTCTGGCTAATTTGAGCATGATTCATAATGGTATGGCTCAAAGAAATTGGCCAACGGCAATAGGTCGCGATCTGTATAAGGGTAACGGCCGAATCAGGCACGAATCGCATTATATTGTTCAAGGTCCATTTCAGGCTATTTCCTTTGTTTCATACCAAAGTAAAGAGATTGATCCGAACATAATTTCAAACGATTTATATGAGACTGGCGGAGAGTATCATTTAGATATTCATGTTTTTCGAAACAGTACTTTATTCCCAGATTGGACGGCTCATAAAAAGTACACAATTAAAGATCTCGGTACAAAGATTACTGAGGGCAAATCTCGTGGTCACCAAGAGGATGCTAGAAAAAACTGTCTAGTTAATTTCTTAACTCAGATTAAAACACGCAAAACTAATGACGAATCATCTCTCGATAGCCACAAAATGTCTATTAGTTTGCAGAGCGCTGTTTATCAATCAGCGGCGGCACGATACAAAGGCCAAAATCCACTAATTAATATCAGAAGCTAGTAATTCTTGATTTTGTTTTGCTAAACATGCTAGGGTTATAAAAGATAAACAGCTTAGTAGGTATGGGGGTTTGACATGAGTAAACAACAACCAAAAGACACCGTGAAAATCGATGTCATTGGCTTTGAAGGGCCAAATCGTGTTGGCAAAGGGACGCAAATTGAGCGCCTACGCCAACACCTTGAAGGTCGAGGCTTACCCTGCATCGTTCTGCGAGGCAACGGGTCAAGACCAGCAACTGGAGAACACATCGGTGATCCTCAGTCGAGTTGGTGGAGTATGGCTAATCGCTCACTTCGAACAACCGCAAACCTGTCCCTGTGGCAGGAGTCGAGTAACCGGCTGGCTCGGGAATTCATCGTCTGGCGAGACTTTCGATTTCCCAAGCTGCTTAAACAAGGAGGGTTGGAACGCGGCCTAATCTTGGTTGATCGGACGATCTTGTCTCAGTTCATGATTCTCCGGGAAACTGGAGTGACGGACTGGGGTAGGCTTTATCCAGAAACAGCCAGGGCGGGGCGGCGACAAATTACGGGTGATCTGATTTGCCCGGACATTGTTCTAAACCTGGTGGCGCCGAAGGAGGTCCTGCTTTCGAGGCTGGATCGAGGCGATCCGAAGTATGACTTCCGACGCCTGCTGATCGAAACCAAGTACAATTGGTATCTGGAAGCGATTGCGATGTTGCCCGGCCATATTCAGGAACGGGTTAGCCTGGTCAAGGGTGACGAACCGATCGAAGCGGTGTTCGGAAACATTCTGGACATACTTCGTCGTCGTGAAGTGCTGTGAGCTGAGTTCATTAATGAAGAAAGGAGGTAGGAGAGCACAAAGAGCCTGGCCAGCTCTTTTTGTGTATCAAATTTGTATTAATTAACAGCCAAGGTATAATGATTTAAATTAAATAAATTATCAAAATGAACATCATTCAAAAAATTGTCGTTGGTGCCGCAGTATTTAATAAGGAAAATAAGTTACTAATCGTGCAGAGAACTGCCGACGAAGAGGCTTTCCCAAATATTTGGGAGTTACCGGGTGGATCGAGAGAACCACTCGAGGCTTGTGAAATTACCGTTGTTCGAGAATTAAAAGAGGAGGCCGGAATTGATATTAAACCAATTGAGGTTTTTTCCACTTTTAATTATACTGTTCAAAAGCCTGATTTAATTCGGGACACAACTCAAATCGCTTTTACTGCTGAACCGGTTTCTGATGCCGAAGTAAAAATTAGTGATGAGCATCAGGCCTATGCCTGGATTAGTGAGGATCAAATTGATCAATACGGCATAACTGATGAATCTAAAAGGACTATTCGAGCCGCTTTCAAAAGACGAAAACAGTCGCTTAGTTAAAATCTCCAATACCCGCTAGCGGTAATTCTTTGTTAGTTAGATTATTCTTACCGAACATTCGTATTTGCATTAATATGTAAATCGTGGTTGAATTTATGTTCACCCTAATGTATTCAGATGAGTAAGATAAAGATTCAATTTGGTGTGCCATCTTTTGATCAGAAGGAAATAGACGCAATTACTGCCGTCATAAAATCAGGCTGGGTTGGTTTTGGAAAAAAAAGTCTTGAGTTCGAGTCGAATTTTAGTTTTTACATCAAATCTAGATATTCTAAAAGTGTTAATTCCTGTACATCAGCTCTCCATACCTGTTTAGAGCTATTAAATATTGGTGAGGGTGATCATGTTATAACGACACCCCTAACCTTTGCGGCTACGGTTAGAGCCATTGAACTTTCTGGTGCAACTCCGGTATTGGTTGATATTGATCCAAATACCTTTAATATTGATTGCACTAAGTTGGAATCTGCTATTAGCAATAGGACCAAGGCAATTTTACCCGTTCATTTTGGCGGAATGCCTTGTGATATGGAATTAATTTATAAGATTGCAAAAAAAAGGGGTTTGTATGTAGTTGAGGATGCTGCACATGCTCTGGGTGCAGAGTTTGATAATAAGAAAATAGGTTCTTCTACTAAAAGTCTTACCTGTTTTAGTTTTTATCCCAATAAGAACATTACAACTATCGAGGGTGGCATGATAACCACCTCAAATAAAAAATATTCTGACAAAATAGATATTATTAGGATGATGGGGCAGTCTACTGGTGCCTGGCAGCGTTTTGCTAAGACTAAAACCTATTCTATATCTGAGGTGATTGATAAGGGTTACAAATACAACATGACTGATATTAATGCTGCCGTGGGTATAGTTCAGCTTTCAAAATTACACAAGTTCTTATTAATTAGAGAGAGACACGCAAAAATTTACGATAATATTTTGGGGCCCTTTAAGCATATAATCATACAGAAAAGAACGATGGCAGATCATCAGGTTAGGCACGCCCTTCACCTTTACCCCATAGTACTCAAAGGTGAGATGTATCGATTTAGTCGAGAAAAAATTGTTAATAAAATTAGAGAAAAAGGAATTGGAGTAGTTGTTCACTATAAACCAATTCAGGAACATTTGTATTTTAAAAACAAATATAATTTTCCGGTAGAAAATCTAAAAAACAGCGAGTATGTTGGTAGAAATATAATCAGCCTGCCCTTAGGGCCGGCGTTTAATGACGAGGAAATTTACTCGGCCGCAAAAACAATTCTAGAGGTTCTTGAATCAAGTTTAATATAATTGTTATTCTTATTAATTAATAATCAGTTTATGACAACAGTAAAAAATAAAAAAATAAGCCAGGTTATTATAGACACATCAAACGACTACTCACGAATTGAAAGAAAATTTAAAAAAATAACAGGTTGTAATTTGATAAAATTAGAAAAAAAGGCTATTAAACTTGCCTTTGAACCGGTTTCGATAATTATCCCCACCTATATTGGAGAAAGATTAGATTTAATTTTAAAAAATCTTGATAAACAAACATATAGAAATTTTGAGGTAATAGTTGTTGATGACGCTTCACCAAATAACGTCGCCGATATGTTTAGGAACCTTAAACTTAATTTTCCTTTAAAATACATTAGAGTCATGAAGAACCAGGGAACATCAGCTGGAATCAATACCGGCCTTATTTCCTCGAGTTATAATATTACTGTTGTGATGGACCAGGATATGATACCGCCAAGAGATTTTTTGGCAAAAATGGTCGTGCGTCAACAATTTACCAAAAATACTTTATTTGTCGGATTTAGAGAAGGAATTGAATACTATGATTATATAAAAAATAAAAATAGAAAGCCTAAAATATTTGCAGATTGGCGGTGTAGGGTCAAAGACAACGAAGATTTTTTAGACCTCACAGTTAAACAAGCCTTCAAATATGAATTTAAAAAGAGATTAAATTTAACTAAGGAGTCTGATTATTTTAAAAAGTTTAGCTATGGTAAGAGTATTGGTCATTGGGACCTTTCCTGTATGGTTATCGGACACAGTATGTGTTTTAAAAAAAGTGAAGCAATTGGCGTCGGAGGGTTTATTGAAAAATTTTTTATCGGTTGGGGTATGGATGACATTGCTTTTGGCGCTAGTATGATTGCTAATGGAAATTTTATTATTCCAGCTGTTGATTGGGTGTCCTACCACATCAACCACAAAAGGTATTCAGGCTCTCGCAAAGTCGAGAAAAATGAGTTAGATAAAAATCTCAAATTATATTTAGATAGTTACCTTAATATGTCAATAACTAAGCTAAAGTTTGCTCGTCACCAGGTTAGAGAAGTTGGAAGAGCAGATAAAGTAACGTATTATGAAAGTAAAAAATAATAAACTCAATCAAGAGAAATATTTAAAGGTTGCAAAAAAGGTTGCGAAGTATTTCTCTAGTTTAGAAAATGTTGTTACCATTGTAATTGGGGGATCACTTGCTAGAAATTTTTATGATACATATTCTGATATCGAAATGTATGTTTATTATAGTATTGATATTCCTAGTGAAGAATCAGTTAGGGGTATAATTAGGATGCTGAATTCAAAATTAAATAGGTCAAAAAAAATTTACTGGTATCACAAGGCCTGGGGTTACCATACATTTTTTGAAATTGATGGTATAAAGATTGAATTAGGTTACAGAAAAGTATCGGAAATAGAAGAAAGAATGAATTTGTTCATGAAAAGATTTAGTTTACCTCAACATGGAATTCATGATACACCCTTTGGGCACTACGAAAGTGGTGTCGCCAGTTGTATTTTGTCCTGTGTTCCTATTTTTACTAAAGCTAAAAGTAATTGGTTAGCAAAAATAAAAGAAAGGTTACAAAAATATCCAGTAAACCTAAAAAAAGACACATTACGTTACTATTATCGTGATGCCAAGGTTATCACTAAAATTAAGATTAAAAATGCTGTTCGTCGAAACGACACACTCCTTTTTAACGCCTGTTTATCGCGAGTCATTAGATCTATAAATCTTTGTTTGTTTGCGCTGAATGAGGTTTATTATCCAGGCGACAAATGGAATCATAAATATATTTCTGAATTTTCTATCCTACCTAAGGATTATAGTAATAATATGGATTATATTTTATCTACTGGGTGTATTTCGCCAGAAAATAAAAAATCTATTTATAAACGTTTAAATAAATTAGTAAAAGATCTTAACTTGTTAATTAATGAATAATTCCAAAATAATTTCCATAATTAAGAAAAACTGGGACATCCATCCTAGTACCGTAAGTTATATTACAAATGGTGTTTCAACAAAAAACTGGAAGGTTAGAGATGTAGATTCAACCTACATATTTCGTAATGCTGGAACTTATAAATATTATGTAGATTATCAGGTGTATCTACTTCGGTTGCTGACAGAGAAAAAGTTCCCATATCTGATTCCTAATATATTAAAAGCAAAGAAAGATTTTTCTATTAAATATGGCGATCATTATTTTTATCTGTATCGTTATATTGATAATAAAACTGTCAATAGTTTTTTCACTGACGAACAGGTTATTGGTTTGGCCAATATTGTTGCTAAATTTCACATAACAACCTTTAATATATGGCAACCAAAAGAATTACGAAGAAAATATATTTTCAGGTTACAAGCTATTAGAAGTAGTGTTATTAAGAATTTTAAAATTGCCTACAAAAAAAAGCACAGAAATTGCTGCGATCGATTATTGATTAAAAATTATGAGATACTTGAAAAGGCTATTGGTACGATAAAAAGGACAGAAGTTGTAAGTTATGACTCTCTTCCAACGGTTACCTGCTACTCTGATTGGAATATGGATAATGTTCTACTGAATAGGAGGAATAAAATTATTGGTTTAATTGATTACGGTGGAATATTTAAGGAACCAAGGATTTTTGATATACAAAATGCAATAAAAAATGTCCTGATTGAAAAAATGTCCCTTGTTAGAATAAAGAAATTTTTAAATAGTTACGAAAAGCACATTAAGATAGGCTCAGCAGAGAAGAATTTGATTTATTCAGTAATGATCGGGGACTGTGTTAGAACCATTTCCTGGTTATTTGAAAAAAGCAAGGGAAATGATTATATGGTTTTTTATACTGATCTTTTACGTGAACTTAGAGTATTGAGGTGGTTAATTAAGTTTAGATTAAAGTTCGGAAGGGCAGTTAAATAGTCTCTTGCTTATTTGACATTGATTACTAAATCCTTTAGTATAATACTGTCTCTAGATATTTTATAAATAAGATATTTTAGAAGTAAATATGGAAAATATGAGCAATACTATGTTTAATCAAGAGAAACAAAAGGAGGTGGAAAAAAAACCTGAAGAAAAAGAAAGATATAACCCTTTTGAAAAGGAAAAGTACTGGCAAGATTTTTGGGAAAAAGATGGTACTTACAGATTTAATCCGGAACAGCCCGGTCCCTTGTATACAATAGATACCCCACCTCCAACCATTTCTGGATCACTGCATCTTGGACACATTTTTTCATATACTCAGGCCGAAATAATTACTCGTTTTAGACGAATGCAGGGTGATAATGTCCGCTATTCATTTGGTCTTGATAATAATGGTTTACCAACCGAGCGTTTAGTAGAAAAAGAAACTGGAGTGAGAGGTGGTACGGTAAGTTTAGAGGACTTTACTCGAATTTGTCTCGAAGTTACTGATAAGTATAAACATACCTATGAGGACTTGTGGAAGTCTATCGGCCTAAGTGTTGATTGGCGATTAGAGTATTCTAGTATTTCCCCAGAAGTCCAAAAAATATCTCAATCTACTTTTAGGGAGCTGTATGAAGCGGGTGCTATTTATAAAAAAAATGCGCCGGCTCTTTATTGTACTGAATGTCGAACGTCTTTTGCTCAAGCTGAAAAAGAAGATAAGGAAAAGGAAGCAGTATTTTATGATTTATCATTTAAGGTTGAGGATGGCCAGGAATTAGTTATTGCCACCACTCGTCCAGAATTGCTGCCGGCCTGCAGTGCTGTTTTTGTGCACCCAGAGGACCCAAGATTTACTGATTTAATTGGTAAAAAGGTTACCACTCCCTTAGGACAAGAAGTTGAAATTATGGCTGATGAAAAAGTTGAAAAGGAAAAGGGAACCGGAGCAGTAATGTGTTGTACTTATGGTGATGAAACTGATATTTATTGGGCTAAGAAATATAACTTGCCAGAGAGAATTATTTTTAATCGAGGTGGTAAAATACAAAAAATAGATGAACTACCAGAACTCGAAGGAAAGTCAGCTAAAGAAGCTAGAGATATTATTGTCGAAAAACTTAGAACTAGTGGTGTTGTTAAAAAGGAATTACCAATTAAGCATAATGTTGATGTTCATGAAAGGTGCGGTACGCCGGTGGAATTTTTACCGACAACACAATGGTTTGTAAAAATCCTAGATATGAAAGAGAGGATGTTGGAGGCTGGTAACAAGATCAAGTGGCACCCAGAATATATGCAAAAAAGATATGAGGAATGGATAACAGGTCTAAAATGGGACTGGTGTATTTCTCGAGAAAGATTTTACGGTATACCAATTCCAGTTTTTAGTTGTGATAACTGCGATAATATTGTTATTCCAGAAGTAACAGAAATGCCAATCGATCCCAAGACAGAAAAGGATCATCGGGATTGTCCAAAATGTAAGACGGGGAAGTTGATGCCAGAAAAGAGTGTTTTGGATACTTGGTTTACTTCTTCCTTGTCACCGGAGATAAATAATAATCATCCGCTAAATGGCGACCTGAACGGAAAGCTGTACCCAATGTCGATGAGACCACAAGCTCACGATATTATCCGAACCTGGGCTGTTTACTCGATTTTAATGGGACTATATAAACACAACGAGGTTCCTTGGAGAGAATTAATGATATCTGGGCATATTTTAGTTCAAAAAGGAGAAAAAATTAGTAAAAAAACCGGAGGTGGAAAGTACAAGCCGGAGGAATTAGTCTCTCAAAAATCAGCTGATGCTATTCGATACGCGATGGCTGGCTCCTCACTAGGTAAAGATACTTATTTTGACGAAAAAGAGGTTGAGAAGGGTAAAAAACTAGTCAACAAGATTTATAACGCTGGTAAATTAGTATTGAGCAGGCTTAGTGGTTTTGATCCAAAAATAGAAGTTCAATCAGACGATCTGGAGGCTTTTGATCGATGGATATTAGACCGTTCAACTGAAACAGCAGGTAGAATGGCCGAAGCCTTTAAAAACTACGAATATGCTCAGGCTCGTCAAATATTTGAAGATTTTTTCTGGCGAGATTTTTGTGATAATTATTTAGAAATTGCTAAAAAAAGATTATCGTTAGAAAATCCTGATGATAAAGGTAAGGTCTCAGCCCAATTCACCGCTTATCAGTGTTTTCTTAATGCCATTAAGATGGCCTCTCCCTTTGTACCACATATTACTGAGGAAATGTTTCATGGCGAAATGATAAAAGTTGGAGAAGGTGAGAATATGAGGGAGTCATTTAAATCTGATAGCGAGAGTGGCTATTTATCTACACATGAAGGGGTTAAGAGTATGCACAGTACCCACTGGCCAACAGCCGCCGTCGAGTATTCAGATCCCAAGAATAATGAAGCTGCCCAATTTGCTCTTACTCTCATTGAGAAAATAAGAAAATATAAAAGCGACAATAAGATTAAATTCAGTACTCCTATTTCGTCCTTAAAAATTACTTGCACACAAGAACAGAAAAAACAAGTTGAGACGTTGATGGCAGACATTGCCTCTGTTGCCAGAGCAGAAAAATATGACTTTACTATTGTGCCGGAAGGAACCGAATCAGTTATTGAGCTAGCGCTGTAGGATTCTTCCCATTTTTTGTTCTCTAAAACTCTCCGACTCCCGCCAATAATAATTCCTTGTCGTCTAGGTTGTTTTGAATGAAGTTATTGACTTGATCAAGGGTAATTTCCTTAATTAATCTAATCATTTCATCGCGGAAAAGTGGCTCAATGTTCATGGTAAAATTACTGATCGTCGAATCGTCTACCCAAGAAGAAGTATTCTCCGAATAAAATTTTTGGAAACGAATTAGATCACGTCTCACCAGATTGAGCTCTTTTTCCGTTATGCCATCGGCAATTAATTTTTTATATTCATCTTTAATGATCGCAATTGTTTCCGTAGTATTTTTTGGCTTGCAGTTAGTATTAATGGTAATCATGGCCAACTCGGCATTGTTAGAAATATTGGCACGAATGTTATAAATATAACCCTTTTCATTTCGTAAAATTTTATTTAGTCGTGAAGTATTACCGACACCTAAAACACAGGCGCAGATATTACTAGCTACCTTATCTAAATTACTACTAATGGGGAATAAGCGAGCACCTAAACATAAATAATTTTGCTCCGGATTATTTGTTTTAACTACCCAGTCTTTTTTTTCAGTAACTATAGGCAAGGGTTCAGAAAAAAGTATGGGTCTTCGTTGGCCGTTAATTTTCTCTAGTGTTTCGACGGCATAAGCTAAATCAAAATCACCAGCGAGAAAATAGGCTACCTGCCCAGCCTTTAAATATTTTTCATAATAAGAAAAAAGCTCATCGCGTGTTGCATTAGTGATTGTTTCCTCTGATCCAAGCACCGAATTTTCTATGACTGTTCCCTGAAGTAAGAGCGATGATTGTAGGTCACTAATATATTGATCGGGGCTAGCTTTTTTCTTGGTCTGCTCGGCCATAACGACTCCTCGTTCAATTTCAATGAGCTTGGGATCGTAAATTGCTTTATTTAATATCTGATCGATTACTTCAAACATATCTGGCAAATCGGCGGCATCGGCAATGTCCAAGGTTAAGGCCATAACCTTTTTGCCGGTATAAGCATTACGCTGACCGCCGATTTCCTGAATTCTTTCGCTTAACAGGCTTTTGGTAGGGTATTTTTCGGTACCAGCCAGCCAAATATGCTCGGCAAAATGGGCCAAGCCCGGTTTGCCATTATCAAATTGCGATCCAGCATAAAAATTAGCCCGGAACGAAATCGGAGCATTTTTTCTGATGAAAGCATAGAGCTTAACTCCACCAGACAGCGTGACCTCATTAAAGGTAACCCCAAAGCCTTCAATTTCCTTGGTTTTGATCAT
>CAZMNX010000014.1:0-13569 GCA_964567825.1 uncultured Candidatus Saccharibacteria bacterium
GAAATTTTGTTAGTATAACGCTTCAAATCAAATAAAAAATAATGGCACGATCAATTAAAAAAGGACCATACGTCGATGAAAAACTTCTAAAGAAAATAGAAGGCAAAAAGCCAATTGAAACTGGTGTGATTAAAACTTGGTCACGACGTTCCCAAATTTCACCAGAAATGGTTGGTTTTAATTTTGGTGTCCATAACGGCCGCGAACACATTGAAGTCCTTGTAACTGAAGACATGGTTGGTCATCGTTTAGGCGAGTTTTCTCACACCAAGAAGTTCCATAGACACGGAGGAAAGATGCAGAAGGATATTGATATGAAGCAGAAGGAAGCCGAAATAACTGCAGCTCAGGGAGCAAAGGCTTCAATCGAGGCGAAAAAATAATTTAAAAATATGAACATCACTGCCCAATTAAATGATTATAGACAGTCACCACGAAAAGTGCGATTAGTCGCTAATCTTATTCGTGGGCAGAAAGTTGAAAAGGCTTTGGATACTTTAATGTTAACTGTTAAGAGAGCTTCTGATCCAATTGTGGCCTTGCTTAATTCAGCTATCGCTAATGCTAAAAATAATTTTAGTTTAAATAAAGAAGATTTGTACGTTAAGTCTTTGACTGTTGATGGTGGCGCAATTTTATACCGAAGAATGCCTCGAGCCCGCGGTGTAGCCTATGCTATTCGCAAGAGAACCAGCCACGTTAACTTGGTCTTAAGTGTTAAAGAGGCAGAGGTGAAGGAGGTTAAAAAAGAAGTTAAAGCCGTAAAAGCTCCAAAAGCTAAAGCTAAAAAACAATAATATGTCACATACCGTACATCCATATTCACATAGACTTGGCATTATCCGCGATTGGAAATCACGTTGGTTTTCTTCGGATAAAGCTTTCCGGGATGCCCTAAAGGCAGATATTATGCTCCGTGAGTATTTGGAGAAGAAGATGCGCGGACTTTACGTGGCTTCGATTGAAATGGAGCGTAATCAAAAATCTTGCCGCATTATCATCAAGACTTCTCGACCGGGCGTGATCATCGGCCGAAGCGGTGAGGGCTCAGTCAAATTACGTAACGATATTTTGAAATATGTTAAGCGCTTTAAATTGGCTTTCCCGGTTGATTTTAAATTAGATATTGAGGAAGTGAAATCACCAGAATCAAATGCAGCGATTGTTGCCTATATGATTGCTGAGGGCCTAGAGAAAAGAATGCCTTTCCGCCGAGTCATGAAGCAAACTATTGAGAAAGTCATGGCTAATCGAGATGTTTTAGGAGTAAGGATTTACTTGGGTGGTCGTTTGGGTGGTGCTGAAATGGCCCGCTCTGAAGACTTGAAAAAGGGTAGAATCCCATTACAGACATTGCGCGCCGATATTGATTACGCCCAGGAGAAGGCCCACATGACTTACGGCGATATCGGTATTAAAGTTTGGATATATAAGGGTGATATTTTTGCTAAAAAATAATTTATGTTATTACCAAAAAAAGTTAAATATCGAAAGTCACACACTCGCCGTGAGAATCCAAATAAAATTGGAAACGAAACACGTGGTACTTTGGTATCATTCGGTTCATTTGGTTTAAAAGCGATTTCCGCTGGCCGTTTACGTTCTCAAGAAATCGAGGCGGCGCGTAAAACGATTGCTCACTCTTTGGGTAAAACCGGTAAGCTTTGGACCCGCATTTTTCCAGATCATCCTTATACTCAAAAGCCAGCCGAAGTGAAAATGGGTAAGGGTAAGGGAGACTTACAGGGCTACGAGGCGATTATTCGCCCCGGCCGAGTATTGTTTGAGGTTGATGGAGTAGACGAAACAGCCGCTCGTGAAGTCTTACGCAAGGGTGGCACCAAGATTCGTGTTCACACCAAGGTGATTGGCCGCGATATAATTTAATTTTTTAATATGGAAGAATTAATCAAAAAAACAGAAAAGGAATTGTTAAATGCTCTTAAGGAAAAGAAAGAGGCGCTTCGAGTATTTCATTTTGCTTTGTCTGGTGGTAAGACCAAAAATCTTAAGGAGGGTCAGAGTTTAAAGAAAGATATTGCTAGAATTATGACCATTTTGAATGCTAAAAAGCTAATCACCGAATAATATGGAAAAAACAAATATTAAAAAAACATTCTCAGGTAAAATTGTTTCCACCAAGATGAAGGATACAGCCGTTGTTTTGGTTGAGCGATACACTAAACACCCTAAATACGGTAAGTTTTTGAAACGTCAGAAGAAATTTAAAGTTCATGATGCGGGTAATAAGCATAAGGATGGAGAAATCGTCGAGATTTTTGAGACCAAGCCAATATCAAAGGACAAGCGTTTTATGATATTAGAGAAATAATTATAAATTTATGATACAACCAAGATCAATTGTAGTAATAGCAGACAATACCGGAGCCAAAATTGGTCGTATTTTTAAAGTACTTGGTTCTTCTAAAAAGCGTTATGCTCAATTGGGCGAGATCGTTGTTTTGTCTGTTCAAAAAGCGGAGCCACGAAAGACCGTAAAAAAGAAAGATATTCTATACGCGGTTGTGGTCCGACAACGCGCCCCATATCGCCGAACCGACGGTTCTTATATTCGCTTTGACGAAAATGCAGTAGTGACGATTGATAAAGCCAAGGGTGAGCCACTCGCCGGCCGTGTTTTCGGTCCGATTCCACGAGAGGTGGCAGAGAAGGGTTTTCAAAAAATTGCTTCATTAGCGCCTGAAATTGTATAAAAATATATGAAAATCAAGAAAAATGATAATGTCATAGTGATCGCCGGTAAAGATAAGGGCAAGACTGCAAAAGTTTTGAGGGCTTTTCCTAAGGACAGCTTAATCGTGGTTGAGGGTGTAAATATGAAGAAAAAACACCAAAGAGCCACCAAGTCTAATTCCAAAGGTCAGGTGATCGAAATTGCTTTACCGGTCCATGTTTCCAACGTAATGCTTTTGGAGGGTAAAAAACGAGTTCGTGTCGGCCGAAAGTTGATCGGTAAAAAAACTGTTCGAGTTAGCAAGAAAACTGGTCAAGAGATATAATTTTAATTTCCAATAAACATATGACCAAGATTTTAAATACAAAAGAAAAGCAAGCCAAAGCCTTCGAACATTTGAAGGGAACTCTTGGTTATAAAAATGCCATGCAGGCACCAAAGTTTACCAAGGTGGTAATCAACGTTGGTATTGGTTCACTTAAAGATAAAAAGAAGATTGAAGTGATTATTGATCGCTTGACCAAAATTACTGGTCAGAAGCCGGCCCTACGTGGTTCCAAGAAGTCAATTGCAGCGTTTAAGGTGCGAGAGGGAGATCCAGTCGGTTTGGTGGTTACTCTTCGTGGCTTAAGGATGTTTGCTTTTATTGATAAGATGGTACTGGTGGCCTTTCCTCGAACTAAAGACTTCCGTGGTTTGGTGAAGAAGGGTATTGATTCTATGGGTAATTATTCCATCGGAATTAAAGAGAATACTATCTTCCCAGAATCAGCTGATGAAGATTTGAAAGATGTTTTTGGAATGACCATTACTATCGGTACAACTGCTAAAAATAAAAAAGAGGCCGAGGCCTACTTATCCTATATTGGTTTTCCTTTTAAGAAAGACTAGGTTTCTATTTTAGGTTTATGTTATAATTTGAGGATGTTAAATAATCCTCAAGCTTTTATCTTTATCGGTCGGTCTGGTTGCGGTAAGGGAACCCAAGCGGATTTATTAATGAAGCATTTGCGTAATTCAGAAGGTAAAATAAGCAAAACTCTTCATGTCGAGAGCGGGGCTTTACTTCGAGAATTTATAACTGGCGATAATTTCACCCAAAAAAAAGTTAAAACGGTTTTAAACAGTGGCGTTTTGGTTCCAGAGTCGATAATCGTAGCTTTGTGGACTGATTACATCATTGCCAATTTTACTGGGGTTGAGAATTTAGTATTTGATGGTACACCTAGAAAACTTCACGAAGCTCAGCTTCTGGATAACGCCCTACAATTTTACGGTGTAAGCAGACCGGTGGTTTTACATGTGAATGTTAGTCGAGAATGGTCAGAAAAAAGGTTATTGGGGCGGGCTCGTAAAGATGATACGGCTGATGCGATTGCTAAAAGATTAGCTTGGTTTGAGTCTGAGGTTTTACCCACAATAAATTATTATAAAACTAATCCTTATTATAACTTTGTAGAAATTAACGGTGAGCAACCGATAGATGATGTTCAAAACGAAATACTTGCTAAATTAGGTCTAAATCTATAAGATTTAAAGATGGCCGTAACCATCAAGACAAACGAGGAAATAGCAGTTTTAAGGGAGGGTGGTAAGCGCCTGGCCGGTATTTTGGCTAAGGTGGCGAAGGCGGCGGTGGTGGGAGCTTCGACTTTTGATCTTGATAATCTAGCGCGGCAGTTGGCTGAAGAACAAGGCGATAAGCCGGCTTTTTTGAATTATAAACCGAAAGGAGCGCCGCGACCTTATCCGGCCTCAATTTGTATTTCTGTGAACGATGAAATTGTCCATGGCATACCAAATGAAACACCGAAAATTTTAAAAGACGGGGATATTGTTTCTTTGGATATGGGCCTAGAGCATGGCGGACTTTTTACTGACTCGGCCGTTACGGTCGGAGTGGGAGAGGTGGATGAGGCTGGTCAGAAACTAATTGAGACAACTAAACAAGCTTTAATGGAGGGAATTAGGGCGGCAAAAGACGGTAAATATGTTCGCGATGTTAGTTATGCGATTGAAAAGTACGTTCGACCTAAACGTTATGGAATTGTCGAGGAATTATGCGGTCACGGTGTGGGTTATAAGATTCACGAGGATCCGTACGTACCTAATTATTGCCTAGAAGATAAGGGTGAAAAGCTTAAGGCTGGCATGGTAATTGCGATTGAGCCCATGCTAAACGAGGGCACCAAGAAGATTACATTAGATGATGATGGCTATACATACCGGACGGCCGATGGTAAGCGTAGTGCCCACTTTGAGCACACTATTGTCATTACCAAAAATGGAGCAGAAGTGCTAACTATGTTATAATTTCCAGTAATGGAAACTGGGTTTGAAAAAATAGAGCAAAAATTTTCTTCGCCCCAAGAAGAGCTTGATTTTTTGCGTGATCAGGTGGCGAAACACGAACGAGCTCTTGCCGAAAAGGGTGAGGAGGTGGTGCGTGAAAATATTATCACCGATCATATTATTGATTATAAAAATATTAAGCCGGAAGAAGTTTTGAGTGATGATTACAAACTACCAAATAAAGAAATTGAGGCTATCGTTCTGGATCTGTCTCCAGAAGAACATGATGCTAAAATGGAGGAACTGGTGTCGATTCTGCAGGCCAAGGGTCTGATGAACGCTTTATCGGTAGTTGAGGGTCTCCAGGATTCACATTTAGACGATGACTTTCACCGTTTTTTGGTTCAGTATATTAAGGCCGGTTTGCCAGTTTTAAATGGTCAAGAAAAAGGTCCATTTTTCCGTGCCCTTAAGATGACCTTGTTTGAAGTTTCCTTGCCGAGTGCTGAGGATGATAAAGAAAATGGTAAGCAAAAAAATCTAAAGGAATTAATTTCTAAGATGGAACAGTTTTATGCCGGTATGCTTTCGGTTTCAGCCGAAAGAGAGGGTCCAGATTACTTTTCTATTGAACTAGCCAATGCCAATAAAAGTGAAGAATTTATTTTTTATATCTCAGTCCCTGATAGCAAAAAGGGTTTATTTGAAAAACAAATTTTATCGATTTTTCCTGAGGCGAAAATTTCCGAAAAAAAAGACGATTATAATATTTTTAACGAACAGGGCGCGTCGGTCGGCTCCTATGCAAAGCAGGAGAGTAATCATATTTACCCCCTGAAAACCTATGAGGAATTTGATTATGATCCATTGAACGTTTTACTTAACAGTTTTTCTAAGATTGAACGCGATGGTGAGGGGGCCAGTATTCAAATAATTTTTAAGCCAGTTGGCGAAAAGTACGTTAGTTTTTATAAAAAAGCCCTGAAGGATATTGCTAAAGGCATGAAGCTGAAGGAGGCAATTGATATGTCGCGTATTTCTTTTTTTGGCGAGGCCAAGAAGACTTTTAAGGAAATTGCTAAGGGCTTTTCTGGTTCGTCAAAAGATGGCGAGGAGAAAAACAAAGCCAAAGAAAAAGAACAAATTGATCAAAAGATAATTGATAATATTAATGCCAAGATAAGCACTCCAACGGTTGAGGCCAATATTCGAATTGTGGCCTCGGCCAAAACCGAGAGTGAGGCTCTCTCCATTTTGTCTGATCTCGAGTCGGCCTTTAATCAGTTTGAGAATACTGGGCGCAACCGTATCTCATTCAAGCGCTTAACGGGTAAGGACTTAAGACAGTTTTTTCGAGAGTTTTCTTTCCGCTTATTTAAGGATAATCAAAAATTACCATTAAACGTCCGAGAGATTACGACTATTATGCATTTGCCTGAAAATGAGATTCGCGGCACTTCACAGCTTAAACAAAGTAAGGCTGGAAGTGCACAGGCTCCACTCGATTTACAAAAGAGGGGAATCTCCTTGGGCAAGAATATCCATCGTAATGTGGAAACCGATATTTTTATGTCGCCGGAAGACCGCTTGCGTCATTTCTATATTATTGGACAGACTGGTACCGGTAAAACTACTTTATTAAAGCAGATGATTCGTCAGGATATTTTAAATGGCGAAGGCGTATGTATGATCGATCCGCATGGTTCCGATATTCAGGATGTCTTATCTTATGTGCCAAAAGAAAGATTGGACGATTTAGTGTATTTTGATCCAAGCTATACTGCCCGACCGATGGGTTTGAATATGCTTGAGTATGACGAAAGATTTCCGGAGCAAAAAACCTTCGTGGTAAATGAAATGCTGTCAATTTTCAATAAATTGTTTGATATGAAGGTGGCTGGCGGTCCAATGTTTGAACAGTATTTTAGAAATTCCGTGATGCTTGTGCTAGAAGATCCAGCCAGTGGCAATACATTACTTGATGTTTCTCGCGTTTTATCTAATAAGCAGTTTCGAGATATGAAAATCTCGAAGTGTAAGAATCCACTTGTCGTTCAGTTCTGGAAGGAAATTGCCGAGAAGGCCGGGGGAGAGGCCTCATTGGCCAATATCGTCCCTTACATCGTCAGCAAGTTCGATGTCTTTTTGCAGAATGATATTATGCGACCAATTATTGCTCAAGAGAAATCTTCCTTTAATTTTCGCGAGATTATGGACAAGAAGAAAATTCTGCTCGTTAATCTTTCTAAGGGTAGATTGGGTGATATTAATGCTAATTTAATTGGTCTGATCGTTGTTGGTAAGATTTTAATGTCTGCTTTATCTCGCGTTGACTCTTTTGGTAAAGAATTACCACCGTTTTACTTATATATTGATGAATTCCAGAACGTTACCACCGATTCTATTTCAACCATTCTCTCTGAGGCGAGAAAATATAAGTTGTCATTAACCGTTGCGCATCAATTTATCGCTCAGCTTGAGGAAAAGATTAGAGATTCAGTCTTTGGTAACGTTGGTTCAATCTCTTCTTTCAGAGTTAGTTCCGAGGACGCGGAATACTTAGAAAAACAATTTGCGCCGGTTTTTTCTGCCAAGGATTTAATGAATATCGATAATTTGAATTGTTATGTTAAGATGTTGTCGGACGGGCGACCAGTTAAGCCGTTTAATTTATTCGTGCCATTTCCGCCACGTGGCGACAGTTCGTTTATTGATAAAGTGAAAGAGTTATCATATCTAAAATACGGACAGGATCGAGAATTGGTGGAAAAAGAAATTTTGAAAAAGTACGAAAAGAAGGAAGTGCTACCCGTTAATCCAAGTTCACCTTTTAAAATTTAATTATTAAAAAACAAAATGCAAGATAAAAATACCAATCCTGAAACTATCGATTTAAGGAACGAGCAAACTTTCGTAATCATTAAGCCAGATGGCATTCAGCGAACCTTAATCGGCGAAATTGTTAAACGATATGAGGCTTTGGGTTTAAAATTAGTCGCTCTAAAAATGCTAGTGCCGACTAGGGAAATGGCCGAAAAGCATTACACTCTTGATCCAGAGTGGATAAGAAAGGTGGGGGAAAAATCAATCGCTGGCTATGTTAAGAAGGGAATGACGCCACCAACTACTGATCCGATTGCCGTGGGCAATAAGGTTTTAGGACGATTAGCTCGTTATATGACGAGTGGTCCGGTAATTGTTATGATTTGGCAGGGCTCACACGCCGTGGCCATTGTTCGAAAGATGACTGGCGGCACCGAACCATTAACCTCGGACGTCGGTACTATCCGTGGTGATTTTGTGATGGATTCCTACCAGATTGCCGACCTTGATGATCGTGCGATTAGAAACATTGTTCACTCATCTGGCTCAGTTGAAGAGGCTAAGGGGGAAATTAAACTATGGTTTAAGCCCGAAGAAATCATTAAATATCGTTTAATTCAACACGAACTCTTTTATGATGTAAATTTGGACGGTATCCTGGAGTAGTTTTTCTTGCATTTACTCTAGTGAGGCTTATAATTAGATTAGGAGTTATTTGAGGTATTTTCTAGCTTAAATAATTTTTAAGGGAGTCTTATATCGGTAGCGGCCTTGGTCGTCTATCTGCGGACACCCACCTAGAATCATTTCTGGGGAATACCTTGTGATAACTCCTATAAAGAACCCGTTGCCGTGATGGAACGGTTTTTTTATTTCTGTTATAATTAGTCTATGCTCAAATACAAACCACTACCGTTTTCTTTTTTGGTCCTGGCGATTTTAATTGTCCTACACTTAGTCGGCTCATCTTTTTTTTGGTATTGGACTTACCCTTGGTTTGATAGTGTCGTTCACATTATTAGCGGGGTTTGGGTCGCCTTGGTTTTTCTTTGGCTCGCTTCATACTTCGGCCAAATAAATTCCATGAAAGAATACAAAGTTAAGAGTTTATTGATTGCCCTAATTTCGGCGGTTTTGTTTGGAATTGTCTGGGAATTGGTAGAGAATTTAATGCATATCACCTTTACTGCCGCTTCTGGTTATGGCCTTGATACTGCGATGGACCTGCTTAACGATACAATTGGTGGTATTTTGGCTTATTTGTATTTCATTAAGAGAAGACGAGGACTCAAGGCTGATTCAGCAATTCTTCACCCCTTTTATGATCAAGTTTGTGTGTCTAATAAAAAAGCATGAGTACTAATGCCAAACTGACTTTTTACGGTGGTACGGGTACCGTAACCGGTGCTAATTTTCTTTTGGAATTAGCCGACATTAAAATTATAGTTGATTGTGGTTTGGTTCAAGGCGATGCTAATGCCGATAACATAAATCGTACGCCGTTTCTTTACGATCCCAAAACAATAGATTTTTTATTAATAACTCACGCTCATACTGATCATATTGGCCGAATCGCCAAGTTGGTTAAAGACGGCTTTGCTGGCCAGATTTTAAGCACTCCAGAAACAAAAGAATTATCTGAATTATTATTAACAGATGCCGTACGTTTATTAGAAAATGAAGCTAGAGAGCAGGGTATTTTGCCTTTATATGAGGCTAAAGACGTAGCACAGGCGTTGGGTTTGTGGCAAACTCTGGCGTATCACACCAAAAAAGATTTAAAAAACGGTGTAAGCCTTTATTTGAAGGATGCCGGCCACGTTCTCGGTTCGTCAATGATTGAGGTTTCCTATAATAACGAAAAAATTGTTTTTACCGGGGATCTTGGTAATTCGCCATCATTGTTGCTAAAAGATACTGAAGAAATTCTTGACGCTAAATATATTGTGATGGAAAGTGTTTACGGCGATCGTAATCATCCACCCAAAGAAGAGCGCAAGAAAAAATTAAAGAAGGTAATTGAGGACACAATTAAATATAAACGAATCCTGATTATTCCCGCTTTCTCTTTGGAGCGAACCCAGATGATGATTTATGAAATGAACGAGCTTTTTGAGAGTCATGAAATTAAACAACAAATTCCAGTATTTATTGACTCACCTTTAGCCACAAAAATTACCCAAGTTTACAAAGCTTATCCAGAAGACTTTAATGATCGAGTTCAGAAAGATTTGCTGGCCGGTGATGATATTTTTGCCTTCCCTCGTCTCAAATTCACAGTACAGACCCAAGAATCAATGGCGATTGATGGCGTACCTAATCCCAAAATAATCATGGCTGGTTCCGGTATGTCCTCCGGTGGGCGAGTGGTGATGCATGAGAAACATTATATGTCGAACCCTAATGCCGAGATTCTGTTCGTTGGTTATCAAGCCGCCGGCACCCTTGGGCGCCAACTTCAAGACGGAGCTAAAACAGTAACTATTTATGGTGAGGAAAAAGAAGTGCGAGCCAGAATCGATTCAATTCCCGGTTATTCTTCTCATAAGGACTCTGATCACCTTACCGAATTTGTGGAAAAAGCCGCTGAGGGCGGAAAATTAGAGAAAGTTTTTGTGGTGATGGGGGAGCCCAAGTCGTCATTATTTTTGGTGCAAAAAATCCGAGATAATCTCGGAGTTAATGCGATCCATCCAGAGTATAAGCAAACGGTGGAACTAGAATTTTAGTTATTTTACCGAAGCGACGAATCTCTTGAAGGTATCAGGATTGTTTTCAGCAAGGTCAGCCATGATTTTGCGGTCAATGACGATGCCTTTTTTGGTCAAAACGCCAATGAATTTGCTGTAAGAGAAACCTTCTGGGCGTAAAGCAGCATTGATCTTAACATTGAAAAGGCGGCGCATATTACCTTTCTTATCTCGACGGTGAGCAAACGCTGAAGCTCCAGCGTGCATCATTGCCTCCATAGCGTTGGCTTCCTTGGTGGAACGACCAAAACGATAGCCTTTTACTTGTTTCAGTAAATTACGGCGGGTTTTAGTCTTTAGTACTCCTCGTTTAACTCTGGTCATTGTGGTAAATTATTATTTATTAAAATTAAGCTCCATTAAGAAAACGGGCTTTAGCTTTATTACTAAACTTCACGTTCAAAGTTCGCTTCTTGGCGAGCTGGCTTCGTCTCTTTTCTTTGGAATTAAAGTGTCCTTGTCCGGCTTTGCGGCCAACGACTTTTCCTCGGCGAGTGACACGTAATCTCTTACTAAATGATTTATTGGTCTTCATAAATTTATAATTATTTTTTATTTTCGACTTTAGGCTCTTTCAATCATCATGGTTAACCCCTTCAAACCTTTCTTAGCTGGTTCCGCTATTTTATACTTTTCAGTAATTAATTTTAAAATTCGATCTAATCTTTCATTCAAAAATTTAAAGTCCATATACTTCGCTCGGCCGGTGAGAAATAAATCAATTTTGATTCGATGTCCTTCGGCTAGCCATTCGGAAGCTTTTTTCGCCTTAAGCTGTAAATCGTGTTCATCCGTAGCAATCTTTACCTGTAGAGTCTTGGTGTCGATTGTTTTGACTTTCGCTTTAGCAACTTTTTGCTTCTTTTTCTCGTCGTATTGATATTTACCAAAGTCGGTGATTTTACCGATTGGGGGAACAGCGTTGGGTGAGATTTCTACTAAATCGAGGCTCATTTCCTGGGCCTTAACCAGGGCCTCTCTTAAAGAAATCACTCCAAAATTTTCGCCCGCTGGTCCGATTACTCTAAGTTCCTGAGCCTTTATTTGGTGATTTACCTTGATTTTTATAGTACTCAATGTATTAACGCTATTATCAACTTGTCTACCAGTAGGAAGACGAGATTGGCTATTTATAGCATAGGTTGGCTTTTCTCGCAAGGCCTAAAATGCTTGAAGCCGCCCGGTGTTGTGCCGGGCGGCTAGCGTTTGAATTTCCTGCTTTCAGCAGAAGAAGATCCAGATCAGGCCCAGGATCCCCGTGGCGACTCCGGCCTGAAGACATTTCTGCTCGACTCGGCCGATCGGCGTGTATCCCGGTCGATCCTTAATCCGCGATGCCATTCGGGTCATCCGGGCGTCTCGGTGGCACTTCATCTTCAGAAGTAGGCCGATCGAGATTGCGAACAACATTGTGGCGATCCAGCCCAGGGTCAGGATCGACACGACGACGAGGGAGATCGCTATTCCAATGACTACTTTTCCGCTCATTTGCTCGGCTCCGTAAGGGTTGAACTTTTTCTGTTTGATAGCCTATCACGTTATTATACTTTGGTCAAATGCTTTATGAGCGACTAAAAATCTGGGCAACAAAAATGCCACAAGCGAATTTGCTTGTGGCGTGCCGACGATTCTTGGTGGTCGGTTCACCTTTGGTGCGGGTGTCGTCAATTGGTTTGAGACCACACCCCCGTGTCATCGCTGATCCAGGATGACCACATAGTAGCCGCATGCCCGATGATCAGGCTAAACATCAGGAACAGTCCCAGTGTTTCTCCGGCCGCTAATATAATCATCAAGAACAACTTGGCGAATTCCGGGATCCCCAAAGTTTCGGGGGTGAGCAACTTTTCGAACCAGCCTTGGCCCAGCACATAGTGTGCCAGCCAGCCCAGAGCCAGAGCCCCAATCACGAAGCCCAGTCCCATGCCGTACAGCTTCAGCCGGCCGACCTTTTCCCCACTGAAGGGGAGGCGGATCAACACCAGCACGAAGTGAAACGTGCACCAGGCGGCCACGAATATCAGGAACTTTTGGATTTCGGCGTTCATTGCGCGGTCCTTTCGTTTTGTTGAAGAACTTGTCGTTTGGTGAGGAATATAGCCCACCAATTAGTATGATAGCATACTTTCGTCTAAAAGTCAAGAATATGTAACAAAAAGCACCCGAAACGGGCGCTAATATTTTTTGGTGGAGTGTTACTCAAAGTTAGAACCGAATTAACCAACTAGATTCATTAACTCTCGAGCCTTGTCTTGTGTATCTAAATCTATTAATCCTTCCTCCATCAAAATGTAACCAACTTTATAATTCCTTTCTAATAGTTGAGAAAATACATCAGTTAATTTATCACAAGGTTCCAACTCTCCGACAATACCAGAGTCAATAAATGTAAATAATCCACAGGTGAAATATCCATTGGTACCATCTCTTGAGATTTTTGTCGCATAGTCATCAGAAACTTCCACTCTGAAATCTCCAACATGAGATCGACTTACTCCAATTACCGCCTTAACTCCCAGATCGATTTTTCCTTTTAGTCCGCTGAAATATGCGGTCAATGAATTATTTGGAAAATAAGTATCTCCAAAAATATAAGTTGCCGGGAGATAGTTTGTGGATTTGAAGAAATAGTTTCCTAGACCTGAGATATCCCTGTCATCGATCACGATTTCCTTTTTGGAGGATAAGTTTTTCGTGTAATCAGCAATAAAGTTCTTATCTTTTAGGGCAATAATTATTTTTTCTATCTCAGTTTGATTAAGTTGTCTAACTATATTCGAGAGTATCGTCTCATTCTGGGGTAGAGGAAGAAGAATTTTGGATTGTTCCCGTGAGATCTTACCGAACCTAGTCTGATTTCCACCCGCCAAGATTATCGTGTTCATGTTTCCTATTATAGCAAAAAATCCCTATTTCTAGGGACTTTCTGTTTATTTTTGTTCTGGTGGCGCCGCATAAGAATGCGGCATCCTACAAAAATATAGTCGCTTCGCTTCTTATTTTTGTGGA
>CAZMNX010000015.1:0-11384 GCA_964567825.1 uncultured Candidatus Saccharibacteria bacterium
CCATATTTTGTTCCAGTATTATTATAATGATTTGAAACCGAGGCGGAATTACCATACAAACCATCGGTACCAGTCCATGAATAAGAATATGAACCATTACCGCCAGAAGCGCTGGCACTCCAGTTTAAATAGTTACCGCTTTCAACTGACGAGGGATTAACATTACAAGAAACAGACAAATCTTTCCTCTCCTGATTATCATTAATTTTAGGTGCAAAACAATAAGTCGCCGCTGGAGCGCTGGGTGTCAAATTACAACCCCACCACCAACGATTGGTCCCATCACCAGTCACGGCTGGACCTTCAACTAAAGAGCCTGAAGCACAAAAATAATTTGTTGGAGCAGTCGCGGTTGGCTGGTTGGCAGCACTACCACAAGTCGCATAGGCTGGACTGACAGGGGTCGGAGCAGGACTAACATTTACACTACAACTAGTCGTAATAGTCTGAGTTCCACCATAAGCAATGTCACTGATCGTGACAGTTACATTTTTGGTTCCAGAAGTATTATAGGTTTTAAAAGAGTAATGATTACCAGTGCTGTACAACCCATCGGAACCAGTCCATGAATAAGTATGACCACCAACTCCACCAACAGCATCGGCAGTCCACTTAACTTCTTGACCAACTTGAGGATTAGAAGGTGTCGCATAACAAGAACCAGTTAAAGGAACTTGGTTGGCACAATAAGAACCAGAATTATATTTCCAATAAAGTTCAGTTTCCTGATCTGGTGAAGTTGGAGCATCACCATAATATAAATCCACTTGAGACATACAAGAAGGTAGAGCAACATTAATATTAGTAATAGAATTTGGTTGAGCATACTGTACACCAGAACTGGAATGCTTTACTTGATTTCCTAAAACCTGATCATACATCTTCCAAGAGACAAGTTCCACAGGAAAAGAACACTTGGTCTTATTGGAAACCGTACCAATCGCTGTCGAACCATTTATAGAAATATCATAATCAATCAGCATCTCACTCTGAGCCACATCGACTTCAGCTTGGGTCATAATCGAGCCTGGAACATTACAGTAGCCATTAGCTAAAGCCTCATTGGTAGAGGTGAAAGCACCCGCCAAAAAAGAGACGACAAAAATAATGCCCAAAACTAGAGTTTTCATAAAATTTTCGTTTTTCATGTTTAATATCATAACTTAAGTATTATATACCTAAATGGATAAAATGTCAAGGAGTTAAACCACTTCCCTTAAGTGGTCTGCATTATAAGCCGTAAAATAAGGGTATTTATTACAGCGAGCTAATATAGTCCGCTTCCACCACATAGCGCTCAGATTTTTCAGAAAAAGTACCACAAGTTGATAAAGTTAAACGGCTTTTTTGACTGCTAAATTCAACTAATGCTTTATCTTTATCTACCAAAGTAACCGAGGACACGACATATGTATAAATTTTATTCGTGCTATAAACCTTAATTGTGTCCCCAGCCTGCAAATCTTTTAGACCATTAAAGGTTTTGTACGATTGATTATTAACAGATCTAATATCTGTACTGTGGCCAAAAATAAACATATTACCAACACCCAAGAGGCCCGAGCCGGGATAACGGACTGATCCTTGTAATAAATATTGATCTAGAGTGGCTACATTAGTAGTATTGGGATTTGAGACCAGAGCATTGACGCCAATTCGATCGATCACAATCTTAATTGGGTCCTCGCCAGTCAAAACAGTTTGCCCATTACTAATCTGATTATTTATTCGCTTGGATTGCGCTTTATCCCACATTGTTCTAAAAGTATCACCCTCGTTTGGTTTTAATACCTCCGGAACCAAGCCAGATAAATACAAAAGAATGAAAGTGGTAATAAAGACCAGAGCAAAGTAAAATAGAAACTTGATTTGACTTTTTTTAACCATTGTAGTATAATACCCTAGATTGTGATTTTGAGCAAGTTTACTAGTAAATATAGCCTTAGATTACATAATAATATGGAAACGAAAGAAAACAAAGGAATTTTTGAACGAATATACTTATGGTTTAAACACCTGACCGTTAAAGGCCTGTTGGGGGCAATTTTTGTGGCCTTTATTATTATAATCATTTTGATGTCGGTTTCTTATTTACCTTCAGCGCTCAATAAAATCTCTTCTTCCCTGTCAGCTGCTCTATATTCTATTTTCGTACCGGCGGAGGGGGCGACCATGACGGCAGATAAGAAAATAATCAATTCTGGCGAAGACTTTACTATTAATTTTAAAAAGGGCGACACCACCAATGGTATCTTTAGCGTTTCCTATTCCTGTGACTCCAATGTTAATTTAATGTCAGTGGAATCAAGCAATCTTAAAAAAGTTGATTGCGATCAACCTTACTATCTTTTAAATGATTCAAATTCGATTACTCTTAGACCAATTAATACTGAAGCGATCACTCGTTTGGTCGTTGATGGAAATTTTGAAAATAATGAAACCTTAAAGGTTGAAAAAATTGGCGTGGTTAGAATAACAATTAAAAATGACCGAATTGGTACTATTGTTATTAACAACAATAATAACAATAACCAAAACCAATCAACGACCACAACCACCGTTACAACTACCAACAGACCACCGGTAACTGTAACCCCACCAATTTATGTTACACCCGCTCCTCAGCCAACCTACATCGGTAAACCAGATTTAGCGATTCGTGTTTTGCAAATTGGGGTATTAAATAAATATACAAATTTAATCACCACCCAAACTCAATTTAATTATTCTGATCTTGTGGGAATTAAGTTTGAAGTTAGAAATGATGGTGATGCCAACGCCGGTTCTTGGTATTTTACTGCTAATTTGCCATCAACTTCTAATCCAACCTACACTTCTGGTTATCAGGTTTCCCTTCGCCCCGGTGAAAGTATTATTTTCACTCTCGGCTTTAGTAATTTAAATAGCCAATACACAAACTCACTTAATATTAATGTTGATCCAAATAACTCAGTTCTTGAAAGTAACGAGCTAAACAATCTTTTGACTACTTCAGTTATTAATTACGGCTACAACAATAATAATTATAATAATAACTACAATAACAATTATCCTAATGGTTGTTATGTAAACGGTATTTTCACTTATAATTGTTACAATAATAATTACAATACGGGCAACTTAACTGTTTCCTGTTATGCCAGCGATACCACTCCAAATACTGGTGATCGAATCGTTTGGTATGCTAATGCTTCGGGTGGTAACGGTTCCTATTCTTATTCTTGGACTGGTACCGATAACTTAAATAGCTCAAGCAAAAATCCAACTAAAACTTATTATTCAAACGGTACTAAGTATGCCACGGTCACTGTTAACTCTAATGGTTATGTCGCTACTCAAACTTGTTCCGCAAATGTAAATGGTAATAACAATATTGATTTATCTGTCCAAATCCTTGATGTCGGTCGCATGACATCATCGGGTAACTTTGTCGCTGATGATAATATTGTCCGCGGTGATAACGCCGCCGTCCAATTTGAAGTCACCAACAACGGCGATGAAAATTCTGGCCGTTGGGATTACGATGTGGATTTAACTCCATCATTCTCTGGTAACACTTATCATCGAACTAGTATGCCTTCTTTAGGCGCCGGTCAAAGCACTATTGTCACCGTTCAGTTTGATAATGTTCGTGATATTGGTAATAACCGCTTCCAAGTGGAAATCGATCCTGATAATAATTTAACGGATGATGATCGTGACAATAACGACGATACCGCAACTATTTACGTTGATTAAAAACTTAATCTTTAAGCAGCAGAAAGCCGCGATTCCCTCGCGGCTTTTTCTGTCTTCGAACACTTTCAGAAAGAACGGTTGAGTAGTTCAGGTCCTCGGCCGACGGGCCGGGGTGAGCTGGCCGTAGACGCTCATGTGCGGATTGTCGCTGGCGCGCTGGATTCGTTCCCAACGCTTTTCGTCCATCCCCAGGTCAGCCCGCACTGCAATTACTGCCGACCCCGCCTCGTCGAGTGGCTCCGTGAAACCGGAGATCGAGATGGCGGTGTCGTCGTCCGTGAGCAGAATCGCGCCGGCGTACATGAAGTGCTCTTCGTCGCGACTCTGATGGCTGGAGACATCTCCCCGCCGACTGAGCAAACGCAGCGTCTTTTCCCGACTGACTAGGCAGTACCTCACGGCCTTCTGCGCATCGGGCACCACCCCCACCAAATTGGCCAGAATGACCAGCGGAGCCACTTCCCCGAAAAGGTTGTGAGCCTCGCTAATCGCGTAGCCAGTCCGCCCGCGGCCATCAAGCTCGCAGAGCAGTGGCAGCAAATCATTTGCCGCCTCGAGCAGTCTCAGCGTTTGCAGTGAATTCAAATGAACCTCCTCTAGCTTGTACCAGTCCCAAACTAACTCGAACACCAAATCAAAATGATACTCGAGAAATTGAGTCTGTCAATAAACTATAAATTCCCCAACTGGCTGGCAGCAATTGACCAACCGTCTTTGATGACCATACCTAGAGCCAAAGAAGCTTTTTTAATAATTTTTTTCACCTCAGCCTCTTCATTTTTCTTAAACTCCCCTAAAATTGTATCAATCACTTTTTCTTCGCCTTGTGGTTTCTTGATTTTACCCGAAGCTGTCTCGCCAGAAATTCCCAACCGAATTCGCACAAAGGCTTCGGTTTTAATTGCCTTCATAATTGATTCCACACCGCGGTGACCACCGGAACTTTTATTAAAAGACACTTTCAATTTACCAAGTGGAATATCCAAATCATCATGAATCACCACCAAAGTCTCTGCTGCTTTTTTTGTTTTAATTAACGATTTTACCGATTCCCCACTCTTATTCATAAAAGTTTCCGGCTTTAAAAAAGTCGCCTTATTTTTCCCCACCTTTCCAGTCGTCGCCAAAGCTTTTAATTTTTTATCAAGTTCCCAGTCAGCTAATTTATTTTCTTTAGCAAAAACATCGAGCACCATTCGGCCGACATTATGCCTTGTACCCTCATATTCTTCACCCGGATTACCGAGACCGACAATAATATAATTTGCCATTTAAAAATTATAGCACAAAAGTAATTAACTTTGAAAATCGACTTCAAATGGATACATCCCCATGCCGCACGATCCCCTGAATAAACCGGCCACTGGTGTGCCAATGTCGATATCAGTACTGCCATTTTGTGGCAAAAACTTACTGATATTCAAGCTGGGAATGCGAACTGAGGCAGAACAATCGAAGGTGCCATTGGTTTTAAAGCGAATGACAGTTGGTAAGCCAGCTTTTGCGACACTTTTTCTTGGTTGATAGCCACCTTTAGCATTCAATTCGATAATTTGCTGGCCATTTTCAATACGAACATTATCGACACCCTGGGTGGAAACTGGATTAGAATTATTACTTACTGATTTTTTAGGCGACAACCAAATAGCCCCGCCAATTATGCCGACAACGATTAAGATAGAAATTATTATTCCTTTCATTAATATTAATTATACTAGAAATTAAAAATTGGTGAAATCAAACCAATTACTACGAAACTATTTATTAAATTGAGTAAAGCAAACATAATTACAATTAGGCCGGCTGATTTAAAAAAGATTCCGGATTTGGTACTATTTTTAATACTAAATGAACTGAAACTAATTAAAGCCAGAATCGGCAAAGTCCCGAGGGCAAATGCTAGCATAGTGAATCCTCCCTTGAGGAAACTTCCGGTGCTCAAAGTATAAAGTTGCATCGACTGAGTAAAGCCGCAGGGTAAGAAAAAGGTTGCGATACCAATTAGCAGCGGTGTAAAAACATTGTTAAACTTAACTAAATTCTGTACACGAGCACCGATAAACCTTGGTAAGGTCGGCAACATTTTTTTTGACCAGGGAAAAACATCGAGTAGTTTAATACCGAGAATAAGCATAACCACACCAATAATTAAACTTAAAACGAAAGTCGTAACGTTACTGAGAGTAAAAGCTGAACCAATCACACCAATCACCCCACCTAGAATAAAAAAAGAAACGATCCGCCCAAGATGAAACGTCAGTTGGGGTTTTATTTTATCACCGCCTTTGGCGAAAATAGCCGAAACCGAAAGTAGTAAGCCACCGACTACCGCCATACAACTTGAAAGTGAAGCAATAATACCAATGACAAAGGCGGTACCATAGGTAACGTTACTTGATTCTATAAAGTTAACTAGCCCGATCTTTTGTAGAATAATAAAAATAAAAATAAAGATTAAAGCAATCGGTATTGCTATTTTAAAATCTGAGTACTTTTTTTCCATCGAAATATTATAACAGCTAAATTTCCCTTGTGTCAAACGTCTTTTTGTAATACAATGGCCTAAATGAACGAGGAAATTAAAAAAGAGCCCCTTCAACCAATGGGTTGGTTTAGAAAGTTTTTAAAAAGCTCGTGGGGTGAAATTCTACAGGTAGTAGTAGTTTCTTTGGCCATTGTTATTCCTTTCCGTACTTATATCGCTCAACCATTTTTGGTCAGTGGGCCATCGATGGATAAAACCTTTGCCGATGGACAATATTTGATCGTCGACGAACTAACCTATCGCAGCAGAGAACCAAACCGTGGCGAGGTTGTAATCTTTAAATACCCCCTCGACACTAAAAAATATTTTATTAAAAGAATTATCGGCTTGCCGGGCGAAACGGTGGAAATAAAGAATGATACGGTTACAATTTTTAATTCAGAAAATCCAAACGGAATGGTCCTATCTGAACCATACGTTAATATTGATAAACTTATTCCGCCACGCCAAAATGCGAGGGTAACTCTCGGACCTGAAGAATTTTATGTCTTAGGTGATAATCGCCTGGTCAGTTCCGATTCTCGGATCTGGGGCCCGGTTAAGCGAAGTTTCATAACCGGTCGGCCCTTCTTCCGATTGTTCCCCTTAGATAAGATCGGAGTCTTTCCCGGGCAAGTCGAAGAAAAATAATAATTAAAATCATGACCAAGAAAAAAAGCAAAAAAGAATCCAAATTTCTAGACTTAAAAAATACTGATCAGACAACCGAAGCTGCCGTTTATTACGGTTTTATGCCGATTGAAACTCCTAAAATCGAGAAGGAGGACAAAGATTATGCCAAAACATTAAAAGATGGCGAACCGATCGCTCAAATTGGCTCCAACGAGAAAATTCAAAATATTCCCGAAGAAAAAATTGCCATTTTAAAAACTTATTTCAATAGCAATCTAGCCATTATGCCTCAGCCGGTCATGATCACCTACAACGGTTTCATTGATGAAGTGTCTACTGATAATCGCAAGAGTGCGACCAAACAAAGAAAATTAGGACTGGAAATTATTGGTTCAAATAAAAGTATCTCTGAAGCAATTATAATTAAGACAGCGATTGCCATTCTTGAAGACAATGGTTTTGAGAATCTTTACGTCGAAATAAACAGTTTAGGTGATCGAGAATCAACAAATCGTTTTACCCGAGAATTGATTGCCTATTATCGAAAAAATATAAATTCCCTTCAAGCTCACTGCCGCCAGGCCTTTAAAAAGGACCCTTTTCTGGCTCTACTTTGCCAAAATGAAAAATGTTTACAGCTCAAAGACGAAGCCCCTAAGCCAATTAGTTGCTTGTCAGATGAGAGCCGAGCACATTTCAAGGAGGTTCTAGAATATCTCGATGGTCTAAATATTCCTTATAAAATAAACGACTGCTTATTGTCGGATCGTCGCTATGCTTCTGGTACTGTTTTTGAAATAAAACAAAAATCACTCGAGTCGAAAGAAATTGATCAATCACTCGCTATTGGTTATCGTTGCGATAGTCTTTGTAAAAAAATTGGTCTCAAGAAAGATGTGCCGATGATTGGCGTAAAAATTAGTTTCAAGAGCAAAACCGAAAAAAGACAGTTACCAAAAATCAAACGCTCCTCAGTTTTCTTTATTCAACTTGGTGATGAGGCTAAGCATAAGAGCTTGCGAGTTATTGATATCTTAAGAAAAGAAGATATCTACATTCATCACTCACTCGGCCGCGATAAAATGGCGGGGCAGCTGGCCATGGCTGATCGAGTTAAAACTCCCTACATCTTGATCATGGGTAAAAAAGAGGCCATGGAGGAAACAATAATGATTCGCGATGTGGCCACCAGAGCCCAGGAAACCGTTGCGATTATTGATTTACCGACCCATTTAAAGAAGATCTTCCGTTAGGACTTGTAAAATAGTCAATCTTATGCTAAATTTACGCTCATGATAAATGTTGAAGTAACCAAAAACCCAAACGAGAATAATCTAGGTGTCATCAGACGCTTCACTAAAAAGGTGCAAGGTTCTGGCGTTTTACCAAAGGTTCGTTCCCGACGATACTCCCAGAGAGATCTTTCTTTCTATAAAGTTAAGAAAAACACCCTAAAGAATCTTGCTCGCAAAGCGGAAATCATGGAGCTCATCAAAATGGGCAAAATGGCCGACAATAAGCGTTCCTAATGTCAAAAAATCTGTTTGACCAAATAAAAAAAGAAATTCTCGGTTCGAAATATGAACTGAGTTTTTCTTTTATTGCACCTAAAAAAATTCAGAGCTTTAATAAAATTTACCGCAACATAAATAAACCAACTGATATTCTCAGCTTCCCTCTTTCTAAATCAACTGGCGAAATATTTATTTGCAAAAGTGAAACCAAAAAAATGGCGCCAAAATTTGATCGTTCTTATGAAAACTTTCTGGTTTATCTTTTTATTCACGGCTGCGTGCATTTAAAAGGTTACGATCACGGTCCAAAAATGGAAAAAGTGGAAGAAAAATTTCGAAAAATGTTTAAAGTCTAGCTTCTAATCAGCCTTTGTTATATAATACGATCAGTAATTAGCATAACTGATCATGGCCAAAAATATTTCAGTCGGAATAGATATCGGCACCTACCAAATTAAAGTGGTGGTGGTGGAAAATGCGAAAATCTCCTCGCCGGAAGGCACAAAAAATACCCACCGCGTCATTGGCACCGGTTTTGCCGAATCGAAAGGTCTCCGTCATGGTTATATTATCAATTCTGGCGACACGGTAAAAAGCTTGGCCATCGCCCTAACGGAGGCTGAAAAAACTTCTGGTCTAAAGATCAAAAGAGCCTTTCTATCTATTGGCGGAATTGGTGTTGGCAGCGTAGTTTCCAGCGGCTCAATCATTATCCCTCGGGCTGATTCCGAAATCACCGAAATTGATGTTAAAAATGTTCTATCAGTAGCGGAAAGTGAAATACCCGCCAATATCTCGATCAATAAGAAAATTATCCACACTATTCCAATTTCTTATAAAATAGACGGGCGAACTGTACTGGGCCGACCAGTTGGAATGAAGGGAATAAAGTTTGAGGTTAAAGCCTTGTTCGTAACCTGCCTCGAGCATCACTTAAATGATTTAATCGATACGGTTGAAAGCTTAGGCATTGAAGTCATAAATATTATGGCCGCTCCCCTAGCTGGCTCAATGGTAATCTTAAATAAAACTCAAAAAATTGCCGGTTGTGTTTTGGCCAACATTGGTTCTGAAACTGTATCAATTATTGTTTTCGAAAATAATATGCCGATTTCGCTTGAAGTCTTCCCGATCGGTGGAACGGATATTACCAATGATATTGCTTTGGGTTTAAAAATTCCAATCGAAGAAGCCGAGAGCTTAAAAATGAACGCTGATCAAGATACAAATTATCCCAAGAAAAGATTAGAAGAAATAATTATTGCTCGCCTTTCTGATATTTTTGATTTGATCGAATCTCATTTAAAGAAATTAGGCCGCAGTGGTTTACTCCCAGCCGGAATTATTATTACCGGTGGAACATCTGGCGTCTCTACGATTGAAGATTTAGCTCGAGCCACTCTTAAACTGCCCTCAAAAATAGGTTCCTTAAATTTTGCTACTAGTTTAAAAAATTGCCAAATGAAAGACTCATCTTGGTCAGTGGCTTATGGTCTTTGTATCTGGGGTTTGTCTAATGGCGAGGAGATTCCATTTGGTGCCCCAGTTGGCACAGGAATGGCTAAAAATAAGGTTATTAGCTGGTTCAAACAGTTCTTGCCTTAAAAATTTATTTTTGTTACTATCTAGTAAGGATAGTTTAATAATTTATTAGTCGGTTAGTTAATTGCTGATAGAAACTCGGCGATTTATATTCATATGCCACAAATAAAACCAGAAGTCGAAGCGTTCGCCAGAATCAAAGTCATCGGTATCGGTGGCTCCGGAAAAAATGCGGTCAATCATATGATCAACTCCAAAGTTAAAGGAGTTGAATTTATTGCGATTAACACCGACGCTCAAGATTTACATAATTCACTCGCGACTAAAAAAATTCACATCGGTAAAAACCTCACTCGTGGTTTAGGTACTGGTATGAATCCCGAATTAGGCAAGCGGGCTGCTGAAGAAACCAAAGAAGAAATCCAAGAAGCCCTAAAAGGAGCTGACATGGTTTTTCTAGCCTACGGTGCGGGTGGTGGAACTGGTTCTGGCGCTGGCCCAACTATTTCCAAAATTGCTAAAGAAATGGGTGTGCTTACCGTGTCAGTTGTTACCAAACCGTTCTTTTTTGAAGGAATACAGAGAATGAAAATTGCCGAGCAATCACTCGAGGAACTACGCAAGGGTGTTGATGCTCTGATTATTATTCCGAATGATCGATTACTTTCCACTATTTCCCGCGAAACTACCGCCAAGCAGGCCTTCGCAATGTGCGATGATATTTTGAAGCAAGCAGTTGAAGGTATCTCGGACTTAATTACTATGCCTGGTATTATTAATACCGACTTTGCTGATATTCGTGCAATTATGGAAAATGCCGGTTCGGCCTTGATGGGTATTGGAGTCGCGGCTGGTGAAAACCGAGCTGTTGAGGCTGCTAAATTGGCTATTAGTTCCCCACTGCTCGAACTTTCAATCGCTGGCGCCAAGGGAGTTCTATTTTCAATCGCTGGTGGTGATGATCTAACCATGTTTGAAATTCAAGACGCCGCTAAGTTGATCACCGAATCAATTGATCCAAATGCTAAGGTTATCTTCGGTACTGTTCACGATGAGCGCCTAAAGAAAAACGAACTCAAGATCACTGTTATTGCTTCAGGTTTTTCGGACATTACTAATAAGAAATCTCTTTTTCAAAGCATAAGTTCAAATAAAGACGAAGAAAAAAAGGCCAAAATATTCGGCGGTTTCACTTCCACGAATAATACTGTCGAAAAAGAAATCAAAGTGGAAACCCAAAGCAGCCAACCGCCGATTATCGAGGAAAAGAAGAATTTAAAAAATGATTTTGACGATGATAGCGATTGGGGTGCTGTTCCCGCCTTTCTCAGACGACAAAAAAAATAGTATAATCAACTAATGACTCAAGAATCGATTTTTGATCTAGCAATCATCGGTGGCGGACCCGCTGGTGTGGCGGCGGGCGTTTATGC
>CAZMNX010000016.1:0-10263 GCA_964567825.1 uncultured Candidatus Saccharibacteria bacterium
GGTTTGGCTGTTCGCCAATTAAAAAGATACGCGAGCTGGGTTCAGACCGTTTAGAATGTAAGATCGCAAGATTTTATTTACTAGACAGTCTGAATCCCACGAGAGATTTTTCGTTTAAAAACTTATGATAAAAATATAAGTATTTTTGTCATATATAATTAGAAAGTAGTACCAATCAAATCACGGCGGTCGCACTTTATTGTGTTGATCAAGCTGATTTATATCGGTGAACTCCATTAATTTGGATTACACCGAGGGAAGAGTACTTCGAAGACTCAGTATGAGTTCAGAAACTCACCCGTAGAGACTAAACATCAGCAGTTATTAAAGTAATTTAATGACGAAGCTATAGTCCATTGCCAAAAGTAATTTTGGATAACAAGCGTGAGACAGGTTGGTCTCCTATCTACTGCAGGCGTCGATTCTTGAGGGGATTTGACTCTAGTACGAGAGGACCGAGTTGAACGAACCTCTGGTGTGTCTGCTGTCCTGCCAAGGGCATCGCAGAGTAGCTATGTTCGGAACGGATAAATTCTGAAAGCATCTAAGAATGAAGCCGTCCCCAAGATAAGGAATCATTTGAGACTCGTGAGAGATGATCACGTTGATAGGCTCTAGGTGTAAGGCCAGTAATGGTTTTAGCCGAGGAGTACTAATTAGTCGATTTCTATTAGGAAATTTACAAATCCAATCTAGAAAATATAAAATCTTAATCCGTTGCGTGGAATTAATTCCGCGAATTTTACCTGCTAAATAAGAATTGAATGTTTTGTTCTGGTGATTCGGCGCTATGGTCACACCTGTTCCCATTCCGAACACAGAAGTTAAGCGTAGTTGCGGCGATGATAGTCCTTCGGGGCAAAAGTAGCTAGTCGCCAGAACAAAATATTTAATCTCAAACAAATCGCCGCAAGGTGGTTTTTTTGTTGTGATTTTCTATGCTAAAATATATAACATGAATTATTTTTATGCGGCTATTACACTTTTTATAATCCAGATGCTGTATTTTATTCTTAGCCCCAACTTATTTCCAGAACCATCAGATATACGCGCGCTAAGTTCGCTGTTAATTTCCATCATTATTTCAGCCCTCTACGTATATTTTGGTCGTCAATCCGTCAAACAAAATAAAAAGTTTGGAGGCAGAATGTTTATCATCTTAGGTTATTTGGGATTAGTAATATTCTTTATCTTAGCACTGATGCTTTATATATTTGGATTTGGGCATATTTCTGGGTAAAAAGGCCATTCCGAACACAGAAGTTAAGCGCAATTGCGGCAATGATAGAGGCGGGGAGGTGGTTTTTTTGTTTATCTTTTTTCTGATATACTATACGTTATGTCCTGGGCCCAGAAACGTCGTTTGATTTATATTTCCATTATTGTACTAGTTTTTTTGCTGGCCGTAGTTTTGCCAGCAATTTTGCATTTCTACAAAGCCCCAACTTGTTTTGATAAAAAACAAAATCAAGATGAATTGGGAATTGATTGCGGTGGTTCTTGTTCATTGCTTTGCCCCGTGCAGTATGCTTCCTTAAAAGTTTTATGGTCCAGATTTTCTAAGGTTAACGATGGCGTTTACAACGCCCTAGCTTACATTGAAAACCCGAATTTAAACGCCGGAGCCAACAATTTGGATTATGTTTTTAAGCTTTATGATAAGGACGGTATTCTACTACGTGAAAGATTTGGACGAACTTTTGCACCACCAAATAAAATTATGACGGTCTTTGAGCCAGAGCTCATTACTGGCAATCAAGTCCCTCAACGTGTCGAATTTTCTTTTATCACCAATGCTATTTGGCTAAAGCAGGATAGTCGAGAAATTGGCTTATCAGTCTCCAAATCAGTTATCAGCCGCGAGGACACCGCCCCAAGATTAACAACTGTTATAAATAATAGCACTATTAAACCAGTCAAATTAATTGAAGCCGTGGGTATTATTTATAATGCTGATGGGAATACCATCGCTTTTTCTCGAACAATTATTGAAAATCTAATGGATAAAGAGTCTCGTGAAATTAATTTTAATTGGCCAAGACCATTTTCTGATCCAGCGGCTCGTTCAGAAATCGTCCTTAAGATTCTAAAATAATCATGCCTGAGCTTGTTAATAAAGGCTTTTTTCGCAAATTGCTTGATATCGATTGGATCCTTTTCTTTTCGGCTATTTTAATTTCTGTGGCTGGCCTGGTCACCATGGGCTCATTTGGAGTTTCGGGAAATTATTTTCATAAACAGTTGATTTGGATTCTTATTTCTTGTGTAGCCTTTTTTATTTTAGGTACTCTAGATTATCGTTTTCTGAAACGTACAGGCGTGGTCGTTACTATTTTTTTATTGTCGGTCCTACTACTTCTTGCTTTGTTCATTGTTGGTAAGGTATCGAAAGGGGCACAAAGCTGGTTTGATTTTGGTGCAATATCCTTTCAGCCCGCCGACTTTATTAAGCTTGTTATTATCATCCTCTTGGCAAAGTATTTTTCTAAAAGGCATATCGAAATCGCTAATGTGCGCCACATTTTAATTTCCGGTTTTTACGTCTTTGTAGTTTTTGCACTGGTTTTTTTTCAGCCCGATTTTGGTTCGGCTCTGATTATTTTCTTGATTTGGCTCGGTCTAATTTTGCTTTCCGGTATTTCTAAAAAACACCTTCTGGCCGTATTTGTTTTGGGACTGGCCGCCTTCAGTATTCTTTGGGTGTATTTGCTCCATGATTATCAAAAACAACGCATCATTAACTTTATTAATCCGATGGCCGATATTCGTGGGGCGGGTTACAGTGCCTATCAATCAACGATTGCTGTTGGCTCTGGTCAGTTGTATGGAAAGGGGATCGGATACGGTACTCAGTCAAAACTGAGTTTTTTACCTGAGTATCAAACAGACTTTATCTTTTCCGCTTATGCCGAAGAGTGGGGTTTCTTGGGTGTAATTCTTCTGTTCATTTTATTTGGTATCCTGTTGTGGCGGGTAATTAGGGCTGCCTATTATGGCGCTAGCAACTTCGAAATTTTATTTGGCTGTGGTGTGGCCGTTATGCTCATGAGTCACTTTTTAGTTAATGTGGGTATGAATATAGGTATTATGCCAGTGACTGGTATTACTTTTCCTTTTATGAGTTACGGTGGAACTAACCTGCTAACCTGTTTTATTGGCCTAGGGATTCTGATGGGAATGAGAAAATACGCTCGCCCTGCCCATCGCGAGATGATGAAGAATGAATTTTTGGGGATTTAAAAAGGAATAGATAAAAAGTCTTTATTTCCTATAAAACTCCCGCGGCTCTAGCAAAGAAATATATCGATAAGGCAAAGAAGACTAGGGATATGACCAGCATCCTCCTTTCGGCACCTTTCTGATTCTTGGCTAATTTTAGCCTAATTGCATAACCGGTTAACCCTTTGATTTTTAAGTCTAACGATTCAACTTCGTAAACCTGTTCGTTTTTATTGGGCATTTTAATTTATTATTGACCACAAATAATTGAGCCGTTACCGAGTATGCTGGTTTCTTTTGCAATTTGACTAGTGTCAATACACCAGCCATTATTGGCTGATGCTGGTTTTCTAAGCGAAACAATAACTGCCCAGCCACTTGCTGTATCGTGGCATACGGCAGAGTTTGCTGCCCCGCCGGCGCTATAACTAAATGGTGTTGTGTCAACGGCCGTCATTGTGTTTGTTGAACTCAATCTTTTTGCTACTGAGTCCAGCATTTTATCTATGCCGTATTTTACATCCGTGTCAGTACATAGATTTGCGTACGAGTTTTTTTCAGCAAAATAGTTTGAGGCCTGGGTTCTAATGTTGTTCATCTGTGCTTTGATGCTGCCATCTACGCCTTTCTTTCTGGCATCTTGAAGTGCGGCCAAAAGTACTGAGCTCAATAAGGTGATGATGGAAATAACCACCAATAATTCAATCAGGGTAAAGCCGCTTTTTTTAGTATTCATTTTCATAATTTAAAAAGCTTTTGTAAATATATAAATTGATAAAGCAAAACAAATAACGATTATCACAACCATTATTATTTTCGCGCTGTTTTCGTCTTTAGCGAAGCCAGTCTTAATCAAGAGATTTGTGACGACACCCGATTTGGCGGGTTGGCTACTATAGTTTATCTGTGGTCTTTCGTTAAATTCTACTCCCATAATGTTATTTAGATTTATTATTAATGTTTGAACATTATATCACACCTATTTATATAGTGATAGAGTTTCTTCAATCATTTTTTTCTTATCAAAATATTTTTTTATCCTTTCGGCAAGTTTTTGGCCCAAAAGTGCCATTTCATCAGGGTTTTTTAGGAAAGAGGTAATAGCTTTGACAATTTCTTCTGGTTCCATGGGTCGAATCAAAATACCATTTTTCGTATCGTCGATGATTTCTGGTATACCACCAACGGCACTGGCAATAACCGGTAGACCAGCCTGTCCGGCTTCTAGGATAGCATAGGGTAAAGCCTCGGTAATGGAGGTAAGAGTAAAAATATCAAAAGCCTTTAAATATCTGGCCGCTTCATCAATTTGTCCAATTAGGAATACATCGCTTTCCAGATTATAACGTTCGATTCTTTTTTGCAGTTTCTCCCTCTTTTCCCCCTCTCCAATAATAATTGTAATTGGCAAAGTAGTAGGATCGTCACTTTCTAATTTTAGAAGATTGATCGCTTCAATTAGATATTTAAGACCCTTGTTTTTGTGCAACTCAGAAATTGTCCCAATCCACGGCCTGCCTTCTGATTGTAAATCTACAGAGAGTTTTTTCTGGATTTCGGCCCGGGCTTGCTCCTTGGTTAAAAAATTAATTTCCTCGATGCCATTTCTGATCACAGCCGTTTTGTCTCTAATTTTTTGGCTTTTCGCGATTTGATTTTTGGTTTTAGCGGAAACCATAATTGTCTGATCAGCCAGGGTTAAAGTTAGCCAGTGAACAAAATAAATAATTTTTTTCTGCCAAGAATTACGATCTTCATTAAAGGCCCAACCGTGGCCAGTGAAAATTATTTTTGGCACTCGGGCTAATTTGCCGGCAATTGCCCCAAGGGCTCCCATCTTGGAGCTATTTAAATGAATAATGTCCGGTCTCTCTGTTCTGAAGATTTTTCTCAATCTTAATATGGTGAGAAAATCAATCCAAGCGTTAACTTCGCGCGACAGATTGCCCAAAATCAAAGTTTTAACATTGGCTGATTCAAGTTTGTTGGTCAGTGCACCAGAATTACCGGTAATAACCAGAACTTCGTATTTATCATTTGGTAGGCTGGTCGCTAGGTCGTAAACGTATCTTTGCGCCCCGCCCCAATTGGCCTTGGTAATGCAGTAGAGAATTTTAGTTTTTTTCTCAGTCATAATGGTTGTTCGATTATAGCATTTTTTACTTAGTTGAAAAATCTTCGATAACTTGTATACTTTAGGACATTATGAAAGCCGTCAATCGAAAGGAGCCCTGGTTTCTATTTATTGGTGATGTTTTAATTCTGATCTTTTCTCTTTGGCTATCCTTATTTATAAGGACGGGTGATTTGCCAACGGGTGACGTGTTCAGGGATCACTTACTACCCTTTAGTTTTATTTTTATAATCTGGTTTGTGGTTTTCTTCATTGCTGGTTTGTATGAAAAACATACTACTATCTTTAAAAGTCGTTTACCCACTAAAATCTTTAACACTCAAGTTTTGAATAGTCTTTTGGCGATTGTTTTCTTCTATTTTATTCCTTCTTTTGGCATTACCCCCAAAACTATATTATTTATCTATTTAATTATTTCTTTTGCTCTCTTTTTCTTTTGGCGAACTTATGGTCAAAATATTTTCGGTTTAAAATTAAAAGAGGCGGCTATGATAATCGGACGAGGGGCAGAGCTGTCTGCTTTACTTGAGGAGATTAATAATAATAATCGTTACGATTTTGAATTTGTTTCGGTCGTTGATCTTGATAAGGCCACCGATTTTAATTTTCAAGAAAGCGTCATCGATCGAATCTACGAAGCGGGGATATCTGTTGTTGTCGTGGACTTACAAAGCCAAAACATCAGAGAGAATTTACCCCGTTTTTATAATTTGCTTTTTTCGCGGGTGCGTTTCGTCGATATAAATAGCTTATATGAGGAAACTTTTGACCGGGCTCCTATTTCTTTGCTCGGCTATAATTGGTTTTTAGAGAATATTTCTTTATCGTCTAGTGTGGCTTACGATATCTTCAAGAGGCTAATGGACCTCGTTATTTCATTTGTTTTTGGCTTAATTTCATTAATCTTCTATCCATTTATTTTCTTACTTATAAAGCTGGATGATGGCGGTTCAATTTTCATTGTTCAGGAACGTGTTGGCAAAAACAATTCCCTAATTAAGGTTATTAAGTTCCGTACCATGAGTTTTAATGATAACGAATCGGCAGACAATAAAAAAGAAAATAAAATTACCCGAGTCGGTCGTTTTTTGAGAAAAAGTCGTTTAGACGAACTGCCTCAGTTTTGGAATGTATTAAAAGGGGATTTATCTTTAATCGGACCTCGACCTGAGTTACCAGCCTTAACTAAAATTTATGAAAATGAGATTCCGTATTACGGTGTTCGTCATTTGATCAAACCAGGGCTCTCTGGCTGGGCTCAGCTTTACCATGAGAATCATCCACATCAAGGTGCGAATGTCGAGGCAACAAAAAATAAATTATCCTACGACCTTTATTATATTAAAAATCGTTCCCTGGCTTTGGATTTTAAAATTGCAATTAAGACCTTAAAAACCTTACTGTCCCAGGCGGGAAAATAGTGCGGATCAAGTTTTGTTGCAAAAAGGTTATAAATAGTTATAATGGGCCGTATGTTTAAAAGAAGATTTTGGGCCATTATACTCATTTTAGTAGCCGCACTTATTGGTTATTTTGTTTATTCTACTAACAATCCTGATTCTGCCAAAAAATTTAAACTCGGACTCGATTTAAATGGTGGTATCGAATTGATATATAAGGCTGATACAACTGGCATTGCGGCTGGCGATGTTTCCAGTAAAATGAATTCGTTAAAAGATTTGATCGAAAAGCGAGTCAATGTTTTTGGTGTTTCTGAGCCAATTATTCAGGTTGAAAAAGTTGGTATTATAGGCGGCGAGAGTCACGAACAATTAATTGTTGATTTACCTGGTCAGACAGACATTGCCGGCGCGATTGCTCAGGTGGGTAAAACCTACGTTTTGGAATTTAAGTTTCCCAAGAAAGAGTTGGAAAACTCAACCAGCACTACTGTTACAAGTAAAGATTTTGAAGCAACGGGTTTAACTGGCGCCTTACTTGATAAAGCCACTCTAGAATTTAATAGTACAACTGGTGAGCCGAATGTGGCTTTGCAGTTTAACAAAGAAGGTTCTGATTTATTTGCGAAAATTACTCGTGAAAATGTCGGCCGACGTTTAGCAATTTTCCTAGATGGCGATATAAAATCAATGCCGGTTATTCGTGAAGAAATTTCTGGTGGTAAAGCCTCAATCTCTGGTGGTTTTCTTGGTTCAGCTGGTTTGAAGGAGGCAAAAGATTTAGTTAGTAATTTAAATCTTGGTGCTTTGCCAATTCCAATTGAACTTATTTCTACTCAAAGTGTCGGAGCCTCACTTGGTTTTGAGGCGGTGAGAGCTAGCGTGCATGCCGGTCTTTGGGCCTTCATTGTTATTTCTTTATTTTTGATTATCTGGTATCGCTTACCCGGATTATTGGCCGTTATCTCTTTGATGATTTACACCGCCATAAACCTAGCTTTGTTTAAGTTAATTCCAGTCACCCTAACCGCCGCTGGTATCGCCGGTTTCATCCTTTCGCTTGGTATGGCCGTGGACGCCAATATCTTGATTTTTGAAAGAATGAAGGAAGAGCTAGCAAATGGCCGAGAGTTGGGTGATGCCATTAAAGAAGGATTTGCTCGGGCCTGGCTCTCAATTCGCGACAGCAATACTTCAAGTGTTATTACCGCTATTATTCTTTATGCTTTTTCTAGCACACCAGTAGTTAAAGGTTTTGCCTTGGTGTTTGGTCTCGGTGTCTTAGTCTCAATGTTTACCGCCATTACCGCCTCCAGAACTTTATTGCTGGCCATCAAACATGATCATGCCGGCAAGATAATGAAATTTTTATTTCACAGTGGGGCCGACAGTACTTCAATTAAACCAAGTATAAATAAATAAATATGTTTATTATAAAAAACAGAAAAATATTTTACGTCTTTTCCGCGGTTTTAATTATTGCTTCCATTATTTCACTTTTTACTTGGAAACTAGAATTAGGAATTGATTTTAAGGGCGGTTCAGTTATTGAAGTTCGATATATCGACGCTAGACCAGACACCTCAGCAATTGAAAAAAATATTTCCGATTTAGCCAAGGGAATAGATTTGGGCGCTTACGTTCTACAATCAGTGGGCGATTCTGATTACTCCATAAAATCCAGATTGGTTAGTGACAAGGAGCGACAACAAATTCAAGATGCTTTTTCTAATAATGGCGCAATTAAAACTGAATTAAAGAGAGTTAATTCGATTGGACCATTGATCGGTAAAGAAGCAGCACAAAAAGCTGTTGTATCTATTGTCTTGGTTATTCTATGTATCGTTTTGTTCATAACTTTTGCCTTTCGAAAAGTATCTAAGCCTGTTCAGTCTTGGAAGTATGGTTTGATGGCGATTGTCGCCCTGGCTCACGACGTGATCATTCCGACCGGCGCCTTTTCTATTCTCGGACATTATTTAGGGTACGAAGTGGATACTTTGTTTGTGACGGCGCTACTCGTTATCCTTGGTTTCTCGATTCACGACACGATTGTGGTTTATGATCGAATTCGCGAGAATTTGAAACACGCACATAGTGATAATACTTTGGTACCATCAAATACCGAGCTTAAACCGGGCAAAAAGAATTTTGAGATGATTGTGGGGGAGAGCGTTGCTCAAACCTTCGTTCGTTCAATAAATACTTCCATGTCTACCATTCTAGCTTTGGTCGTCCTTTATTTTCTTGGTCCAGAAGCCACTAAGCATTTCTCTCTCGCTCTCATAATTGGTATCGCTATTGGTACCTATTCTTCTATTTTTATCGCTTCCGCGCTCTTGGTCACCATTGAAAAGTGGCAGAAGAAAAGCTAGCTAAACCTCGGTCCATTTATCCACAGTCATTTTGATTGCGGGTTTTTTGGGTTGGGTGGTAGAATTGGGGTATGAAAAAAGTAAACAAAAATATGACATTGGAAAAGTTGGCCAAGGTAATGCAGGGTGGTTTTAAAAAGGCTGATATCAATTTAGAAAAGCTGGCTATTTCGACTAACAAAGGCTTTGAAGATTTAGAAAAAAGAATGGATGATCGATTCAATAAAGTCGACGAGAGATTTAAAAAGGTTGACGAACGTTTTGATAAAGTTGATACCACCATAGAGCACATTCGTGCCGATTTGGGCAGCCGATTAACCTCCGTGGAAAGGCGAACTACTATTTTGGAGGCAAAATAATCACTGGCTCAAAATAGTTGACAAAAAATCATACGGCGGTGTATGATATTTTTTGGTTCTTTTGAGGTGATAGTGCGGTGAGTGCAGTACGGTTAGAAACCTAGGAGGCAGTATAATGGCCGCAAGAATTGTAGTAGCCGTCAAGCAAATGCAGCGCGGGCGGTTCGTGCCAGGTCAACACCTGAACGACCATTCCTATGGTGGCGATGTCGATAGGGCTTTGCGTGAGGCTCCGGACATTGCCAAGGCGAAGGGTCGCCGGCAGGCCGATGTGGGCGTCTTCAAGAATGGGAATCTCGTGACGGCCTAGGGGACTGTCATTTTCGCCTCAGGGGCGGCCACCGCGGCCGCCCCTTTAAAATGGTCCTATTTTATCGCTTGACTTCTTTTTCGCCCTGAGTATAATGGATTCCACTGTTTAGTTATCACCTTTTAGGTGGTTTTTAAATGGTGAATGGCACCTTGAAATGTTTGAAAATATGCCAGCCCGACTACACGGTAGTTGGAGCTGGGAGAACGTATATTAAATAGAGCACATACTGTGCTCTGGTAAAATGATACGTGCAAGTCAAACTTAAATCTGACTGTACAGATTATAAGTTTATAAAGTCTATAACTTTTTTATAGAATGATTAGAGCGAAGATCAAACTTGAATTATGCAAAAGTGAAAATGATTTATTATTTTTTCTTTTGTTCCGTTCGAACTAAAACTTAAACCTAAAAATTTATTTTTTATTTAGAGTTTGATCCTAGCTCAGGATGAACGCTGGCGGCG
>CAZMNX010000017.1:0-6903 GCA_964567825.1 uncultured Candidatus Saccharibacteria bacterium
TTTTGTGTATAATTGTCTCCATGCTTAAATTAAAGGTAGAAAAGAGAGATTTAAAGGAAAACCTAGATGTGCTTCGGGGTCAATTAAAAATCCCAGCGGTTTTTTATGGTAAGAAGGAGGCTTCGACACCAATTAAACTTGGTCTAGTCGATTTTAAAAAAGCTTTTAAAGCTGGCGGTGAATCAACCATTATTACTCTTGAAGGACCGGGAATCGATGTTGATGTTTTGATTCAGGATGTGGATTTAGATCCAGTTACCGATATTCCAGTTCATGCCGATTTTTACGCAATTGAAAAAGATAAAAAGTTGTCGGTTGGAGTGCCGCTCGAATTCATTGGCGTTTCTCCAGCTGTTAAAGATCTGGGCGCAGTTTTGGTTAAAGTGGCCCATGAAATTGAGATTGAGGCCTTGCCTAAAGATTTGCCATCGAAATTTGAAATTGATTTATCAAGCCTAGTTGCTTTTGATAGTGTTATTACCGCTGGCCAGATTAAATTACCAGCTGGCGTGACTCTTAAAGTTAAATCAGAAGAGGTAATCGCTTCGGTTTACGAACCTAAGGAAGAAGTAATAGAGACCGCTCCAATCGATCTATCAACCATCGAAGTTGAAAAGAAGGGTAAGGAAGCCAAGGAAGGTGCCGAGGGTGAAGCCCCAGCAGCCGAGGCAAAAGAGGAAAAGAAAGATAAAAAATAGTATTTATGATAAAATAACAGGGATGAAGAAAATTGTCACCCTGTTTTTTATTTGTTTGTTTTTCTGGGCACCGGCGCTTACTAACGCCCAATCGCTTTCGGCTGAGGATAAGGCGCGCCTACAGGTGGAATACGATCAATTGCAGAAAGAAATTGAACAATGGCAAAAAATTCTTGACGACACTAAGGCTAAAAAGAACACGCTTCAAGGCGATGTGACGGCTCTAAACGCTCAGATCGCTAAAGCTGAAAAAGAGATTAAGCAACGTAATATTACGGTTACGACCCTAAATAAAGAAATTAATCAGAAGATAGCTAATATTAGTTCATTAGAAAATAGACTCGAAAATGATCGGGAACTTTTGGCCAATCTTTTAAAAAAGAAGAATCAGAATGAAGTCGAGCCAATTTTTTATTTATTGTTATCATCAAACGATTTATCAAATTTAATAGTTGATATTGATTCAATCGGTCTGGTGAATAAGGGGCTGCAAGACTTATTTGCTGAATTACGCTCCACAAAGATCGAAACACAAAAAGAAAAGGAAGATCTTGATTTAAAGAAAAACAAGGAATTAGATGCTAAGTATGAAGTTGAACAAAAGAAAAAAGTAATTGCCCAAAATGAAGCGGAAAAGAAATCTTTACTAAATACGACAGCAAAAGCCGAATCAAGTTATCAATTAGTGTTGGCTGATAGGCAACGTCGAGCTGAGGTGATTAGAAGCGCCTTATTTGATCTTCGTGATGCTGGTGGTATTTCTTTTGCTAAAGCCCTGGAATACGCCACTTATGCTTCGGGAAAAACTGGAGTACGTGTGGCCTTTATCTTAGCTATTTTATCTCAAGAGTCTGATTTAGGTAAAAATATCGGCTCCTGTTATGTTTCTGATTTAAATACTGGAGACGGTGTCGGTAAAAATACCGGCCGAGCCTTTCCTGGAGTGATGAAATCACCACGTGATACCGTTCCATTTGAGACGATTACCAAGGGTTTGGGCTTAACCTGGGCCACCACACCAGTGTCCTGTCCTTCAGCCGGTGGTTATGGTGGGGCGATGGGTCCAGCTCAGTTTATACCTTCAACCTGGCAAGGCTATGCCACTCGTTTAGCTTCGATTATCGGCGTTTCCATTGCTAACCCTTGGGATCCTAAAACTGCTATTACCGCCACTGCTTTATATATGAAAGATCTGGGAGCCGCTGCTGGTGGTTATACTGCCGAACGGACTGCCGCCTTAAAATACTACGCCGGTGGAAATTGGGCCAAACCAGCCAATGCTTTTTATGGCAATCAAGTTATTGCTAAGGCCGAAAAATTTCAAAACGACATAGATTTCTTGAAGAGTATTTAGGTTTGCATTTTTACTTAAAATCTGTTAATATCCTTAAATCATGAAAAAAGAGATACATCCAGCATATTTTCCAAATGCGACCGTTGAATGCGCTTGCGGAGCAAAATATACTATGGGTTCAACCAAAGAAAAAATCGCGGTGGAAATTTGTGCTACCTGTCACCCTTTCTACACTGGTAATGATAAGGTTCTAGATACCGCTGGCCGGGTGGAGAAGTTCAAAGCTCGTAAGGAAGCTGGTACCAAGAAGAAAGCTAAATAGATGCTAATTGAGGATTTTAAGAATAACAAAAAGACCAGCTATTTGGCTGAGGAATTTTTGCGTCTAGAAAAAGAAGAAAACTCAGTTAAAGAAATGTCGGCGGCCGATAAGGGTATGGCTGAAATGGCGGAAGAGGAATTGGCTAATCTAAGATCCCAAAAAGAAGTTATTTGGAAGCAAATGGATGAAATTTTGATTGAGGAGAAAAAAGAGGAGGAGTTTCCTAATGAAGTTATTCTCGAGGTTCGGGCGGGCGTGGGTGGTGATGAAGCGGCTTTATTTGCTGAAGTTTTAGCTAAAATGTATTCCGGTTACGCCGGAATCAAGGGTTGGAGTTTTACACCGGTTGATGAAAGCCAGAATGATCTTGGTGGTTACAAAGAAGCCTCTTTTGAAATCAAGGGCTTGGGGGTGTATAAGGAATTACGTTACGAAACAGGTGTGCATCGCATTCAGCGAATTCCAGAGACGGAAAAGAATGGTCGGGTTCATACTTCGACGGCATCAGTGGCGATTCTACCAATTCGAAAAAAGAGTAATATTGAAATTAAGCCGGCTGATTTACTGATCGAATTTTCTCGAGCCGGCGGTAAGGGCGGGCAAAACGTGAACAAAGTGGAGACGGCGGTGCGTATCGTACACAAACCAACAGGTTTGGAAGTTCGTTGTACAGCCGAAAGAAGTCAGTCTCGTAATAAAGAAAAAGCAATGTCTATTTTGCTCGCTAAACTTGAGCAGCAAAAAGCTGAATCAGATGCCATTCAGTTTGCCAAAGAAAGAAAAGATCAAATCGGAACCGCTGATCGATCGGAGAAGATCAGAACTTACAATGTTTTACAGGATCGAGTGACGGATCATCGAGTGAAGAATTCCTGGTACAATATTGAGAAGATTTTCCGGGGTGAAAGCTTGGCGGATATCGTCACTTACGTGGGCGAAAATATTGGTAAGCCAATTGATGGAAAAGGGGATGAGGAGGACTAATTTGGCCCCAGAGTTGCATTTTTAGGCTTAATTTGGTAAGCTAGTCGAACATATGGAAGATACAAAAAAGGTAAATAACGCAAGAATTGATGAGATGTTTAAGGCTGGAGCACATTTTGGTTACTCCAAAACTCGCCGCCATCCTAGCGTCTCTCAGTATATTTTTGGAGTTAAAAATCGAGTCGAAATAATTGATCTAGAAAAGACCGAAGAATTACTTGAAAAAGCCTTAACTTTTATCTCTACTTTGGCTAAAGAGGGTAAGCAGGTTTTGTTTGTTGGTGGTAAGAATGAAGCCCGTGGCGCCCTTAAAATTGCCGCCGAGTCAGTTGGTATGCCTTTCGTGGACGGCCGCTGGATTGGTGGAACTTTGACTAACTTCTCAGAAATCAAGAAGCGTTTGGCTAAGTTAGAAGATTTAACTAAACAAAAAGAAAAGGGTGAGCTCACCAAATATACTAAAAAAGAGCGTTTAATGATTGATCGTGAAATCGCTAATCTTGAAAGATTTTTCTCGGGTATTTCCTCAATGAAAGATTTGCCAAAGGCGATGGTGGTCATTGATTCCAAGAAGGAGCTAATTGCGGTGGCTGAGGCTCAGAAAATGAATGTCCCAGTGATTGCTCTTTGCGGTACGGATTGTGATATTAGTGGACTTACTTATCCTATTGTCGCCAACGACGCCTCTATTTCTAGTGTTACCTTCTTTGCAAATGAGATTGCAAAAGCTTATAATAAAGCGAAAGTTTTAAAAGCTTAATCACTTCTCGATTAAATTCGAGCAATATAATATGGCGACTATAACAACTGAACAAATTAAGGAGTTGCGCGATACTACCGGTCTTTCTATTATGCAATGTAAGAAAGCTTTGGAGGAGGCGGCTGGTGATATGGGCAAAGCAATTATCCTTTTGCAGAAAAAGGGGGCGGGTATTGCTGCTAAAAAAGCCGATCGAACCTTGGGTGCCGGCCGGGTGGCTTCCTATGTTCATTCCACTGGCAACATTGCTTCATTGGTGGAATTGCTTTGCGAGACTGATTTCGTCGCTAAAAACGAAGAATTTGGGGCTCTGGCCTATAATATTGCGATGCAAGTTGCAGCCACAAACCCCTTATATCTAAAAATGGCGGATATTCCTGAGGCGACTCGTAAGGAAGCTGAAGAAGTTTTTGCTAAAGAGGTTTTGGGCAAACCAGAGGAAATGAAGGCCAAGATTTTGGAGGGTAAACTCAATGCTTACTTTAAGGATAAAGTTTTAATGGAGCAAGAATATATAAAAAATCCTGAGGTGACCATTAACGGTCTGATCGAGGGTTTCATTCAAAAATTTGGTGAGCGAACCGAGATTGGTCGATTCACCAGAATTGGAGTCGGTCAAAAATAATTATGTCTACATTCATTGTATTCATCCTATCTTTGGTATTAGTAATCGCCTTTTTTGTTTTAAAGAGTGTTGAACTGTCGTCGGGCCGCCGTATATTCTTAACAACCGCTTTTGAAAAAAGTGATGTCCTAATTTTACGATTTTTGCTCAAGCTTAAGGCTTTTGTTAAAAAGATAAACTTTCGTAATCTACGATTGATTTTTATTAAACTTATGGTTAATATAAGAAAGGAAGTAACAATTATCAAAAGACGCCTGGATCATCAGCAATCGCACTTTTTTACCAAAAGAGAGATTGATCCAAATAAAAGCAAGAATTCCCCTTCGTTTTTTCTTAAGAATGTTTCTGATTATAAGAAGACTTTAAGAGAAGAAAAGAAGGATAAATAATTGGACAACGCCACCTTAGCTCAGTTGGTAGAGCAATAGTTTTGTAAACTATAGGTCCTCGGTTCAAGCCCGAGAGGTGGCTCAGTTTTTAAGTCGAGAAGAAGTGGCGATCGTCGAAGTAGCTGTTGAGGTGGCCAAAAGCCAGTTCGGCAATACTGCTGTGATTTTGTCTTTATCCATCAATCCAGTATAAGTTTTTCCGGCAATTACGACGGCTGGAAATTGGTTTTTAATTTTATACATAGACGCCAAAGTCTGTAAGGCTGAAATATTAAGATCTAAGTCAAAAGAATAAACTCTCAGCTCCGGATATTTTTCTCGTAAATATGTTAGAACATAACCCTGCTCATCGCATTTGGTGCAGGCTTTTTTATAAAAGTATAGAATTGAAACATTCTTTCTCTGGCATTTTTCAGCAATTTTTTTAACTAATAAATAATCTTTTATTTGAAGTAGTGAATAGTAGTTTTTGAGTTGGATTAGATCAGAGTTATTAGCTGATAGGGAGTTCTCTTGAAAGGTTAATTTCTGACCGAGGTTATTTAACTCATCATAAAGGGTGCTTTTGCCGATATCGTCACAGGAGGATTCAGCCAAAAGAGAGTACTGAGTCTCTGAGGACATAATATCGGTGGCAATCTTGTCGCCAATAGACCGGACATTATCCATTCGTTTATTGTTTAAGTAATTGCTAAATAAAATAGCCGTGGCAAAGATTATCACGGTAATTAAGAAAGCAATTAAATATTTTTTCCAATCGGTTTTTACCTCCATGATGTTTTTTTATCAGTAATAATGTTATAGACAGCCTTAAATAACCAAAACGGCGCAATGATTGGGTAGATTAGGAAAAAGTATATTAGGTCTGAGGAATGTCGAAGTTTTTCTCCAGCCAGTCTCTTCCCAGCCAAAATAATACCGATTACTATTATAAAAGCAGCTACACCAACAAAAAGATGAAAGTCGGTTTTGATGAAAAACCAGTTAGGGTTGGGAACCGACCAGGAAAAACTAAAATCAATACTACGCAAGTTATTGTAATACTGTCCGAGATTTATCGATGTTCGAAACAAGAACAAAATAGTGACAAATAAGGCCGAAAAAGCTGATATCATCACAACGGGCAGAACCAGAAAGCCTAAATTGCCATATTCTCTTTTTATAAACAAGTCGCGGTAATCAATCATGTTTTTTAGAGTTCCATAAACCCAGCGTAATTGTTGTTTATATAGAGTTTTTAATCTTCTAGGAGCGACAGTGTAAATATAGGCATCGTGGCAATTGGTGATTGGTAAATGATGCCTCTGCATTCTTAAGGCAATTTCGCAGTCCTCGGTGTTATGTGCTTGACGGTATGGTCCAATTTGCTCAAAAACCTCTCGACGAAAGAAGGAAAAAGGCCCTGGGGTGACATATAAAGCATTCAAGAAAGAAAGAGTTTTGCGCATAAAAATTCCCCATTCGTATTGGACTTTCTGAATTTTCTCTAAAGCATTTTTAGGTTCGAAAATTTTAATAGACGGAACAACGGCCATGACTTTTTTATCTTCGAAGTGCCAGGCAATTTTATTGAGGGCGTCTGGGCTAACAAAAGAATCAGCATCAAGACAACCAAGGATCTCACTCTTAGAATGGCTAATAGCGAAGTTAAGGGCAGTGTGTTTACCACCATTTTCTTTTCTGTAAAGCTCAATCGTCGGATTATTTTTGTATTTTTGGATCAGATTCCAACTATTGTCTGTACTACCGTCATCAATAATCATAATTTTGAACTTGTCTTTGGGGTAATCGAGAGCCAGCAAGGATTCGATTGTGCCAAAAATACTTTTTT
>CAZMNX010000018.1:0-6506 GCA_964567825.1 uncultured Candidatus Saccharibacteria bacterium
CCTCCATGCCTTGCGGCACTAGCTCCTAAGGCTAGCGTGTCTACCGTTTCACCACCCGCGCGTGGTTTTGATTCTATAATATAAATCATTTATAAGCAATTAGATTAGGGCCAGAATGACCAAAAAGCCAAGCAAAATAGGCCTATTTAGAGACTGATTTTATACTTGACTTTTAGCCTAAAATATGCTAGTATTATCAACAGAACGGAAAGGTGGGAATTCCCCACCCGGACCTTGGTCCTTTGACAAGGTTATGGAAACAATAATTTCGAGAACAGCAGTCGCGTCACTTAGGACGCAGAAGGAGTAGTATGAACTGGTTGAGTATTCTGATACACGCGGTGTTCGGCTTGGCGATTATCGTCGCCCTGGTGATCGTCCCGTTCGTGTTGGCCACGATGGCCCGTTTCATTTACGGGCCGCACGAAGGTTACTTCTCTATCCTGACTTGGGGTGTCAAAGACGGCACCTACATGAAAACAGTCGGATCGATGAAGGGCTACGAGATCAATCCCGTCACAAGCGCGATTGATCCGAACCCCAATGCCAAGCCGACACGCGGCTTCCTCTGGCTGGGAATCTGGCCTCTGGCGAGTGCGATGAAATTCGAGGATGAACAAGTCAAGATCGTAAACAAGCCTGATGGCACAATCGATTGGGAGTTGGTCAAATTCCCAGCATCCATCTACGTACCGATTCTGCGGACTGAACGTCTGCAGATCAAGCAGCTCGAATTGGCCGACTTGGCCACCAGAGTTGACCTTGATGCCATCGTCACCCTCAGGGTGAGAAATGGTTATCGGTCTAAAGTGGAAAACCGAGGCAACGCCAAAAAGGCCAAGGGTATCGTTCAAGAAGGCTTGAAAGAATTCGTCGTGGAGTTGGGAAGCTATGACGAGGTACTGAAGATGAAAAACGCCACTGCGGTTGCAAAACTTAAAGCACTGGTTGCACACATCAACAGTCCTCACAGCGGCTTCAAGTCACTGGCGGAAGATACCGGCTACGAACTGGACTCGATCATCATACCGAGTATCGAATTGTCGGGCAAGTTTGCCGACAAAATGGCTGAAGCATTTGCAAAGCCAACGATCGCCGCACAGGAGGCCTTGGCGACGGTCGCCAAAGCAGGAGCTGAACGCACTCGGTTACGCGAGGAAGGAATTGGTAAGGCAGAGGGAGCGGAGATGCTCCTTCGTCAGACCATCCGACGCATAACGGCCGAGCGGAAGATGACCGATGGTCAAGCCCTGGCGATGAGTATCGAAAATGGTTTGGCCAATACCCAAGCCGCGGTAGTCAACCTCAACGTTGGAGGAAGTCAACAGTCTGGTGGTACGCCGGTTATGGTGAATTTGCCGCCCAAAGCGCCAAAGTCGCCGACACCGCCGACACCGCCCGCTCCGACGCCAGCAACAACTGGCACAACGCCGGTAATCTGAACAAACGGTGGGTGGTGAGAGTTGAACCTCTCACCACCCCAAGGAGGCCTTATGACAGCGAAGTTGTGGATTGAGTTGGGGGTTAGCCTCTTCCTCATCGTGCTCGTCGTGATCGCATGGCGGGCATTGAAGAAGAAGGAAGCCGCAGCGGCGGCACCCGGAACACCGGTAAGTGCTGGTCTGAACTGGAAGGCGGTCTGGGGAGCAATCTTCGGTATCCTCCTTCTGGCTGTGCTCAGTGGCTTCCTCGTCCTCGGCTGGAAACGGCAGGAGGATACGGCGGTCATCGAACAGCGCGTGGCCGAGGAATTGGCCAAAGCCGAAGCGGCCAGAAAGCCGATCAATCGGCCATACTGGTATGTGGCCGAAGAAGCGCCGGACCCGGGACATAAGTACTCGGACTCTGGTAAGTACAAGGCTGTGATGTTCAACGAAGATCAGGAATCGTATTCCCTTCGGACCTATTACGAAACAAAGGGTCTGGACGGTAAGAAGGTGACCAAGACGTGCACCTTCCTGATCTATAAGGACAGTCGACTCGGGCGCTGGGATCAGGATGATCCTCTCGCCAATGGTGGCGGGAACACGAAATTGAAGCAGCAGCAAAACATAACGAACGGCTTCTGCTTCGAAGAAGGTAACGATGCTCTCCCTGCTGGAGTCCATCGCGACGCCTACTTCTACCCCGCTAACTGAAAGTTTCCAAACCTGTAGTAGCAATGATGTCGCCCGGGAGGACGACATCAAAACGCCCCGGTCCCTCGAAAGAGAGATCTGGGCGTTTTTGAATTCTTGAATTTAAATTTTACTTACTGCCTAACGGTTCCAATAATGAGATTTAAAACTCCGTAAGCTGTCACCATAATGAATATTCCCAAAGCTCCCCACAACATGTGCATACCACCCACTTTTCTTTTCTCCGAACTTTCGGCATTACGCACAAAGTCGAAAACCCCCCAAAGAAAGTATAGAACAGCGACGCCAACCATTAAAGTAACTAGAGGATTTACAATGTTAACTAAAATACTTTTTAATAGAGTATTGTAGTCTCCAATTGTTCCAGGACCACCACTAGGCACCGAATTGGGCCAAACGGTACTCGTATCGGCATACGCTTTTTCTATAAGATTTCGGAACATTTACAGTAAGATTAACGAGGCAAAAGTATATTGACGTTACCAGCACCAGTGGTGTTAACACCAAAGATATTTTGCAAGATGGAAACCAAGCCCCAAACTGAGACGATGACGGCAATAGCAATAATACCCCAGATCATCTGGCTCTTTGCTGCTCCCTTCTTCTCCTCATCTGAAGACATAGTGTAGCGAATCACGTTCCAAATGAACCAAACAACCGCCAAAGCGATTAAGAAGACTACCAATTGATCCAGAAGAACCTTGGCGCTAGTAATAAGTGAGCTTAAGTAATTTGGGTTAGCTTGTTGAGCAAAAGCCGCAAAAGGCAATGCTGAAACAATCCCCGCACCGATCTTAACTAATTTTTTCATAATTATGATTAATTATTAAACTAATAAATTGATAAACTAACGAACCCCTACATTGGGTTGTTGGGACCACCGCCTGGTTGTGTTTGATATGGACGAGTCGCTCCCGGAGCATATTGTATTGGAGCGAGAGTAGTATCGCCCCCCGGTATCATATAATTAATATTTGTAGGAATTTGATTGTTTGTGTCCACACCAAAGGCGGTACGCAAAATAGCAACCAAACCCCAAACAGAGACGGTAACCGCAATGGCAACTATACCCCAAATCATCTGGCTTTTTGCCTTACTCTTACCCTCTTCATCCTCAGACATCGCATAGCGAACCACATTCCAAATGAACCAAACAACCGCCAAAGCGAACAAGAAGATAACCAGATTGTTTAACAAGTCGGACCCCGCTCGGATGACAGAATCAAGATAACCAAAATTAGGATCCGCCGCTAAGGCCAAAAATGGCAATCCGACACTGGCTCCAGTCACAAGACTAATTAATTTTTTATTCACGAAATTTTATTTGTTTATAAACTTTAAACCCGACCTTTTATTAATTTCACTCTATTATTATAACGCTTATTTACCAGTCAAGCAAACACCTGGGGCTTCAATTAAATCCTAGGTAATTATTGGCACGCTAAGCTGAATGTTCTGAACATCGTTGTCTAAATTAAAGGTTCCGCCTAAAATCGCCACCAATCCCCAAACGGAAACCATAACGAAAATGCCGATTATACCCCAAAACATATATTCTTTTCCCTCTTCTTTCTTTTCTCCACCCTCAGAGAACATAAAAAGAATAACGCCGTAAAGAAAAATAACAACAGCCAAACCAATCAAAAATGGCACTAAAGGCTTCAGCAGGCCATTTATAAAAACAGTGTCGATTAATTCCTTAAAGGTTGTTACCTCAGCAAAAGCAATTATGGCTGGCGTAAATAAAACACCGGGGGTAAGAAGGGCGAGAATTTTTTGTGTATTTTTTTTCATTTACTTTTATAAAATAATAAAAAATGACTTTTACGGTGTGCGGCCAACGGTCGTATTCACAGTCTTAACCACCACATTGGCAATCACATCAGCACCAAGTAAAATCGCCCCGCCGATCACGGTGGCATAGAAAGTCTTCTTGGCATCCTCAATTTGACTTGGATTACCGCGGGCGGCCACAAATTTATAACCGGAGTAAATAATGAAGAAAACCACCACAATAGCACCGGCGGTGACTACCAATTTCATGATGTCAGTTAAAAGATCGTTTACATCATTAGAGGCTAATGGATTTTTAATGGTTTCAGCCGCAAAAAGGAGGGCGGGAAACAACAAAATTAGACTCGATGTAAGATTTGCTGCTAATCCTTTTTTTGAAAAAGTTTTCATATTTTATTAATTACGCTCGTCCAATAAAATTAAAAATATTGGTACTACCTGGGCCAGTCGCCAGATTGATTAATATCGTATAAACAATTAACCAAGCTACCAGAATTATAACAAATCCCTTTAAAGTACTCCAGAGTATGTCCTTGGCCTTATCTCGATTGCCCGGCTTATCACCTGAAGTCACATAAAGGAAACCACCATAGATGAACGAAATAGCGAAAATGGTAGTGGCAATACTAAGAATCCAGGTAATGATGTTGTTGAGTAATTTAATAAAAGCATCAAAATCACAAGGTTTTGCTGTAGTGCCATCACAAGGAACAATAACAATTGGGTCAGCGGCATGAGTCAAAACCGGCAAAACAAAAATAGCCAATAAGAAGAAGGAAATAACAGCTGTTAGAAACTTTTTGCTTTTAAAATTAAAACAAGTCATATCATTTATTATCTAAAATACTATCAATGCGATCTGAGGCAGTATTCACTGAACCCACCAAGGTATCCCGACCGGTTGTATATGATTCTACCATTTCTTGAAAAATTCCGCTGGTCTTAACATAATCCGGATCAAGCCAACCTCGGCTCTTGATGGCCGAATCGTTAAACACCGTTTTGGCTGAAGTCTTTTCTGGTTGCATTAAAATATCCCTTCGGGCCGATGGTAAATTAAATAAATCCTTCCAAAAAGGCACGGCTGGAGCGCTAGTTAAGGCTGAAATAATAGAGTAAGTCCCGGCCGGATTAGCTGAAGTTTTCATTATAGCGAAACCGAGCATATGACCAAAAGTGCTGTAAACAGCCTTTGGATCCTGGCTTTGTGGTAAAAGAGCGACATCAAAATTCAAATTAGGATTCTTATTCTTTATCCTAGTATATTCCGAAGCAAAACCAATATAAATTGCCAAATCTCCGTTCGCAAAATAATCGAGGGAATTTGTTAACGACCGATTCCAAGAATATTCTTTTTTAGCTGGATTAGAATAATTAGTGTAAAATTCCAGTGCTGTGGCGGCCGGAGCACTTTTTGTACTCGAATTATTGTCCAGAACACTATTGAGTGATCCGTCCTTTAAATCTAGCGAAACGATCGGGTTACCAGCCTGCATAATCAGGGCACTCAAAATCTCTTTAGCGTTTCTAATGTTTCTAAATTCACCCAAGGCAATCGTACTACGAGTAATATTTTGAGCTTGATCTTTTTTAGTAATTTTAGGCACCAGACTAGATATTTCTGACCAAGTCTTCGGCGGCTTAGTAACGCCTACATTATTAAAGATGTCACGATTCCAGTACATCACTAAAGGATCAATATTAAATGGTAGGGCCATTACCCCCTGACTATTTAAATACAATTCTCCTTCTTGAATATAGGTTTGTTTAAAAGTCAGCTCCGGTAATACAGTAAATGGAATAGTGTAGATTTTATTACTATAACGTACAATCAGGTCTTCCGGTAATATAATAGCGTCGGGACCAGTACCACTAGCCAAAGCCTCGACTAAATCACGATCAAAAGTGGTTGGATCGCGCTCAATGTAATTAACAGAGGATTTAATATTTGCCTGACTAAAATAACGAGAGACGAAAGAATTAAAAGCATCGCCAGACAAGGTGCCCCACATGGTAATCCTAACGGTGACGGCCGATGAACTCTTTGAACGATAAGTAGCAAACATAATCGCTCCTACAATAATGAAAAAAATAAAGGCTCCCGTAACAATATATTGAAAAAGTTTATTATTCTTCATTTTTTTATTTTGTCTTTCTAAAAATTAAACCATAGTGCTCGGCGCCCGCTGAAATTTCTCGATCTAAAACAAAACCGTGATCATGGAATAGGCTGGTCATTTTTATTTTAGAAATAATGTCTTTATCAAGCGGCCCGACCCCACCAAACGAACCGGCCCAATCGATAACTAGAGTCCGGCCATTTAATTTAAGTACTCGTTTAATCTCCAAACATAAACTGTCTTTATTTTCAATTTGAAAAAACAAATTAGCCGCCACCACTGCATCAAGCGAGCTTTCTCGTAATTTTGTTCCGCCTAAATGCTCTAAATCTCCCCAAATAACATCAATATCACCTAAATGATTTTGCTTGGCACCATTTTTTAACTTCTGTAATAAATCTTTTTGAATATCTACGGCAAAAACTCGGCCGTTTGGTAGAACAGCTCGCGCCAT
>CAZMNX010000019.1:0-5520 GCA_964567825.1 uncultured Candidatus Saccharibacteria bacterium
ATGAAAGAGACCCTTGTGTAGATCCGTCTACACCGGGGGCTTTTTCTTTTAGGAGGAGATTTTATTAGAAAATTTATGATAATGTTCGTTTAGAAAAGTAATTTCTATATTTTTATTTCTAAGTAAAAAAGAACATTTCTTTTTATCAGGGGCAATAATTTGATTCATAGATTTTTTCTCTTTAAGAAATTCTACTAAGCAACCAAAATCACCATCGCCAGTAATTAAAATGCAAGAAGAAAATGTTTTTTCATAAAAATCTGAAGTGACTTTTAACACTAATTCTGCATCACAGTTACCTTTTATTTTTTCTCCGATTGAAACTGTTTGTTTAAAAACTAAAACATAACCACAACTTTGTAGATACTCATAAAATTTTACTCTTTCTGGCACTAAACCAATGAATAAATATACCTTATTTGGATTATATTTTTGTCGAAGCCAGCCCCTAAATTTTTTATAATCAATTTCAAAATCAAGTTCCTTAGCGGATCGATACAAATTATTGCCATCAATGTAGATATTTATTTTGTTCACCGAGTGATTATATCATAATGAATAAGGAATGTAATGCTAAAAATTTGACATTGTTTCTATAATATTATTTTCTTTACTTTTTTAATAAATTAACCTAGTATTGATATTAGATTTATACTCATGTGGGTATGTTGGTCTTTGATAAGACCTGATAAATAACAAAACAGGAGGGAATGATGAAAGAATGGGAAGGTGGTTGCACTTTTGGTGAGGGTCGGACAGCAACAGGACAACTGGTTGAGTTTACCTGTAAGTCAGAAGACAAAGATAAAATAGTGCAGTCTTTGTCTATGGTAAAGACAGTAGAACTACCTATAACTCACAAGATCAATGTTAGCCACGGTAGTCGGGGAATGTACAGTCGTTTTCAGATCAAACAGCACGATTATGCTGGAGGAAATAACGAGGATGGTGGAGGAGGATATATCGAAGTTCTCGAAATTCTCAATCCGCCAGATGGTCGGTGGGGTATCGTGATTCACGAGTATCTCACCTGGAAAGGTCACACCTTTTCTGAGTGGCAGACTGTGGAAACAGTCAAGGCTTTCTTCAAGACGGCTTGGGGTTCTCGTAATGGTTTGGAGGAAGCTAAGGTTCAAAATGGCTTTCGTCGTTTTGTTCACTGTGGTTTTTTAACCCCATGGTTTTATGCCATCGGTGAGCAGGAACTGATTAGTGACTACGCTTTTCCCGAATGGATACAGGATGATCCAGTTTTCCATTTTGGTGTGAAGTGCTTGGTTCCTAATATTCAATCAGTTTCTCTCTGGGCAAAACCAGCCAATCTTGGCTTTACTGTCAAGACTTGTATGGGTTGTCAGGTGATCACGGAGAGGGTAGAGAGTTCTCCCTCGTGGATATCTGGTCAGTCCAAAGCGAAAGAAAAACAGACCAGAATTATTGTTTGGGATGACGGTACAGTTTATGATCCCAGACGATTATCTTCGGAAGATTCTCAACCGAGACCATTGAAAGACGATGAATTGTGGATTGATGAGGCTATAACTCAGTTTCATCGTCTGCTAGCTGGTCAACAGACTAGCTTTACCATCAACTTTGTTGGTGGTGGTAAGTTCACTGGTCGGTTTGTTCCACCGAATAAGCAAAAATACGATCCAGCCGGTTCGTATTATGCTGTGGTGGTGTTCAGTGATGGTGGATCTAAAGAAGGTCGTTTTGATTTTTCACCGACGGATGAGTTTCCGACGGTTGATGCAAAGATTCGTCGCAAGATGAATACTGAAGGTAAGACGATTGCCTCAATCAAGGTTACTTGTCAAAAGGCCGAGAATGGTGGTAAGAAGTGGTCTGGTGCCTTCTTCCTTAGGACTAACAAGTTGGAATAAGTTGTGATTGTTCGTTTGGACCCCTAGGTCTGCTGTAATGGCAGGCTTAGGGGTTCTTTTTATATTAAATTTTTCTTGCATTTTTGGTAAAAAAGAATAAGATCTGAGTTAGATTGAGAGCATAACTCAAAATTAAAAAAGCCAGTGTTTTAATAATACTGTGGTTCTCCAAATGAAAGGTAGGGTTAGATGAGTAAGTCAATGACGTATGCAGGTGCTGGTGTGAATTACGATGTGATGGATTCGTTCAAACGTAAGGCACAGGTTGCTGGACGTGCGACAGCGAAAAACATTCGTCGTCTCAATGGTGGTGAATTCTGCGAGTTCGAAGCCAGTCGTGGCGAAAGCGCCTATCTCATTGAGACATCAGATAGTTTTCTGGCTCATGTCGAGGAGGGTCTCGGAACAAAGAACTTGGTCGCGGATGCGATGTACAAGTTGCCTCCGTTCAGATCCCACTACTACGACAATGTGGCTCAATGCACGGTCGCCATGATCGTGAACGATATGGCTACACTCGGTGCTTCGCCGATGTCAGTGGCGATGCACCTGGCTGTCGGCGAATCGAGTTGGTTCGACGACGAGAGAAGGTCTGGTGCCCTAGTTGATGGTTGGGCCAGAGCCTGCCATTTGGCACGCTGTGCTTGGGGTTGTGGCGAAACGCCGACACTCAAAGGGGTGGTGGTGCCGGGGACATTCGTCTTGTCTGGCTCGGCGATGGGGTTAATAAAGCCCAAGGAACGCCTGATCTGGCCGGACAAGATTCGGCACGGTGACGTGATTCTCATCGCTGAGAGTTCCGGTATTCATGCGAACGGTCTGACTCTGGCGCGGAAGATTGCTGACGGTTTACCTGAAGGCTATCTAACACAGCTAGGTAACGGTCGGACTTACGGCGACGCTCTGCTTGATCCGACGCATATTTACGTCGGCCTCGTTGAGGACTGTCTCAATGCGGGTGTGGACATTCACTACGCAGTGAACATTACGGGGCACGGTTGGCGCAAGCTGATGCGGGCACCTCAGCCGTTCGCTTATGTGATCGATGAGTTGCCTCGGCAACATTCGATCTTTAGCTTCATTCAGAAGCACGGACCGGTTGATGACAAGGAAGCCTACGGCAATCTGAACATGGGTGCGGGGTTTGCACTTTATGTGTCGGAAAGTGATGTGGCTCAAGTTCTGGACTTAGCTCCTTTCGGTTACCGTGTGTCTATTGCGGGGCATGTCGAGGACTGTGATACGAAGAAGGTTGTCATCAAGCCAGCAGGGTTGGAATATGCTGGCGAGACGCTCGCGGTTCGATAGATTGATTAGGTGAAATTCCTCTATCACCCGTGATTGCAGTAATGCTTTCGCGGGTGTTTTTATTATCTAAATTTTATTTACATGTAGAAGTTCTCTCTTGTTGTGATGAGGCGCGATACATAATATGGTCGCGCTTCTTTTTATTTGTGAATTTATATTTAGGAAATTATAATAAAACGATACCACGATAAAGATGATACTTCAGGCTCTATAAGGAGCGAAGCCCTTCCTTTATATTTAATAATACCTTCGGCTTAAGTGTTGAAATTCAAGTGTTAATTCAGCCGCTAAGTTTGACAAATATGCTTTAATATGCTACTACTTGTATATAGTTAGATTTTTTGTTGAATTTTGAACTGAAAGGATAGATTATGAAAACTACTTCCAAGAAGTGGCGAATCATTTCTGGAACAGCTGGTCTCTCATTCTTTTTCATTGCTAACTGTACACATTTCTTCGAGAATCTGAACGTTCTCGCTGGGTGTCTGCAGATTATGGTCAATGTGTTCGTCTTCGTCTGTTGGATGAAGGCTTATCCACGTTGTCACGGCTTTGAGAAGTTTGTAACATTCATCGGTGTGGTATTTCCGCCAGTCATGGCGAGTATCACTATCTGGCGAGTGTTGTTGCCAGCAATCTTGAACTAAGTCCCACAGGAGCTCTGCTTCGGTGGGGCTTTCTGTTTAGATGTCTCGTTTTAAAGTTTTTTTTAACTTTATTTTATAAGGATTATTTTAGCTACCTTAGTAGAAGTTCGAACCTATGATATAATTTTAGTGTTAATAGTTTTAATTAAAAATATTATGAACGAAGAAAAAATATGTTGTCCAGAATTTAATTCTACTCCTTGGGATAACAAGGAAATAGTTTGGACTGATAAAATGTTTATAAAAGAAAAAACATGTAGTATTTTTTACATACCCCTTAATATGGGTTCTATGATGAAAAGAGCTTGGAGTAAAGTTGAAAAAGCAGGAGCAAGTCCTGATATGAAAGATTGGGTTATGCTATCCCTGGATTTATCTCCTTGGAAGTGTGAACATTATTTGGCAGTAACTAAAGAAGTGCCAGAGGCAGAAAATGTTAAAATTTCAGGAACTTTTTTAACGAAAGTTTTTGAAGGACCATATAAAAATGTTGGAAAATGGTATAAAGAAATAAAAAAGATGGCGGAAGAAAAAGGAATACCAAACAACAAAATATATTTCTATTATACAACCTGTCCTAAGTGTGCTAAAAAATGGGGTAAGAATTATATTGTTGGGTTTTTACAGATCTATCCCTAAACCTAAAAAATTAAGTTAAAAAGTGATTGATCCTTATACTCAACTATCTAAAATATAATATATCATAAAACCATGAACAAAACTTTTATTAGATTTTTTAGATATTTTAGTGTTGGAGTATCTACCTTTATTTTAGATTTATTACTTCTATATCTATTTACAGATTTTTTCTTAATAAATTATTTAATTTCAGCAGGGATTGCCTTTGTTATTGCAGTTTCTATCAACTACTATTTCAGTAGAAAATTTGTATTTACAAAAACACTGCGTAAAATAGACCATGGATATTATACTTTTTTATTGATTTCTGGAATCGGTTTATTTTTTGTAGTAATTTTAATGGCTTTTTTTGTAGAAATACTTTCTTTTAATTATTTATTTTCTAGGGTGTTAGTGGCGGGGTTTGTTGGTATATGGAATTATTTAATGAATCTTTATTTTAATTTCAAAGTCGCAGGAAATCACTAAAAATATTGATTTTAATTAAAAGGGCTTGTATTAGACCCTAATAACAGGTTCTCACTGACCAACCTCACATACATATTGCATTTTTATATAAAAAAGAGTAACTTAATATCAGAAAAGCTTATAAGAACAAAGGAGGACAATATGACAAATGTGTTCAAGGGAGGTGATATGGTGTCACCCAAAAAGGATTTCATTCCAATTGACTCTGAGGGAAGTAAAAAACCGACCCAGATCAAAGATAGCAAACCCTTGATAGTTAAGGCTTGTCGAATCAACAAAAGCGAGGGCCAATGCTATTTGAAATTCCTGGGGCATACCGGATGGTTTGATGCTGGCTTTTTTGTCCCAGACAGTCGCTGAAAATACCCGTCGACAACAGAACCTGTTGGAGGACGGGTTTTGTTTTATATTAAACTCAATAATTCGTAGCAAAATATTTTTTAAAAAAATTAAATGTTATTAAATAAATAAAAAAAGTCTTGCCTGCTCTGGGAGCAGACAAGACTTTTGGTGTTTCTGCGGTCAGCGACTGATTGTCACTGAGTCTACGATCAGGTACCAAGCCTGATCATTCG
>CAZMNX010000020.1:0-2399 GCA_964567825.1 uncultured Candidatus Saccharibacteria bacterium
CGGTGGCCGATCATGTTATTGTTACTATAAAAAACGTAAACAAGCCCCCTGTTGCCAATGCTGGGTCCGACCAGACTGTTAATGAAGGTGTGCTGGTCACTTTGGACGGCAGCGGCTCATCTGACTCTGATAGCGATGCGCTTACTTACCAATGGACAGCCCCTGTCGAGATCACCCTGAACGATGCAACGGCACAGAAACCGACCTTCACTGCCCCGGAAGTTACAACCGACACCGATTACATCTTTACCCTTGTGGTGAACGACGGCAAAGCCAGTTCGGTGGCCGATCATGTTATTGTTACTATAAAAAACGTAAACAAGCCCCCTGTTGCAAATGCTGGCTCCGACCAGACTGTTAATGAAGGTGCGCTGGTCACCTTGAACGGTGGCGGCTCTTTTGACCCCGATGGTGATGCCCTTACCTACCATTGGACATCTCATGCAGATATAACTCTCAGTGATGTGGCAGCTCAGAAACCAACATTTTCTATCCCAGTTGTGTCTGAAAATACTCAATATTCTTTCAGTTTGATTGTCAATGATGGATTTTTGAATTCTGAAGTATCTGTTGTAAATGTAGCTGTACAAAAAATAGTTGGCATTTATAACTCCTCATTAAGTGACGGTTCTTCTGACATTCTTATCTATCCAAACCCTGCAAATATAGAACTGTATGTGCATAGCAAGCATAACGATATTGGGAAATGCCATATTAGGCTTGTAGATGTAACAGGTAGAGTTGTTGGTGAATGGTTAGACAAAGACATTGATACACCAGTGAAACTGAGTATTCCGAATACCCAAAGAGGGCTTTATTCTCTGGTGATTATCCATCGAAAAGGATTAAGCGTTCAAAAAGTAATTATTGAGTAAATATTTGAAACCAACATTAAAACCTAAAACTATGAAAAAATTCTTATTAGCATTTTTATCTGCGGGGCTAAAGATTTCAGTTATACAAATGTTAAGGAAACAAAGTAGATTTTGAGTATTCTTAGTTGGAGGGTAATATCCGTTTCTGTTTTTTTATGCTTAGGCTTTTTTTCCTGTACAAAAGACGATACTTCTTTTGATGAGAGTTTTCTCTATAAAGAATGGAATATTGTTACTGTTAATGGTCAAACAACAAAGGAGTATCTTGGTGAGGAAGAGATAACTATAACTTTTGTTAAAAATGGACAGTTCATTACAAAATTTACTGACAGCTACGGATCAGAGACAGAAACAGGAGAGTGGTTTTGGGGTGATGACAATAAAACAATACGGTTCTCTGGCGATGGTGATTTAGTAAGCTGAAAAATAATGAAACTAAAAGAGATAGAGTTCTGGTTCATTGACCTTGGAGAAGAAGCTCTTTTTAAATGTGAACCCAAATGAGAGTGTTTAATACAAGTTGAAAGTTGTAATTTTATGCATAAGAAAACCAGTCCAATGTGTCATATTGCATACTGGGGGTTGGCAGATCCCCGGGCCCCATTTCCCATTTGGTTTTTATCTGACTGCGGGCAGGAAGACATTACGAAAACCGGTACCTAACATAAACTTAACCGTTATGGGTAAGTTTGAAAGACACAGACAACGGTCATAATAGGGCTGACCACCCACAGTGACAAAATAGAAAAACAAAAAATGTGGAGACCAGAACCCACTTTAAAAAACGGGGCGATATCGAAAAGCCTTACGAGTAGAACTATTTACAAATTTTTAGTGTATGAAAAAGTTATTCTTTTTATCATTATTTTTAGGAATTGTATCACTCAATTCATGTAAATCTGATTCCAGTAATCCCGTGACTTCATCTATTGTTACTAACTCAAGTTCAGTCCCGTCTAATGAAAAAATTTTATTTACCCTTAATGTACCAGATACTGAAATTCTTGGTAAATTAAAAGTTTCAGACAATGAATATCACATCTATTTTCAAAGAAGTGGTAAAGTTTATTATACCCCATATCGTATTCTTAGGTTGGACAACGGGGTGTGGCTATTAAATGATCCCGGTTCTTATAATAGAATAATAGAATAGTCAAGTATCTACAAGTTTTGAAATCACTATTGACTTTGATGTTATAATGTAACAAACCAGCAGTAATAAGGGTTTCAGTGGTAATTAAAGCATTCTGGCCTGCATAAAATTTAGTGTCAGCAGGCAGATGGAAAGTAGCCCGCAACAATGTACTGATGCAACATTCGGCCTTAAGGAGAAAACTAAAAAAAATACGACGGTCAAAAAATGGGCTGACCACCAAGCGTGGCAAAAAAAATGTATTTTTTAACAGAAAAAGTGGAGTCCAGAAACCACTTTAAACAACGGGGCGTTTTCTGAAAAGCCTTACGAGTAGGAAAAAGTAAATTATTCGAAATGAAAAAATTGTTGTTAGCTTTAGTGGCATTTGC